>DGIA01000039.1:0-42471 GCA_002392965.1 Bacteroidales bacterium UBA3834 | reverse complement strand
TATAGAAAGTACTAGGTCATTGCCCATTCACACCTTCATCATGCCCAAGTGTTTCTTTAGTCATACTTGAATCATACTTGAGGCAAACGGGAGGGAAAGGGGAAAGTTGATAGGTTGATAAGTTGATAAGTTGAAACGGTATTGTCTTATCTCCTTATCTACTGTCTTCTTATCTCCTTTTTTTTTTCGAAGGGTGTAAGGGAGTAAAAGGAAAGGGCAGCTTCGAGAGCTGCCCTTTTTGTTGTGTTATGGTGTTAGAATCACCTGAGGACCACCACACGGCGGGTGGGGATGTCGCCTACTTTGACCAAATAGACACCAGTGGGCAATGACTCATTGCGGACAATGCGACCCTCCAAGTCATACACCGTTACATCCTTACCTTCTGCGCCCTCTATCACGATGCGGCCATCGATGCTGTAGATGCGGATGCCATCGGCCTCGATGTCGTCGATGCCCTCGGTGCCGTCGGCCTCAAAGTAGGCGGTGAAACTCATGTCTGATAAGGCCGTGACGAGGCGGGTGGCTTCGGTGTTGTTGTCATTCCAGCGCACGAAGTGGTAGCCCTCGTTGGCGGTGGCCGTGAGTCTTACGTCCGTGCCACCACATATGGTGATTGAAGACTCTCCGTTGACTGTGGCAGAACCCATTGTGGTGTCGTTGACGCTGGTTGTGACGAAGACATTTGGTGTCACTCGAAAATCATCGATGGCCCAGAAAGAACCGTACATATTGTTGCTATTTTTTGTATCTGAGGCATAGCGGATGCGTATATAAAGGGCTGCCTGATACCCACAAGAAGGAGGAAGTGATATTCTTAATCGCCCAGAAAGGCTGCTTCCAGCATTGACATCGATTCCCGTAACATTAATTTCTATGGGGTACCATACCGAACCATTGGCTGAATAGTCAATGTAGCAGTGCTCATTGCCACTTTTGTGTAGTATTTGATAAAACTCAATAGTCGGAAGGGGGGCATAGAAAGCGACCGTAAATTCTACATAAGAGTTGAACGCACCATCGTCTGCACCGGGGTCCATCATTGACATCAGCAGGAATCCGTTGTCGCCAACAGGTCCATTCTCTACTCCTCCACCCATGTAGTTGGCCACCTGTGTATTGAATCCGCTGTTGACAAAATTAGTATAGGCGTTTAAAGTATTCCCGTGGGTCATAGAATAACTGTCGAAACGCTGCCACATATTGTGTTCTCCTGTAAATGTGTGTAAAAAAGTATAATTATGCTCCCACCACCATTTATTGGTATCAATTACACCAATCGTATAGGGACTCCCTGTAGAGAAGTCACAACTAAAAATGGTATCTTGCGCCTTCATCGACAGGGTTGTCGCCAACGCAATCAGAACAATACTTAGATTTTTCATTGTTGGTTGTTTTAGTTATCTATTTATGCTGTTTGGAAGACAATCGGTTATGCATGTATTCTGCCATTATAACATTTTGTCCTCTCTCGGTGCAAAGGTACGAAGTTTTTCCGAACTGAGCAAAAATAATGTTAATGATATCTTAAATAAACAGCTGTAACGTTGTAACGCTATTTTACGCTATAAGGTCTTAAATGCCTCGTAGAGAGGATTTTGGTTAATACATGAAACCAAAATCTGACAGTCTGACAGTCTGACAATTAAAAAATGGATACCCTCATTTTCAGAAACCCTCCTTTATAATACTTATAATTATTAATAATTAAATATATATAAATAATAATAGATGGAAAGAGAAGAAATAGGTACCCTTCAAAAATAAACTGTCAGACTGTCAGACAATGTTAATTTGTTTTACTAAAAGGCCAATAGACAACGAGTTGTGATTTAACAAAACAGATATCACCCAAGACAGATAGGCCAAAAGGTATCATTTTTACCCTCTCACAGGCCTCAAAAATGCTGAAAATTGCCTTTTCAGATGGTTTTCTTCGTTCTTGGCTCGCGTCTCGGTGACACTACTTGAACCATACTTGAGGCATACTTTAGTCATACTTGAGGCAAACGGGAGGGAAACGGCTTACCTACGGCCTACCTACGAGTTGCCTACGGCTTAACAAGGGAGTAACAAGGGAGAGGTGAAAAGTGATTTAACACTGGTCACTGATCACAGGTCACAGGTCACTTTTTTGATTTTGTCGAAGACGGCTTCGGGGGTGACGGCGAGGAGGCAGCGGTAGTCGCCGTAGCGGCAGTGGAGGTTGCCGTAGGCGGAGCAGGGCTGGCAGGGGAGGTCGGCGCAGAGGGCGTTGGAGCGGTCTTGGCGGAAGCCGTAGAAGCCGAAGTCGGGATGGGTGGCGCCCCAGATGCTGACGACGGGGGTCCCCATGACGGAGGCGAAGTGCATGTTGGAGGAGTCCATGGAGACCATCAGGGTGAGTGTCTGCATGATTTTCAGTTCTTCGGCGAAGGTCTGCTTCCCTGCAAGGGATAGGATGGATGGGTGCTGGGCGGCGATGTCTTCGAGCTGCGGAGCTTCGTCGCGGCTGCCGAAGAGCAGCACTTGACAGCCTTCGTCGGCGAGCAGGCGGGCGAGCCGGCTTGTGTTTTCGATGGGCCATATCTTGCCTCGGTGCTGGGCGAAGGGGGCGATGCCGATGGCGGGCGGGTTTTGGTTGGCGTTGAGGGTGATGGGGTTGGAGTTGAGCGAGGAGGGGTCGATGGCGAGACCGAGGCGGCGGAAGACGTCGGCGTAGCGCAGGTATTGCGGGCGGCGCGGGCGGCGGCGCAGGTGGGCGAGGTAGAGCCAGCGGGAGATGCGTCCTTTGTGGATGCGGCGCATTTTGAGTGGGTGTAGGTGGAGGAGGGCGTCGAGCCGCAGGAGGAGCAGCGCCCATCCCACGCGGTTCACCTGGTGGAGGTCGGCCACGGCGTCGGCTCCGACGGTTTTCAGCTGGCGGTAGATGTCGCGTGCGGATTGTTTTTTCTTGACTCCGAGGAAGCGGATGTTGGGTTGTCCTTCGAAGAGGGGTTGCAGCATGGGTGGCGCGGCGACGGTGAAGAGAATGTCGCTGTTGGCGGCGGCGACGGCTTGTACGACGGGAGCCATGAGGGCTACGTCGCCGAAGGCGGAGAGGCGGATGATGAGTACGTGCTGCATCGGGGCGTCGGAGGGGCGGTTATTTCTTGTAGAGCGAGGGGTTGAGCGAGGGGTCGTTGTACATTTTCATCTGGCGGTAGAGTTTCATGCGGCGGCGGCCGGCGGCGAGGTCGTCGAGGAGCTGGTCGATGGCTTCGGTGAGGTCGGCACGTTGCTGGAGCAGGGTGTCGAGTTTGGCTTGGCATCGGGCTTGGTGTTCGGCGTCGCCGCGGCGGGCTTCGATGTCGAAGTGGTAGATCTTGAGTGCGAGGATGGAGAGTCGGTCGATGGCCCAGGCGGGTGTCTCGGTGTTGAGTTTGGCGTCGGGCAGGGGGGGCACGTTGCTGTAGAGGGCCATGTAGTGGTCGTCGATGCATTCCACGAGGTTGGTGCGGTGCTGGTTGGAGCGGTCGATGCGTCGTTTGAGCTGGAGGGCATAGACGGGATCGACGTCGTCGGGCCGGACGAGGTCTTCGAGGTGCCATTGCACGGTATCGACCCATGATTTTTCCCAGAGGAGGGCTTCGAAGGTGCCTTCTTTATAGGGATTGCCGCAGGGGGCGTCGATGTTGTCTGTTTTGTGGTATTCAGCCACTTGATGCTCAAAGAGCCGATATAGGTCCATTGCTTTCATGGTGCAAATATATGAAAAAAAGAATTGTTGTCAAAACAGGTGTCCGATGTTGAGTAGGAAGTAGGGTTGTCGGGTGCGGTTGGAGTAGCCGATGCGGAGGTCGATGGGGCCGAAGAGGGTGGTGTAGCTGTAGCCGAGTTGCGCGCCGAGGAGGGGTTGGTGGGAGAATAGTTTGTCGAGGTTGTCGTCTTCGAGGGCGGAGGCGAATCGCAGGAGGACGTAGTGGTGGGAGAGGACGTGCAGTTGTATCTGCAGTTGAGCGGCGAAGAGGTAGTTGCCGAGGTATTCGAGGTGTCCGATGCCGGCGAAGGGCAGTTGTTGTTCGACGGTGTGGCTGAACCATTCGCCGCCGATGGCGTTGCGCCAAGCGACGGGTGTGTTTTCCCCGAGGATCACGCGGGAGTAGAGCAGGGGTTGCAGGGTGAGTCGGGGCAGGGGTGTGATGTTGATGCGCCAGTGGGCGTTGATGTCGTTGAGGCCGAGGTGGTTGTCGTAGCCGATGAGGTTGGTGGTGCGGTAGTGGTAGGCGGTGTGGAAGCGTGTGCCGCGGGTGGGGAAGTACCAGTGGTTTTCGTTGTTGATGTCGGCGGTGGCGTAGTAGGAGAAGAAGTTGTCGTCGGAGAGGGCGGGTTGTGAGCCGTCGGAGGCGAGCAGCTGGCCATAGTAGTCGAAGTAGTCCCACCGGAGTCCGGCATGGATTTCGACGAGTCGGAGCCGGAGGTCGAGCGGGGCGAAGTCGGCGGTGTGCTGGTGGTAGCGTATGTTGTGGGTGCGCAGTCCTTTGGAGTAGAGGTCGATGTCGTTGTTGCGGAAGGTGTAGGAGATGGTGGGGTGGAAGGTGGAGCGTCGGGTGAGGAGGGAGTATTCGGCACGGGCCATGATGCGTCGTCCGAGTCGCACGGTGCCGCTGAGTCCCATCGGGATGCTGGTGCCGAAGGGGTATTTGAGGTTGAGTTGGATGGCGCCCATTTCTTCGGTGTCGAAGCGGAAGCCTGCGCTTACGATGGGGGCGGTGGGTATGGTGGGACGCGGGATTTGGAAGAGGCTGTCGGGAGGGGCTTGCCTGGGCGACTTGATGGGCAGGGAGATGCTGTCGATGCCGTTTTCGCGACGGAGTTGGAGGAGTTCGTCCCAATGGGAGAGTGCTTCCTGGCGGCCGCGTCGGAGGAGGGTGTCGATGGCGGAGGAGGTGAAGCTGGCGGCGGAGTAGCCGCTGACATCGACCGCCATGACCAGGTCGCTCATCTCGATGTTGTCTTTGTATTTGTTGCTGGTGTTGATGTCGATGATTTGCATCATGACGGTGGCGGCGTCGCCGATTTCCGCGGCTTTGAGAGGTTTGCCTTGGACGGTGACGCCGATGATGATGTCGGCTCCCATGCGACGGGCGAGGTCGGCGGGGTAGTTGTTGCGGAGGCCGCCATCGACGAGGACGCTGTCGCCGATGCGCACGGGGGTGAACACTCCGGGAATGGCCATCGAGGCGCGCATGGCCCGGATGAGGCTGCCGCTATGGAAATCGACTTCGGTGTTGGTGACGAGGTCGGTGGCCACGCAGGCGAAGGGGATGGGGAGGCTGTCGAAGCAGATGCTGTCCAGGTAGGTGCTGCAGAGGCGTCGGAAGAGCCGCATGAGGTTTCTGCCTCGGATGAGTCCACCTTGCTGGGGCCGGTCGCTGTTGATGCCGCGGATGAGGGCGTAGGTGTTCTGTTCTTCGCGTTGGGGCAGGGTGAGTTCGAGGGGGTCGGCCCGGTCGCTGAGGAGGGTGGGCCAGTCTTGGGAGCGGACGAGGGAGTCGAGGTAGTCGGTGGAGTAGCCGATGCAATAGAGGGCACCGATGAGGCTTCCCATGCTGGTGCCGCAGATGAGGTCGATGGGGATGCCGGCTTCTTCGATGGTGCGCAGGGCGCTGATGTGGGCTACCCCTTTGGCTCCGCCACCCGAGAGGACGACGCCTACCTTGGGGCGTTTTTTCTGGGAGCGGGCGGTCATGCGGTGCAGGGCGACGAAGGCGGGTGCGACGCCGAAGGTGTCGGTGCAGTAGCCGGGGTGGGAGATGACGACGCGGAGGTCGCTTTCGGTGTGGAAGTAGCGTACGGAGAACCGTCCTGCGGAGTCGGAGTAGGTGGTTCTGCCGACGGGTTGTGAGATTTTGACGTTCGGCAGGGGTTTGCCTGTTTCGGCATCGACCACGCGTCCCCGATGGTCGGCATAGCCGAAGTTCTGTGCTTGGAGCGGGGAGGAGGGAAGAAATTGGAGAAGGATGCCGACGAGGAGCAGCATGAATACATGGGGAGTTGTTGTGGTTGTCGCTTTCATTTTTCCACTTGGTTATAGACGTCTTTGCGCAGACGGAGGCCCTGCAGAAGTCCGCGCAGGATGAGGAAGGCCATGAAGGCTTGCCAGAGGATGTTGTTCCAGGCATGTTCGGAGAGGCCGTCGGTGGTGTGGAGATACAGGTGTTTCACGCCGAAATAGATGAGGAAGAAGACGGCTGTGGCCACGAACATGGCGTTGCGCATGGTGCGGGTGGCGGTGGCGCCGATGAAGATGCCGTCGAAGAGGAAGGCGGCGAAGCCGCAGACGGGGATGGCGATGACCCAGAACATATATTCACCGGCGGTGTCGATGACTTCCTGCTGGTCGGTGAAGATGTGCAGGAACTGGTTGCCGAAAGCGGCGTAGAGGCCGGTGAAGACGACGGTGAGGGCCATACCCCACAGCAGGAGGAGCCGTACGGCGAGTTTGAGGTGTCGCTGCTGGCGGGCACCGATGTGTCGTCCGACGAGGCTTTCGCCGGCATAGGCAAAGCCGTCCATGATGTAGCTGAAGAGGGTGAAGAACATCATCAGGATGCCGTCGGTGGCGCGGATGTTCTCGCTTATGCGGCCGCTGGCGGCTGTGATGAAGGTGAAGACGGCCGAGAGGCACACGGTGCGCAGGAAGACGTCGCCGTTGACTTTGAAGAAGCGTCGCATTTCCTGCCAGCGGAGGGCATGCTTGAGGGTTGAGGGTTGGAGGCGCAGGGGGGAGAGGTTGTCGTCGAGTCGGATGCGACGTCGGAGGAAGAGGATGCCGAGGGCAAGGCCGGAGTAGTTGGCGATGACGGTGCCAAGGGCCACGCCGAAGATGTCCCAATGCAAGAGCATCACGAAGATGAGGGAGGCGACGATGTTGATGCAGTTGAGCGCGATGGCAATCCACATGGGAGTCTTGGAGTCTTGCATGCCGATGAACCATCCTTTGATGGAGTAGAGCCCAAGGGTGGCGGGAGCCGCCCAGACGCGGACGAAGAAGTAGGTGAGAGCGAGGTCCATCACTTCGGGGCCGTTGGAGGGGTCGCTGCGGAAGACCACTTTGGCGGCTTCGGAGAAGGGCCATTGTAGGGCGATGATGAGCAGGGCGATGACCAAGGCGATGGAGCAGGCTTGGATGAGTATTTTCAGGCTTTCGTCCCAGCGTTGCGCGCCGTAGGCTTGTGCGGTGAGTCCGCTGGTGCCCATGCGGAGGAATCCGAAATTCCAGTAGATGAGGTTGAAGATGGAACTGCCTACGACGATGGCGCTCACATGCGCTCCCGAGAGGTGGCCGACAATGGCCATATCGACCATGCCGAGGAGGGGTACGGTGATGTTGGTGATGATGTTGGGCAGGGCCAACCCGAGGATGCGCTTGTTCATTGTCAGGGGATGACGACAGGGGATTGGTGGGAGTTGATCACGGTGCGGTCGTCTTTGTTGGAGATGATTCCGACCACATGGCAGTTCTCGAGCTTGATGTCGGGGTTGGTGACGGTGTAGGAGAAGTGTTTGACTTTGGTTTCCCCGGCAACTCCGGAGGTGGGGATGTCTTCGCCCCAGGTGTCGGTGATGACGGCGCGGAGCATGTGGTTGTGGATGTAGCCGCTTACAATGCCGTTGTTGGGGGTGAGCTGCCGGTAGGAGAGTGAGTCTTCTGTCAAGGCGAGCGTGAGGGTTATTCCGTTGTCGATGTGGTTGTAGAGGTGGTAGCTGACGGTGATGTCGATGGTGCGGCTGGCGGTGTCGGCGGAGGAGGTGAGTGTGAGGTCGAGGAGTGGGTCTTGGTTGACGAGGGCGTCGATGTCGTTTCCGAGATTGTCCATAGAGCCGCTGTATTGTTTTGCCTTGTTACGGTTGAGGTAGGCGGCGGGGATGGCGCCGATGCCGAAGTACTGGTCCCAGGCGGTGCCGGCGTCGGTACGCATGTCAGGTTGGCCGGGGAAGGGTTCTCCTTGTCCGGTGGGGTGGTTGATGGAGATGACTACCAGTCGGTCGCCGAATTGCGCATGGAGCTGGTCGAGGGTGACGTCGGCATTGGGGCAGTTGACGCACCGCGGTCCTGTGTATTTCTCAACGAGGACGTATTGTGTGCCGCCGTTGCTCCATTGTCCGCCGCCGCTGGTTCCGCCGCTGCCGGCGACGGTGTATTGGTCGGCTTCGATTTTGTCGCATGCCGCAAAAAGGAGAAGTCCGGCGAGGCTTAATATGATTGTGTTTTTCATGGCGTCGTTATTTTTAGAAGCTTGTGGTTAAACTGATACTAAGGCCGTTGCTGGCGGGAACCTGACGGCAGACGCCTCCGATGCAGAGCATGCCTTCGCGCTGTTTGCCGTAACCCACCTGCAGCCGGGTGGCCCCTTGGGTGTAACCCACGCTGAGGTTGTAGTAGTTGCCAGTGCCGTCGTTGTAGGCGTATTGGTCGCTGGCCGAGAGGAACCAATGGCTGCCGATGCTCCATTCGACAAGTCCCATCAGCCAGTCGCCGGCGCGACGGTCGGTTTCGTTGTCACCGGGGTCGTAGCGGCTGTCGCTGCCGAGCCATTCAGCTTCGAAGCGCAGGGCGTGTTTCTTGCTTACCTTCCAGTTGATGTCGGCCACAACGGCGTTGTTGTGGTGCAGGTTGCCGTGTTCGTTTTCCACAATCGGGTTGAAGACTTGGTAGAGGTAGGTGGCGCTGATTTTGACATTCTTGCTTAGTTTGCGTGCCACCTCGAAGGAGACGTCGCCGTAGAGCAGGTTGCCCGTGCTGCCGCCGACGGTGTAGCCGTCGGTGCCGCGCCCGCCGGTGACGGTGGTGTCGAGGGTGGTCATCACGGAGCTGTTCAGATGGAGGTCGGTGCCGTATTTGCCACCCAGCCACGTGTCTTTCTTTATCTTATACATCACGTCGGCTTGCAGGCCTTGTTCGCCGTTCACCTGGGTGGCGTAGGGATACATGGAGGGGAAGGCATAGGTGTGCTGACGCGGGGTTGCCGGCAGGTAGTTGATGTAGAGCATTTCTCCCGTTTGGCTGCGCATCGATTTGAAACCCATGTTGTCGATGCGTTTGGCTTGAAGGGAGGCGCTGAAACCACGCTGTGAGTAGCTGAGGTTGAAGGTCATGGCTTCACCCGGCCGGTAGATGTATCCGTTCAGAGCCGAGGGGTCTTGTCCTTTGCGGGCGTATTCGGCTTGCAGGTTCCATCCGCCAAAGGCCACATCGGCGCGCACGGCGCCGGCGCCCACGTTGAGCGGAAGGTTGAGGATTAGCCCGGGAGTTTCGGCGGCAATGTTCTCATTTTCTTCGTATTTGCTCACGAATCCTGCGCCGAGGTTGACGCGCAGCATGCTTTCGGCCATGAAGGGAAGGATGCTGTTCAAGGCCACTTCACCATCGACGCCGCGCACGAGCCCGTTGCCGAGTGTCCAGAAATAGCGCTGTTTTCCCGCTACGGCTTTCAGGGTTATTCCATCAATCGGACGGTATTTGGCGCTGAATCCGAGGAGGGCATTGTCGATGCCGAGGTAGCGGTCTTCGTAGGTGCGGAGAATGAGTCCGCTGCCGAATTGCTCATAGAAGTGACCTGCCGTAAGGCTGAGCCGCTCGCCGTTGTAGGCAATAAAGTAATTTGCCAATCCCTGGCCTTTCCATTGTGGGTCGAATCCCAGCAGAGGGTCTTGGTAGGCTTCGAAGCGGAGGCCGGCGCTGAAGTCGCCGTTGGTGTAGAGCACATCGGCACGAGCGTTCATCAAGAGTGCTTGCGGCACATCGGGTGCACCTATTGTGGAGTCGGCGTGGCTCATCTGAGCCTCGAGCTGCACGTTGCCGGTCACATGTCCGCCGAGGATGCCCTGGGCGGAGAGAGACGATAGCGAAGCCACCGCTGCCAGCAGGGTCAGCAGTCTTTTCAAATGGGTCTTGGTCTTCATGTCTTTTGCAGGATTGTTTCTGTAGGTACCCTCGGCTATTTGAGCAGCTCGCGCACTTTTTCGATCAGTTCTTCTTCGCCGCCGTCTTGGTAGCCTTTGTGCTGCCACACGATCTCGCCGTCGCCGTTGATGATGAATGTGTGCGGCACATCGGCACCGACATTCAAGGCATGTGCGAGGTCTTTGTTCTGGTCGAGGAAGACCTCAAAGGGCCAGTCTTTCCCGTTGACCCATGGGCGCACACGGGCGGCGGAGCGTGCGTCGTCGATGGAGACGGCCACCAGCTTCACGCCTGTCTCATGCTGCCATTCGTCATAGACTTCTTTGATGGCGTCGAGTTCACGGTTGCAGGGTTTGCACCAGGTGGCCCAGAAGCTGAGGATGATGGGTTTCCCGTTGTTCTGGATGACGGAGGATGGAACGCTTTGACCGTCGAGGTCTTTCAAGATGACATTTTGGGGCACATTGGCATTTTGTGCGTAAAGGGCACCGGCCAGGGTGAGTGCCAGAAGGGCGATGATGATTTTTTTCATGGGATATGGGGTTTGTTATTTTGTACTGGTTTGTTGGCTTTTATTGTAGGATGTCTTGCGGGTTGGGGAGGGTCTTGAAAGGCTCCGGGAAGTGGAGGGGAGTGATGAGATCGCGGGCGAAGGAGGGGGCATCGTGGTCGCGGATGTCGTCGCAGATTTGGAATTGGCGGCCGTAGAGGAGGCCGAACTCGCGGTAGGCAGGGTTGCCGAGTTCGGCGGCAAGTGCGAAGAGGTTGGCTGTCTTTCCGTCGATGATTCTTATATAAGTATTTGGTGACAAGGGTGTTGTGGCTGTCGGGTTGCCGTCGGGCCGGGGGCTGTTGCCGAGTATTTCTTGTTGGAGGAGTTCGGCCTCGATCATGGAGGTGACGGTATGGTTTATTTTGCGCGAGATTTCGCGGTCGTTGATTTCGTCGAGGAGGAGCATGATTTGGGCGAGGAGATAGTCGCCGACGAGTACGGCGACGTGGTTGCCCCATCGTGCGTTGACGGTGGGTTGTCCCCGTCGGCTGGTGTCGCGGTCGATGACGTCATCGTGGAAGAGGGATGCGTTGTGGAGCATTTCGACGCATACGGCGAGCAGAAGGGTGCGTTGCGGAAGGGAAGGGGTTTGGTCTTGTGAGGCGGCGGCGAGGAGAAGCATGCGTGGGCGGAGCATTTTGCCGCCTCGAGCGGAGGCATAGGTCTCGACCTGTCGGAGGAGTGTGCCGTCGCCTTGAGTCATCCGGCGCAGGTATTCGGCGCGCACTTTTTCAATGTTGTCCTCGATATTCATTGTAGAGGTTGGCGATTTTGTTGGCGAGGGGTTTGGAAGCTTTGACGAGTGGCAGACGGAGCACATTGGTGATGAGGCCTTGAATCTCGAGGAGCGTTTTGATGCCTGTGGGGTTGCCTTCTTCAAAGATGGCGTTGATGAGGGGAAGCATGCGGTAGTGCAGGGGGAGTGCTTTTTTGAGGTCGCCTTTCATGGCGAGCCGCACCATAGAGGACATCTCGTTCGGGAGCGCATTGGCTATGACCGATATGACGCCGTCGGCGCCAAGAGCGAGCATGGGGAGGGTGAGGGCATCGTCGCCGCTGATGACGCGGAACCCCGCAGGACGGGTGCGCAGGATTTCCATCACCTGGCCGATGTTTCCGCTGGCTTCCTTGATGCCGATGATGTTGGGGCATTCGTTGGCGATGGCAAGGGTGGTTTCGGCGGTGAGGTTGACGCCGGTGCGTCCGGGCACGTTGTACATGATGACCGGCAGGGGCGATGCTTCGGCGACGGTGCGGTAGTGCGCGATGAGGCCTCGTTGGTTGGGCTTGTTGTAGTAGGGTGTGACGCTGAGGATGGCGCTGATGCCGTCGAGGTTGGTGCGTGCGAGCGTGTCGCTGACGCTGAGGGTGTTGTTGCCACCGAGGCCGAGGACGATGGGTATCCGGCCGCTGACAGTTTCGACGATGAATTCCTGGACGGCGGAACGTTCGGCGGGGGTCATGGTGGCCGCTTCGCTGGTGGTGCCGAGGGCTACAATGTAGTCAACACCAGAGGTGATGGTGTATTCGATGAGCGCCTCGAGTTTGGTGAAATCGACGGTCTCTTGTTGGCGGCGGAAGGGGGTTATGAGGGCAACGCCGGTACCCGAAAGTAGAGGTTGTTTCATTTCTTTATCATGCTAAGGTATTCGATAACGTTGTTGAAGAAGCCTTTGAGCTCGACCTGGCCGTCGCCACGGATGATGAGGTCGAAGATCTCCGAGGGGTCTTCGGCGGGAGTGGCATAGACGACTTTGAGGCTGGCGGAAGTGCGCAGGGCGATGTATTGCGAGAAGAAGTTTTCTTCGCCGAGGGTGTCGATGAGGAGGTCGTAGGTTTGTTCGACAAAGGGGCGGATGATTTCATAGTTGGGAAGACCCCAAAAGTTGAAGTCGGTCTTGGTGCGGACGATTTGGGTGGCTTGGTGAGTGATGACGAAGTCGAGTTGCTGGTCTTTGTTGAGGAGTGCGATGATGTGGACGTGTTTTCCCTGGTTTTCCATGACTTTGGCGAAGTGGTGGAGGATGTTCCAGTTCTGTTCGTCAGAGAGACGGCAGATGACGCCAATGGTTTTTACTTCGTCGATGTTGTCGATTTTCTTTTCGCGCGGAGTGGCCTTGAGGTCGCGGATAATGCGCTTGAGGTGCATTTGCTTAATAAAATCCATCATGGCTATTCGAATAAAGAATGTTGTTTATATAATGTAAAACTGTGTCGATGACAAGGTGTTGGGCCATATTGCTCGATGGCCTGGTAGTGTTGGGCGGTGGGGTAGCCCTTGTTGCGATCCCACCCGTAGAGTGGGTATTGTCGGTGGAGCTGCAGCATGATCTGGTCGCGATGGGTTTTGGCCAGGATGCTGGCGGCGGCGATGGGCATGTATAGTGCATCGCCTTTGACGATACATTGGTAGGGTATGTCGGTTTCGTTGTAGAAGCGGTTGCCGTCGATGAGCAGGAATTCGGGTTGTAGGGATAGCTGTTTTACGGCCATACACATGGCATGGGTGGAGGCGTGGAGGATGTTGAGACGGTCGATTTCCTCGGGCTCGACGACGGCAACCGCCCAAGCAAGCGCTTCCCGCTCGATTTCGGTACGGAGCAGGTTGCGTTGCCGTTCGCTGAGCTGCTTGGAGTCGTTGAGGAGGGGGTTGTTGTAGTGTGGAGGAAGGATGACGGCAGCAGCGACGACGGGCCCGGCGAGGGGACCGCGTCCGGCTTCGTCGCATCCCGCCTCTCGGCGGCCGTTTATGAGACAAGGGGCTAACATACAAAGGCGGCTGTCAAAGTGAGGATGAACAGAATGTCATATATCCATGTGTGTTTCTTGCTTCTATGGAATCCTGTGGTGTTTTGGGAAGGTTGCAGGAGATGGGTGGCGCTGAAGGCAAAGGGAATGGCGAAAGGAAGCAGGGTGGTGGCCGAGATGGGGGAGAAGAATGCCATACCGAGGCCTCCGACAGCGAAAAGAAGCACGGTTGACGCATTCTGTTGCCACACGACAGGTCGCTCGTTGAGCTTGCTTGACATGTTCAGCAGGCTCCAGATGAGTAGTAGCGTGAGAAAGGCGGTGCCTACTGCCTGAAGGTGTGTGAAGTGTCCGAATTGCAACATGATTGCCACCAATGCGGCCGTGGTGCTTTCCCACCATGATCCCAGGTCTCCTGTGAGGAAAAGCACCGGGAGAAGTATCATATAGGGAGCCAGAAATCCGAGGAACATCACCATCCAGTCTTTCCATCCGTAGAGACGGAAATTGGCGGCAATGAGCATGTAGCTGATCATAAGTGCGATGGCTGGTATGTGGAAAAGGGTGGCAATGCCGATGAGGGCGGTGGCACCGCAGGCTTTCGAGGGCGGGATGGTGAGCAGGCTGCCCCTCAGCATGAGGGGTGCAAGGCAAGCGATGGTTACGCAGCATACAATGTTTTCCGGAGTCAGGGTGTCGGCGCCGGCGCTGGCAAAAGTAATGTAGAGCAGGGTGGGGAGGAGTGTGTTTTGGGAGACAAGTCCAACGTCGGCGAGCAGGATGTTGATACATAGGCCGCCGGCAAGGGTGAGCAACATGGCGAGTACAACCGCCAGTCGTGGTGCCGAGGTTAGCCAAGAGCACAACAAACTATAGAGAATGGCTGGATGTTCTCCGGCCGAGAGCTCGGGAGGGGATACCAACGGTTTCACCCACAGCAGCGCGATGGCTGCGAGGATGAGCACTATTTGAAGTGCCATATTCCGTTGGAAGAGATGGAGCATTATTGTACTATCAGTTTTTCGGTTCGGGAACCCACGCGGATGATATAGATGCCGCGGTTCCATGTGCGTGTGTCTAGGGTGATTGTGGTTTTGACGGGTGTCTCCATGAGGCAGCGCCCGTTGGCAGAATAGACGCGAAGTGTCTGTTGTTCTCCACAGCCGGTATTGACCGTCACCTGTCCTATGGAAGGATTGGGGTAGATGTGCAGCGGGGTCCGTAGTTCTACTACATCCTGGATGCTGACATAGCTGAGGGCCTTGTTGACGGCATTGAGGGCGTCAATCTTGCCGGCTCCGTACTGGTTGTTGGGCAGCGGCCCTGCCGGGGATGCAGCGGTGGCCTGGTCGCTGCGGGCGGTTGTGGCGATGATTTCTTTGATACGCTCGATGCTCAAACGGGGGTTGGCTTGAAGCATGAGCGCCACAATGCCGGTCACGGCCGGGCAGGACATCGAGGTTCCCTGCATCGAGGCCCATCGGTATATCAGACGGTTGTACATCATGCTGTCTTTGGCCGGATGCGATTCGGTGGTCCAATGGCTGATGGAAGAGATGACGTCTTTGCCGGGAGCCGAGATGTCAGGTTTGGGTGTGCCGTCAATCAGGGGACCGAAGCTGGAGAAGTTGGCGATGAATCCGGGGTAGAGTTGTGTATGATCGTAGGACCAGTAGTCAGCTTTGTGGGCGGCCACGCTGATGACGCTGTGGGCACAGGCGGGCTCGCCGATGCCATAGAAGTGGTTGCCGGACACGAAACCGTTCTGTCGGTCGGCTGCCGTGCCTGAGGTGAAGTCGGCTCCCATGTTGCCGGCATCGTTTGTCAGTTTGGCCAGATTCCAGGCATGCACGGTACCGCTGTCGCCGACAATGAACAGTTGCAGTTGGAGTGCGGTGTTCTTGGCAATGTCCATTTGGATGTGGGGACGGTTGTCGAAGGGGTTGCGGTGCTCCACCATGACGCGGTAGTCAATGTCGATGCCGTTGCAACGGAGGTAGTTGTAAGTCACATTCGTGTCGGCATCGTCAACCTCTCCGGTCTTGAAAACAGGGCTTGTCCAGATGCTGTCGTTGGTCTTCAGGCGGAAAAAGGCGTCGAAATCATGCCCCTCTTCTCCCCAGATAATCAATGTCTGTCCGATGGCATTATCGCTGTAGTTGTAGTAGGTGGCTACCGTTT
The DNA here is from genome assembly GCA_002392965.1 of Bacteroidales bacterium UBA3834. Taxonomy (GTDB): domain Bacteria; phylum Bacteroidota; class Bacteroidia; order Bacteroidales; family P3; genus Colimorpha. The sequence continues at coordinate 27,061 of DGIA01000039.1, read as the reverse complement.
TCAAGGTGTCGGGATTCTCGCTGAAATTGCGGCTGATGTGGAAGTTCACATCGCCGTTGTTGCCGGCGCTGGTGACAAACACCACACCTGTCTCGCTGAGGTTGTCAATGGCTTGATCCAAAAGAGAAGTGCCGTCCAGGCAGCTGAAGCTGTACATGCCCCAGCTGTTGTTCACCACCAGTCGGCGTCCATTGTCCCTTGCCACCTTCGCCATCCAGGCCACCCCGTCCATCCAGTTGGATTCGTTGAGCCCGAAAGTGCACATCAGCAGTCGCGCTCCCGGTGCCTGTCCGTGATATTTCCGGTTGGCCATACCGCTACCGGCGGCAATTCCTGCCACATGTGATCCGTGGGTGGCAAAATCATATATGTTGGCGGTGTCGCATCTGTATCGCAGCAGGTCGTCTTTGCCCACCACTTCGGTGCCGTAGTTGTAGCCCGCTGGGGCGGGGCCGCTTTTGCGGAAATGATCCCATGCGCGGTCGATGCGGATGCCGTCGCCGTTCAGTTCCCTGAAGTTGGGGTGTGAATAGTCGAACCCCCAATCCGTGATGCCTATATAGACTCCTGTGCCGTCGTAGGCCATGCTGTCGCTGGTGCCGTCGCCCGCCTGCACCTCGTCGGTGCGCGTGTCGGCTCTCGTGTTCTCCATGTCAGGGGCGGCAATCGGGTGGCTGATGCTGTATTGCAGCACTTCGCGGTTCTCCTCCAGCACCTTGAGACTCTTCACCGGCACCTGCAGCGAGACGATGTCCCCGGCTTGCCCGCCAATCACTATGTCGGCTTTCTGAAGTGTGCCGCGGTCGAAATCCGTACTGGCCATCTTGGCCAAAAAGTCGATATGGGTGGCTCCGGAGGCAATTTGCTCGCCTACCAGCACCCTGGTGTCTATGCCGCATTTGACCTTTTGTGCGAACGAAGAACTTAAGGCGCACAATGCCAATAAACTGAATAGAATCTTCTTCATAGAAGGATACATATATACAAAATGCAAATATACGAAGTTTTTGGAAAATGAAAGATAAAAAATTGTAGTGGGTAGTTAGTAGTTGGTGGCACAAATGATTATGTGCTACAAAACTACCGACTACCCACTACCTGCTATAAGGTGTGGTCAACCGCCGGGTTACACCTCCCAGGTGTCGCCGCTGTTGAGCAGGTCGTCCATGCATTTGTATTTGCCGACGTTCATCTGCTCTTCCATCTGCTCTTCGTAGAGCTGGGTGTAGCTGACTTTCTTGACGTTGCGTATGACGCCGAGGGCCACGGGCAGATCGCCGCCCATGTGGGCCAGCATCATGTGGATGCCGGTATCCTCGGTGGTCTCGTCGTGCACCATGATGTCGTCGATGGTGATGCCGTTTTCGCCGAGGGTGACCACTTCGAGCTGGCGGCCGTTGAACCGGAGGCCTTTCTCCTTGTTCTTGCCGAAGAGCATGGGTTTGCCGTGCTCAAGCACTATGGTGCGGTCGTCGCGTACGGCGCGGTCGGTGATGGCGGCGTGGGTCTTGTCGTTGAAGATGACGCAGTTCTGCAGCACTTCGACCACCGAGCAGCCGTCATGCTTGGCGGCGCGGGTCATGCAGTCGGTGCTCAGCTGCGGCACGCAGTCGAGGGTGCGGGCGAAGAAGGTGCCCTGGGCGCCCATCACCAGCTCGCCGGGGTTGAAGGGATAGTCGATGGTGCCGTAGGGCGACGTCTTGGTCACCTGGCCGAACTTCGTCGTCGGGCTGTACTGGCCTTTGGTGAGGCCGTAGATCTCGTTGTTGAAGATGGTGATGTTCAGGTCCTGGTTGCGGCGCACGGCGTGGATGAGGTGGTTGCCGCCGATGGCCATCGAGTCACCGTCGCCCATGTTGACCCACACGCTCAGTGCCGGATTGGCCAGCTTCACACCCGTGGCAATGGCGCAGGCGCGGCCGTGGATGCTGTGGAAACCATAGGTATCGACATAGTAGGGGATACGGCTTGAGCAGCCGATGCCGGACACCATGCAGACGTTCTCTTTCTTGTAGCCCGTCTTGGGGAATGTGGCCAGCAGGGCGGCGAGGATGGCGTGGTCGCCACATCCCGGACACCACTTCACCATCTGGTCGCTCTGGAAATCAGCCTTCGTATATTCGCGATCCGCTTTGGGAACAAAATGTTTTTCCATATCTATTCTGTTTTATTTCTCCAACAATCTGTTAAACTCAGCTTTCAGCTCGCCGACCTCGAAGGGCAGGCCCATCACCTTGTTGTACTGGGTCATCGGGCACTCCGGGAACTTGGTGCGCAGGTAGCCGGCAAACTGGCCGTTGTTCAGCTCGCACACCACAATCTTCTTGTATTTGCGCAGGATGTCACCGGTGTTCTTCGGCAGCGGGCAGATGTAGTTGAAGTGGGTGTAGGCCACTTTCTTGCCTTCGTTGTTCATCTCCTCGACGGCGAGGGTCAGCGCTCCGCTGGTGCCACCCCAACCCACCACGAGCAGGTCGGCGTCTTTGGCGCCCGTCACCTCCTGGTCGGGGATGTCGTTGGCCACGCGGTTCACCTTCTCCTGACGGTTCTTGGTCATCAGGGCGTGGTTCTCCGGGTCGGTGCTCAGGGGGCCGTCGGGGCATTTCTCGAGGCCGCCGACGCGGTGGCTGAGGCCTTCCATGCCGGGCAGTGCCCACTCGCGTGCGAAGGTTTCGGGGTCGCGGCGGAACGGACGGTAGTCCGGGTCGTTCTCCTTGGCCAGGCGCGGCTTGATTTCGGGCATGTCCTTCATGCTCGGAATCTTGAACAGCTGGCTGCCGTTGCCCAGGTAGCCGTCGGTCAGCAGGATGACGGGGGTCATGTGCTCAAGGGCTATCTTGGCGGCGTTGAAGGCCCAGTAGAAGCAGTTGGCCGAGCTCGAGGCGGCGACAACCACCAGGGGAGCCTCGCCGTTGCGGCCGTAGAGGGCCTGGTCGAGGTCGCTCTGCTCGGTCTTGGTGGGCAGACCCGTCGAGGGACCGCCGCGCTGCACATCGACCACCACCAGCGGCAGTTCGGTCATCACGGCCAATCCCAAGGCCTCGCTCTTCAGCGACAAGCCCGGGCCCGAGGTGCTGGTGCAGGCCAGTGCACCGGCATAGCTGGCGCCGATGGCGCTGCAGATACCGGCAATCTCATCCTCGGCCTGGAACACGCGGGCGCCTAGGCTCTTGTGCTTGGCCAGCTCCACCATCACGTCGGTGGCGGGGGTGATGGGGTAGGAACCCAGGAAGAGGCGGCGGCCGCTTTTTTCCGAGGCGGCCAGCAGGCCCCAGGCGGTGGCCACGTTACCCGTGATGTTGCGGTAGCGGCCCTTCTCCATCTTGTCGGCGTGGGCCACCTCGAAGATGTGTGAATGCATCACCTCCAGCTTGTCGGCATATTCGTAGCCCTCGGTCAATACGGCCTTGTTCAGCGTGATGACGGCGGGTTTCTTGGCAAACTTGCGCTCCAGATAGGCAAAGGTGTGGTCGAGGGTCTTGTGGGTGGCATAGAAGATGATGCCGAGGGCGAACATGTTGCGGCTCTTGTCGGCGGTCTTCTTATCGACGCCCTGGGCGTCGCCTATCTTCTCGGTGAAGCTCGTGATGGGGGCCTTGATGATGGTGTAGGCGCGCTCCAGCTCGTCGGTGAAGGGGTTCTCCTTGTAGCCGGCTTTCTCCATGGCTTCGTCCGTGAAGGTGTCGATATCAACGATGACGGTGGCACCCTTCTTGGCCCATTTCAGCTGGCTCTTGAAGGCGGCGGGGTTCATGGCCACCAGGATGTCGCATTTGTCTCCGCTCGAATAGATGTGGTTGCCCACATGCACCTGATAGCCGCTCACGCCGGCGATGGTGTTGTGCGGGGCACGGATCTCGGCCGGATAGTCGGGGAAAGTGGCGATGTCGTTGCCCGTCAAGGCAGAGGCATCGGAGAAGAGCGTGCCGCTCAGCTGCATGCCGTCGCCCGAGTCACCTGCAAATCGGACCACAAGGTCCTCTTTATTAACAATCTGATTCTCTGACATGTTATTGGTATGTTTTTTGTTAATTTATTTAACTTTTGGAGTTGCAAAGTTACAAAATAAAAACCATCTGGCAAAATCTTTTTTCCACAGGTTTTCCACACCCCCTCCAAAGTGGTTTATTTTCAATGTTCACATCCCTTGCTCTTCCCGCTCGCCCGTCGAACAAGTTTGACTTAAGGATGACCTAAGGATGACCTAAGGATGACCCAAGGTTCGTGCTAGGTTACTTGGTATTTCTCCCACGGCTGGTGTGGCGCACGACCGGCCGCCTACCCGAAATTAATGAAACGAATATGCAATAATCGACTGCACGTTGCGTTACTATTGAAACGCAAATAAAGCTATTCCTATGAAAAGAACTTGTACAATTCTGTTTGCTGCAATCGTGTCGTTGCTCTCCACCGGTTGCCAAGTGTTTATCTACCAGCCTCAGGCAGTGGATATTCCGCTCATCAATCACCAAGGCGACACCCGTGTTGACGCCGCCGTGGGCATCTCCACCTTCCTTTTGCCCAACCGCCTGACCCTCAACGCTACCGGCACCTACGGCATCACCGACTGGCTGGCCGCCCAGGCGCATATCGACTACGGCTTCGACTGCTGGTACGGGCAGGTGGCGCCCGGCGCCTATCTCCCACTTTCCGAACATGCTGTGCTGGAAGGCTATGTGGGCTTCGGCGGCGGTGGTTCCTGGAACGACGGCGTGGTGTCCGACTCCGGCTACACCCTCATCTACAAGGGCTCTTTTGCGCTCCCCTTTGCACAGGCCAACTTCGGCTGGCACGACCTGGCCAACGGCCACCTCGACATCGGCTTCGGCTTCAAGACAGGCTACTACTTTCCCTCCTTCGACTATCAGCGCTACAAGAATCATGAACATCTCGCCTCCTACGATGAGCATTACGGCAACCGGAACCTGCTGCTCGAGCCGCAGCTGATGCTCCGCGTGGGCGGCCCCAAGGTGAAGTACTGCCTCCGTCTGAGCTACGCCTGGATGTCCGATCTGCCCGAGGGCGCCGTCTCTTTCTCCAACGACTTCTTTACCATCAGCAACGGCATCACCTTCAGCTTCTAACATTCTTTAACCCTCTATACCTATGAGAAGATTCATCCTCGTGGTTCTGTCGCTCACCTTCGCCCTCTCCGCCATCGGGCAGACCAAGGAGACGCGCCAGTATGTGATGCGCGATTCGGCGCTTTATCTCGATGTCTGGCATCCCGAGTCGCCGCGCAGCGACCGCGCCTGCGTGGTGGCCCTCTTCGGCGGCGGCTTCGTTGTCGGCGAGCGCGACAACGAGCTCCAGACGGAGATTGCGCGGCTGCTTACCGCACGCGGCTACACCGTCGTCAGCCCCGACTACCGACTGGGTCTGAAGGACAGCGTGATGGTGAACAGCCACAAGAGCCTTTCCGGATTGCAGGAGCTCTTCCAATGGACCATCGACATCGCCGCCGAGGACTGCGCCGCCGCGGTGGCCTATGTTGTCGCCCATGCCGGCGAGCTGAACATCAACCCCGACCGCATCGTGCTGACCGGCTGCTCCGCCGGCGCCATCACCGTCATGCAGCTCGACTACTACAGGGCCAACTCCCTACCGCCGTCGGCCGTTCTCCCTGCCGGCTGGATGCCCGCCGCCGTGGTGCCCTACGCCGGTGCCGTCATGTGCAAGGGCAAGCCCCGTTACGCCACCCCGCCGGCACCCACCATGCTCATGCATGGAACCGCCGACAAGATAGTGGCCTACAAGAAGTTCCCTCCCGTCCTCTGCCACGCCCTCTACGGCGCCAACACCCTCTTCAAGGTCTTCAAGAAGAATGGCTTCCCCTGCTGGATAGTGCGCTTCAAAGGCATCGGCCACGAGGTTGCCAGCTTCCTGCCCGGCAGCGTCGATCTCTTCTGCGGATTTGTGGAGCAGGTGTTCGACGGCCGCCGCACCACGATGGACGCCACCATGCGCGACGAGCGGTTGGTACCCACCAAGTGGTCCAAAATGAACGTAACCGACATCTATAAATGAACAAGATAGAAATCATGGCTCCCGTGGGCTCGTGGGAGAGCCTGCAGGCGGCCATCCAGGGCGGCGCCGACGCCGTCTATTTCGGTGTGGGCAAGCTGAATATGCGCTCCCGCTCGGCGGCCAACTTCACCGTCGAGGACCTGCCGCGCATCTGCCAGAGGGCTCACGCCGCCGGCGTGCGCACCTACCTCACCGTCAACACCATTATCTACAACCCCGAGATTGAGGAGATGCACCGCCTCCTCGAGGCGGCCCGGGCGGCCGGCGTCAGCGCCGTCATCGCTTCCGATATGGCCGTCATCACCTATGCCAACGAGATTGGCGTCGAGGTGCATATCTCCACCCAATGCAACGTCTCCAACATCGAGGCCGTGCGCTACTACGCCCGCTTCGCCGACGTCATCGTCACCGCCCGGGAGCTGCCTCTCGCGCAGGTGGCGGAGATCACCCGCTACATCGCCGACAACGGCATCCGCGGCCCCAAAGGGGAGCTGGTCCAGGTGGAGGTCTTCGCCCACGGCGCCCTCTGCATGAGCGTCTCCGGCAAGTGCTACCTTTCCCTCGACAACTACAACTACTCCGCCAACCGCGGCGCCTGCCTCCAGCTCTGCCGTCGCGGCTACATCGTCAAGGACAAGGAGAGCGACCTCGAGCTGGAGATCGACAACGAATACATCATGTCGCCCAAGGACCTGTGCACCATAGGCTTCCTCGACAAGATCATCAAGGCCGGCGTCCGGGTGCTGAAGATAGAAGGGCGGGGCAGGAGCGCCGACTATGTGCGCACCGTCACCGAATGCTACCGCGAGGCGGTGGCCTCCGTCGCCGACGGCTCCTACTGCCCGCAGAAGATAGAAGGCTGGATGCAGCGCCTCTCCACCGTCTTCAACCGCGGCTTCTGGGACGGCTACTACCTCGGCCGCCGTCTCGGCGAGTGGAGCGAGCGCTATGGCTCCCAGGCCACCGAGCAGAAGGTCTATCTCGGGCCTGTGAAGAACTACTTCGGCCGCATCGGCGTGGCCGAAATCAGTCTGCAGACGGCCGAAACCCTCCGCGTGGGCGACGAGGTGATGGTCATCGGCGAGACCACCGGCGTCTATCGCGACACCGTCCGCGAACTGCGCACCGACCGCGACCCCGTGCCCGAGGTGCATCAGGGCGACTGCTTCTCCTTCGCCACCGCCGTCCCTCTCCATCGCGGCGACAAGGTCTATAGAATCGACACCGTACAAGATGAGTTCTAACTGGAATCCCAACAAACAAGGCAAGTTCCGCAACTCCATTGATGGAGAACGCGACTGCAAAGGAGCGAATACATCAATGGGGCCCGCCAAGCGCCTCTCACCCCAGGAACGCAATACCTTCAGTACCGACCCCGTGCAGGAGAAGGCGCTGCTGGTCAGCATCTGTCCCGCCGGACAGACCATGGAGCGCACCGAAGAGTACCTCGACGAGCTGGCCTTCCTCCTCGAGACCGCCGGCGGCGTGGCCCTCAAGCGCGTCATCCAGAAGCTGGAACGTCCCGACACCCGCACCTATGTGGGCAGCGGAAAACTGGAGGAAATCAAGGAATACAAGAATGCGCTGGATATCGATTTCGTCATATTTGACGATGAATTGAGTCCCGCCCAGTTGCGCAATCTGGAAAAGGAACTCGAGTGCCGCATCCTCGACCGCACCACCCTCATCCTCGACATCTTCGCCAAACGGGCCCGCACCTCGACCGCCAAGACCCAGGTTGAGCTGGCGCAGCTGCAGTACATGCTGCCCCGGCTCACCCGCTTGTGGACCCACCTCGAGCGGCAGCGCGGCGGCATCGGCATGCGCGGCCCCGGCGAGACCCAGATCGAGACCGACCGGCGCCTCATCAAGGAGAAAATCACCCTCCTGCGCCAGCAACTCGACAAGATAAACAACCAGAAGACCCTCCAGCGCCGCAACCGTGAGAGCCTCGTCCGCGTGGCTCTGGTCGGCTACACCAACGTCGGCAAGAGCACCCTCATGAACCTCCTCAGCAAGAGCGACGTCTTTGCCGAAAACAAGCTCTTCGCCACCCTCGACACCACCGTCCGCAAGGTGGTCATAGGCAACCTGCCCTTCCTCCTCACCGACACCGTCGGCTTCATCCGCAAGCTGCCCACCCAGCTCGTGGAAAGCTTCAAATCCACCCTCGACGAGGTCACCGAGGCCGACCTCCTCCTCCACGTCGTCGATGTCTCGCACCCCGACCACGAAGAGCAGATAGCCGCCGTGCAGCAAACCCTCGCCGACATCGGCGCCGCCGACAAGCCCGTCATCATGGTCTATAACAAGATCGACCGCGTGGAAGAGCTCATGTCCGAATGCGTTGGCGACGACGGGTCAAATACCGATGCGGCAACGCAGTTCCTCGATAACACGATCATACGCATCTCCGCCGCCGACAAGATAAACATCGACCTCCTGCGGCAGCGCCTCTACGACGAGGTGTCGCGCATCCACGCCATCCGCTACCCCTACAACAATTTCCTCTATTGACCACTTGACCATCGGATGTCCCGAAAAAAGTGAATTCACGCATAATATTCACTTTTCACCTTTCAATTTTCATTTTATTCCGTTCTCCCTCTCGGTCGCAGCTTGGCCACATTGTGTTTGTCTAACTCTTTGTCGCTCAGTCTTGAATCCGTTATGACCTAGTATTGACCTAGTATTGACCTAGTATTGACCTGGTATTGACTATATAGAAAGTACTATGTCATTGCCCAGTCACGCTTTCATCATGCCCAAGTGTTTATTTAGGCATATTTGAACCATACTTTAGTCATACTTGTGGATTCCTATGGTGACAAATGCCGTCATAGGCTTACTTTTTTCTTGCGAGTCAGGAAAAAAGTGTATATTTGCAGTTGCTAATGTATGTAGTAATAATTTAACAAAAAACAGATATGCAGAGAGATAACGAGATTTTCGGCCTCATCCAGAAGGAGCGTGAGCGCCAGACCAAAGGCATCGAGCTGATTGCCTCGGAGAACTTCGTCAGCGACCAGGTGATGGAAGCCATGGGCTCCGTCATGACCAACAAATACGCCGAAGGCTATCCCGGCAAGCGCTACTATGGCGGCTGCCAGGTGGTGGACCAGAGCGAGACCATCGCCATCGAGCGCGCCAAGAAGCTCTATGGCGCCTGCTGGGCCAACGTGCAGCCCCACAGCGGCGCACAGGCCAACATGGCTGTGTTCCTGGCATGCATGAACGCCGGCGACACCTTCATGGGCATGGACCTCAACCACGGCGGTCACCTCTCGCACGGCAGCCCCGTGAACTTCAGCGGCCTGATGTACAAGGTCGTCGGCTACCAGGTGAAGGAAGAGACCGGCATCGTCGACTATGACGACATGGAGAAGAAGGCCCTCGAGCACCGCCCGAAACTCATCATCGGCGGCGGCTCGGCCTACAGCCGTGACTGGGATTGGGCCCGCATGCGCGAGATCGCCGACAAGATCGGCGCCATCCTCATGGGCGACATCAGCCACCCCAGCGGCCTCATCGCCAAGGGCTACCTGAACAATGCCGTCAAGTATTGCCACATTGTCACCACCACCACCCACAAGACCCTCCGTGGACCTCGCGGCGGTATGATCCTCATGGGTCAGGACTTCGACAATCCTTGGGGCAAGACCACCCCGAAGGGTGAGATCAAGAAGATGAGCGCCCTGCTCGACAGCGCCGTGTTCCCCGGCACCCAAGGCGGTCCTCTGGAGCACGTCATCGCCGCCAAGGCCGTCGCCTTCGGCGAGGCTCTGACCGACAGTTACGACCAGTACATCCAGCAGGTGATGAAGAACGCCAAGGTGATGTGCGAAGCCTTCGTCAACAAGGGCTACAAGGTCATCAGCGGCGGTACCGACAACCACCTGATGCTCATCGACCTGCGCACCAAGTTCCCCGAGCTCACCGGTAAGGAAGCCGAGAACGCCCTCGTGGCCGCCGACATCACGGTGAACAAGAACATGGTGCCCTTCGACAGCCGCAGCGCCTTCAAGACCAGCGGTCTGCGCGTCGGAACGCCCGCCATCACCACCCGTGGCCTGAAGGAGGCCGACATGCCCGTCATCGTCGATATGATCGACACCGTGCTCTGCAACCCGACCGACGAGGCCGTCCGCGCCAAGATCACCGGCCAGGTCAACGAGATGATGCAGAACCGTCCCCTCTTCGCCTGGTAAAAAAAAGTAAAGACAAGGATTCCAAAGGTCCTTAAAGTCCGTGGTGACCTTAAGGACCTTTTTTATTGTGCTATGACCAAAGATTATGACGAATACAAAGCCGACAAAGGCAAACACAAAGCCCTAAAGATAATACTGAAGGCCTTTGAAATTGTCGTTATCGTTGGCTGTGTCCTCGCCGGCGTTTTCTTCCTTTTGATGGTCGCTTTTCCGAAAGGACTTTGGGTAGATGTGTTCAAGTAACAGATTCCGATGGCACTGATCAAATCATACAAAGGTAAATCTCCCCGCTGGGGCAAGGACTGCTATTTCAGCGAGAACGCCACGCTGGTGGGCGACGTGACGCTGGGCGACGAGTGCTCGGTGTGGTTCAACGCCGTGGTGCGCGGCGACGTGGCCCCTATCACCATCGGCGACCGCACCAACGTGCAGGACGGTTCATGCATACATGTGACCCACGACATCGGCCCTACGCATATCGGCAGCGACGTCACCATCGGCCATAATGTCACCCTCCATGCCTGCACCATCCGTGACGGCGCCCTCATAGGCATGGGTGCCACCGTCCTTGACGACAGCGAGGTGGGGGAGGGCTCCATCGTCGCCGCCGGCGCCCTGGTGCTGCAAGGCACCAAGATACCCGCCCACGAAATCTGGGGCGGCGTCCCCGCCAAATACCTCAAGCCCACCCGTCCCGGTCAGATGGACAACGCAGCCCATTATGTAGAGTACGCCAAAGAATACATGAAAGAGCAGTGATTGTGTGAGTCCTGCGGCAAATATACTTTTTTTCTCCGCATATCCGTATTGTTGCCTTCTTGGTGAGCTCTTTGTGCCTTCTTGGAGGGCTCTTTGTTCCAATGCCAGAATCACTACAAAAAGAGGGGAGTAAAGCCTTATTGGTTTTGCTCCCCCCTTTGTTTTACCTATTGCTACGACAAAAGTGTCCTTCGACAATCTATCGATAGTTAATTGTTGCAATATTCAGCACCCAGTTTCTGTTTCATTAGTTGCTCTTGTGCTATTACTTGGTCATCAGGAGTGTTCTTTGACATTATCATCAATAATGAGAATGCAAAGTTCTTGGAATAGCCAGGATCACCATCAATCAACTCTTTTAGAGTTTTGTTGTTACCATGCCCATTGGTCTTTACATACACTTCCCATCGTTGCCAGATTCCTTCCTTGCCATATGCCGATCCAATATAGAGTTTGTCGGTTTTTGTGTCTCTAATCACATAGACACCGTAAACATTTGAAAGCATGTGACGCCATTCTTCGTTGTCGGTATTTACCAACTCCGTCAACTCATCGAATGTGAGAATGAAGTCAAGATAGCCAGGGAAAGGCTTGGAATCGAAACCGGAAGATATTTCGATAACCTCCATCTCGTTGCTGAATTTCTGATGCCATGAGATTGGGTTGGACCAATTGATAATTACACGTTCTTTTAATCTTTCGAAACCTCCGACTTCCTCTAATGTATAGAAATATTTGTCGTTGGGATTTTCAATCGTTTGACGGACTTCCTCTATGGCTTGAACACGCAAAACACGATACACGCCAACAAAACGAGCTCTTCTACCTTCCTCGCCGATGAAGCTAACGATGTAGTCTAATTCATGAAAAACAGGTTTGGATTGTATTGCCTGATAATCCTCAAATTTATCCCGATGGAAGCGATAAAGGTCATAAACATTCTGACGATGGTCTTTGTGTCGCACCAATTTTGCCTTTGCGTCCTTTGGAAATCCGCATCTTACTAATAATTCTTGAATTGTGATAAGCATGATTATAATGTTTTATAGGTTTATTAATGTCTCCAATTGTACTCAACACCCAACTCGTTTAGGACAATGTAGGGGATGTTATCCGTAAAGAAATTGGGGGTTAATCTGGCCTTTACCAGTTCTTTTCCCAATGTACTTGTAGGTGGGCAGGTGAAGGCTCCGTAAACGCTGCTAAAGAATTGTCCGTTACGGTTTCTTACCAACTTGTCGTCATTAAAATCGGCATCCAAACCATAGAACACTGTTCCAAGTCGGTCAAACTTGGAACATTCAGACATACGAATGCAGTGATTGTCGAGCAACAATGCATACTCTTCATGAACCACTCCGACTGGTAAAACATAGGATGCCCCATGAAAATAGGCCCGAACTATGTCTCCCGTGTAAATGTAGTCTCCTCGTTTGTCTTTAAACGGGGTACGCACTCCTGCGAAATGCACCCTGCGCACATAGCCTTTGTTTGGACACTCGTCATGAAATTCATCGTAGAAGATGTAATCTGCATGCTGATCTTTGTATTTCTCGTCCTTCGAACATACGTAGAACTCCCATGGACTGTGAAAGAAGAAGCCAAAGCCAAAACTTGTATAGCCAAACTTTCCGTCACCATCAACATAACGTATCTTTATATGTGGATAGCTATTGTTAAGTGCTGCACCTATTTCATATCTGTACATACGGCTTAATCGCACAAGTTCTTCTTCGTCGATTCCATAATTCAATTCGGGCGATTCTTTCTCTTGCCGGCCCAATCTCATATCTATATCAAAAAAGATGAGCCACCATTCAAGAGCAAATACTGCATTATTCACATCACGTAATTCATAGAATAGAGGCGCAACCTGATGGTCTTTAAAGCCAGCAATACCACATCCCAAGCGTGTGATAAGAAACCTGTTCATGGGGTGGTCTTTTACATATTCAACAAACTCTTGGACGTATGGAACCATCTCTCCAACTGTTTCGAACATGGTTGGAATCGCATAGCATTGTCCTTGTGGTCCAACGCCTTGTCCAAAGGTTGCACCAAAATGGCGGCAAGCATATCCTGCAGCGCCTCCTCTGTGTTTGCCTTCCAAATTGCTACCAAAAACAAACACCTCACAACGCGTCAATTCTCTTATAGGTTCTGTAGACAACTTTCTACCTTTATAGTTTGACACCATATTCTAATGCTATTTAAAGTTATCATACCTTTCTTTAGAAACAGGAAATCTCATCATCACCGCTTCCCACCAGCATCCTATACCAACATCCTCTTTCCAGTCGTATGGTTGTTCTTCACCACCACCGATAGTTTTTCGCCAAACATTCCATCCGTATGGTTCAGTCGGTACAGAACGGTAAATATAGTTGCCACATTCTGGCACCAAATACATCTCTTCTGTGAAGAGCTTCTCAAAAAATAATTCAGCTTCCATCGTTTATACCGTTATTGTTACTTTCGAATGCAAAGATACATCATTGGAGTGCCATAATGTGACATAGTGTTTATTTTTGCACAAAAAAGCCGTGAACTTTTTTTGTTCATGGCTGAGGTTCTCGACTACCTATCATTACGAACAAGAAAGCCCACGGTTCTCGTGAGCGTTTCTCCTTTCTTGTGTAATGATAGTTGAAATTGTCGAGATTTCAGCCATACAAAAGAAAAGCGAATACGCTTCAATATGTCTTTGTTTTTATACTATTCTCTTTGTCTTTATGCCATATAATGTTGTTTATATTGATACATAAATTTATCTTTTAATCAGTTTTGCTGCTTTTATTCTATCAATCACCACCGTGTCGTTCTCAATATGGAAGATATATACCCATCGTTTGTTGTGCGACACCATGTGCCGTGCTTGAGGGTGTATGCGACGCACATCGGCATATCGGCTGACGCGATAGAGGTCGGCGAAGATGGAAAGTGAGAGTATCTCCTGCCGCATTGCCTCTTTGTAGCGCCATGCACCTTCCTCGGACATGTTCTCCGCCAAGAAATCGGACAACTCGCCAAGGTCGGCTCTGGCTGATGCGTCAATCTCAATCCTGTATGTTTTCACGTTTTGTTAGATACATGGACCATAATTCGTCGAAATACTCGTCCACCGACAGGCGCTCGCGCTGGCCATCTATTGGATGGCTCTCATGCGCTACAGCGGTGCGTCCAAATACGGCTGCTTGTTCAGATGCTTTCGGCATTGGCTGTTCCTCTGTATTATATGGTTTTACTGTCATGGTATTATAACCTTTATTTCACGGTGCAAAATTACGACTTTTATTTCATTCGGCATAATTTATTTTTATTGCCTTTTAGATAGATATAAAAACATTTGGCTATGTCGTGGAATTTTCGTATCTTTGCAAAATATTTGAGACACGGGAATGGACCGAGGATCCGGCACAAATAAGTACATAGAAAAGGGCCAGTAGTTCACAGAAAAGTTCGGATAAAAATGGAATAGGTTCGGAGAAAGGGCAGAAAAGTTCGGAGAAAAAAGTGGGCATTTGTATGTGGTCGCAAAGTAGATATATAAATAGATGAAGAAACTGTTATTGTTTTTGACATTGTCGTTGGGTTTGACCTGCGGTATTCAGGCACAAGCACCGAAGGTCTATGACGAGGGCGTCGATGCTATGGAGCAGATACAGAAGGCTGTCGAGGAGGCTCGGGCAAGCGACCGCTACGTGATGTGCCAGGTGGGCGGCAACTGGTGCCCGTGGTGTCTGCGGTTCGCCGAGTTTGCCGCCAAGGACAGCGTCATAGCGCCGCTGATGAAGGAGAACTACGTATATATCCATGTGAACTACTCCAAGGGTAATAAGAACCTCGAAGCGATGAAGTTCCTTGGAAATCCCGGTCGCTTCGGCTACCCCGTGTTCGTGGTGCTCAACGAGGAAGGCATCCCTATCCATATCCAAGAGAGCGAGAGCCTCGAGGAGGGCAAGGGCTACAACCGCAAGAAGGTAGAAAAATTCCTTCGCCTGTGGAACAAGAAAGCTGTTGAGTCGGAGGTGAAATAGACTGTTCGGCAACACCGGACGGTGTCTAAATGAAGAACAGGCAGACGCCGCAGACGCTGATGGCGGCACCGATGACTTCGCGGAGGGTGACCCGCTGGTGGAAGAGCCATGCGGCGGGGGCGATGATGAGTATGGGGGTGAGTGCGAAGAGCGTCTGAGCGATGCCGGTGGAGGTGTATTGCGTGGCCAGCAGCGAGGCGCTGACGCCGACAAACGGGCCGAACACGGTGGCCCCGAACACACACCACATGGCCTTGCGGTCATGGACGGCGTGATTCAGTTTTTCTTTCCAGTCGCGGTTGAAGATCGCCAGCAGCAGGAAGAACCCTGCGAGTCCCATGATGGCGCGTATCATGGTGGCTGCGAAGGGAATGCTGAGGAAGAGCGGCAAAGGAAGCAACGCCCCGTCGGGTACTGCCTGCTGGCTCACTCCTGCCGCAACAACCGCCGCATCGTAGTGTTGCAGTCCAATCTTGCTGAGCACCAGTCCGAACCCTTGGCAGATGCCCGCCATAGCTGCAAAGAAGACGCCTTTGGCAGGAAGCCGCAACCTGACGGAGTTGTCCTGTTTGGAAAGGATTGACAGCGCGATGCCCGAGAGGGTCACTATCATGCCTAGGATGGCCAGCGGGCGCATCTGCTCACCCAGCAGCAGTCGGCCGGTGAGGGCTGCCGTTGGAGCCGAGAGGGTCATGAAAAGCTGTCCAAAGCGAGAGCCGATATAGATGTAACCTTGCATGAGGCAGTAGTCGCCGATGACGTAACCCACCGCGCCGCTGAGCAACAGCCAGCGCCAGGTGGCTCCGTCGGCGAAGCGCGGCCAGGGAACCCCCATCGTGAGCCAGAGGGTGAGCAGCAGCAAGGAGAGCGACATGGTCATCCGCACCGTATTCAAGGGCAGGGAACCCATGCGTTTGGACCCCACCTCGGCAAAGAGAGCCGTCGCCGTCCAGGACACAGCCACCCCCAATGATATAATTTCCCCTACAAACATAATTTGCCAATAACGGCACGGTCGTCTGTTTTATTGCATTTCTGTCGGCAGCAATACAATATTTGTTCTTGCTTCACGTTATCGGAGGAAAAAACAGATTGGATGCAGATACTCGTTACCGGCGGAGCCGGATATATCGGTTCCCACACATTGATAGAACTCTACAAGGCAGGCCACACGGCTGTGGTGGTGGATAACCTGAGCAACAGCAATCCCGAGTCGCTGCGGCGGGTGGCGGATATCATCGGCATTCCCGAGATACCGTTCTACAGGGTGGATATCCGCGACCGTGAAGGACTGGAAAAGGTTTTTGCCAAGCATAAGCTGGATGCCTGCATCCATTTTGCCGGCCTGAAGGCTGTGGGCGAGAGCGTGGAGAAGCCGTGGGAATACTACGAGAACAACATCGGCGGCACGCTGGTGCTGGTGGATGTGATGCGCAAGCATGGTTGCAAGAACATCATCTTCAGCAGCAGCGCCACCGTCTATGGCGACCCGGCGGAGATACCTATCACCGAAAGCTGCCCCAAGGGCCAGTGCACCAACCCCTACGGCTGGACGAAGAGCATGCTGGAGCAGATGCTGATGGACATCCAGAAGGCCGACCCCGAGTGGAACGTGGTGCTGTTAAGATATTTCAATCCTGTGGGGGCTCATCAGAGTGGCCGGATAGGGGAGAATCCCAACGGCATTCCGAACAACCTGATGCCCTACATCACCCAGGTGGCCGTAGGTAAACGCAAGGAGCTGGGTGTGTTCGGCAACGACTACCCGACACCCGACGGCACGGGTGTGCGCGACTTCATCCATGTGTGCGACCTCGCCGCCGCCCATGTCGCCGCCCTCAAGTGCTTCACTAACGCATTAACGCATTCCCTCAATAACACATTCATATACAATATCGGTACCGGCAAGGGCTACAGCGTGCTGGATATGGTGAAGGCTTTTGTGCGCGTGAACGGTGTCGAGGTGCCCTACAGTATCAAGCCCCGCAGAGCGGGCGATATCGCCACTTGCTACTGCGATCCGTCGAAAGCCGAAGCTGAGATAGGCTGGAAGGCCCGATACGGAATTGAGGATATGGTGCGCGACAGTTGGAATTGGCAACGCCAGAATCCGGAGGGATATTAATCCCGAGGGAAAGCTGTCGTCAGGAGGTCTGAAGTGGGGCCGTCGTCAAGGGGGCTCGCGAATTCATCTGCCGACTTTCAATATCAAGGGGCTGATACGGGATATGGCTTTGGGCTCCTGGTTTGGAAAGTCGATTATTGCCTCCTGCAGTAGATTGACGCGTTTGTTGCTGAGAAGCAACAGTGTGCTTGGATTTCCGGTTATGGAGACCCCATGCAGTACGATGTGTTGAAGCCCTCCATGCAGGTGGGCCCTGTTCTCCCTGCCGCTCATGTGGAACAGCTCCAACCGCCGGATTTTCCTGCTGGTGGTGATATCCAGGTTGTTGATTTCGATATCGGGCAATGCCGGGGTTTGCAACTCCGGGCGGCTGTTGATGCGGCTGTCGATGCTGCCGCCCTGGAAGATGGTTTTGTGGTCGGCAGAAGGATACCATCGGCAGCTGTCGATGCTCAGCAGGAAATGAGAGTAGGCCTTGTAGGAATCTTCGATGATAACGGGGGTGAAGTTGTCGAATGTACAGAAACGGAGGGCTATGGTTCCATAGACGGAGGAAAACTGGTTGTAGCCATTCCGCTGCAAGCAATGGTCAATGGTGACATCGCGACCGTAACAGTGGATGTCGAAACGGTTGAAGTCGGAGTGTTCGATGAAGGTGTTCACCATGTTGTTGGTGCCGAAGATGCCCCACTCGGAGATGGCGCTGAGTGCGCGGATACGGGTGTTGCGCAGATTGCCCATCAGCAATCCGTAGCCCGAGTGGTTGAGGCGTGAGTAGGTGCCCCAGAGGACCAGGGTGTCGATGAACACATTGGCTGAATTGTAGATATAAATGATGGCATCGTTGGCCCCGATGCGGTCGGTGACGGGCGTGACGACGACGATGTTGCGAAGGGTGGCTTGCGGCAGGTTCTCCAGTTGGAGAAGATAAGTGGAGGCTGAGGAGGCACTGTCGCGCAGGAGGGTGATATTGCTGAAGCTGAAACCGTTGGGTGTGATGCTGTCGAGTCGGCGACCAAGAAGGGTGGGTCTTGAGCCGCCGGGGGTGTAGGGCATTGCGGGTCTGTCGGCGCTGATGCCGTCATGAATGGTGACGATGTCTTCCCGGTAGTGGCCGTACTCGGACCCTTCGCGTCGATCCACCCAGGGAGTACTGTCAATGATGTGCAGCAGCCAGTCGCCCTCGTTGAGCGGCGCAATCCCACGGAAGTCGCCGTTGTCGATAGCACGGCAGAGTGCCAGAGTGTCGCCGACAGGGATGGGAGAGGCAGCGGGGGTGTGGCTGAAAAGGAAGAGGCTGTTGGCGGTATTGGTGACGACGAATACGGCACCGCCGAAGTCGTTGTCGGATTGGAGTGGGATGCTTTGTGCCTCGGGAGGAACCTCAAGACGCAAGGTGTCGATGCCCACATAGCTGACCCTCCCGCCACAAGAGTCGGCGGCTTGATGCGTTCGGAGCAGTACCCGAAAGACATCGGTGGGGGTCTGTGCCTCGCGAAGTCCGAACTGGAACGGCGAGAAGGTCTGTGCAGATGCAGTGGCAGCGACAAGACCCATAAACAGACAAATAAGTGCCAGAAAGGCAGGCCTTGGTGTGTGGAAAATGTCGGATAACGCTGACATGGAGGTTTCTATAACGAAGTTGGATAAGTGTTGATGCGACTGCAAAAATACAAAAAAGTTACAATATGGTATATTCTTTTAAATCATCGGGACTGACAATCTAACTGCCATTTTGGCAGACTTTCTTGTTTGGTATTCATTTTGCATAGACGAGGTCAGAAAATAAAAAACCAAATAACTATGACCTTAGACAAGTTTACAATCAAAGCGCAGGAGGCTGTGCAGAAGGCGCAGGAGGTAGCCCTTGGAGGGCAGCACCCAGCCATCGAGACGGCCCACCTGCTGAAAGGGCTCCTCTCGGAAGACGAGAATGTGACGCCCTACCTCCTCAAGAAGATGGAGGTCAACATCCCCCGCTTGACGCAGCAAGTGGATGAAATCTTAAATTCTATGCCACGCGTCAGCGGCGGTCAGGTCTACCTCAGCAGCGATGCCAATCAGGCCCTTGTGGCTGCCCAGCAGCGCGCCACCAAGATGAACGACGAGTTCGTCAGTGTGGAGCACTTGTTGCTCGGCCTCGTCAGTGGCCGTGACCGTGTTTCTCAGCTGCTTAAGGATGCCGGAGTTAGCGAGAAAGCACTCCTTGCCGCCATTGCCGACCTGCGCAAGGGCAGCAAAGTGACCAGCCCCAACCAGGAACAGACCATGAACGCCCTTGGCAAGTACGCCAAAAACCTCAACCAGCTGGCGCAGGCCGGCAAACTCGACCCCGTCATCGGGCGTGATGAGGAGATACGCCGTGTGCTGCAGATCCTTTCGCGTCGAACCAAGAACAACCCCATTCTCATCGGCGAGCCCGGTGTGGGTAAGACCGCTATTGCTGAAGGATTGGCGCAGCGTATCGTCAGCGGCGACGTGGCCGAGAACCTGAAGACGAAGACCATCTACAGCCTCGACATGGGTGCCCTGATCGCCGGTGCTAAGTACAAGGGCGAGTTCGAGGAGCGACTGAAGAGCGTCATCCGTGAAATCAACGAGGCCGACGGCGAGATTATCCTCTTCATCGACGAGATACACACCCTCGTGGGTGCCGGTGGCGGTGAAGGCGCTATGGACGCCGCCAACATCTTGAAGCCGGCATTGGCAAGAGGTGAGTTAAGGGCCATCGGTGCAACGACTCTTGCCGAGTACCAGAAGTACTTTGAGAAAGACAAGGCATTGGAGCGCCGATTCCAGAGCGTGCTCATTGACGAGCCGTCGGTGCCCGACACCATCAGCATTCTGCGTGGCCTGAAGGAGCGCTACGAGGTGCACCACCGCGTGCGTATCAAGGACGAGGCCATCATCGCCGCCGCTGAGCTTTCGCACCGCTACATTAGTGACCGTTTCCTGCCCGACAAGGCCATCGACCTTATCGACGAGGCCGCTGCCAAGTTGCGTCTGGAGATTGATTCGGTGCCCGAGGAGCTGGATGAAATCGAGCGCCGTATCCGCCAGTTGGAAATTGAGCGCGAGGCCATCAAACGCGAGAACGACCAGGACAAGATTGCCCAGATTGACAAGGAGCTCGGCACGCTGCGTGAGCAGCGTGACCAGATGAAGGCCCGCTGGCAGAACGAAAAGAGCATCGTTGAGGAGATTCAGGCCGAGGTGAAGAATATTGAAAGCTACAAGTTCGAGGCCGAGCAGGCCGAGCGCGCCGGCGACTATGGTAAGGTGGCCGAACTGCGTTACGGCCGCATCAAGGAGGCTGAAAAGAAGGTCGAAAACCTTAAGACTCAGCTCAAGGAGATGCAGGCCGACAACGCCATGATTAACGAAGAGGTCGATTCGGAGCAGATAGCCGAGGTGGTCTCGAAGTGGACTGGCATCCCCGTGACGCGTATGCTGCAGAGCGAGCGCGAACGCTTGCTGCACCTCGAGGACGAGCTGCACAAGCGTGTCGTGGGTCAGGACGAGGCTATCAGCGTCATCGCCAACGCTGTGCGCCGCTCGCGTGCAGGCCTCAGCGACGGCAAGCGCCCCATAGGCAGCTTCATCTTCCTTGGCACCACGGGCGTCGGCAAGACGGAGCTGGCCAAAGCCCTCGCCGAGGTGCTGTTCGACGACGAGAACATGATGGTGCGTATCGATATGTCTGAATATCAAGAGCGCCACAGCGTCTCGCGACTCATCGGGGCACCTCCAGGGTATGTGGGTTACGACGAGAGCGGTCAGCTGACCGAAGCCGTCAGAAGAAAGCCCTACAGCATTGTGCTGTTCGACGAAATCGAGAAGGCTCACCCCGATGTGTTCAACATCCTGCTGCAGGTGCTCGAAGATGGTCGTTTGACCGACAACAAGGGTCGTACCTGCGACTTCAAGAACACTATCATCATCATGACCTCGAACATGGGCAGCGACATCATCCGCGAGAAGCTGGAGAACGGCGTGCCCTCGCAGTACGACCTCGACGAGACCAAGAATGCCGTCATGGAGATGCTCAAGCAGCGCATACGTCCGGAGTTCCTGAATCGTATCGACGAGATCATTATGTTCCAGCCGCTGACTCAGAACCAGATAAAGGACATCGTCCGCATACAGCTGCGCATGGTGGCCAAGATGCTTGAGCAGAACGAGATTACCATCTCCGCCACCGAGGAGGCCGTCGGCCGTCTGGCCGAAGTGGGCTACGACCCCGCCATGGGTGCCCGACCGGTGAAGCGTGTCATCCAGCGCGAGATACTCAACGAGATGAGCCGCCAGCTGCTGGAGGGCAAGATACACAGCAACGAGACCATCATCATCGACGTCATCGACGGCCAGTTCGTCTTCTACAACCCGAAGGACAAGTAATTATTTGTCCGATTACCGAAAAGTGCGTATATTTGCAAAAGCGAATATACGCGCTTTTTGTTTATATACAACTCATTGACAGATGAAAAGAGGATTTGGTAGCGACAACCATTCGGGCATCAGCCCCGAGGTGATAGAGGCCATAGCAAAGGCCAACACCGAGCATGCGCTGGCTTACGGAGACGACGAATACACGCAGCGGCTTGAGCGGCTCGTAAAGGACACTTTCGGCGAGCAAGCACGTGTGTATCTGGTGTTTAATGGTACTGGTGCCAATGTGCTGAGTATCGACGCCATGTGCCGCTCGCACGAGGCTGTGGTGTGCGCCGAGACGGCGCATATCAACGTAGACGAATGTGGCGCTCCGCAGCGCATCGTGGGCTGCCGTCTGCTGACCGTAGATACCCCCGACGGCAAGCTGACGCCCGCCCTTGTGAAGACGCGTCTGCATGGTTTCGGCTTCGAGCACCACTCGCAGCCCAAGGCCATAAGTATCAGTCAGCCCACCGAGCTCGGCACCCTCTATACCAAAGAGGAAATCAAGGCGCTGGCCGACCTGGCACATTCGTATAATATGTATCTGCATGTCGACGGTGCGCGTCTGGCTAATGCTGCTGTCGCCCTCGGCTGCTCGTTCAGAGAGATGACCACCGACCTCGGCGTCGATGCCCTTAGCTTCGGCGGCACCAAGAACGGTCTGCTGATGGGGGAGAGCTGCGTGCTGCTCAATCCGGCTCTCGACGTCGACATGAAATACCGCCGCAAGCAGATGACACAGTTGACCAGCAAGATGCGCTTCATGGCCGCGCAGATGATCTGCTACCTCGAGAGCGGCATCTGGCGCCGCAATGCCGAACACAGCAACGCGATGGCGCAGCTGCTGCGCAGTGAGGTGGAGAAGGTCGAAGGGGTGAAGATAATGTATCCCGTGCAGGTCAACAGCGTCTTCGCGCAGCTGCCCACCGCCGTGTGGCACCGTCTGCAGGAGCGCTACTTCTTCTACGACTGGGACGAGGCCGCCGACGTGGTGCGCTGGATGTGCTCGTTCGACACTACAGAAGAGGATATCCATTCATTTGTCAATGCTTTAAAAGAAGAACTATGCAGAAAGTAAGATTAGGACGCAGCGGACTTGTGGTACCGCGCAATGGATTCGGTGCACTGCCCATACAACGCATCAGCCAGGCCGATGCCGTGAGGCTGATACGACGTGCTCTGGACGGCGGCATGTACTATTTCGATACCGCCCGCTTCTATACCGACAGCGAAGAAAAACTCGGCCTGGCTTTGGAAGGTCGTCGCAACGATGTAATCATTAGCACCAAGACCGGCGCCACTACGGTCGAAGGATTCTGGAATGATCTGGAAACCAGCTTGCGCTTACTGAAGACTGACTATGTGGATTTGTACCAGTTCCACAACCTTCCGTTCTGTCCCAAGCCAGGTGATGGCAGCGGATTGTATGAGGCTATGCTTGAGGCCCAAAAGCAAGACAAGGTGCGGCATATTGGCATCACGAACCACCGTCAGCGGGTGGCCATGGAGGCCGTCGAGAGTGGGCTTTACGAAACCCTACAGTACCCCTTTAGCTATCTGGCTTCGGAGGCCGACCTGGACATTGTGCGCCGCACGCTCGATGCAGGTATGGGATTCATCTGTATGAAAGGCCTCAGTGGAGGCCTAATCACCCATTCGGCCATTGCCTATGCCTGGCTGGCGCAGTATGAAGTGGCTCCCATTTGGGGTATCCAGAAGGAGAGTGAACTGGACGAGTGGCTAAGTTATCAGGACAATCCGCCTGTACTCACCGATGATATGCGGGCACAGATAGAGAAAGACCGCCGGGAGCTCAGCGGTGACTTCTGTCGCGGGTGCGGTTACTGCCAGCCCTGCACGGTGGGTATTGAGATTCAGGATTGCAACCGCATGAGCCTCTTCCTGCAGCGAGCACCGCACAGTGTGTATGTGACCGAAGAGTGGCGGAGAAAGATGGACAAGATTGATGAGTGCGTGCATTGCGACCTGTGCAAGAGTCGCTGTCCCTATGGTATTGACATTCCCAACACGTTGGTGAAGAACAAACAGGATTTTGACAAGGTGTGGACTGCCCGGAGGTGAAAATCATCGGTCATATTGAAACTCCATTCAGGGAGAAGTTCGGTGTGCCGCGCCAAGCAGGATTGGTGGATTATGAGGCCCGTATCGTCTTTGAACCTGAGTACCGGGTAGCCGAAGCGGTCCGGGGTTTGGAAGAGTTTGAATACCTGTGGCTGATCTGGCAGTTCCATCTCAACACCACCGATGTCACATGGAGTCCCACCGTGCGGCCACCGCGACTGGGGGGTAACAGGCGAGTGGGGGTGTTTGCTACGCGAAGTCCATACCGCCCCAATCCGATAGGCCTGTCGGCGGTTCGCTTGCTGCGGATTGAGCGAGGGCCATCGCTTATTGTGTCGGGAGCCGACCTTGTCGATGGAACGCCGATTCTAGATATCAAGCCTTATATTACCTATGCCGACAGTCACAGCGAGGCCCGATGTGGATATGCACAGGAGGCCCCGGTGGATGAGCTCAGAGTGGAGGACCCTCAAGGGCTCCTGTTGCAGTTGCCGGAAGAGAGTCGCCAGGCATTGCTGGAGACTTTACGACTCGATCCCCGACCGCGCTATCAGCATGACGCGGCACGTGTGTATTCAATGCCTTTTGCCCGCTGGGAGATACGTTTCTCGGTCGATGGAGACCGGTGTTCTCTGTTGAGTGTTGATTAACGTTAAATATTCTTAACGCAACAACAAAATTGTTACCAAGGGTATCTATATACACGTAATGTCCGCCAACAATTTAGATATTTTGAGCGGTTGCCGCAATAACAATAGACAGGCACAGAAAGCGCTGTACGACAGCTTTGCACCGATGGCGATGGGTGTCTGCATGCGCTATGCCCGTAGCCGCGCAGAGGCAGAAGACTGGCTTCAGGACGGCTTTGTAAGGGTGTTCGAGAAAATAGGACAAGTGAGGAGCGAAGCGCAACTCGGGGCATGGATATACAGTGTGATGACCCACGTCTGTCTCAAGCATTGCCGTAAGCGACGCTTGCCGATACAAGAGGTCGGGGACGAAGTGGATGTCGTGGAATTTCCAACAGACCCTTTCGCCAACGAGGAAGTGGTGACAGCTTTGCAACAGATTGCCCCGCAACAACGAGCGGTTTTCAATCTTATGGCTGTGGAGGAATACAACTATGCTGAGGCAGCAAAAGAACTGCAGTGCTCCGAATCCAACGTGAGGGCTCTCTATTCGCGGGCCAAA
Source organism: Bacteroidales bacterium UBA3834 (assembly GCA_002392965.1). Lineage (GTDB taxonomy): Bacteria > Bacteroidota > Bacteroidia > Bacteroidales > P3 > Colimorpha. Next base: position 2,198 of record DGIA01000039.1, on the reverse strand, counting down.
AGCCGGTTGAGAGAACTGTTAAGGAACCAAGAATCAAGAATCGACGCAATATGAACCTGAAAGAATACAGAGAAAGACCCGACGAGGGCCTGTTCGGAAAGATTGAGCGCCGGCTGCGGATGCGCAGGGCGCTACGAGTGGCGTCCGCTGCGGTGGCGGGAGTAACTCTTCTCATAGTGGCGGGAGTGTGGCTGACGACGCCGGAACGTTCATCGGAAGAGAAGACTGGCGCCAAAATGGCACACGCCGAGGTACATGAAACCATCTCCGTCGTGCCCGCCTCCCCGCAGTTCAAGGAACCGGAGGAAAAAAAGTCGGTGGAATTGACCGAACGCGCCATTGTGGCATCGGCTCCTACACCGACGGCAACGCGTGAGGAATTCAAGCCTCAAGCTGAACAAGAAGTTCAGGTATTCGAAACGCCAGCTTTGCCTGTTGAAGAAGAAGTTCGCCAAGTGAACGACGAAGTTGCGGAGGTCATTCCGGAAGAGAACCGAAACGAAGCAGTCGAGTCTAAGCCGTTGCCGAATAGCAAAGGTGGCCAGCCGTTACCCACCAAAACCCACTACGACAACATCCTATGGGCCCCCAACGCCATTATCCCGTTGTCGGACGACGAGCGAAACCGTCAGTTCCGGGTTGTCGCGACGAGTGATATCACTCATTTCCAGTTGTTTATCTTCAATCGGGCGGGCCGACAAGTTTTTGCCACCAATGATATCAACCAGTCCTGGGACGCTACCCACAACGGCACGCCACTGCCCCAAGGAACCTACGTATGGATTGCCAAGTTCAGCGATACCGAGGGCAATCTCAGGCAGGAAAAAGGCACTGTGACCATTATCCGCTAAGAAAAAAAACTCTTCTAAAATTGCCCTTAGTTGTTTATATACAATAAATTGGGGCTCTGTTGTATTTCCCTTGCAATTTATTTTGGTATCACTATTAAAAAAAAGTTGTACTTTTGCACAAAAAATAGCGAGGGTTATTCTATCGCTGAGCCTAAATGGCTGAGAGGAAAGTCCGGGCAGCACGAGCCACCATGCTTCCTAACTGGAAGGGGTCATACTCTCAAGAGTATGGTTACAGCGAGCGCCACAGAAAACATACCGCTAACGGGGAGAGAGACTCTCCACGGGAGTAAGGGTGAAAACGCGGGGTAAGAGCCCACGACGTGCTTTTGGCGACAGACACGATGGCAAGCCTCATGGGCTGAAAGACCACATAAACCGACAGCATAAGGGCTGGCTCGCCCGAGTAGAGATGTCGGAGGGTAGGTCGATTGAGACCGCCGGTGACGACGGCCCGAGATTAATGATAGGACACGACAGAACCCGGCTTACCGACCCTCACTATTTTTTGTTTAGAAGCAATAAAAAAAGTGAAAAAGATACACATCCTCATCCCTGTCGCCGCATTGTTGCTTGTGGCTTGTTCCGGGCAATACAAGGGCATCCCACGCGAAGCAGTCTTGGCATACCAAACCAATTCCACCTACGGAGAACTCTACTCTCTGGCCTCCGCTTATGCGGAATCCATCAATGTCGCCGTTGATGAGGATACGCTCCATCCCGGCATGTATGCCGACTATGGGGTTGCTCTCGCTCTCATGGGACACTCCGCTGAGGCCTCCCGTATGCTCAACACCGAGATGCATGCCTTTCCGGAAAGCCGCTCGATGATTCTCCGCATCAAGCGCCACCTTCTGCCCGACTATATTCACGACACGACCTATTCTCTTTTTGCCGACACGGCGGCGCTCTCACTTTGGGCCTATGATTCACTCTCAGCACTTCGCATGCTTCCCACCGTCGCACCTGTTATCGACAGCAGCGATCGTGAATGGATCAACCGACAGACCCCCTCCGACTCTGTTGAGATACCCCTTCGGCTCTCTGCCAACCAGAAACGTCAGATGCTGGAACAGCAGCAGTTGCAGGCCGAACTTATACGCCAGGCCCGTATAGACTCCGTTGCAGCCGCCAAGCAGGCAAAGATTGATGCACGCAAACAACTCAAAAAAGATAAAGAAAAAGCAAAAAAAGAGAAAGCAAAAGCTCGAAAACAAGCCGATAAACAAAAAAAACAGATAGAAAAACAAAACAAGAAACAGCGCGAACAGCAGGCAGCAGAGAAAGAGGCCCAGCGCAAACAGCAGGCAGCAGAGAAAGAGGCCCAGCGCAAACAGCAGGCAGCAG
>DGIA01000009.1 GCA_002392965.1 Bacteroidales bacterium UBA3834 | reverse complement strand
AACGTTTCCGTTTTCTGTGCCGGAAATCGGTGAGCCCATGGCGACAGATGCCGCCATGGGCTTGCTTTATACCTTTTGTTCAAAGATGCAGGATGTGGTTGATATTGATAGACTTGTACAAAAACATCACTTGTAAGCACAAATAAACCAGAGGTTTGGCAGGTCATCTTCCATAGATCCTCCATGGATCTTCCATAGATCCTCCATGGATCCTAAGTACATCCTCCGTACCCCTACACGAGCCCTCCGGACGATGTGAAGGAGCGAGTCCGGTCTTCTGGTGGAGGAAAACCTTATATCGCGCCCCGAGACAATCAATTTGTTTGTGCTTATATTAAAAAAAATGCGTATCTTTGCATTTTGTTTATTGACCGACAAGAATAGGATGAACAAGATACTCAAAGCAATAGTGAAGCATTTGTCGCTGCTGTACCGGGTGACGGCGATGGTGGTGACGTCGGTGCTGATTGTGGTGATGTTCCCCCACACGCACCACGGGGAGCACTACGACTACAAGGTGGGTGCGGTGTGGCGCGGCGCCGATTTGGCGGCGCCGTACGACTTCGCGGTGCTGATGACGTCGGACGAGGTGGAGAAGCAGCAGGCGGCGGAGCGTCAGCGTGCGTTGCTGTACTACCGAGTGGATTCGACGGCGCATGGCCGGGCGCTGGAGCGTGTGAAGGAGCTGGAGAAGAAGAGCGGCAGTGCGGAGGCCAAGAGGCTGAGGCGCCAGGTGGATAGCGTCTATCGCATAGGCTACATAGAAAGCCCCGAAGGGGTGGGAAGCCTGGAAGGGCACAGCATTGTGCTCCTGGAGGGTGCCGTCGGCAGCATGCACCGCAGCGGCGAGTACCTGACATCCGCCGACTTGGGGCCGGGGCTGCTGAGGGACAGCGTGCTGGCGCCGAACCTGGTGCTGGACGAGTCGCGCACGGCGTTGGAGCTGGACAGCCGCCTGTCGCAGCTGAGCTACCGCAGCGAGATGGTGATGGCGGGCGACCGCATCATCGGCAAGGGCGAGGAGGTGACGGCGGAGAAGGCGCAGGTGATCAAGAGCCTGGAGGCGGAGAACGACCGACGCTTCTCGGACAGCTACAGCCTGGCGGGCCAGATGGGCGGCCAGCTGCTGCTGGCGGTGATCGCCTTCGTGGCGCTCTACATGTTCCTGAAGAACACGCGTCACCCGATACTGGAGGACGACAGGAAGGTGATGTTCGTGATGTTGATCATACTGCTGATGTCGGCCGTGGAGGCGCTGGTGGTGAGAACAAATGCCGACTGGGTGCTGCTGGTGCCGCTGTGCGTGGTGCCGATCCTGATGAGGGTCTTCTTCGACATGCGCGTGGCGCTGTACATCCATCTGACGACGGTGATCATCCTGGCCAACCTGGTGCCGAATTCGTTCGAGTTCATCTTCTACCAGCTGGTGACCGGAATGATGAGCATCATAGCGGTGAGGAACCTGGAGCGGAGGAGCCAGTTCTTCGTGTTGTCGCTGGTGATCTTCGCGAGCTACTCGTTCATCTACACGGCGGGCGTACTGAGCCAGGACACGAACCTGCTTTCGCTGAACGGGGAGAAGTACCTGATATTCTTTCTGAACGCCATCCTGACGTTGCTTTCCTACCCGCTGATCTACCTGTTCGAGAACCTCTTCGGCATGACGACGAACCTGACGCTGATGGAGCTGAGCAGCACGGGACACAAGGCGCTGCGTGAGCTGAGCCGCCGGGCGCCCGGGACGTTCCAGCATTCGGTGCAGGTGGCCAACATCGCGGAGGATGTGGTGAACGAGGTGGGCGGCAATGCGCTGCTGGCGAAGGTGGGAGGGTTGTACCACGACATAGGAAAGGTGAAGAACCCTCAGTATTTCACGGAGAACCAGACGTCGGACTTCAACCCGCACAGCGAGTTGGACTACGCGGAGAGCGCCCAGATCATCACGAGCCACGTGACAGACGGGCTGGAGCTGGCGCGGAGATACCGCCTGCCGTCGGAGGTGCAGGATTTCATCCGGACCCACCACGGAACCACCTACACGGGCTACTTCTACGCGAAGGAGCTGGAACGCCATCCGGAGGGCGACTTCGACGCGGCACAGTTCCGCTACCCCGGTCCCCGGCCCTACAGCCGCGAGACGGCGGTGGTGATGATCGTGGATACGGTGGAGGCGGCGTGCCGCAGCCTGAAGCAGCACACGAAGGAGAGCACGGACGCACTGATAGACCGCCTGATAGACGGTAAGATAGCGTCGGGCCAGCTGGACAACTGCCCGCTGTCGTACGGAGACATCACCCGCATACGCAAACTGCTGAAGGAAAAGATGATGAGCATCTTTCACGTGAGGGTGGAATATCCGACGGTGAAGAGGGCGGAGGAAAGTGCCAAGTAAAGTCAAACGGTTAACTTTTTAGAAATCGATATATGAAGAAAAGTTTTTGGATTCATGCAGGGGTGATTGTGGGGTTGTTTGCGATAGCGTGTGCCTATATGGCGCCGGCGCTGTCGGGCAAAGCGATACGGCAGGGCGACATACAGAAGTCGGCGGCGATGTCGTACCAGCAGATGAAGGCGAAGGAAGCCACGGGGCATATACCCAACTGGGCACCGTCGATGTTCAGCGGGATGCCGGGCTACCAGATAGCGACGGACCAGCCGCACACGGTGTTCCAGCCGTTGCGCAACCTGCTGATCATGCGACCGATGGGATGGGAGCGCAATATAGGGGTGCTGTTTCTGTACCTGCTGGGCTTCTATGTGGCGATGCTGGCCTTCGGCGCGAGCCCGTGGCTGGCGGCGGCAGGCGCACTGGCCTTCGGCCTGGGCAGCTACAATATCATCATCATTGAGGCAGGCCACATCACGAAGGCATGGGCAATGAGCATGATGGCACCGGTGCTGGCGGGGATGTACCTGACGCTGAGCAGCGCCACCGAGGCGGACCTCGACAGGCAGCGTCGCAGACGGCGTGTGCTGTGGGGCTGCCTGCTGTTCACGTTGTCGCTGATACTGCAGATTTCCTTCAACCACATACAGATCACCTTCTACACCGCCCTGGGATGCATGGCGATGGGGCTGGCCTATCTGGTGTATGCCCTTCTCAAGAGACGCTTCAAGTCCTTCCTGCTGAAGGCGGGCATTTTGGCGGTGGGGGCAGTGCTTGCCTTCGGCTGCAACGCCCGGTTGCTGCTGGTGAACGAGGAGTATGCCCGCTACACGATGCGAGGCGGGAACGAGCTGACGGTGACTCCCGCCGACCTGTACGGAGCCGAGAACGGCGGACGACGGGCGGAGAACACGGCGGACGGACTGGACATCGACTATGCGTTCAACTGGAGCTACGGCATCGGAGAGACCTACACACTTCTGGTGCCTGGAGCCCTGGGAGGCGGCAGCGGGGAAAAGGTGAGTGAGGAGAGCGCGTTCTACAAGACCTTCCGCAGCCGTCAGGCGCCGCTTTACTGGGGAGACCAACCGTTCACCTCGGGGCCGGTCTATTTCGGAGCCGTAGTGATACTGCTCTTCCTGATGGGAATGATGGTCACCAAAGGACCCGAACGGTGGTGGCTGCTGGGAGCGAGCCTGTTGGCAATCCTGCTGTCGTGGGGACATAATCTGGAGGGCTTCAACGGATGGGTGTTCAACCATGTGCCCTTCTACAACAAATTCCGCACGCCAAGCATGGCGCTGGTGCTTGCCAATGCCTGCATGGCCATCATGGCTGTGCTGACATTGAAGGCCGTGTTCAACCCGGAACGCGACCGCAAACGGGTCAATGTGGGGCTGTACGTCTCCACCGGCGTGCTGACCGTGCTCATCCTGGGGGTGCTGATAGCCTCGTCGGGATTCAGCTTCAGCGGCGCTTCTGACGCCCAGATGGAATCGCAGTACGGACCGCAGTGGGGTCTTATCTTCAGCACCCTGGCCAGCGACCGAGCCGCCCTGCTCCGGAGCGATTCCTGGCGCAGCCTGGTGTTCATCGTGCTCGGTGCCGCTGCCTTATGGCTTTATAACAACGACAAGATAAAGAAAACGGCCCCCATCATTGCAGTCATCGCGGTGCTGGCAGTGGTGGATCTATGGGGCGTGGATAGGCGCTACCTGAACAACGACAACTTTGTGGAGAAACGCCAACTGGAGTTGCGTCGTGACCAATGGGACTATGACCTGGACGAGCAGGCAGCCCGCTACGGCGACCACGACTACCGCGTGCTGAACCTGGCTGTGAACACCTACAACGACAGCAAACCTTCGGCATTCCACAACCAAGTGGGCGGATACAGCGCCGCAAAGCTGAGCCGCTACCAGAACCTAATAGACTTCTACCTGAGCGGCCGCATTGCGCCCCAGGTGCTGAACATGCTGAACACCCGCTACATCGTCATGCAGAACGGACAGGTGCAGCGGAATCCCGAAGCCTTGGGCAACGCATGGTTTGTCCAGGAAGTGACGACGGTAGGTTCAGCGGACGAAGAAATACTTGCCTTGAACACCCTGAACCCGGCAACGACGGCAGTGGTGGATACGAGCAAGTGGGCTGTGGTCGGCGGACAGTGGAACGTTGACAGCAGTGCCACGATTGCCCTGGAGCAGGTGAAGCCCTACAATCCCGACCGTCTGAGCTACCGTTCGCACAGCGAGCACGAGCAGCTGGCGGTGTTCAGCGAGATACACTATGAACCGGACTGGTTTGCCTACATTGACGGGAAACCCGCCGAGTACATCCGTGCCAACTACGTGCTCCGCGCCATGGTGATTCCTGCTGGCGACCACGTGATCGAGTTCAAGAACGAGGCACCGCGTATGCACAAGCTCGACACCATCGGCCTCGTCATCTCCATCGTCACCTTGCTGGCGATGGCGGGTGCAGTGGTGCTGGTGTATAGAAGGAACAAAAACGAAAAATAGACATCCTATGGATATTACTGCCGTAATACCTGCGCGATATGCGTCGTCGAGGTTTCCCGGGAAGCCGTTGGCGGACATCTGCGGGAAACCGATGATCTGGTGGGTATATCGCCAAGTAAAGAAGCTCGAGGAATTAAGCCGTATTGTGGTGGCTACCGATGACGAGCGTATTGCCGAAGTCTGTAAAGAAGAAGGGATGGAGGTGGTGATGACCCGCAACGACCACCCGACCCATGTGCACCGCATCCAAGAGGTAAGCAAAAAAATAGCGAGCGACTATTATCTGGTTGTCTGTGGCGACGAGCCACTGATCAGCCCGGAAGTCATCCGAGCGGCATTGCCGAAAGAGGGCACCCGAGCGGGGCAGATGTACGTAGGCGGCTTGTGCCGCTACATGACCGATCCCGCAGAAGTGATAGATCCCGCGAACATCAAGATAGTGACCAACGAGGCCGACGAGTGCATCTTGCTGAGCCGCGCAGCAGTACCGTTCCCATACAAGACGGTGCTCTTCAAATACAAGAAGGTGGTCGGGGTGGAATGCTATGACAAACGGGCGCTGGATTTCTTTGTTTCAACACCGAAAGGCCCGTTGGAGCGTATCGAGGACGTCACGCTACAGCGCTTCCTCGAGAACAAGATACACATCCGCTACAGGTTGGTGGATTCGGAATCGCTGTCGGTAGATACACCGCGTGACCTGGAGAAAGTAACGGAAATGATAAAAAACAACCCTGAGAAATATGGCAACAAATATTAGACTGCTCGACTGTACACTGCGCGACGGCGGATATGTGAACGACTGGGATTTCGGACACAGCGTACTCACAGGCACCTTCAAGCGGTTAGATGCTGCAGGAGTGGATTATATAGAGATCGGTTTTCTGGACGACAGAAGACCCTTCGACGAGAACAGGAGTATCATGCCGTCAACCGAAGCGGCAGACAGAATCTTCTCCGGGGTAAAGAAAAAACACGCAATGGCAGTGGCCATGATTGACTACGGCACCTGCTCGTTGGACCACATCGCGCCACATACCGAGGATTCATTTATCGACGGCATCAGGGTGATCTTCAAGAAAGAGCGCATAGACGAAGCGCTGCCCTTCTGCAAGGCCGTCAAGGAGAAAGGCTACAAACTTTCAATCCAAGCCATCTCGATTACCGCTTATTCCGACAGCGAGATGCTGGCCTATGTGGAACGCATCAACGAGGTTCATCCGTATGCCTTCTCCATTGTCGATACCTACGGTCTGCTTGACGAAACAAATATGCGACGCTATTTCTCGTTGATCGACCACAACCTGCTTCCCGACATCGCACTGGGCTACCACGACCACAACAATTTCCAACTGGCATTCAGCAACACCTGTCGTTTCCTGTCAATGAATACAGACCGGCTGCTTATTGCCGACTCAACGGTGTATGGCATGGGTAAAAGCGCCGGCAACTGCGCTAGCGAATTGCTGGCACTGCATCTGAACCAGTACTACCACAAGAACTACAACCTTGACCTGTTGCTGGAGATTATCGACACAGACCTGATGCCCATCTATCAAAGCCACTACTGGGGATATAAATATGACTTTTATATCTCGGCCATGCAGGCCTGCCATCCGAACTACGTAAAGTATCTGTTGGACAAAAAGACATTGTCCATCAGTTCAGTGAACAGTATTTTGGCTCGCATACCGGCGGAGAAGAAACTGCTATATGACCAGAAATGGGTGGAGCAGGCCTATATTGACTTCCAAAGCATGGCCATCGACGACCACAAAGCGTTAGATATGTTACGCAAAGATGGCCTGGAAAAGAAAAAGGTGGTATTGCTGGGGCCAGGCGAAAGTATCCGCACCGAAGCCGACCAAGTAAAGGAAAAACTTGCATACGACAACGTTGAGGTAATAGCCGTAGGCTTCTATACCGACAACTACCCTATCAACTATATCTTTCTGAGCAACGGAAAACGCTATTCCATGCTGGCTGACAGCAAGCAGGCACACCCGAAAATGATTATCACATCGAACATCACGGCATTACCCGATTTCCCCGCAGACCTGACATTGAACTATTCCTCGCTTATCGACACCCGAATGACCAACGTCGATAACAGCCTGATGCTGGTGCTAAGACTGCTCATCAAATTAGGGGTGAAAGAGGTTCAACTGGCAGGATTTGACGGATTCACAGGTGCCGACACCGACTATTACTCACGCACTTACAAACTGCATAAGGATTCGCCCTCAAGGTTGAATGATTCTATATCGGCCGACCTGAGACTGCTGAAAGAAGAGATAGCCCTGACGTTTATCACCCCAACGCAATACCGGATTGGATGAAGGCGCTGCTGTTTGACCTCGACGGAACCTTGCTCGACACCTCAAAAGGCATTGGGGCAAGTCTGCAATACACACTGAAACAGCTGGGGCTGAAAAACATTCCTGACAACGAGCTGCAACGGTTCATCGGTCCTCCTATACAGCTCTCACTGGCCGAGAACTACGGGCTCAGCAAAGAGGAAGCCGACGCTGGCGCAGCCATTTTCCGCAGGCACTACAGCGAAGAATCTTTATTGTTTGCCAACTATTACGACGGCATGGAAGACACCTTAACCGAGCTTAAAGCACGGGGTGTGATGATGGGAGTGGCCACCTACAAACGAGAAGATTACGCATTGAAACTGCTGCAACATTTTGGTGTGGAACGCTTCTGTCCTGTGATGCATGGTGCCGATGCCGCCGGAAAGATGACCAAGGCGGACATTGTGGATATGTGTATCAGCGAAATGGAAGTGGAAAGAGCAGAAACCTTGCTGGTGGGCGACACCGACCACGACGCCAAAGGAGCGGCCAATGCCGGCATCGGTTTCATTGCCGTCACCTGGGGCTTCGGCTATCACAAAGCATCAGACATTCAAGATTATCCCTGCCGGGCGATAATCGACCACCCCTCACAATTGCTCGATATTATCTGAGTCTTTGGGCGAGGGTAAAGGCATCGTGCATATTATCCTCTAACGAGCAGTATTTCCATGCACCGTAACGGCCGATGGAATAAATGTCCTGTTGCGCCAACAGTGCCATCTTCTCCTGCTTATCCTGCTCGGAGCGACGGGTGATGTGGACATAGGCCGGATCCATCAAGACATGATGTTCGGCCACCAAATGCTGGTCGGTGAGAATGCCGGCAACTCGCAAGTCGTCAAGGGTGCGCTGCAGCAAGGCATCCACATCGCCGACAGGCTGATCCTTACCAAAACCTATCTCGACATAGAGCGACATGCGGTCCTGCCCGATGATATTGTCATAAAAACCCACTCGATAAAAGACATACTTGTTTTCAGGGATGTACATCCAGCAATTGGTACGTTCCGGCCCTTTGGCATCAAAGCCGAGGTTGAATACCAGAACCTTGTTCCATGTGTAGGCATCCTGGTCATGAGCAATTCCGCAAAGGTCCATCAGCTTGGGCAGCGGCATGGAGGAAACCAGACGGTCGTAATGCAGGGTACGCTTGTCGGTGACGGCAGTATGGGTCGCGGCGTCGATAGAGACCAGACGTTCGCCCAGCGAGATGCAATCCTGATTCACATGCGAGGCCACCGAATTGACGATACGTATGCAGCCCTGCATGGGATAGAGGAAAGTCGCGTTATAACTCTTCCCTTCCGGGTGACGGAAGTTGCGGACAATCTGCTCACGGTCGGCGTAAGGGAAAAAACGTCCCATGGCATCGACATCCAAGCGGTCAAGGTCGGTGGCATAGAGCTTGGTATTGTACGGGATGAGAAACTTCTCGGCAATCGACCGTCCGAACTTGGCATAAAGCATCTGCTTGAACGTATCCGACGGTGCACCTTCGGGTATGTTGAAAAGATCATAGAGACAATCAATGAACTCTTCCTGCGGAAGCTGGTGGATATTCATCTGGAACGGGAAGTCCACATGGCGATCCTTATAAAGGATTTGCGTGTGTTTCTGAACCGTAAGTATCTCGTCTGGGTCGATACGCTGCATGACATAATCCCGCAGTTCAGGGTGCTGGAAGTGGAAGAAATGACCCGAATAGTCCCACACAAAACCATCTTTATATATGGTCTTGCAGTAGCCACCGATCTGGTCTTCTGCCTCTACGACAAGGCATTCATGGTCTGTGGCGGCTGCGTAGGAAAGACCGGAGATACCGGCGCCGATGATAAGGTCCATAGAAACTAACTGATTATATTATTCTTTTTGATATACCAGCGCAGAGCCACCGTGGCCACTGCCGGACAGCGTCGGAGCAACTGCATCAGAATCCGCATGACGAAGTTGCCTCGGAGATAACGGTTCTGCCGATAGTCGGGCACCTGCCTTATCAGTTCCTCATGTATTTCCTCGTAGGTGGAATAACTCGGCCGCCGGCTGTTGCGGATATAGTTGGCGACGGAGGAGAGATATCCCTTCTTGAGGTACATATAGTCAATCTCGGGCTTGAATTCCTCATAAACACCATGCTCCTTGGCATAAGCCATCAACTTGCCGAATACCGCCAGACGCTTCTTGTATTTGTCGCTCTGCAGCGTGGTAGTCACCGACCCCGGCCGGATAAGATAATGGTACAAGGGTCGATCGACATAAGCCACACTACGGGCTTTCATCCAAACACAGGAGACGAAGAAACTGTCGTCGGCCGCCCGGTCCTCTGGAAAGCGGATATCGTTGTCCATCACCATCTCACGTCGGTAGATCATCGAGGCGAAGAGCGACACATAGTGCGTCAGCACGTATGCCCTGCTGTCGTGGGTCAGGGGGCCTTCTGCCACATGGGGATTGACGAGCAGGTCTCCCGTTGTACCGTCGGGGAAGCACTTCTGCATATAGCAGCAGCAGATGTCGGAATCGAGGCTCTTGGCCCTGTTGTAAAGCACTTCCAGCATATCGGGCTCCACGGTGTCGTCGGGGTCGATGAACGAGATGTATTCCCCTTGGGTTTCAGGGATGCCGAAATTGCGCGCCATACCGGCACCGAGGTTATGGTCCGGGGTGAGCACACGAAACTGGTGTGCCCGCGGATGACCCTCGATGGTACGCTGCAGGATGGCAATACTGTCATCGGGCCCATGGTCATCGACGAAGAGAAACTCCACCTCTTCCAAGGTCTGCGCCAACAACGACCGCGTGCAGGCCTCGATGTATTCGGCCACGCCATAGACTGGGAGTATGACTGAGACTTTTATCATATTTCGATTGGAATTGTACACTCCCGCATAAAGGAGTTCACCCGATATGCCGGAGTTCCTTTAAGCAGAGGCATCAAACTGTAACACTTGGTTCCCGACAAAGAAGCATATATGGCCACCGAGGAATCGTTGGAATAAAAATCAGCATGGCAACTGCTTAGTATATTCTCCAACACGCCAGAGGGGGCAATCTCCTTTGCTCCGGGGAAATACTTGTTCAGCTCCCCAAGGAAAAACTCCTTGTGCCCGCGGTTGCTCGCCACATTGAACCGCGGGTGGAGCTTATAGGCCACCTGCCGGTATCCTTTCGGTTTCATAAACTCGGCCAGACGACCATACAAGACATCCACTTGACTCTCTGTCAGCGACTCGTACAAAGGGTCGATGGAAAGCACTGCATCGGGAACAAAATCCAGATCTATGGGCTCAAACGGGTTCCCCACCACCTGTAATTTGTCCCTGTGCAAAGGGAAACATCTGTCGGAGCTGGCGATACACCCAAGATATTTTGGATGACCATCCTCGATAAAGTGGTTCTTCACTTCAAATATCCGAGGCCATAAAGGCTTTAGCAGCAGCCGATAAACCCAGTAGCGGATTCCTGTGAATGTCTGCGGGTTAAAGTCGCGATATGACGACAATCCGTCTTCTATCATGTAAAAGCCCTTGCAGTTGGGCTTGGTCACCATCAGGCTGCATATATCGTTCGAACACACCGAGGTGTAAAAGACAAAGTCTTCCCCACCCACTTCCGCATCGACAAGTCTGTCAAACTCGCCGATATTCTTTTGCGTTCTCCAAAAACGGGCACCTGCAAAAACCCGTCCGTTATCCACATCGACATTATACGTCGTTTCCACCCTGTGGGCATACGTCCGCTCCATTTCGACGGGAATCTTGTAGCCCCTGAGCAACAGCAATACACAATCCGATGCCGACAAGGCATTCACCTTGACGATACGCCTCATGAGAGAGAACGTCAGATTGCTTGTAACCGAGAAAACATGCTTCATGCAATATCTTCTTTGAACGTTATCTTGCGGTTGCTTTCCTCGCCTTCCACCACGGTGATCTTGGTGCCGGGCATGTATTTGCGCACCACGCCGCAATCGTCGGTGGCCTGGAACTGCGGATCCTGCAGGGCTCGCTGGTAGGCGTCGCGTATCAACGGCAGTCGGAAGGCTTGAGGGGTCTGGGCTCGCCACATCAACTTACGCTCGGGTATCCGAGCCACGAACCGCGGTATCTCAAACTTCTCGTTCCCGGCTTCCCACATCCCGTTCATGTCAGGATGAACCTCCCATACAGTATCCGTGCTCGGCACCGCCACACCCACGGCCTCGCTGTGCTGCAAGGCTGCCGCAACACGGCTTATGATATCGGCGCTCACCCATGGACGTGCAGCATCGTGCAGCAACAGGTTGGTATCGTCGGGCTCGTCAATGTAGGCCATGATGGCGTTCAAGCTCGACATATAGCGTTCGCTCCCGCCGTCAATCACCTTAGTCAGTTTCTCCCAACGGTTCCGCTCCACAATCGCCTGGAAACGCCCCCTCCATTCGGGGTGCACCACCACGGCCACCTCGTCAACAGCAGGATGGCTGCAGAAAGCCTCTATCGAATGCTCTATGACAGTACGACCGGCAAGCTCCATGAACTGTTTGGGCACCGACGAACCCATCCGCCGGCCTGTGCCACCCGCCAGTATCACTGCTATATTCTTCATCTATCCCTTCTGTAAAGCAGGGCGAACAGTCCACCCCACACAAGCACCGTTCCCAGCTGCATCCACCATTCCGTACCCACCAACACCGCAGGGGCGATGATAAGGGCCTTCATGGCATAATACACCATCTTTCCGGCCACAATAGCCGTCAGCACCGCGGGCAGCACAGCCCAACGGCGCGAGAGCCACCCAAAGAGCGAGGCCACGGTGGCCAGCTCGGCCATCATGCACACCATCTTCGGGGCGGCAGGCATGCCGGTGACCAGACCCGACACCAGCGGCATCAGCACCGCCAGCACCAGCGCGTTGCGCCAATCCTTTCCCACAAGCATCCCCGCCAGCAGAAGAGCCAGCATCGGGTTGAGCTTATACAACGGCACCGCCAGCAGATGCGAGGCGGCGGGAATCAGGCAGGCCAAGGCAAGCAATGCCGCGTCAAAAGCGGCAAACCGAACTATACTTTGTGATTTCAAGGTCATTCCAATCATTTCTTACCATTATTGCAGATGCAAAGATACAACTTTTTTTAATATCATCAAAATAAATTACCTAAAAGGGCGTTATTCAACCATATAAAAGACAACAATCGAAGAGATGAAAAAGACTCTTATCCTTCTCACAGCGGCACTGCTCCTGACTTCCGTCAGTGCCATAGCCCAAAACAAGGTTGACAAACAAGGCCGCCGACAAGGCCATTGGATCCGCATCGACAAGGACGGAACCAAGATCTACGAAGGCGACTTCCTCGACGGCAAGGAGACCGGCACCTTCACCTACTACTATGCCGACGGCACCGTGCGCATGCGCAACATATACACCGTCCCCGGCGAACGCTGCGACCATGAAGCCTATGATGAGAAAGGCCACCTCCTCGCCCGCGGCCACTACGACCGCCGCAACCGCGACGGCCATTGGCAGTTCTTCGCCGAAGACGGCCGGCTGGTCAAGGAAGCCTCCTACCGCATGGGCATCAAGGATGGTCTGCACGTCATCTACACCCATACCGGCGACACCGCCGAAGTGACCCACTGGGTCAACAACCACCGCCACGGCCGCTGGTGGAAACGCATCGGAAAGCAAGGCTACATCACCGGCACCTACGTCAACGGCGGCCTTGAGGGACGGCTTGTAGAATACGACGACAACGGCCTGCTGGCCCGCGAAGGCCACTACCTCGACGGCCTGAAGCACGGTTCCTACCGCTACTATGAAGACGGCCAACTCACCATCGACGAACGCTGGGAGCACGGCCTGATGCTCGACCGCCGCATCCGTATGCTGCTGCCCGAAGAGAAATTCCTCTCCATACACGACATCATCTGCCTGGCACCGCTGGGCAAGAACCGGGTGACCCTCCTACTCGACGACGGCAGCAAACTCATCACCCACGAAAGTGCCGACCTTGTCTATGAGCGCATCGGCGACGAACTCTTCGACTGCGCCAACCGCAAAAGCCGCATCATCGTGGCCCGCCGTGCCGTACAAGGCATCGGCAAAGACACCGAAGGACGCGACATACTGCTCCTCGAACCCCAACCCGACTTCGCCATCTTCCCCGACGAGGACGGCATCAAGATGGTGCGCAGCCGCCACTTCGACGACGAACCCGCTCTGAAATAGTGACCATCGCCGCTCACACCCTCGGCTGCAAACTCAACTTCGCCGAAACCTCCGACCTCCTCCGGCGGCTCGCCGCCGAAGGCAACATCGTCGTCACCTGGGGCGAACGGGCCGACCTCTACATCGTCAACACCTGCACCGTCACTGCCGTAGCCGAAAAAAAGTGCCGCAACGCCATCCGTCAGGCACACCGTCTCAACCCCGACGCACAGATTGTCGTCATGGGATGCTTCGCCCAGGTGGCAAAAGACGAGATAGAAAAGATGCCCGGCGTCACCCAGGTGCTCGGCAACGACAGCAAACGCCTCCTCTCCTACTCCGGCGACGACCGCACACGTACCTTCTTCAAGATACAGGACGGCTGCGACTACTTCTGCACCTACTGCGCCATCCCTTACGCCCGCGGCCGCTCCCGCTCGGCCTCCATCGAGGAGACCCTCTGCGCCGCCCGCCGCATCGCCTCCACCAGCACCACGGAGGTGGTACTCACCGGCGTCAACACCGGCACCTTCGGCCAGCAACACGGCGAGAGCTTCCTCGACCTGCTGCGCGGCCTCGATGCCATCGAAGGCATTGAGCGTTACCGCATCTCCAGCATCGAGCCCAACCTGCTCACCGACGACATCATCGACTTCGTGGCCCACAGCCGCGCCTTCCTACCCCACTTCCACATCCCCCTGCAGGCCGGCTCCGACCACGTGCTGCAACTCATGCACCGCCGCTACGACACCGCCCTCTACCGCGCCAAACTCGAACGCATCAGGGCCGCCATGCCCGACGCCTGCATCGCCGCCGACGTTATGGCCGGATTCAACGGCGAGAGCGAGGAGGAATTCGCCAAAGTGCTGTCGTTCATCGACTCGCTGCCAATCTCCTACCTCCACGTCTTCACCTACAGCGACCGCCCCGGCACCGCAGCCCTCCGCCTCGGCGAGAAAATTCCCGTCCCCGTCCGCCGCGAGCACACCGCCCGCCTGCTGGAGCTCAGCGAAGAGAAACACAGAGCCTTCATCGAAAGCCAGATAGGAAAGACACGCCCCGTCTTGTGGGAATCGACGTCCCACCCAGCCACCCAGTTACCTGGCCACCCAGCCACTCAACCCCTCATGCTCGGCTGGACCGACAACTATATCCGCGTGGGCCGTCCCTACGACGAAGCGCTGGTGGGCACCGTCGCCGACGTCACCCTCACCCCCGGGAACATCCTTCGCGAGGAAATTTAACTTCCCCACCACCTTCATTTCGCCTTCCTTCCCCCTCCGATGCCCTTCCGTCTCCGCACCGTCCCCTCTCCGTCTTTCAACGGAGGTGAGACGGAGGTGAAACGGAGGTGAGACGGAGGTGAGACGGAGGTGATAGGGAGTGAACACGGAACGGACAGCAACAAGAAAGGCTCGCCACAAGGGTTTGCGGCGAGCCTTTGAAAAAGGGGTGTTCAAAGTCAGTCTTTCTTGCAGCACTTCTTGCAGCAGCAGTCGCCGCAGACGCACTTGTAGAACAGGCCGGCCACAGCGGCACCCACCAGCGGGGCCACGATGAAGAGCCACAGCTGGCTGCAGGCGCTCCAGGTGGCGCAGTCGCTGAAGATAGCCTGGCTGATGGAGCGGGCGGGGTTGACGCTGGTGTTGGTCAGCGGGATGGAGACCAGGTGGATGAGCGTCAGCGTGAGACCGATGGCCAAGCCGGCGGCCTTGGTGTTGCTGCGCTCGTCGGTGGCGCCGAGAATCACCATCAGGAAGATGAAGGTCAGCACTGCCTCGACGGCGAAGGCGCCCCACATGCTCACGTTGAGGTAGCCCTCACCGGCGGCAGCCTGGAAGGCCTCGCCATAGCCGTTGGCGGCGAAGACACCCGTGGCGCCCAAGCCGGCGGCCTTATAGATGCCGAACAGGACAGCACCGGCGACGATGGCGCCGACAATCTGGCTCACCCAGTAGAGGAGCATGTCTTTGAAGCTCATACGTCCGTTGACCCACACACCGAAGGAGACGGCGGGGTTGAGGTGGGCGCCGCTCACATGGCCAATGCCATAGGCCATGGCGATGACCGTGAGGCCGAAGGCGATGGCCACGCCGAGGAAGCCCACATGGCCGAACAGCGCGGTACCGCAACCGCCCAGCACGAGAACGAAGGTGCCGAAGCACTCAGCAAGCATTTTGTTACAAATCTTCATATTACAATAGTTTTAATTGGTTAGTATTTACCCCTATTAACGCAAATTAACCAAAGATATTGCGCCGACATACTTTTTTTTCAATTCCTAAATATCCATTATACTGTCTTGCGCTGAAAAAAGTTGAC
>DGIA01000014.1:480-20038 GCA_002392965.1 Bacteroidales bacterium UBA3834 | reverse complement strand
CCGCCAGCCTGTCCAGCGATCCTTGCTGGCGCGGCGCCAGTATCCTCTATGCTGACAACGTAGAGGTGACCATGGGTAACATCCCTTCTAACTGGAGCTATCAGAGCAGCGTTAGCAATGGTATTGAAGCCGGTCACTACCGCGTGAACATCTATGGTACCGGCTGCCAGTACTGGCTCATCACCCCGGAGATTGACCTCACCGAGGCCACCAACCCCCTGCTGACCTTCGACGCAGCCTTCACGGCTTATAGCGGCACTGCGGTCGCTAGCGGCTTCGAGAGCAACACCTCGCAGAAGTTCATGATCCTTGTCAGCATCAACAACGGCCAGACCTGGTCCGTGGCCAGCGACATCGCCCTGTCCACGATTGCCAGCCTTACCTACATCCCCCAGTATGTGAATCTGGCCAACTATGCCGGCGAGACCGTCCGCATAGCCTTCTACGCCCAATCGACCACCTCGGGCGGCGACAACAACCTGCACATCGACAACATCAGCGTTGACGAGAGCACCGGCGACATCTGCTATCCCGTCACCGGCCTGACCGCCATCAACGTCACAGCCGACAGCGCCACTCTGACCTGGGAGGGAACTGCCGACAGCTACAATGTATATTCCATCGCCGGCACCGACACCACCTTGGTTGACAACGTCACCAATACCTTTATAGAGATTGGCGACCTGACCGCCATGACCAGCTACACCTATGGTGTACGTTCTGTCTGCGGCAGCAACGAGAGCGACATGGTTACCGTCAACTTCCGTACTGCCTGCTCGAGCGTCGCCATCCCCTTCACCGAGGGCTTTGAGAATGGCATCGACTGTTGGACTCTTACCGCCTGCGCTTCCAGCACCGGTGTGGTAGAGAACACCTCGTACAGCTCTTATGCCAACACGGGTACCCATGCCTTCAAGTTCGCCTACAACACCAATCCTCCCCAGTACCTCATCTCGCCTGAGCTGACCGGCACTGAGGCTGGTGCATTTGTAAGCTTCATGTATCGCGTGGGTGGCACCTGGCAGGAGAGTTTTGCCCTGGGCTACTCGACGACCACCAACGATGTGACCGCCTTCACCTGGTTTACCGAGCTGACCGGCTTGAGCAACCAGACCTATGAACCCTACAGCCAGATTCTGCCTGCCGACGTGAAGTATGTGGCCATCAAATATACGGCCAACGACATGCTGGCTCTCTACATCGACGACTTCAGCGTCACCGAGATTCCTTCCTGTCCCGCTGTCACCGGCCTGACCGCCATCAATGTTGCTACCGACAGCGCCAGACTGATCTGGGAGGGCGATGCTTCGAGCTACAATGTCTATGCCATCAGCGCCATCGACACCCAGCTCGTGACCACCGTGACCGACACCACCGTGTTGCTCAACACCCTCACCCCGATGACCAACTACACCTATGGTGTGACCGCCGTCTGCGGCAGCGACGAGGGTAGCATGGTGGTCGTTGAATTCGCCACCGCTTGTGCAGCCATCGCCGTTCCCTTCACCGAGAACTTCGAGACCACCAGTCCGACCTTCCAGTGCTGGACTGTGGATGGTGTGTCTTCTACCGGCTTAAGCAACGATGCCTTCCTCTTCTACTATAGCACCAATCCTCCCCAGTACCTCGTCTCGCCCGAGTTGAGTGGCGTCACCGACGGTTTGACGGTGAGTTTCCGGTACAAAGCTTATAACAACTACTACTCGGAGAGTTTCCAGCTGGGTTACTCCACCACCACCAACGCCTACGCCGACTTCACGTGGCTTGCCGAGGTGAACAACATCACCAGCACCTCCTACACCGAGTACAGCCAGATTCTGTCCGGTGCTGTGAAGTATGTGGCTGTGAAATACACTGCCAATGACCAGTATGGTCTGTACATCGACAGCATGGTGTTTGCCGAGCCTCCCGCCTGTATGCCTGTGACCGGCCTGACGGTGGATAGCGTGACCGCCACCAGCGTCTTCCTGAGCTGGAACGGCACCGCCGCTGCCTACAATATCTACAGCGCCACGGGGAATGTGGTGGCCACCGGTGTCACCACCACCAACTACGAGGTGACCGGCCTCACCGCCAGCACCAACTACACCTTCGGTGTGGCTTCCGTGTGCGGTAGCGACCAGAGCGACGTGGTGACCGTGCCCGCCCGCACCGACTGCGCGGGTGGCAGCTGCACCATCAAGATCTATGCCGAGGACGAGTACGGCGACGGATGGGCTGACGATTACGGTGCTGCCTATTCGAACATCACCATCAGCCAGAACGGCGCCACTGTGGCTACCTACAGCATGCAGAGCCAGGATCTGGAGGACGTTACTATCTACGACACCTTCACCGTGAATGTTTGCAGCGGCATGCCCGTGACCTTCACCTGGAACAGCAACAGCGAATATGACTCTGAGGCCAGCTTCAAGATTCTGGACGGCAACGACACCGTGCTCATCTCTGTGAGCGATGCCAGCACGCTGACCGACGGCGCTGCGTTCCTGACCGTGAACGACGCTTGCGGCAGCAATACCCCGATTCAGATTCTTGACAGCATGAAGGTGACCGTGGCTGTGAACAACGCCACGATGGGTACCACCGTGCCCGCCCCCGGTGTGCACTACTTCTATGAGGGTGAAGTCGCCAGCGTGGTGGCTCAGCCCGCCGCCGGCTACCACCTCGTGGGTTGGACTATCTTGGCTACCGGGGATTATAGCAACTACGGCTATGGTATCATGACATTAGTTGACACCACCTTGAACATTGCCGAGCCCAATGTGTTCAATCTGTTTAGTGATTTTGACACTGTGCGGGCTGGCTACCACCGCTATGAGTGGAGTGTGACGGCCAACTTCGCCGCCGGTGAACCCGAGCTCGACACCTTGACCTTGATTGTCAACGTGCCCGACCCGACGAGAGGTACCACCACTCCCGCTCCCGGCACCCACTACTTCACCACCGGCCAGACCCTGTCGTTGACGGCTCAGCCCGCCGCCGGCTACATGCTTGCCGATTGGATGTACACCGTAGTGGATCCTACCGGCGACACGGTTGTTGACGCCGAATATGCCGATACCAATGTCACCGACTTCTTCGATATTTTCGAGGACTTTCCCGCTGTGGGTCCGATGCTGGATGGCTACATCATCAATGTGACCCCGATCTTCCAGGGTGTCATTCCGACGACCCACACGGTGACCGTGACGTCGATGAATCCCCAGATGGGTACTGTGAATCCGGAAGGCGACAGTGTTGTCAACGACGGCAGCAGCTTCACCGCCACCGCTACCGCCAATGACGGCTATCACTTCGTGAACTGGGTGGATGCCGGCAGCAATGTCATCACCGACAACCCCTACACCTTTGTTGTGAACAGCAACGTCACTCTGCGTGCGGTCTTCGCCGCCGACAGCGTCGCCCCCACGACCTACACCGTGACCGTGAATGTGAACGACTCCACGATGGGTCATGTGACCGGTGTCCCCACCGCTCCTGTAACCGCCAACACGGTGATCAGCCTGACCGCAGTGCCTGAGGCCGGCTACCACTTCGTGAGCTGGAGCAACGGCGCCAACACCGCCACCATCACCGTGACTGTGACCAGCGACACCGTGCTGACCGCCACCTTCGCCGCCAACCCTGCCGACACCTACACCCTGACTGTGGCATACGACGCCACGATGGGTTCTGTGGAAGGTATCCCCGAAGCTCCTGTGGCCGCCGGTACCGTGGTGACCTTGACCGCCATTCCCGCCGAAGGCTACCACTTCGTGGAATGGAGCACCGGTGAGACCACCGCTACCATCAGCGTGACCGTGAACAGCAACATGACCCTGACCGCCACCTTCGAGGCCAACGCTGTGGAGACCTACGAAGTGAGAGTCCTCTGGGATGCCACGATGGGTAATGTGACTGGTGTTCCCGAAGGCCCCGTCGCCGCCGGCACCTCTGTGACTCTGATGGCCAACCCGCTCGAAGGCTACAAGTTCGTGGCCTGGATGATCGGTGAGGACACCGTGGGACACAACGCTGTCTATACCATCGACTCTGTCTCCGACAACGTGACTTTGGTTGCCCTCTTCGCCGTGAAGACCGGCATCGAGGATGTCGAGATGAGCAACGTGAAGATCTATAGCGCCGAAAGCGTGATCTACGTGATGGGCGCCGAGGGTCAGAACGTCTATCTCTACGACCTGAACGGCCGCGTGATCAACGCCGCCCCGAAGGCCGGTGAGCGCGTCGAGTTCCGTATGAACAACACCGGTGTCTATCTCGTGAAGGTCGGCACCGCCGCCGCCAAGCGTGTCGTCGTGACCCGCTAAGCGAGCGTGTAACACCGCAATAACCAGGGGCGCCCATCCGGGCGCCCCTTTCTTTTTGAGTATATACAATAAAATAATCTGTTGTGCGTTATATCCGCACCAATTGTTTAAAACCCTATATATCATGACACACGAACAGATACAGTTCAACCCCAACCCCTTGGTGACGTTTCTGGAGAAGCCGAAGAGCGAATTCACCAAGAAAGATATCCTCAAGGTCATCGAGGAATTCCAAATCGAGATGATCAACTTCCGCTACATGGCGGACGACGGCAAGTTGCACACGTTGAACTTCGTCATCCAGAGCCTGGAGCATGTCGATGAGGTGCTGACCAGCGGCGAGCGCGTGGATGGCAGCTCGCTGTTCCCCTACCTGGAGGCCGGCAACTCGGATCTTTACGTTATCCCGCGTTTCCGCACGGCGTTTCTCGACCCCTTCACCGATGTGCCGACGCTGGACATCCTGTGCTCGTTCTACAACAAGGACGGCGAGCCGTTCGAGATGGCTCCGGAATACACATTGCAGAAGGCCGGCCGCGCCTTCCGCGAGGCCACGGGCGGCATGGAGTTCGAGGTGATGGGCGAACTGGAGTACTACGCCATCGCCCCCAAGGAGGAGAGTTATATGCCCGAGGACCAGCACGGCTACCATGTGAGCATGCCCTATTGCAAGTTCGAGGAGTTCCGCACGGAGGCCATGCGCATGATTGCCGCCGCGGGTGGCGAAATCAAATACGGCCACAGCGAGGTGGGTAACTTCACCCACGGCGACCTGATGTACGAGCAGAACGAGATCGAGTTCCTTCCCACCCGTCTGGAGGATGCCGCCGACCAGCTGGTCATCGCCAAATGGATGATGCGCGAGCTGGGCTACAAGTACGGCGTCACCGTCACCTTCGCCCCGAAGATTACCGTGGGCAAGGCGGGCAGCGGCATGCATGTGCACACCCGTGTGTCGATGGATGGCAAGAACATGTACGTGGGAGAGAACGGATTGAGCGACGTGGCCATGAAGACCATGGCAGGTATCCTGAGCATGGCGGGTTCGCTGACGGCATTCGGCAATACCAACCCTACGAGCTACTTCCGTCTGGTGCCGCATCAGGAGGCTCCCACGAACATCTGCTGGGGCGACCGCAACCGCAGCGCCATGGTGCGTGTGCCGCTGGGCTGGAACAAAGGCAGCGGCAACATGATGGCCCATTGCAACCCCTTGGAGGAGAACGAGGAGGTGGATTTCAGCCACAAGCAGACCATCGAGCTGCGTACGCCCGATGGCTCGGCCAACGTCTATCTGCTTCTGGCCGGCATGGCTGTGGCGGCACGCCACGGTTTCGAGATGGAGAACGCCGTGCAATATGCCAAGGACCGCTATGTGAGCGTGAATATCTTCGAGCACGAGGATGTGCTGGCCAAACTGGATGTGCTGCCCGACAGCTGCGCCGCCAGTGCCGACCTGCTGGAACGCGACCGTGCCTTGTATGAGCAGGACGGCATCTTCGCCCCCGCCCTCATCGACGGCCTGCTGAAGGAGCTGCGTTCCTTCGACGACCGCACCCTGCGTGCCGAGATAGGCAAGGACAGCGAGAAGACCCTCGCCCTCGTGGAGCGCTTTATCCATTGCGGATAATCCTTATCTCCTATCGCCCCAAATGATGACGAACAGAGTAGTGTTATTGATCGGCGGCAACCAAGGAGACCGGTACTGTCTGATGGAACAGGCGACAGAGCAGATACGTCAGCGTATCGGCTCTGTCGTTGCTTTGTCGCGCATCTGTGAGACCAAGCCGTGGGGGGATTTCGCCGAGGAACCGCAGCAGGATTTTCTCAACCGAGCCCTGGTGGTGGAGACGGAACTCACGGCCCGTCAGGTATTGGAGGAGGCGTTGGCCATTGAGGCCGTGCTGGGACGTCTGCGTCCAGCGGTGCACGAGAGTGACGACTTGCCCCAGCGTGTCTATCACTCACGCCCGATGGATATCGACATCATCTTCTACAACGACGAGGTGATCGACACCCCCGACCTCACCGTCCCGCACCCACGCATGCACCAGCGGCGTTTCGTGCTGGAACCCTTGGCGGAAATCATCCCTGGCTACCGCCACCCTGTGTTGAAAAAAACAGTGAAAGAACTGCTATATGAATTGTAAATCGTTATTGCTCCTGCTATTGTTTCTGCCGATGGGTGTGATGGCTCAGCGGAGCTATACTGTCAGCGGCACGGTGACCGACCAGCGCAACGGCGAGACCCTCATCGGCGCTACGGTGCTCGATACCCGCAGCGGCAAGGGTGCCGTGACCAACCTCTACGGCCATTATTCGCTGACCCTCAAGACCGACAGCGTCAGCCTGCGCGTCACCTACGTGGGGTATGAACCGCAGACCTACGACATGGCCCTCGGCCGCAATGTGGAGCTCAATGTGAAGATGAGGCAGAGTGTGACCCTCGACGAGGTGACCATCACCGCGGAACGCACGGGCGACGTGCGGTCGTCGCAGATGAGCGCCATGGATATGCCGGTGGAGAAAATCAAGGCGGTGCCTGTGCTCTTCGGCGAGGCCGACATCATCAAGGCCTTGCAGCTGATGCCGGGTGTGCAGAGCGGAAGTGAGGGCAACAGTGGCATGTATGTGCGTGGCGGCGGTCCCGACGAGAACCTCTTCCTGCTCGACGGCGTGTCGCTCTACAATGTGTCGCATCTCGGCGGTTTCTTCTCGGCCTTCAATACCGATGCCATCAAGAATGTGACCCTTTACAAAGGCAGCTTCCCCGCCCGTTTCGGCGGACGGTTGAGTTCGGTGCTGGACGTGACGCAGAACAACGGCAACGACCAGCATCTGCAGGGCAATGTTTCCATTGGCCTTATCTCGGCCAAAGTGAACCTCGAAGGCCCTATCAACAAAGGACGCACCACCTTCAGTGTCTCTGCCCGCCGCACCTATGCTGAGCTTTTCCTCATCCCCATCATACTGAAAATCGACGAGATGACGGCAGCACAGATGAAGTCGGCCACCGCCCAGAACGCCAAGTTTGAGGCGGGCTACTGGTTCTATGACCTCAACGCCAAGCTGACGCACAAGTTCAGCGACAAGAGCCGCCTCTACGGCAGTTTCTACATGGGAGAGGACCAGGTATATGGTACTATCAACACCGTCAATGCGATGGGTGAGGACATACGTCTGGGATTCAAGAACCGGTGGGGCAACATGGTGGGTCAGCTGCGATGGAACTATGAGCTCAGCCCCAAGCTCTTCTTCAACCTCTCGGCAGCTTATACGCAGTATGACAACGACCTGGTGGGCAACATTGAGAAGTTGATGCTCAGCGGCGACACCAATACTTCAAAGATATCGGGCGACTACAAGTCGGGCATTCAGGACATCACCGTCCGTGCCGACCTTGACTATGTGCCCGATCCGGACCACAATGCCAAGTTCGGCACCTATTTTGTGCGCCATATTTTCTCCCCCGAAGTGGCTAACGGAAGTGTTGATTTCTATGACCCTGTGCAGATGAACTCCGGTATCCACCAAACGATAGAGCTTACCTCCAGTTCGGTGTTGGCCAACGAGATTGTGGCCTTTGCCGAGGACGACTGGTCCATCACCGAAAGCGTGAAGCTCAACTATGGGCTCCACTTCTCGGCCTTCAAGACCGGCGACTCGCTCTATCCCTCGCTGCAGCCCCGTGTCTCGGGCCGAGTGATGATTACCCCCGACCTCTCTGTCAAGGTGGGTTATGCCTGGATGCGCCAATATGTACACTTGCTCAGCACCACCAGTATTACCCTGCCCACCGACCTGTGGGTGCCGGTGACTGAGAATGTGAAGCCCATGGAGAGCCATCAGGTGGCCGGCGGAGTGTTCTATACCCTTGGCGGCATCGCCGACTTTTCGGTTGAAGCCTACTACAAGGCCATGAACAACCTCATCGAATACAAGGACGGTGCCACCTATTTCGGCTCAAGTGAGAATTGGGAACGCCTCGTCTATGCCGGCCGTGGGTGGAGCTATGGTCTCGAGTTGCTGGCGCAACGCGACATCGGCCGTTTCACCGGCTGGGTCGGCTACACGTGGAGCCGCACCATGCGCCTCTTCGACCGCGAAAACCAGATTATCAATGATGGCAAGCCTTTCCCGGCCAAGTATGACCGGAGGCACGATTTGAGTATTGTGCTCAACTACAAGTTCAGCGACCGCTGCGATGTCAGTGCCACGTGGGTCTATTCCACCGGCAACACCGCCACTCTTGCCAAACAGACCTACACCATGGCCTCGGAAGACCCCGAGGATTATGGCGGCAGCCACGACGGACAGTCGTCTCTCGGAACACTGACCCATTATGAGGGACGCAACAATTACAGGATGCCCGACTACCACCGGCTTGACTTGGCAGCCAATTTCCACCGCGAATTCAAACCTACCCGCCACGGATTCCGGCCCCACCGCACCATCAATGTGAGCATCTACAATGTCTATAACCGCCAAAATCCCTACATGGTTTATCAGAGCTCGCAGGTGGCCTACAAGAACTACCCCTCCTCCTTCCGCCAGCTCTCCATCTTCCCCATACTACCATCGGTGGCTTATACGTTGTATTTTTAAGGATTAAGAAGATTCAATATGAAAAAGAACAGGATAATATTGATGACGTTGTGTATGGCGCTGCTGTTTGCAGCATGCGAGAAAACCCTCGACATTGAGGAGCCTGCCGACCGAGAGCTGGTGCTCAATGCAGTGCCGGCAGCTGGCCGACAGCCTTTCGTGCATTTCGCCTACACGCGATTTTTCCTCGACGACAATAATGACCAGCCTGTCCCCGGCGCACAACTCACGCTGTACGTCAACGACACGGTACGTCCGCTTGTCAGCATGGAGAAGAGCCTCTATTATTTTGCCGACACTTTGCGACCCGATGACCGTTTGCGCCTCGACATTGAGGCTGGCGGCCGATCAGTGCACGCGGAGACCTATGTGCCGCTCTATCCTGCCGTCAGCGGATTCTCGCCCCTGTATCTGGCTTCGGAAACTTTCAATTTCCTGGCAGCCAACTTTTATCTCGACGACCATGCGGGCCGCGACGAGTACTACAACATCACTGTCACCGTACGCGACAGCGGTGCACGATTCAACGAATGGCTGGGTCGGCTCGACACGGTCGATACTGTCCATTCGGCCATGTTCACTGTTCCTAATAGTCCTGATATCACTTCCAGCGAAGTGGCCTCATATTCACCCCTCGGCGGACGCTTGATGTTCCTTGACAGGCGTATTGACGGCCAGCAGGTACAGGTGCCGCTATGGATTATCTTCTTGAAGGACACTACCGAGGTACAGCCCTTCCGTCACCAATATATCGTCGATATCGAGAGTGTTACACCCGCACGTTTCCGATACATCCTTTCGGCCTCGTCGCAGAACAGCATGACCAGTTTCTTTGCCGAACAAGGAAGGGTGTTTACCAATGTGGACGGAGCCTTGGGTATCTTTGCCGGCAGCGCCAAACGACGTTACCAGTTCGACCTCGCGAGTGTTCCCGGATTTCCTGCCACAGCACCTCCTCCCGAGGTGGAACAAGTTGCCAAGAGTCTGCTTGGTCAATAGAAAGCCGCAAGGGTAAAAAAGTGTTAAAAGTCAAAAACATTTTGCCGGTTTTGGAAAAAGTCGTATCTTTGCAGTCCGATTTATGGGGTAGAAATGCCTTAAAATCGGGTGAAAGTAATTAAAAAACAAACAAATAACAAAATGTACGCAATCGTAGAAATCGCAGGCAAGCAATTCAAGGTCGCCCAAGATCAGAAGATTTTCGTCAACCGTCTCCATAATGACGAGGGTAGCGAAGTGTCTTTTGACACCGTGATGCTTAAAGACAATGATGGCAAGGTAGAAGTGGGCAAACCTTACATTGCAGGTGCTAATGTCAAGGCCACTGTCCTCCGCCACCTTAAGGGCGATAAGGTTCTGGTGTTCAAGAAAATCCGTCGTAAAGGTTTCCAGAAGATGAATGGCCATCGCGACTATCTGACCCAGATCAAGATTGACAGCATCAACTAATTGTCTAACCGTTAAAAACAAAAAAGCAATATGGCACACAAAAAAGGTGTTGGTAGTTCCAGCAACGGTCGTGAATCCGAAAGCAAACGCTTAGGTGTTAAGATTTTTGGCGGTCAGAAATGCGTCGCCGGCAACATTATCGTCCGCCAGCGCGGCACTGTCCACAACCCCGGTCAGAATGTGGGTATGGGAAAGGACCACACGCTCTTCGCCCTTGTCGATGGCGTGGTGAAGTTCCACAAAGGACGCGAGGACCGCTCGTTTGTGAGCGTGGTTCCTGCCGAATAAAACCGCAGAAAACTTTTTCATAACATTGGATTTCCCTCTCCTGTCGATTAGATAGGGGAGGGTTTTTCTTTTTTGGAAAGACGTCGGATTGTTCAAGGTTCCAGCTGGACCCGCACGCTTTCGGCGTGGATACGTTCCAGCATTTCTTTTGTGAAGGAAGAATTGAGACCCAGGCTTTCGGCCAATTGCAGCCGGTCGCGCATCACATCGGCCCAACGGCTCGACTGATAGACCGGCATGTGTAGTTCGTGCTTGATGGTGGCAATCTGGCGTGAGAGCTCCATGCGTTGGCTTAGCATGCGTAACAGGCTGTGGTCGATGGTGTCGATGTTGTCTCGCAATGCGGCCAGACGAGGCCCGGCTTTGCTATCGGGAGCTACAGGGGTGTGCATGATTTCGGACAAGAGACGTGCCAATTCGTCAGGGCTGATTTGCTGCACAGCATCGGTCCAGGCATCGGCGGGGTGGGGGTGGACCTCAATCATCAGGCCATCGTAGTCCATCAGCATGGCTGTGGTGGAAAGTGGTGTCAGAAGGTCGGCTCGTCCACCAATATGGCTAGGGTCACAGAGGATGGGAATGTCGGGCATCTCGCGGCGGAATTCCATCGCCACCTCCCACAAGGGAGCGTTCCGGTAGCCGTTGTTGTGGTACATGCTGAATCCACGGTGTACGGCGCTGATGTGCCCGATGCCGACCTGTTGCAGCCGTTCCACGGCGCCGAGCCATAGACGCACGTCAGGGCACACGGGATTCTTTACCAGTACATTCATGCCGCTGCCCTGCAGGGCTTCACAGATTTCACCGACCATGAATGGATTTGTGGTAGTGCGGGCGCCAAGCCATATTGTGCTGAGGCCATAATGGAGGCACAGCTCCACATGTTCAGGACGGGCCACTTCACAGCAGTACTTCACGTTGTAAGTGGTGCTGAGTTCCTGCATCCAGCGAAGGGCGGGTTCACCGAGTCCTTCGAAGCCTCCCGGACGGGTGCGTGGTTTCCATACGCCACAACGTATAAGATTCACTTGCGGCATCTTGCAGAGTGCTGCCGTTACCTCGCGTAGTTGTTCGTGGCTCTCTACGCTGCAAGGTCCGGCGATGATAGTCTTGCCCATGATTCAGTCGTTAAAAGTTTTGCAAAGATACGCAATATTTTCCATATAGAGTCGTTATTGTGGCATGAAAGTGAAATATCTAAAACTGAAGAACTGGTTGCTTGTCACTGTGATGAGCGCTTTGGGTTTTTCTTCATGCCACTGCCATAAGCAGTTGACAAATACAGAAACCGCTCCCGATCCGAAACCGGAAGTGGAAGACCGTGGCGAGATGCGTCTTATGTACGGAGTGCCGACAATGGATTTCCAGATTCGCGGACAGGTGAAAGATGCACAAGGTAAGCCTGTGAAAAACATCCGGATCAACATGTTGGAACGCAACATGGAAATTCAAGGCGCAGAATTGCAAGGTGATCCGGACGCAGTTGAAAGATGGTTGGAGAGTAGTTCGGTGATCACGGACAAAAAAGGCTATTTTGAGTTGAAGAACAGAGGTATTCCGCAAGAACAGGTACGTCTGCTGGTGCGCGATGTCGATGGGAAGAAAAACGGCGAGTTCAAAGACCGGATGGTGGAGATGGAAGTGACGGCTGACGATGTGGATCGTACCCAAGCTGGAGGCTGGAACCAGGGTACCTACAACAAAGAGGTAGAAATCAAGCTTGAGGAAAAGTGAGCCTGACGCTTAAACAGCGTGTGGGTTTGGAATTGCAACGCTCATTGCGCAAGACGGATGAGCAGTTGCATCCGTTACGCACCCTTTTTTGGGAATGCACATTGCGGTGCAATATGAGATGCCGCCATTGTGGCAGCGACTGCAAGGTGTCCCCAACTGTACCGGATATGCCGGCTGAAGACTTCTTGAGAGTGATGGATACAATCGCCCCTCATGTCGATCCGCATAAAGTCTTCATTATTTTCACCGGTGGAGAGGCGTTGTTGCGTTCCGATCTTGAACAGGTCGGACTGGAACTCTACCGCCGAGAGTATCCTTGGGGGGTGGTGACCAATGGGTTCCTGCTCAATGAGACACGATTGCAGCGTTTGATGGCAAGTGGTATGCATAGTATTACCGTCAGCCTCGACGGTTTTGAACAGCAGCACAACTGGATTCGGTGTCATCCACAGTCGTTCGAGAAGGCCACTCGCGCGATAAAACTTTTAGTCGAGCAGAAGGACTTGCTGTGGGATGTCGTCACTTGTGTCAATCCACAAAACTATCCTTATTTGAAGGATTTCAAGGAATATCTTATTTCGCTCGGAGTACCTGCTTGGCGGTTATTCAGTATATTTCCTATGGGGCGTGCTGCCGACAATCCCGATTTGCAATTTACCGACAAGCAGTTCCGTGGTCTGATGGATTTTATCAAAAATTGTCGCGAAAATGAGCCGCGTATCAATGTGAGTTATGCATGTGAAGGTTTTTTGGGTGACTATGAGCAGAAGGTTCGTGACCATTTCTTTTTCTGCCGCAGTGGGGTGGAAGTGGCTTCTATTCGTTGTGATGGAGCCATCAGCGGGTGTACCAGTGTGCGTAGCCATATGGATCAAGGCAACATCTATCAGGACGACTTTTGGGAGGTGTGGCAAAAGCGTTTCCAGGTGATGCGCGACCGTAGTTGGGCCAAGAAAGACCAGTGCAAGGATTGTAAAGTATGGCGCTATTGTGAGGGTGGTGGATTGCACCTATATAGTGATAATGGCAAGTTGCTCACTTGCCATTACCATCGTCTGTATCAATAAAAGAGTTAATTCTATCGTTCTCTGACCGAGGAACCTCCCGACTTCTCGCATCTCACGATGGGGACACAGCTATTGGAGATTGTTCCATAGGTGAGTTTGCTGGCGCCACTGAGGTTCACTCGCAGGTAGTCGCAGCAGGTGATGTCAGCCGTCGAAGCTCCACTCATGTCGCCTTTTACATCTGTCGCGTCAAGTCTAATGGCATGCAGATTGCTGGCTCCGCTGAGATCGATATCCATCGTGTTGTCGCAGTAGCCGGTAATGGAGGCTGAGGATGCCCCGGAAAGGTCGAGTTCGATATTGGAGGCCTGTATGTTTCCTCTGTAGGTTGAGGCCCCGCTGAGGTCGATATCCACAGTGCTTCCAGAGAGATCGCCCTTGAAAGACGATGCGCCGCTAAGGTCAAGGTTGCGAAGAGTGCAGGTAGGTATGATTGCAGTAGCATCGCCCAAATAGGTTACTCCTGGTCTGAAGCCAATATGCAGGCTACCATCTTTTATCCTCAGATCCAGTCGGTCGTGGGCACGTTCTCCAACTGTGATGATGATGCTCGAAACTTGGTCGCTCATGGTTACGCTGAAAGCGTCACTTATATTCAGACCATTAAAAGAACCGTTGACGGAATAACTCTTGCTGGTAGGGTTCCCGTAGTCGGTTGTGCAGCCGATGAAGAGGCTGCAGATGGCCAGTAGAGAAAAAATATGCTTCATTTTTATATTATTTTTGTGATGCAAAAATACAATAATTTTGCTACATGGAAAAAAAAATGTATTTTTGCATCTGCAAATGTGGATAGATTTGTAATGATTGCAACCACTTGAAAAAATGCTAAAGCGTTGTTCAACTGCGACTTCATTCTCAAATCTGTTACATTTAAAAGTAATGTTTAACAAACTAAAATGTAACAAAAATGAGTTATTTCTTCACAAGTGAATCAGTGAGCGAAGGCCATCCCGACAAGGTGGCCGACCAGATTAGCGATGCGCTACTGGATGAATTCTTAAGACATGACCCTGAAAGCCATGTGGCTTGCGAGACGTTGGTAACCACTGGTTTGGCAGTGGTGAGCGGTGAGGTGAGCTGCAATGGCTATGTCGATGTTCAAAGCACTGTGCGTGATGTCATCAAAGGCATAGGATACACCAAAGGCGAGTATAAATTCGAATCTGAAAGCTGCGGTGTCCTCAGTGCCATCCACGAGCAGAGCCAGGATATAAATCAGGGTGTCTCCCGCAAGGAGAAAAAGAATCAAGGTGCTGGCGACCAGGGTATGATGTTCGGTTATGCTTGTCGTGAGACAGACGAGTTGATGCCGCTTCCTATCTGCCTTGCCCACATCATCCTCATAGAACTTGGCAAGATACGCCGTGAGGGCAAACAGATGAAGTACCTGCGTCCAGATGCCAAAAGTCAGGTGACTGTGCAATATAGTGATACAGGTTGTCCCGAGCGCATTGAAGCTATCGTTGTCAGTACCCAGCACGATCCAGATGCCACACAGGAGCAGATTCGAGCCGATGTGGAGCGTGTTCTGCTGCCACGAGTCATCAAACGTTTGCCGAAAAATACGCAGAAACTCTTTGCGAAGATGGACTACAAACTGCATGTGAATCCCACTGGCAAGTTCGTCATCGGCGGCCCCCATGGCGACACCGGTCTCACCGGTCGCAAGATTATCGTCGATACCTATGGCGGTCGCGGCGCTCACGGCGGCGGCGCCTTCAGCGGCAAGGATGCCTCGAAAGTTGACCGCTCGGCAGCCTACGCCACTCGCCATATAGCCAAGAACCTCGTTGCTGCAGGACTCTGCGACGAGGCTCTCGTGCAGGTGGCATATGCCATTGGTGTGGCAGAGCCTGTGGGGCTATATGTCAACACCTACGGCACTGCCAAAGTAAAGATGAGCGACGGCGAAATCGCCTCACGAGTGAAGAGCCTCTTCGACCTGCGCCCCTACGCCATTGTGGAGCGTTTTGGGTTGAAAAATCCCATCTTCCGACCCACTGCTGCTTATGGACATATGGGGCGAGACCCATATGAGGCACAAGTGGAGGTTTATGATGCCGCTGGCCGCAAGCGCAAGAAGAAAGTTCAGTTCTTCGGTTGGGAGAAACTCGACATGGTTGATACTATCAAGAAAGAATTCAAGCTTAAATAAATATGACAAAGTTGAGTGTCAATATCAACAAGGTAGCCACCATCCGTAACGCCCGAGGTGGCAATACTCCTGATGTGTTAAAGTTTGCACAAGACTGTGAGCGTTTTGGTGCCCAAGGTATCACCGTTCATCCGCGTCCCGACGAACGTCATATCCGCTATGCCGATGCACTGGCTATTAAGCCTCTGATTGGCGTGGAGTATAATATTGAGGGTAACCCCCAAGGGGTCGCCCAGAGCCGCCCCTATGGCTTTGTCGATTTGGTGAAAGAAATTAAGCCTGCACAGGTGACATTGGTTCCCGATGCCGAAGGGGTGCTAACCAGCAACGCTGGATGGGATACGGTGAAAAACCAAGACTATCTGAAGGATGTCGTCACGGAGTTCAAATCCAGTGGTATCCGCGTGAGTATATTCATTGACGCCGACTCGCAGATGATTGAGATGGCCGCCAAGACCGGCACCGACCGCGTGGAGCTTTACACCGAGAGTTACGCCCGCGAGTACCCTGTCGACCGCGAGTCGGCAATAAAGTCCTTTGTGGAGGCGGCCAAGGTGGCACGCGACTGTGGCCTCGGTCTTAATGCCGGCCACGACCTCTCGCTCGAGAACCTGGCCTACTTCCATCAGCAGATACCTTGGTGTGACGAGGTCTCGATTGGTCACGCCCTCATCAGCGATGCACTTTATCTTGGCATCGAGGAGACCATCCATCGCTATCTGGATTGTTTAAAATGAAACGTATTGTAGTTATATTGTTGTTTTGGGCAACAAGTTTGTCCGGTCTCGCGCAAGAGAAGCGGGTTAACCTCGGCTTGATACCCACACCGCAGAAGGTGGAGGTGAATGGTGAATGGTTGATGGTTAACGGTGATGGGTTGAAAGTTAAGGAAAAGTGCGTCGATACTCTGCTGGTGGAAGCTAACCTTGACCAAGCCTATCAGCTTGTCATCAAGCGCAGGGAGGTGACGGTGTTCTTTGTTGGTGAGGAGGGCTTGCGTAATGCGTACCTGACGTTGGCGCAGCTGCAGCAGATCTATGGAGACAAGGTACCGTGCTGCACCATCACCGACTGGCCTGCCTACCGCTGGCGTGGATGGATGGACGACCAGAGCCGCGGCCCTGTGCCTCACCAGGCCTACCGCAAGAAGCAATGGCAAACGCTCCATGCGCTGAAGTACAACTTCTGCAACTACTATACCGAGCACACGCTCTACCAGCCGGAGTTTCCCGATCTGGCACCCGCCTACCTCGCCGACTGCAAGCCGCACCCCGACGAGGTCATCAACCTGCAGCTTTTCGCCCACGCCGAGAAGACGCTGCGTGTGCCGTTCTATCAGCACTTGATGGACAGCAAGGCCAACTTCAACCCCGACAATGAGGCTACTTACGACTTCCTCAGCAAGCGTATTGCCGCCGCCTACCGAAGGATACCCAACTCGCCGTTCTTCATCATCAACTGCGATGAGACAGAGCAGTTGGGTACTGGCCGTGCCAAAAGGCTTGTCGGTGCTAAGGGCGCCGACCAGGTGTATGTGGACTTCATCAACCGATGCTACGGCATTGTCAAACAAGCAAGTAACCCTCGCATAGTTATGTGGGGCGATATCGTGGCGAAGAATCCCGCCATGATGCGCCAACTGCCCAAGGACATAACCTACATCATGTGGGCCTACGAACCGCTCGATAGTTATGACCATCTGATAAAACCCTTCAAAGACAACGGCACCCCCTTTTGGGTAGCCCCCTCGCTGAGCCACAGCAGCAACATGATTCCTGCTCCGCAGCGCTATATGAAGAATATTGCCAATCTGGCACGTGATGGTTATCGCAACGGTGCCGAAGGATTGATGAATACCTGCTGGGACGACAACGGAGAAGCCCTCTTTGACAACTGCTGGCACGGTCTCTTCTGGAGCGCCGAAATGGCGTGGAACCCCATCCGCACCGACGACCCCGAGGAATACGCTCGTCGAGAGCAGCAGTTCAACCAGAACTTCGCCCGCCTATTCTACGGTGACAAGAACATTGTTGATGTCAATACTCTCTATGAGATGGGTGCACAGGAAAGCAATCCCCTTATCGGCGACTGGTACACCTCGGCTGCCCTGTTGGAACCATTGCTGAACTTCAATCCCTACAACACTGATAGTAAGGAAATGCGGGACAAGATAGATTATGTCATGCATCTGGTCGACACTTTTTATGTTGACTCTGCTGCCAATCCTCACGTCCACTATGCCTTGATGCGTTTGAAAGCTACCGCCGAGAAGAGTGCCCTCCGCTGGGATATATCTCGTGACCCTCTAAGTGGTGTCATTTTCCCCGACATCGAAGGGTCATGCCGCCGTTACCTCCAGACCCTCTTCGACCTCAAGTGCGAATACCTCCGCCTTTGGGACCAGGAGAACGGCGACTATGAGCGGTATATAGTTTTAAATAGATACGACGCGCTCGCGCGCGAGGTGCTGGAACTTCGCCGACATGTGTTTATGGAGGTTCGTGGTTCAAGTCAAACTAGTAATACTAGTTCAGGTAGTCTGCCGATGGTGACCCTCCGCACCCTCTACAACGACCGCCCCATCTACTACACCCTCGACGGCAGCGAGCCTACCGCCTCTTCTACCCTTTATGAGGGACCCTTCCCGCTGGAGCGTTCCGCTACCATCAAGGCCATTGCCTACAATGAATACGGCGAAGGCGTCGTCAGTGAGCAGTACCTGCTGAGTCACCTAGGCATGGGGGCCAAGATAACGCTCAACACCAAGTACAGCGACTATAAGGCCATCTACAGCGGTGGAGGATACAATGCCCTCATTGATGGCCAGCTCGGATCCAACACCACCTACGCCGACGGTCGCTGGCAAGGCTACTGGGGCGACAGCATCGACGCCGTCATCGACTTCGGAAAACCCACCGAAATCCACGAAGTCGCTTTGCGCTTTATGCAGAACACCTTCGACTGGATTCTGGCGCCACGGGAGATTATGATATACGTCTCTGATGACGGAGCGAATTGGAATCGTGCCGCAAAGAGGAACTTCGGTATGGACCCGCGCGAAACCGGTATGCGCCTCAAAAACTACAGCATTATTTTGAGAGAGACTGAAGGCAAGTCGAAGATAACTATCGGCAATCTCGTCACGCGCTATCTCCGTGTCGTCGTCCCCAACCCCGGCCCGCTCCCCTCGTGGCACCCTGCCCCAGGTCAGCCGAGCTATCTCTTCACCGACGAGATTCTTGTTCTTTGAGATGGAAATATGTTTTTTATGTAATCAATTGTCAATCATAATTACAGTTTTTTCTGTGTTCATTGGTAAGATTTGTGGTAATTCTATAAAATACTCCCGCGACATCACAAAATTCATCCCCTCGGCATCAACACCAACTTTCCACCACCTTAACTTCACTTAAGAGTAAATGTTATACTGAGGTGAGACGGTGCGTTATGGCGGTGAGGAGGGGGGGGGCCGGCCAGTGTTTCCTAGAATCTACAAAACCTAACTATGTTTTTTTGCCTATCTTGTTTATTAACAACTGATTGTGTGATGCTTCTGTTTTTTTTCGTCCTTCTGAAAGAAATTTGTGTAATTCGCTGTATAAAAGTGAGATAATTCGGTTATCAACAGTCTAATTAGACTTCTGGTGTCCAGATGCCGCCGAAAAAGAGGGCGTTTCTGTTTCACAAATCCATTTTTTGGGGTGCTTCCGGGTATTGATGTTGAATTTTTTTTTAATTTTGACGGCGGTGATATACAGGGAGTTGGTGAATAATTTAGTTTTTTATTGAAAAAATATTTTGCCGGAATGGAAAAAGGTTGTATTTTTGCAGCCGTTTTCGTCCCGAGGGAGGGATGTTGAAAACGAGAGCAGATTGAAACGGATGAGAAGAAAGAGATAGCGTGTGTCGTCATACATATATAGGATATGTATGAGACACGAAGACGAGTC
>DGIA01000014.1:0-359 GCA_002392965.1 Bacteroidales bacterium UBA3834 | reverse complement strand
AACACATGCAAGTCGAGGGGTAACAGGCGGTAGCAATACTGTGCTGACGACCGGCGCACGGGTGCGTAACGCGTATGCAACCTGCCTCGCACAGGGGGATAACGGGGTGAAAATTCCACTAATATCCCATGGTGTTGCGGAATCGCATGGTTCTGCAACTAAAGCTTCGGTGGTGCGAGATGGGCATGCGTGACATTAGGTAGTTGGCGGGGCAACGGCCCACCAAGCCGACGATGTCTAGGGGAGCTGAGAGGCTTATCCCCCACACTGGTACTGAGACACGGACCAGACTCCTACGGGAGGCAGCAGTGAGGAATATTGGTCATTGGGAGGAAGCCTGAACCAGCCATGCCGCGTGT
>DGIA01000023.1:117414-141619 GCA_002392965.1 Bacteroidales bacterium UBA3834 | reverse complement strand
GGCGACCAGCGCCTACATGCCGCTGGCGCTGCCGCTGGTGCGCCCCGACACCTACCGCCTGGAGGTGGATTACCAGAACGGCGGCTGCCACGCCGTGTCGCCCAACCTCACCATCGCGGACAAAACGGTCTGCGACTGCGACAGCATCAGGGTCAGCATCAAGGATGTCGCCCTCCAGCTCCATCACTGCGAGGTGCATTACAGCATAAGTCTCGAGGTTTGCAACGACAACCTCAACGAGGACTTCTGCATCGACGACGTGCTGGTGCTTTCGGACGCCAACAACGTGACCATCGACAATGTGAGCTATACCGGCACCACGGTCCATGCGAACGGCTGCGAGACGGTCTATCTGGACCTCAGGGTGACAGGCCTGATACCCACCGGCGTGCTGCTGCGCATAGTGGATAGAGGCTGCATGGACTGCACCAAGGATTTCTTCGTCGAGCTGACATGTGACGCCGATTGCGAGAAAGAGCTGCACGATGGCTATCTGGAGCCCGACATGGAGCTCTCCAACGAGGCGGCGGTCTATTGCACGTTCGAGTGCGGTCTGGAATCCGGTTGCGTGCCGCTGGCCGTGTGGTCGGAGCCCGCCATGGTGCTGGAGTATCAGTGGGCCACCGCGACAGGCTACGCGGACGGGCTCTGCATGTTCGACCGGGCGGCGCTGGAGCAGCTGGCCCATACCGAGGGCGTGGTGTGCCTCCATGTGCTGCTCTGCTGCAACGACGACCTGTGCGACTACCGGTATTGCATCCAAGCCTCCGCCCTCCTCGAAGCGCTCAACCGCAGGGACAGCTCCCGCAGCGAGAGCTCGCTGTACAGGCCGCATGACCGCCCCGCCGAAGCCCGCGACCTGCGCCTGGTGCCCAACCCCACCACGGGGGAGGTCGCGATTGAAATGAGCAACCCCTTTTCAGGGGTGACGGTCGTCGGCACGCCGGAGGGGGTGACGGTGGCGGGCACGCCGGAGGGAGTGACGGTGGCGGGCACGCCGGAGGGGGTGACGGAGGTGGTGGTGATGGACATGCACGGACGGAGGCTGGCCTCCTTCAAAGACACCGACCAGTTCAACATCAAGGAGCTGCCGTCGGGCTCCTACATCGTCCGCGTCAAGACCCGTCGCGACAAGGAGGCCCCCGAAGAGGTGAACTACCTGAAACTGGTGAAGAAATAGAAACGAATCAGCGTAATTGTTCCACGAATAAAAGAGCAAGCCTATGGTGACAAATGCCGCCATAGGCTTACTTATGCTTACTTGAGGGAACGATTTGGGCCTTTCGGCGAAAAAGGCCTTATATTGCATGGTGTCCAGTCGCGACCAAGGGACACCAAACAAAAATCGTTAAACCTCAAAAAAAGAAAGGAACAAAAAAATGGCAAAAAACATCT
This sequence comes from Bacteroidales bacterium UBA3834, assembly GCA_002392965.1. Classification (GTDB taxonomy): domain Bacteria; phylum Bacteroidota; class Bacteroidia; order Bacteroidales; family P3; genus Colimorpha. Next base: position 140,224 of record DGIA01000023.1, on the reverse strand, counting down.
ACAACAACGAGACCTTCCTCATCGGAAGAATCGGAAAACTGGTTTATCGCACCGTGCGCGGCAAGCAGGTGGTATCGTCCTACACGAAGCCCCGCGACCCGCAAACCCGCGACCAGCAGCTGGTGCGCGCACGCTACGCCCTGCTCGGACGCGTGGCCGCCTTCTGCAAGTACGTGCTCCGCATCGGCCTCAAGTCGGAGGCCCAGCAGACACGCTCGCACCCGATGGCCCGCTTCATGAAGGCCAACTGGCAGAACGTCACCGGCAGCACCCCCGCCACCTTGCTGATGAACTGGGACGACCTGGTGCTGGCCAAGGGCAGCAACAAGCGCATCGTCCTCGACAGCGACCACATCGACCAGACCTCGGTGCCGGGCACCATCAGCGTGGCCGTGCAGGAGCAGTGCCTCGTCAGCGGCGGCTTCAACGCCAAGGACCTGTGCTATCTGGCCGCCGTGTGCCCCGAGGTGGAGGACGCCTGCCTGGGCAACCCCGCCGAGCGCGAAGAGGCCACCGAGCTCTCGGTGACGCCCCCCGCCTGGTGGAGCGGCCACAAGGTGTATCTCTACTGCTTCACCACCACGCCCGACAACAGCGAGGCTTCCGAGACCCTGCCCGTGGGCAAGATAGACTTCGTCATCGAGTGAGTAGGTGAGTAGGTGAGTAGGTAAGTAGTTAAGTAGGTAAGTAGGTAAGTAGGTAAGTAGTTAAGTAGTTAAGACAATAGCATTTGTGAGCGCTCGCAGGTCACAGGTCACAGGTCACTAATGCCATTGTCTTTAACTTCTAGCGCGAAGCGCGATAACTTCTTTAACTTCTTTAACTTCCTCCCTACTTAACTACTTACCTACTTAACTACTAACCCACTGTTCACAGGCAAAAAAGAAAAGGACGCTGGGGGTTCACCCGGCGTCCTTTCTTTGTCGTTTCACTATCGCGAGCTTACTTGATTCTCATCTTGTAGAAGGAACGATAGACGAAGACCAGGGCGATGACGAGGAAGGCCACGCCGAACCAGGGGGCGATGCCGCGGAAGCCTTCGCTGATGGCGATTTCCATGGCCAGCACACCGAAGAGGGTGGTGAACTTGATGATGGGGTTCAAGGCCACGCTGGAGGTGTCCTTGAAGGGGTCGCCCACGGTGTCGCCCACGACGCTGGCGTCGTGCAGCGGGGTGCCCTTGGCTTGCATATCGACCTCGACGACCTTCTTGGCGTTGTCCCAGGCGCCGCCGGCGTTGGCCATGAAGACGGCTTGGAAGAGGCCGAAGACGGCGATGGAGATGAGGTAGCTGATGAAGAGGCACACGGCGTTCTGGCCGCCGATGCTTTCGGGGCTGGAGAGGCAGGCGAAGGCGAGGGCGAAGCAGAAGATGGCGATGAAGATGTTGATCATGCCGCGCTGGGCGTAGTTGGTGCAGATCTTGACGACTTCCTGGCTCTTGGCGATGTCGGCTTTCTTGGGCGCGTTGGGGTCGAGCTTGATGTTCTGCTTGATGTATTCCACGGCGCGGTTGGCACCGGTGGTGACGGCCTGCATGGAGGCGCCGGTGAACCAGTAGATGATGCAGCCGCCGAGGATGAAGCCGAGGATGCTGTAGGGGTTGAGCAGGTTGAGGATGGTTTCGGGGGCGATGCCGAGGGTCTTGTTGATCATCAGGATGAGGCTGAAGATCATGGTGGTGGCGCCCACGACGGCGGTGCCGATAAGGACGGGTTTGGCGGTGGCCTTGAAGGTGTTGCCGGCGCCGTCGTTGGCTTCGAGGTAGTATTTGGCTTTTTCGAAGTCGGGCTTGAAGCCGAATTCGCTTTCGACCTCGCGGGAGGTCTTCTCGACGTCGTCCTCGATGAGGGAGAGTTCATAGACGCTCTGCGCGTTGTCGGTCACGGGGCCGTAGCTATCGACGGCGATGGTGACGGGGCCCATGCCGAGCATGCCGAAGGCGACGAGGCCGAAGGCGAAGATGGTGTAGTAGGGGCCGAAGATGGGTTCGATGTTGAAGAAGGTGGAGGCGAAGTAGGCGATGACCATGAGCACGAAGAAGACCATGCCCGTCCAGAAGCCGCCCATGTTGCCGGCCACGAGGCCGCTGAGGATGTTGAGCGAGGCGCCGCCTTGCTCGGAGGCTTTGACGACCTCTTTGACGTGCTTGGAGGTGGGGGAGGTGAAGAGCTTGGTGAATTCGGGGATGAGGGCTGCGCCGAGGGTGCCGCAGGAGATGATGACGCTGAGGGCGAGCCACCAGTTGTTGCCGAGGTCGCCGAGGATGAACCAGGAGGCGCAGAAGGTGCCGACGATGCTGAGGATGGAGGTGATCCACACCAGCGAGGTGAGCGGCTGCTCGAAGTTGATGTCGTCGGCCTTGCCGTACTTGGCTTTGGCGATGGCGCCATTAATATAATAGGAAAGGACGGAGGCGATGATGCCGAGGATGCGCATGACGAAGATCCAGACGAGGAGCTTGACCTGCATGTCCATGTCGGGGACAGCGAGGAGGATGAAGGAGACGAGTGCCACGCCGGTGACGCCGTAGGTCTCGAAGCCGTCGGCGGTGGGTCCGATGCTGTCGCCGGCGTTGTCGCCGGTGCAGTCGGCGATGACGCCGGGGTTGCGCGGGTCGTCCTCACCGATCTTGAAGACCACCTTCATGAGGTCGCTTCCGATGTCGGCAATCTTGGTGAAGATGCCGCCGGCGATGCGGAGGGCGCTGGCGCCGAGGCTCTCGCCGATGGCGAAGCCGATGAAGCAGCTGCCGGCCAGGTTCTCGGGCATGAAGAGGAGGATGGTGAGCATGAGGACGAGCTCGACGCAGATGAGCACGATGCCGATGGACATACCGGCACGGAGCGGGATGTTGAGCAGGTCGAGGGGTTTTCTTCTGAGGCTGGCGAAGGCCATGCGGGCGTTGGCGTAGGTGTTCATGCGGACGCCGAACCAGGCCACGCCGTAGGAGCCGAGGATGCCGATGACCGTCCATCCGAGGATGAGCAGCACGGCACCGCCGTCCATGTGGCTCAACACGCCGAAGTAGAGCGCGATGGCAGCACCGATGAAGAGGAAGAGGAGCAGGAGGAACTTGCCCTGCTGCTTGAGGTAGGTCGAGCAGGTCTTGAAGATGACGTTGCCGATTTCCAGCATCGACTTGTGGGCCTTCAACTTACGTACTTTGCTGAACTGCCAGAAACCGAAGAGCAGTCCGATCACCACGACGGCGAAGCCCCAATAGAGGATGGAGGTCTCGTCGGCCGAAGCAAATCCCTTCGGCATTTCAAGGTCTGCCTCGCTGGCAAAAGCGAAAATGGGAGCCGCCAGAGCCACGAGGGTTGTTGCTAATTTCTTCATATAGTGTCAGTTTATAGTATTCTTACTCTCGAAAATCGAACTACAAATATAGTTATTTTTCAAAAAGTGGCAAAAAAAGTTAAAAAAAATTAAGACCCCGGGGTCGGCGCGGGCGGTGGCGAGGAGGAGGGTGTCGGGAAGTTTTTTTTTCATATATATAAAAAAAAGTGTATTTTTGCAGCATGATTACAAACAACGACATGGCTGCACAGACAGCCAATTTCTTACTGACAGTGAAAGCGGTAAAGCTGAACAACGAGCATCCTTTCACATGGGCTTCGGGGCGAAAATCGCCCATTTATTGTGACAATCGCGTCACTTTGTCGTATCCTGAGATACGCACATTCATCCGCCAGCATTTCGTGGAGGTGATCCGAGAGAGCTGGGGCGACGTGGATGTGATAGCCGGCGTGGCCACGGGCGGCATAGCGCAGGGCGCCTTGGTGGCGCAGGAGCTGGGCAAGCCGTTCGTGTATGTGCGTTCGGAGCAGAAGAGCCACGGCTTGACCAACCAGATCGAGGGAGAGATCCACGCCGGACAGTCGGTGGTGGTGATCGAGGACCTGGTTTCGACGGGCAAGAGCTCGCTGATCGCCGTGCGCGCCCTCCGCGAGAAGGGCTGCGTGGTGAAGGGCATGGCCGCCATCTTCACCTACGGCCTGCAGGTGGCTGCCGACAATTTCGCGAAAGAAGATGTGGAGCTGCAGACGCTGACGGATTACGACACGCTGATCGGTGTGGCGAAGGAGAAGGATTACATCCAGGCCGACGCCTTGGAGAGCCTGGCGGCGTGGCGCGTGAATCCCGAGAAGTGGAGCGAGGACCACATGAACTGTTGAGAGGTGCCGACGGCGCCGAAGGCCGCGGACATCTTTTTGAAACGTTGAACAAAGCGAGTCAAAGTTGAAATTGAGTATGAGCACTAGATTTGCAAAAATGATGCTGCTTGTTTGCGCAAGCATTGTCTTCAATTTTCAATTTTCAATGTTCGCTTCCGCCCAAGCGCAGAGCGACTCTGTGGTGAGGGTCGGCCTGCCCGGAGGCCCTGACATCGAGATGGTGTGGGTCGAGGGTGGCGCTTTCACCATGGGCAGCAACGGCGAGAAGGGTGTGAGCCACCAATACGAGGATTCGCGTCCGGAGCACCAGGTGACAGTAGGCGGCTACTATATCGGCCGCCACGAGGTGATGCAAGGCCTGTGGACGGCCGTGATGGGGGAGAATCCGTCGAAGTTCCGAGGGAACGACTCGCTGCCGGTGGAGAGTGTGAGCTGGGAGGATGCGCAGCGTTTTGTCGCGAGGCTGAGCGAGCTGACGGGGAAGAGGTTCCGTCTGCCGACGGAGGCGGAGTGGGAGTATGCCGCCCGAGGGGGTGTGAATGCCTGCCGCCAGCCGTTTGCGGGATGCGCCCGCGGCGACTTGGAGAAGCACTCGTGGTTCTGCGTGAACAGCGGCCGGCGGACGCATGCGGCCGGAAGCCTGCAGCCGAACGAGCTGGGGCTGTACGACATGGGCGGCAACGTGGCGGAGTGGTGCCAGGACTGGATGGAGAAGTATCCGTCGGAGGCACAGGAGAACCCCCAAGGGCCGACGTCGGGCGACAGCCGTGTGCTGCGCGGCGGGCACTACAACAGCGTGTCGTGGGCTTGCGCGGTGTATGACCGCAGTTGGTATGTACCGACGGGGAAGAGCGAGTATTATGGCCTTCGGGTGGTGATGGAGGTTGGCGAATGAAGACGACAAAGATCAAGGACCGGGATTTTGAGCCCTTCATCACGGAGGCGGAGCTCGACGGCATCGTGCGCCGTCTGGCGGCGGAGGTGAGCCGCGACTATGGCTGTGGCCATGAGCCCGCGACGGGCGAGAGGTGCGGCTTGGTGGTGTGTCCCGTATTGACGGGCGCCTTCATGTTCGCTGCCGACCTGCTGCGGCGGCTGTCGGTCCCCTGCGAGGTGAGTTTTGTGCGCTTTGCTTCCTACAGCGGCATGAGCAGCACGGGCTCGGTGAAGTGCATGCTGCCTTTTGCCAAAGAGATCGAAGGGCGGGATGTGCTGATAGTGGAGGATGTGATCGACAGCGGTCTTTCGATGCAGCACATGCTGCAGGAGGTGAAGGAGCTTCACCCGAGGAGCGTGAAGGTGTGCGCCTTGTTTTTCAAACCCGACGCCTTCAAGGGCGACTACAGGGTGGATTATGTGGGTCGGGAGATAGGCAACGAGTTTATTGTGGGCTACGGCCTCGACTACGACGAGCAGGGGAGGACGCTGCCGGAAGTGATGAGGGTGAAGAGTGAATAGTGAATAGTGAATAGTGTTATGTTGATGAAAAAGAAAACAATCATCTGGATGATGCTGGCGGCAGCGGTGCTGACGCTGACATCGTGTAAAGAGAAAGAGAAGGAGCTGGTGTTGGACCCGAGCCAGTTTGCAGGTTTATGGGTGAAGACGAACAACACCTATGAATACTGGCGCTTCAACAGCAGCTCGATGACGGGTATCACCTGGGACGAGACCCCCGACCCGGATAACGGGGAGCCCGAGATGACGGAGGAGGAGAGCAACCTGGGGTTCAGCTGGAGCGTGGAACGCAACATCGTGTCGTTTGTGTGGCACGGGTTGATGGAGAACCAGAGTGTGCCGAAATACTACTACATCACGGAGATCAGCTCCGCGGCTATCGTGGGCGAAGATGAAGTGGGACTGCCGTTTACGTTAAGGAGGGTGCAATGAAGAAGGGTTGGAAGATAGCGTTGATCACGCTGGGTTCGCTGGTGGGGCTGGTGGTTGTGGTGGCAGCTGTGGCCTTGTGGCTGGTGTTCACCCCGGCGCAGTTGACCAAGATAGTGAACTCGCTGGCAGGCAAGTATGTGACCTGCGAGACCCGCTTCGGCCGCGTGAACCTGACCTTGTTCAAGACGTTCCCGGATGCAGGCCTGACCATCGACGATGTGTATGTGGTCAATCCGATGGAGGGCGCCATGAGCGACACCGTGGCCCACATCGGCAACCTGACGGTTGGTGTGGATGTGAAGAAATACCTGAAAGAGAAAGAGGTGGTGGTGCACCAGGTGCTGCTGGACAAGGTGACCGCCTCGCTCTACACCGATAGCGCAGGACGCAACAACTACGACATCTTCCCCAAGAAGGAGAAGAAAAAAGACAAAGAGAAGAAGCCGTTCTGCCTCGACAGCTTGCCTAATATCGACCTCCGGCGTGTCAATATCAGCCACCTGGATGCACAGCTCCTGAATGAGAAGGGCAGAATGTATACTGAGGTTACCGACCTCGACCTGAATGTTACGGGCACCCTTGCCGAAGGTTTGGTTGATGCCGATTTGGATTTGCAGGCCGACAAAATGATGTTGAAGACTGACGACAGCACTGGAAAGACGAAGGTTTATACGGTGCTCGATGAGCCGAGCGTGGCCCTCAAAGCCAATGGAAACTTTGACAGGGTGACAGGCCGGTTGAAGATGAATCTCAAGAAAGGTCGGTTCAACGATATGGTCAACGCGACCCTGCAGAGTTCCAAACATGACTTGCTGAAGCTTGAGCTGCCGTTTAGCGCCGATCTGCAGAGTGGAGAGTGGAAAGTGGAAAGTGGAAAGCTGAAGGTGGATGATTATGCTTTGGACGTTTCGGGTGATGTAAGTCTCAAGCCAATGACGTTGGATGTGACGGTGGCCACCGATGGAGCCTGGCAGGTGGAGCCGTTGCTGACCATTGTTCCGGAGAAGTTTGTAAAGTTCAAGAAGGGGATGGACCTCGACGCGAAGGTGAAGCTGCAGGCTACCGCCGTAGGTACGCTGACCGACAGCACCAAGCCCCTCATCAACGCTACTGTCAACCTGGCCGACGGACGGTTCTACTATCCCAAGTCGCTGCCCTACAAGGTGAACAGGATCAATGGAGACCTTTCGGCCAGCCTCGACCTGAGCAAGGGCGGCAAGTGCAGCGCGGTGGTGGAGCGCCTGAAAGCCCATACCCGCGGCACCGACGTGAGCGTGAAGGGTAGGGCGGACGACCTGCGCGGAGATATGCACATCGACGGCCATGTGAAAGGAAGTCTGCCGCTGGAGGACATCATGCCCATGATTCCGGAGAAGCTGAAGGTGACGGCCCAGGGCGACGCCGACCTCGATGTGACGGCCGACTTCAAGATGAGCCAGCTGAAGGCGAAAGCCTACGACAAGATGAAGCTGGACGGGGATATCCGGTTGAAGAAGCTGGATGCAAAATACGACGACATACAGATACAGTCGCCCGACCTGAATATAGCCTTGCAGCTTCCGGCCAAGGAGCATGCGGGCAAGATGGGAGACGCCCACCTGACCAGCAGCAAGCTGAAGGTGGAGAACGGGAAATGGATGGCCGACCTGACCAATCCCGACATCAACGTGGGCATCAACAACATGATGAAGGAGCAGCTGGCCGCCGCCTTCGAGGTGGCGCTTGGGAAGAGTGCCGCCACGCTGGATTCGAACCAGATCGACCTCAGTTCGCTGGCGCTCAAAGGGTCGGTGCGGTTCGACTCGACGCAAAGCAACACGCTGAAGAAATACAATCCGCAACTCAACATACAGGTGCGCAACGGGGTGGTGAACACCACGGCGCTGCCGGAGAAGGTGTATCTGAACGAGTTCGCCTTTGCCTATATGCCGAAGGCGGTTCAGATAAGGAATGCCGAAATCAAGCTTGGAAGAAGCGACTTCCAGCTGTATGGCACGGTGGATAACCTCGAGGAGTGGATGGATCACAAGGAGATGCTCACAGGCGACCTGAATTTCACCTCGACCTATACGGATGTGGATGAGCTGATGTCGATGTTCAGTGGTAAGGGCACCGACCCCGACACCCTGGAGCAGATGCGTCAGGAGGACAAGGTGGCCAAAGATGCCAATCCGTTTATGGTGCCGAAGGATGTCGATGTGACCCTTCACACGCATATCCGCCGCAGTATGGCTTTCGGAAACGACTTGGGCGACTTGGCCGGAGCGGTAACCATCAAGGATGGCACCGCCATTCTCGACCAGATCGGTTTCGTGTGCAAAGCCGCCACCATGCAGCTCACGGCGCTTTATCGCTCGCTACGTCCCAACAATATCTTCGTGGCGCTCGACTTCCACCTGCTCGACATCCAGATTGCCGAGCTGCTGGATATGATACCCACCGTCGATACCTTGGTGCCGATGCTCGCGGCCTTCAACGGCAACGCCAACTTCCACCTGGCCGGCGAAGGGTTCCTCAATGCCCGTTACAAGCCCAAGATGAGCACCCTCCTCGGCTCGGCGGCCATCAGCGGCAAAGACCTTGTGGTGATGGACAACAACTCCATTGCACAGATAGCCAAGCTGATGCAATTCAAGGAATGGAAAGACAAGGACAACAAACTCAGGATCGACAGCTTGAGCGTGGAGATGACGTGCCTGAGAAAAGAGATCGAGGTGTTCCCGTTCCTGATCAACATAGGCAAATACCAGCTCTGCGCCTCGGGCAAGCACAACCTTGTGGGCGACTGCGGCTATCATGTGGAGCTACTGAAGAACCCCATCATGGCCAAGGTGGGCGTCGATGTGAAGGGATCGCTGAAGAATCCTAAAATCACCCTCGGCGAGATACGCTATGCCGACCTCTACAAGCCGCAGAAGCAGGGTCTTGTGGAGAAACGGGCATTGGAGATGAAGCGGATGGTGAGGGAAGCGCTGGAGAAAAACGTAAGATAAAGAGTCATTGTTATGGGAATCTTCCACAGATACAGCAGCACCATTCACGGCAACTACCGACGGGCCTATCTAAGAAGCGGATTGGCCACAGGGGTGCTGATGGCGTTGTATGTGTTGGTGCGATTGCTGATAGGCAACCCGCTTCAATCCCCGACGTCGCTCATCCTCGATGCCGTACTGCTGGTGGCGATATTCCTCCTGATGGCGTGGTACAAGAACTCCCTTCCGGAGAAGAGTATCACCTTGAAGGAATGCCTGCTTTTCGGCATCGGGACCGCTCTGGTGGCCGGTGTCGCCTATGGATTGCTGCTTTGGGCCATCGGCATGGGTTCGGCGGAACAGACGGTGCTCTTCACCAATACGATGACGCAGAACAATATCACGGCACAGAATCCACAGTTGCACTATTGGGCAGCATGGTGGGCCATCCTGTCGGCATTGCAGGCGATGCTTCTGGGTGCCTTCGGCGCCTTTGTGGCAGCCATCTTCTTCCGCAACGAGAAGTCGCCGGTTCATTCAAGCAAAGATAATAAATAATGTACAAATTATAAAATATATGACAGACATATCAATTGTTGTTCCACTATATAACGAAGCCGAGTCGCTGCCGCACCTGGCAGAGTGGATTGACCGGGTGATGCAAGAGCACGGGTTCAGCTACGAGGTGGTGATGGTCGATGACGGCAGTCGTGACGGCTCGTGGCAGGTCATCGAGGAACTTCACCAAAAGAACCCCGCCTATCGCGGCATCAAGTTCCGTCGCAACTACGGCAAGAGTGCCGCCCTCAACGTCGGTTTTGCCGCCACCCAGGGCGATGTGGTCATCACCATGGATGCCGACCTTCAGGACAGCCCCGACGAGGTGCCGGAACTCTACCGCATGATCAAGGAAGACGGTTACGACCTGGTAAGCGGCTGGAAGAAGAAACGCTACGACTCCAAACTGGCCAAGAATATCCCGTCCAAGTTCTTCAACTGGACCACCCGTCGCATGAGCGGCATCAAGCTGCACGATTTCAACTGCGGCCTCAAAGCCTACCGCCACGAGGTGGTGAAGAGCATTGAGGTCTATGGCGAGATGCACCGCTACATCCCCGTCATAGCCAAGTGGGCAGGATTCACGAAAATAGGGGAGAAGGTGGTTCAGCACCGCAAACGCGAGTTCGGCGTCACCAAGTTTGGCATGAACCGCTTCATCAACGGCTATCTGGACTTGATGAGCATCATGTTCATGTCCAAATTCGGCAAGCAGCCCATGCACTTCTTCGGTGCTATCGGCTCGCTTTCGTTCCTCTTCGGTTTCATCGCCCTTATCGTGGTGCTCATTATGCGCCTGGCGGGACGGATGGCTCTGACCAACAGCGTCTGGTTCTACCTCTCCATGCTCTTCGTCCTTATCGGCATGATGCTCTTCCTTGCCGGATTCCTCGGCGAACTCATCTGCCGCAACTCCTCCACCAGAAACCAATATTTGATAGAAAAAGAACTATGAGTCTCCAATGCGGTATAGTAGGTTTGCCCAATGTCGGCAAATCGACCCTCTTCAACTGCTTGAGCAACGCCAAAGCCCAAGCGGCCAACTTCCCGTTCTGCACCATCGAACCCAATGTGGGGGTCATCACCGTCCCCGACGAACGGCTTGCCAAACTGGTGGAGATCGAGCGTCCCGCCTCCGTTGTCCCCGCCACAGTCGAGATTGTCGATATCGCAGGTCTCGTCAAAGGTGCCTCAAAAGGGGAGGGGTTGGGTAACAAATTCCTGGCCGACATACGCAACTGCGACGCCATCATCCATGTGCTCCGTTGTTTCGATGACGACAACATCACCCATGTGGATGGCTCTGTCGATCCGGTGCGAGACAAGCTGACCATTGATTTAGAGCTGCAGTTCAAAGACCTCGAAACCATCGAGAACCGCTACGAGAAGGAGGTGAAGAAAAGCAAAGCCGGTGGCGACGCACGAGCCAAGAAACTTGTGGAAGTGATGGATCTCTACAAAGCAGCCCTCTTGGAAGGAAAGAGTGCCCGCACGGTACAGCTTGACGAGAATCAACAGGAAGTGGCCCGCGATCTCATGTTGCTCACCACAAAGCCAGTCATCTATGTTTGTAATGTGGATGAAGGTTCTGTTGTGAACGGCAATAGGTACTCCGAAGCTGTGCATGAAGCCATTAAAGACGAACAGGCCGAGATGCTCCTCATCGGCGCCGGAATCGAAGCCGACATCGCCGAACTGGAGACCTACGAGGAGAAGCAGATGTTCCTCGAAGACCTGGGACTCAAGGAAAGCGGCGTCAACCGTCTCATCAAGGCTGCTTATCGCCTGTTGGGGCTGCAGACCTTCCTCACCGCCGGCCCAAAGGAATGCCGTGCATGGACCTTTAAAAAAGGTATGAAAGCACCTCAGACAGCAGGTATTATACACTCCGACTTCGAGCGGGGCTTTATCCGGGCAGAGGTCATCAAATACGACGACTATGTCGCACTTGGCTCTGAAGCCAAGTGCCGCGAGGCAGGCAAGATAGCCATAGAAGGGAAAGACTACATTGTCCAGGATGGCGACATCATGCACTTCAGGTTCAACGTCTAACACTTTTCTTATATCAAGAAGCTCAGGTACATAATAACCCTCATCGCAGGTTTCCTGCTGCTCGCCTCCTGCTCAACCCAGAAGGCCAAATGGACCAATATCCAGTTCCATAACACCACATGCCATTACAATGTGTGGTGGAACGGAAATGAAAGTCTCAAAGCAGGATACGAGAAACTGATGAAGTCGGCTTCCGATGACTATACCATGTTTCTGCCGGTGGAGAAGGTTCCTACGGCCGATGAAGCCCGCAGCGTGAATCCTGAGATGGACCGTGCCATTGAAAAAGGAGTGAAGGGCATCAAGAAACACAGTATCTATGTGGGGGGCGAAGAACACGTGCCCTACATCAAGGAGTGTTACCTGCTGACCGCCTATGCCACCTTCTACAAGCAAGACTATACCTCGACCCTCAACACCTGCAACATCCTCGTCACGCAATTCAACGGCACACGCGCCGGTGACGAAGCCGCCGTCTTGATGGCTCGGTGCATGGTTCGCGAAAAGCGCTATTCGGAAGCGGAAGCAACCCTCGACCAACTTGTGTCACGTCTCGAAGCGGGCAATTTCTCCTACAATCAGCGCGACAAACTCTACTGCGCCATGATTGAATCCACTATGCCGCAGGAGAAATATAAGAAAGCTGTAGAATACATCCATCTTGCCCTCGACGCCACTCACAACAACAATACCAAGGCCCGACTCACTTTCCTTTTGGCGCAAATCTATCAGAAGCTTGATCGCCGTGCTGTGGCCACTAAATATTTCCGGAAAGTGCATTCATACTCCCCCGACTATGTTATGGAGTTCAACGCACGGCTCTCGGAAGCCTCCTGTGCCGACCTTGCTTCTCTTGACGAAAGCGATATTTCCAAACTCGAGCGCCAACTCGACGCCATGCTAGCCGACAAGAAAAACGAAGAGTATCGCGATCAAATCTATTATGCTAAAGGCGAGATGTACCTCGGATTGAAGAATGCCCAAAAAGCATGCGAGAACTTGAAAAAAAGCGTGGCTGTGTCCCAAAACAACAAGGCTCAGAAAGGCAAATCGGCACTCAAGCTCGGAGAGGTACTCTATGACATATATGAGAACTACGACATGGCGCAATACTACTACGACACAGCCGTCCAATACCTCTCGAAAGACTACCCGGGATACGCCACAATTAAACGCCGTAACGACATGCTCAAAGACCTCGTATCCTATACCCGTGTCTATGAACGGTGTGACAGTCTTCTGAATGTGGCCGCTCTTCCCGAATCCGAACGGAACGCGCTTATACAACGTACTATCGACACCCTCGTCGTCAGGGAGAAACGAGCTCAGGAACAAGCTCTAATCGACGAACTCCGGAACGAAAACAACGTACAGCAAAATACACTCAAAGGAGACTGGTACTTTTACAACCCCAATTCCGTACAGAAAGGGAAAGAGACCTTCCGGCAACGATGGGGCGTGCGTGTGCTCGAAGACAACTGGTTCCTATTCAACAAACCCAATTTCAGCCTATTCACCTTCGACACTTCTTCATCGGATACCGGAAGTGACACCTTGTCACTCAGCGACTCTGATACTCTAGCACCCGGCAAAGGCAACAGCAAGCCCAACATCGGAAACCCAGACGACCCACACAGTCCTGCCTTCTACCTCAAAGAGCTCCCTGTCAGCCAGGCACAATTCGATTCTATCGACTCACTCACCTCCCTCTGTCTGCTCAATGCAGGTTACATCCTCTACGATGGCATACACAACACACCGAGGGCACTCGACTGCTATCTCCGCCTCGCTCGCGACTATACTGCCCATCCGGAAATAGAGCAAGCTTTCTACATGCTCTACCGCATCTATGACCGGCAGGGTAACACGCCGCAGGCCAACTACTACCGCGACATGGTTCTCCTCGGATTCCCCGACGGCGACTTCGCCAACCTCATCCGCGACAACGAATACTACAAAGAACTCCTTCGCCGCGAGGGTAGGGTGGAAGAGGCCTACGAGGAACTTTATGACAACTTCGCCCATCGCCGTTACAACAGGGTAGTCACCCTCTCTGACCAAGCCGACGAGCTCTATGCCGGACACCACATGCTGCCTAAGTTCCACTACTGGAAAAGCCTGGCGCTTGCCTCGCTCGACGAACGATCCGATGCCGTTAGCCTCCTCGAACAAATGCTCACACAACTTACTGAAGAAGACACCCTTCACCCCCTTGTACTCGCCCAACTTGAACTCCTCCGCTCCGACACCAACACATTAGCCGCCAGACAAGCCGACAGTCAGCGTGAAGAAATCACCCTCCGAGACGAACAGCGCGCACGTGAGACAAACCAACCCAAAGAACCTCCGGTCACACTCCCCACGTCTCCCAAAGACGACCTCCCTCCCGAAGCCTCCGTCTTTCGCTATCGGGAGGGACAGCAATATTACGTTGTCATCATCATCAACGACCGCCGCATCAAAGCGACAGAGCTCCAATACAGGCTTACCGATTTCAACACCCAATACTATGCAAACAACGGCTACAAAGTCAACGCCGTCCTTTTCTCCGACACCACACAACTGCTTACCATCCATCGTTTCCGAAATGCGGACGAAGCCATGGGCTACTATCGCCACCTCACCCAGGACGAAAGTCCTCTCTTGCGCTACCCCGACTCAGACTACACTCATTTCATCATCTCCACCCAGAACTACGCCACTTTATACAACCGGAAAAACCCCGACGCATACATCGCCTTCTTTCGCAAACAATACCTAAAATAATCCGTCAAAAAAACCAAAAATATACAATATTATGGCTAAAACAATGGAAATCGAAAACAGCCCCATCAACATCATCACCGACGGCACCACCGTCAAAGGTGACATCGTCGCCTCCGGCGACTTCCGCCTCGATGGCCTCCTTGAAGGCAACATCCAGCTGAACGGCAAGCTTGTCATAGGCGACTCCGGCGTCGTCAACGGCAACGTCCTATGCCAGAACGCCAATATCATCGGCACAGTCAACGGCAACCTCTCCGTCAAGGAACTCCTCTCTCTCCACGCCTCCGCTCGCGTCCGTGGCGACATACTTATCAACAAGCTCTCCATCGAACCCGGTGCCGTCTTCTCTGGCAAATGCCGCATGATTGACGAGGTACGCACCCAGCACGAAGAGCAACCCGCCGACGCTCCCACCCAACAATAATGGAAACGCTCAAACGCCTCTTTGCCGACTGGGCATCCGAACCCTGTGTCGAAATTCTCGCTCTGGGTGCGAGCGGCTCTAACCGCCGCTACTATCGCCTCATCGGGTCCACTCGGCGCTGCATCGGCACCATAGCCCCCGACATACGCGAAAACCAGGCATTTTTCGCCTTCACCCGCCACCTCCGCAGCAAAGGCATCAATGTGCCCGAACTCTACGCCGTTCACAGCGACCAGCGACACTACATCCAACAAGATCTTGGTGACCAAACCCTTTACGGCCTCCTGCATGAGAAAAAGCAACAGGGTGGGGGATTCGACACTCAAATGCTGGCACTCTATCGGCAGGCACTCTCCGACCTCCACGCCATCCAATGCGCCGGACGCGACCTCGACTTCTCTCTTGCCTATCCTCGACCTGCCTTCGACCGCCGCGCCATCATGTGGGATCTCAACTACTTCAAATACCTCTTCCTTAAAATCAACCACATCGACTTCGACGAAGAACTCCTCGAAAACGACCTCCAATGCCTCGCCTCACTTCTCCTTCAAGCTGATGACAACTACTTCCTCTATCGCGACTTCAACCCCCGCAACATCATGCTTTTCCATGGCGACAACAATCTTTCGACGCCCACTCCGACGCTATACTACATCGACTACCAAGGTGGAAGAAAAGGAGCCGCCCAATACGACGTTGCTTCACTCCTCTACAGCGCCAAAAGCGACCTCCCACCATCTATCCGGCTCCAACTCCTGCGCGACTACGTCAACTTCCACGGCGACCCACGCTTCATGGATTACTTCTGGCTCTTCGCCATCCTACGCATCCTCCAGACACTCGGCGCATACGGCTACCGCGGACTCTACGAACAAAAAACCTACTTCATTCAAAGCATTCCCCTTGCCATCCGAAACCTCCGCCAGATTCTCGAAGACCATCCGCTTCCCAACGAACTCCCCGAACTGAATCGGATACTCACTTCACTCCAGCCATCCGACAGCCCCTCGCTCACACCGTCCACCACCCTTACCGTCACCATAGGCTCATTCAGTTACAAACAAGGTTTGCCATCCGACAACTCTGGAAACGGCGGTGGGCACATTTTCGACTGTCGAGCCCTTCCCAACCCGGGTCGCTACCCAGAATACAAAAACTACACAGGCAAAGACCAACCCGTCATACAATTCCTGCAAAACGATCCCGCAGTCACTCAGTTTCTCGCCCACGCCAAAGCCATCGTCACACAAAGCATCGACAAATACCTCGAAAGGCACTTCACACACCTTTCCGTCCAGTTCGGATGCACCGGTGGGCAACACCGCTCCGTATTCTGCGCCCAATGGCTCGCCGACGTCATCAAAAAGCAATATCCCGACGTCAACGTCATCATCTCACATCGCGAAAACCCTTAACCACTACACAAACTTCCACGCCATTCTATTCCAAGCCACCAGCTCTCTATCCGCATCAAGAAGCAAAGATGCAATTGCATTTTGATGTCTCGTTTCGCCTTCAACAACTTTTTTAGCATCTGTACCCTTCTCGTTGAACATGGTAAAAAAATATTTGCCAAATGAAAAAAAATGTGTATCTTTGCATTCGGTTGTATTCCCGGGAAGTGACGCTCATTAACTCCTTTTTCGACTGGAATACAAAACCTTATAAAAAAGAAAACTGATAATATTTTATAAAATGAAAGGCAGAACTGTTATCCAAATTGTACTGGGCTTTGTCATCATCGCCCTTGCCGTGCTACTCTACAACAGCATTCAGAAACCCATGCGTTTCGACAACGAATATACCAAACGTCGTGACGCTTGTGCCGAAAAACTCAAATCCATCCGTACCCTTCAGGATGCCTACAAACTAACCTATGGCACCTACTGCGGTAGCTTCGACACTCTTTTCAACCGCCTGCTAAACGAGGACAGCATGAGAGTCGTCAGCAAAGTG
The DNA here is from genome assembly GCA_002392965.1 of Bacteroidales bacterium UBA3834. Taxonomy (GTDB): domain Bacteria; phylum Bacteroidota; class Bacteroidia; order Bacteroidales; family P3; genus Colimorpha. Next base: position 123,425 of record DGIA01000023.1, on the reverse strand, counting down.
ATTAATCATAGTTTGATTCCTGACGATGTCGATATCAACGAGATTCCTGAACTTGAAGCTGTCAAGAAAGGTTACATCTCTCGTGTTGAAATCTTTGTCAACCCCATCGGCAAACTGCGTGAAGACGGTAAACTGCCTATCACCGATGCCAACGGCTACACCCATCAGATGACTGATGAGGAGATTCTCAACCTCCGTTATGTCCCGTACCCCAAAGGTGAGAAAAATGAATTTGAGCTGCAGGCCGGTATGCTTGAAAAAAGCGGATTTATGGTTCCCGTCTTCGAATGCAAAGTGCCGCTGACGCTCCTCCTCAGCGACATGGACCATCAGTTGGTGGTAAATAAAATTGCCGAAATCAATGAGGTCAAAGGACGTTATGCGGGTTGGAAAGTGGGCGATATGACCCAGGCCGTCACCGACGGTAACTTTGAATAAATAATAATATGCCATATAGCTGCAAGACTCTGATTAAAACCGACCAAGAGCTTGCCTCGCGCGAAAAGAGATTATCCATTTGCCTCGGGGCCAATGGATTTTCTTTTACCGAGACCAGCACTGCCGGCATTCTACTTTCATTCGGTGAAGTTGAAGGAAAACACGCAGAGACCATGACTGAGGTGATGAAAGACCTTAAGTCTTTCTTTGCCTCCGCCGGTATCCAACCCTTGGGTTACGCCACCTCCGAGCTTATTGTGTTGACCGACGAAAGTGTGTGGGTGCCTGACGAGCTCTACTCTTCTTTCAACATGCGCAAATACTTAAAACTGATGGGTTCTGAGTCAACTATGGTAATGACCTGCCATAGTCAGTCGCTTGCATCCACATCAGTTTTTGCCGCCACCGAACACGTCGTAATGGCGTTCAAAGTTGTAATGCCTGGCGTTGTGGTTTTAAACCAACACGCAAAATTTGCACAAATAGCCCCGCAGAGTGCCCACCGACAGTTACTCCTCTCCCATTGGAGAAAGGGTAGGGTGGATGTGGCCGCGTTCTGCGACGAACGTTATCTCTTTGGTAACACCTTGGCTTTTGACAACTGCGACGAAGCAATTTACCACATTGTGGATGTGATGAAAAGTTTTAATCTCGAATCGTCTGCTACTGAATTGCTCATGTGTGGCGATGTAAACCGGGAATTGTTCTCCCAAGCGCGACCTTATTTCCCTCACGTCACCCTCTTCAACGGCACCGCCAAGCAATCATCCAACCCACAACTCCAACAACTCCATACCTATCGTTACGCCTTGATCTTGATGTAAACCCTTTTCATGCGAATAATTGCAGGAACACTGAGAGGCCGACGGCTGAACCCTCCACAAAACCTACCGGTTCGTCCAACCACAGACATGGCCCGTGAGAGTTTGTTCAACATCCTGAACAACTACATTGACTACGAGGACTGCTCCGTAATGGATCTCTTTGCCGGCACGGGGGCTGTATCACTTGAATTTATTTCCCGTGGGGTACGCGAAGTTACTTCTATCGACATAAACTCCTCTTGCACCGATTTCATCAAACAGAGCGCCGCTGCGCTGAACGTGAGAAACTTGCATGTTGTGCGAGCAGATGTATTCGATCTGTTAAAACGTGCCAACCGTCAATTTGACATCGTCTTTGCCGATCCCCCTTACTCACTGGAGAACCTGCAGGAACTGCCCGAACTGGTCTTCGATAGGAGAGTGCTCACCGACGACGGTATTTTCATCCTTGAACATCCACGCGAATACAGTTTTGAGGAGCATCCGCATTTTTGGCAGCACCGCGCCTATGGGAAAGTGAACTTCACATTCTTTGCAAACAAATTAGATGAATAAATATGGACGCAATTGTAAAAACAAATTTTCATTTTCCGAAACAGAAAAGTTTGTACGTCGGCAAAGTACGCGACGTATATAACATTGACGACCGCTTCATGGCTATGGTTGTCAGTGACCGCATATCAGCTTTTGATGTTGTGCTTCCTAAGGGAATTCCTTACAAAGGCCAAGTGCTGAACCAAATTGCCGCCAAGTTCCTTGACGCAACCGCCGACATCGTCCCCAACTGGAAAATCGCAACCCCCGACCCGATGGTCACCGTCGGACTGAAATGTGAAGGTTTCCGCGTTGAAATGATTGTTCGTGGTTATCTGGCGGGCAGTGCATGGCGTGAATATAAAGCCGGTGCACGTACTCTCTGCGGAGTTCAACTGCCCGAAGGAATGGTAGAGAACCAGAAATTCCCCACACCCATCATTACTCCTACCACAAAGGCCGATGAAGGCCATGACGAGAACATCAGTCGTGAAGAAATCATCCGTACCGGCCTAGTCAGTAAGGAAGACTACGACCAACTGGAGCGATACGCTCTTCAACTCTTCCAGCGCGGTACCGAGATAGCCGCTCAGAAAGGCCTTATCCTCGTCGATACCAAATATGAGTTCGGCAAACGTGACGGCAAAATCTACCTCATTGACGAAATACATACTCCGGACAGCAGCCGTTATTTCTATTCAGATGGTTTTGAAGAACGTCTTGCAAAAGGAGAGCACCAACGCCAACTCAGCAAGGAATTTGTTCGTGAATGGCTTATGGAAAACGGGTTCCAGGGGAAAGAAGGGCAGAAGGTGCCCGAAATGACTGAGACCATTGTCAACAACATCAGCGACCGCTATATTGAACTGTACGAGCATATTACTGGTGAGAAATTTCAAAAAGCTGACGACTGCCCGGACATAGCGGCACGTATTGAAAAGAATGTAACAAACTGTCTCGCATCCCTTTAATGGAAATTGAACGTAAATTTCTTGTAAAGGAGTTGCCTAGTGATATAGAGCAATATCCACACATTGAAATAGAACAAGGATATCTATGTACATCGCCCACCTTGCGAATCCGCAAGGCGGGCGATTGTTATTGGCTTACCGTTAAAGAAAACAAGCAAACCAAGTCGGGGGCAATCCACAACAGGGAGGAGGAATTTCAGTTATCGTCAGAAAAATACAATATACTTAAAGCAAAATGCGATGGCCGAATGGTTTGTAAAACAAGATATATGATTCCTCTGGCAAAAAACAATCTGATTGCTGAACTTGATATCTTTCATGGATACCATGAAGGAATTGTGCTTGTTGAAGTTGAATTCCCATCAACAATCGATGCAGACACTTTTATACCACCTTCATGGTTTGGAAATGATGTATCAAAACTGCCTCAGTATCGCAATAGCAATATGGCATTCCAATAGGGTGGATATTTTTATTATTTAACATAATCTCCATTGTGTTAATAAAAAGAGAGTAAAAAAAGCCCGATTATGGGGCTCTTTTTTTATCCTATTGGGGAGATTTTCGCAATGACACTTGAGGCTCGAGGATTGCTAATATGAATAAAATGAATATCATTAACACGTTTATGCTGTATTGTAAGCATTTCATCCATACGGGTTTCCAACTGATAGTTCAACTCCAACCGGAACGGTTTCATTGTATCGAATCCAACATCGTGCAAACTGTCGAATAACAATTTTATGTATTCGGAATTATTGACGTGCCTTGTGTGATCCACCATTGAAAATACGGCTTTGTGGCGAGCTACAATATCCTCATCCGTCATCTCTGGCAAATGAATTTTACCTATTGTATCTACATTTGTGGCTAGAATGTCATGATTTTCGTAATGTGCTATCACATCATGCAGTCTCAACGCACGTCGTGTGGTCATGTCAATCAACGGCCAATGTGATGTTCCTGTAAGCAAGACCTCGCCGTCCAACGTCGTCATTCGATAGTCACGAAAAGCAATCAATCCATTATTGCCTCTTGACCAAGTACTTAATTCAATTTTCTCAAATGCGTCGGGCAATCTATACACATTGTACAAGCCACGCACAATGACCCACGCCTGATTCTTCTCCAGGAGTGTCTTGAACCCGATTCCTGTGGCATTGCCATGATATTCAGTCACTTCCTGGCATAGGCGAACGGCCGCCCAAGTGTGCAGACGGTCGTTTATATCACACAGGTACGACGGAGTTTCTATAATATGTTTATAAATCATTGTTTCTCAGGTATTACATTCGTTCCGGCACTTCAATGCCAAGGATATTCATGGTATTTCTCAACGCGTGGGCGACAAAAGCACATAGGCACACACGGAAAGCCTTCAACTGAGGATCCGTCTCACGCAGAATGGGCGTATCTTGATAGAAGCTGTTGAATGCTTTAGCAAGGTCATAGGCATAGTTGGCAACCATTGCCGGGCTATAGGCTTCCGCAGCCGCCTCGATGGTATCAGGAAGCGAATGCAATATCTTGATTACTAGCCTTTCCTTGTCGTTCAACTTCTCATCTCCCGATTTCCAATCCTGACTCTCCCCTGCTTTTCGCACGATACTGCGGATACGAGCATAGGTGTATTGTATGAAGGGACCCGTGTTGCCGTTGAAGTCGATACTTTCTGCGGGGTTGAAGAGCATATTCTTTGTGGGATCAACCTTGAGAATGAAGTATTTGAGAGCACCTAAAGCCAAAATGTAATACAGATGGCGTTGTTCTTCGGCGCTTAGTTCATCGTTCTTTCCGTGCTCACGGCTCATTTCTTCGGCCGTTTTTTCCATCTCGTCGATAAGGTCGTCAGCATCCACAACCGTTCCCTCGCGGCTCTTCATCTTTCCATTGGGGAGTTCGACCATACCATAACTCAAATGATAGACTTTTTCCGCCCATGAAAAACCTAATTTTCCGAGAATTAGCTTGAGTACTTTAAAGTGATAGTCTTGCTCGTTTCCAACAACGTAGATAAGCTGTTCGGCGCCGAAATCGTTATGGCGCAGTAGTGCGGTACCAAGGTCCTGGGTCATATAGACGCTGGTGCCATCTTTACGCAGGAGGAGTTTCTGATCCAAACCGTCGCCAGTAAGGTCGCACCAAACCGAACCATCTTCCTTGCGGAACAAGACACCCATGTCCAAACCTTTCTGCACCAATTCCTTGCCAAGCAGATAGGTGTTTGATTCATAATACACTTTGTCGAAGCCGACTCCAAGGCGCCGGTAGGTCTCGTCAAATCCGGCATACACCCAGCCATTCATCTTCTCCCACAATGCACGCACCTCAGAATCACCTTCTTCCCAACGTTTCAACATCTGCTGGGCTTCTTGCATCAATGGAGCGTCCTTTTTGGCTTGCTCCTCCTCTACCCCACTCTCCATCAGCTGTTTGACTTCTTCTTTATAGTGCTTGTCGAATTCCACATAATATTTCCCCACCAGATGGTCACCTTTGAGGCCGGTGCTTTCCGGGGTCTCACCGTTACCGTAACGCAGCCAGGCCAACATGCTCTTGCAGATATGAATGCCTCGGTCGTTTACCAGATTCACCTTCTTCACATTGGCACCGTTGGCCGCCAACAACTGGCTCACCGACCATCCAAGAAGGTTATTTCTTATATGACCTAAGTGCAAGGGTTTATTTGTGTTAGGGCTACTGTACTCAACCACTACTGGAGACGATTCAAGGTCGGGCTGTTTCGTCCCATACCGCTCATCTTTACCCTTCTCGCACACAAACTGCAACCAATAGCTGTCGGCCACCTCAAAGTTCAAAAAACCTTTGATAACGTTGAAACCATCAACCACATCAAGGCGTTCTTTCACATAAGAGCCAATCTCCTGTCCTACGGCTTCGGGGCTTTTGCGAGCCTGCTTCACATAGGGAAACACCACAAGGGTATAGTCGCCTTTGAAATCGCGGCGGGTGTCTTGCAAAACAATGTCGGCGGGAGCCTGTCCTATGGCGTAAAGATCATTCAGCGCCAGGCTAATCGTCTGTGTCAGAGAATCAATAATAGTCATTGTCAAAAATTTTAATATTGCAAAGATACGAAAAAAAATAAAAATCTCTATTCCTTCGGTAAAAGTAATTCCGATTTATTTGTCACATATTCCCAAGGTGTTTTCCTAAATCCCAACCCTATTCACTTAAAACCCGAGCCCATGCCATCACTTAAGTCATCCCTAGGTCATCCCTA
>DGIA01000023.1:78930-117357 GCA_002392965.1 Bacteroidales bacterium UBA3834 | reverse complement strand
CTAGGTCATCCTTAGGTCATCCCTAAGTCAATCTCACGAAGAATAGTATTTACGACGATTGCGGAAAAATGTGTAATTTTGCAGTCGGAATGGATGGGTCAAAAATATACTATGCCGACGTCTTGCTCCCGTTGCATCTACCTGGGACATATACATATAGGGTTCCACAAGAATACAACGGGAAAGTAAAGCCCGGACAGCGGGTGGTGGTGCAATTCGGCCGCCAGAAGTTGTATTCCGCCCTGATTCGCCGCATACATGAGCATGCGCCTAATTGGAAAACGAAATACATCGCTTCCATTTTGGACATCGAACCTATCGTCACCGAGCGCCAGATGGACTTCTGGGATTGGCTGGCCGACTATTACATGTGCTATGCCGGCGATGTGATGGCGGTAGCCTTGCCGGCTGGTTTGAAGCTGGCCAGCGAGAGTGCCGTGGCCATTCATCCCGATTTCGACGGTGAACTTTCGCGCCTTAGCGACCAGGAACTTCGTGTGGTTCAAATGCTCTCCGAACATCAGGTCATGAAAGTGGCAGATATCGGAAGGGCTCTTGGCATTCAAAAGGTAATGCCACTGATTCGCACGATGATAGAACAGTCAATTATTGTGATGGATGAAGATATAAAGAATCGCTTCACCCCACGTACATCGACCTACCTGCGCTTGTCGGAAGCCTACCAGTCAGAAACGTCACAGCGGCAGCTTTTCAACGAACTGGAACGAAAAAAACGCAGCAAACAGGTTGCAATACTGATGCAACTGATGCAGCTGTCCGATTTCGGCCGTAATCCCGTGGCCAAAAGAGCATTACCACAGGGGTCGGCATTGAACACGCTGTTGAGAAACAACATTCTGAAACAGGAAGAGCACGTCGAAAGCCGCATCGAACGCTATGACACAGAAGATTTGCTCGACCCGCGGCAGATAGTGCTTAACGAAGAGCAGGAACGGGCGTTTTCTGTGTTAAGCGGCAATTGTTCACAGAGAACGCACTTGCTGCATGGCGTGACTGCGAGCGGCAAAACCGAGGTGTATATTAAACTGATTGACGAAGTGATACGCTCAGGACGCCAAGCATTGATGCTCTTGCCCGAGATAGCGCTTACGACGCAGGTTATCAATCGGCTGAAGCGCTACTTTGGCGACAAGGTGGGCGTCTATCACTCGCGATTCTCGGCCAGCCAGCGCGTGGAAGTATGGCAACGCACGCTCAGCAATGACGAGGGTGGATTCCAGGTGTTGCTTGGCGCACGGAGTGCCTTGCTGCTTCCGTTCAGAGACCTGGCACTTGTCATTGTCGATGAGGAACACGATAGTTCTTTCAAACAGCAAGACCCTGCGCCGCGCTACAACGCCCGCGACGCGGCCATCTATCTGGCTTCCATGTGGAAGGCCCGGGTGGTGTTGGGAAGCGCCACACCAAGCGTGGAAAGTTACCACAACGCAGCAACTGGGAAATACGGATTAGCCACACTCACACAGCGTTATGGTGGCTTCAGCCTTCCAGAGGTGACCATAGTCGATATGCGTGAAGCCTATAAGAAACACGAGATGAAGGGGCACTTTTCCACACCCCTACTTGCCGCTATCGACGCGGCGCTGGCCAAGAAACAGCAAGTGATCCTGTTCCAGAACCGAAGAGGATTCTCTCTGCACCTGGAATGCGACGACTGTCACCATATACCCCAATGTGTCCATTGCGATGTGTCGTTGGTTTATCACAAGGCGACCAACACATTGCGCTGCCACTACTGCGGTTACAGCATCCCTGTGCCCGAGGAATGCCCTGCCTGCCACTCGACCCATCTGCGTATGATAGGTATCGGGACAGAACGCATAGAAGAGGATTTGCAAATCATGTATCCAGACGCCACGGTGGCACGAATGGACCTTGACAGCACGCTTCAGAAAAACCAGTATATAGAGTTGCTCAACGACTTTCAAAACCGCCGCATAGACATTCTTGTCGGAACGCAGATGGTGACCAAAGGGCTTGATTTTCAAAATGTATCGGTGGTGGGAGTGGTCAATGCCGACAATCTCATAAATTATCCCAACTTCCGTTCCTTTGAGCGTGCATTCCAGCAACTGACACAAGTGAGTGGCCGTGCTGGACGTCATGGTGAGGGCGGACGGGTGTTTATTCAAACTTTCAATCCTCAGCACCAAGTGCTTGCCGATGTGATGACAGGCGATTACCGCCACCTTTATGAAGAGCAGATTCAAGAGCGACGCGTATTCCGCTACCCGCCTTTCTACCGACTCATACAAATCACGCTCAAACACCGTGACACCGAAGTACTTAATGCATCCGCTGAATGGATGGCGACTCAACTGCGTGGTATATTCACATGGCGAGTCATGGGACCGGAATACCCTTTGGTCAGCCGCATCAGAGGACTTTATCTCAAACAAATTACCCTGCGCTTTGAACGTACCGAAGCCATCGCTGATGCAAAACGGGTGATGAGACAGATTGCAGATGACCTCTCAAAACAGGAAGGATGGAGCGGCGTGTCTGTCCTTTTTGATGTCGATCCTTGCTGACCATTTCACAATATCAGCCACGACGATTCTCTTTTATCTTTTATCACGTTCAAAAAAAAATTTGTCATATCACTTAACTTTCGTATCTTTGCAATCCGAAAGAGAGACAATGATTTCTGGCTCCGGCCTGTAAATCAATAGGATTGGGCAAGTCTTATACGACCAGCTCCCATTGAATCCCCCAGGGTAGGAATACAGCAAGGGTGTTTGGTTGTAGCGGTGCGATATAAACAGCTTGCCCTTTTTTTGTGGACATTAGATGATAGCCGCTTATATAGCAATCGTTTTGGGCGTAGCAGTATGGATTGCGCTGGCACCGTCGGGGAAAAGACTTCCCGATGGCGTGATGCGTGGCGTCACCGTCTTTGGCGGGGCATTCCTGCTGGGCGTCTGCATACTGAGCTTGCTTCCCGAATCCATCAATCTTATATGGCCCGAGGACGGAGAGCCGAAGATTGACCCACGTCCTTTCTTCGCCATCTTGGCCGGTTTCCTGATACAGCAAGTGCTCGAATTCCTGTCGGCCCATGCCGAGCACGGCCATGTCGAAGACCGCAAGGCCGATGCGCCGGTATTGGGGCTGATGCTAGGTCTCTGCCTCCATGCTTTCCTCGAAGGCATGCCGCTCGTCGATACTGACGGGAGCGTGAACCAAGGCCTGCTCTACGGCATACTGATACATAACATACCCGTGGCGCTGATACTCGTTGCACTTCTGACCGTTCGTCGCATGGGTTTCTGGCGGTTATTTGGGTCGCTGGTGCTCTTTGGTGCGATGTCACCTCTCGGATCACTGTTCAATCTCTATGTCGTGCAGCCCAATGAAGAACAACAACATATGATTATCGGCCTGGTCATCGGTGTGCTCCTGCATGTCAGCAGCAGTATCCTTTTCGACCACAAGCAGCACGACAAGCTCTGGCTCAACCTGGGGCTTTGCATTGTGGCTTTTACACTGGCCTATTTCACCATACATTAATTGATTATGACCAATCAAGAACAGATAAAAGACCTCATCGCACGCAAAGACGCATTGAAGAAATTCCTCGATATCGAGAAAACCCAGGCATGGATAGCTGAAGAGGAGAAGAAAACCGAGGCTCCCGACTTCTGGAATGACCCCAAAGAGGCGCAGAAGGTGGTGAAGGGCATCAATGCCAAGAAAAGCTGGGTGATTGCCTATAAGAATGTCGAGGAGAGTTGCGGCGACCTCGAGGTGATGGGAGAATTCTTCGAAAGCGGCGACGCTACCGAGGAAGAGCTGATGACCCAAATAGCCACCACTCAGAAAAAAGTGGAGGAACTGGAGTTTAAAAATATGCTTCGTTCCGACAGCGACCGTCTCGACGCGGTACTGAGCATCAATGCCGGTGCCGGCGGCGTGGAGGCTCAAGACTGGGCCGAAATGCTCATGCGCATGTACATACGATATGCTGAAACCCACGGCTATAAAGTTGTTGTCAGCAACAGTCTCGACGGCGATGGTGCCGGTATCAAAAGCTGTACGTTACAGATTGAGGGCGACTTCGCCTATGGCTACCTCAAGAGCGAAACCGGCGTGCACCGTCTGGTGCGCGTCTCCCCTTTCAATGCACAAGGCAAACGTATGACCAGTTTCACATCGGTCAGCGTCACACCGCTTATCGATGACACCATCGAAGTGGTAGTCGATATGTCGAAACTGAGCTGGGACACCTTCCGCAGCGGCGGTGCCGGTGGACAGAACGTCAACAAAGTGGAGTCAGGAGTACGTCTGCGCTACCAGTATAAGGACCCCTATACCGGCGAAGAAGAAGAGATTCTCATTGAGAACACAGAGACCCGCGACCAGCCCAAGAACAAAGAGAACGCCATGCGTCTGCTTCGCAGTCAGCTCTACGATCGCGAACTCAAACACCGCATGGAGGAGAAGGACAAAATCAAAGCAAGCCAGAAGAAGATTGAGTGGGGTTCTCAGATACGCTCCTATGTGATGGATGACCGCCGCGTGAAAGACCACCGCACCAACTATCAAACCTCCGATGTTGCAGGTGTGCTCGACGGCAAACTCGACGAATTTATCAAAGCTTACCTGATGGAGTTCGGGGCACAATAATGCCAGCAAAAAATATTATGACGACAGAAAAGGGATGTTCCGTTTGGAGCATCCCTTAATGATTGATGTCTGGCGGTGGTTTATTCAACCACTTCGGCCATAGCCACGCTGCCGCGGTAGGCGGGACAGGTGTGGTGGGTGCATGCGGCTACGACGAGCGTCAGCACCACAAAGGCAAGAAGAACAATTGCTTTACGTTTCATCAGAGTCCTATTTTTTCGTTTACAATTTTCAGTATCTCGGCTTCCTGACGGATGGCTTCGTCCTCAATGGCTTGTGCCTTGGAGAGAATGTCAGCCTTGAAGGCTTCGTCCTTGAGCGAGGAGGCGTTGATCTTGACATTAAGATGGGCACCCATGACAGCGCTACGGGCAGCCAACGAGCCGACTCCACCGTCGGTGACACTGTTGGGGTTGCCCCATTCCACCATAGCACGGCAAACCTCGAATGCTTCAAGGGAGCGCTGCATTGTGCGGAAAGGCACCTCGGTGGCGAACTTGGTGGCCTCCTGGATGGCGGCACTGCGGGCGGCCTTTTCCTCGTCGGTTTTCTTGGGCAGGCCGAAGGCATCCATGATTTTGTTGAATGCGGCGGTATCCTCATCGACAAGGTGCAACAGCTCGTCTTTCAGAGCCTGGCCTTTGACGGCCACATCGCTGAATTTCTCCCAGTCGTCGTCATAGGCAGCTTTGCCACCTGTGAGGTTGGCCACCATGGTGCCAAGGGAGGCGGCAAGGGCGCCCATGTAGGCGCTGACAGAGCCACCGCCGGGGGCGGGACTCTCGCTGGCTGTCTCGTCGCAGAAGCCGCGGCAGGTGAGGTCAACCAGTTTCTTCTTGCTGTGGTCCTCGATGAGGAACTCGATGACTTTCTCTTTGGGGTCAAAGGGCTTGAGGTCGTCGAGGCCCATGCTCTTGATGGCGACTTTCATAATTTCCTCTTCACTGACGCCGAGGCTGCGCTGCTGTTTGGCAAGATAGTATTTACCGGCGTCAATAAGTACGCTCTTGGGGATAAGGCCTACAATCTCGCATCCGGTGACCCGAAGGCCGCGATTGGCGGCGCAGCGGCACACTTCGTCGAAGCAGAGGTGCACGGGGGCCACTTTGATGGATGTGATGTTCATAGAGACCTGGGCGATGCCATAGTCTTCGATATACCAACCGATGGCCTTGGTGCCCTTGAGGGTGCCAGGGATCATGATGGTCTTGCCGTTCTCATCCTTAATGGGCTTGCCGCTGGGCTTGCCACCTTCGCGTTTGGGGCGACCTTTCTCGCGCACGTCGAAGGCGATAGCGTTGGCGCGGCGGGTGGAGGTAGTGTTGAGGTTGTAGTTGATGGCTACGAGGAAGTCGCGGGCACCCACCTGGGTGGCACCGGTATGGGCAGTGTGGTCGTTCCAGGCGTTGGGGCCGAAGTCGGGTTTCCATTGTTCGGTGCCGAGACGGGAGCTAAGGCTCTCGTACTCACCGGTGCGGCAGTAGGCGAGGTTGCGGCGCTCGGGGATGAAGGCGGCGTTCTCGTAGCAGTAGATGGGAATCTGAAGCTCTTCACCGAGACGCTTGCCGAGCTTATGAGCGTACTCGACGACCTCTTCCATGGTGATGTTACTGACGGGGATGAGCGGGCAGACATCGGTGGCACCCTGACGGGGGTGGGCCCCATGGTGCTGGGTCATGTCGATGAGCTCGGCTGCTTTCTTGACCACCTGGTAGGCAGCCTCGAGAACGGGCTCGGGCTCGCCGACAAAGGTGATGACTGTGCGGTTGGTTGTCTGGCCGGGATCGACATCGAGGAGTTTCACACCTTCGACCTTTTCAATCTCGGCAGTCACCTGATTGATAATATCCATGTTGCGGCCTTCGCTGATATTAGGCACGCATTCAATGAGTTGTTTCATGTTGTAAGGTTTTTGTTCAAAGTGCAAATATACATATTTTTTTCAAATACAATATATTTTCACGCTTTTCGCGTCTTGTAATCTCACTCCTCCCCTATTCTTCCCATTTTTTTTGCTGTTAAAAACATATTGTAGAATCATGGAGGCATACTATAGTCATAAGAGATGTATAACTGAATGTCATAATGTTATGGATTATAAAAAAAAGGAGCAGGATTTGTAATTTATTTGTATATTTGCATTTTGATTTAAATGAGAAGAAAACGCCGACATATTATCTATTGCCTGATACTATGCTTGTTACCAATTACGGCAATGGGACAGAGTATCATAGAATTGCATCTGGAGCAAAACGAGTGCGCGGGAACTGAGCAGATGGTGACGTTCGGCTTGCGAAGGACGAATACCGTGGTGGTGAGCAACCAGAATGCGACGTTGGGGCACAGCGAGCAGATATTCCTGCCCGACGGAGTGGAGTGCAACGGGAGCTGCTCGTACCGATCGCCTGTGACATTTTCGAACTTCGACCCATCAGCACGCATCACGTCGGTGGAGAATATCAAGTATGTACGTATCAAAATGGAGCATTCGTATATCGGCGACATTTATATCAACATCACTTGTCCCAACGGTCAGAAGGCCGACATCATGCGCTATGCTGGGACGGGAAGTTCGGCCTGCGACGGAACAATACCGACCGAGTCGGTGGGATGGCTATACGGTGATAATCTGAATGAGGGTTATTATTTCGGAGAGGCCAACGACGAAGAGAACGAGACGAATCCGTGCGACGCCAATGCCGTGAAGAACGAGCCTGGCGTGGGGTGGAATTACTGCTGGAGCAATAACACGACAAGTGGGTACCAGTATGCTCCCGGCGACGGCATCGTGTATCGTGCCACCAACGGAGGCAACGATAATATTGTGGATTCGTCGAATGTGGCTGCCCACAGTCGATTTTATCATCCCGACCAGAGTTTCACGCGACTTATCGGATGTCCGCTAAACGGCACATGGTTTATCGAGGTGGTAGATGGCTACTCGGTCGATAACGGATATATTTTCGAGTGGGACCTTTCGCTGGACGCCTCGTTGATAGACAGTTGTCGTGCCGTGAGCTACGATGTGACAGGTGGGCCGTCGGTGAGGGTGAACGATTCGACATTCCGACTAATTGCTCCGGCATATGTGCAGCACGACTCGACGGTGAACTACCGTTTTATCGTTGTCTCTTCGTGCGGCGACACCATTGATACGACGGCGGCGATCACGTATCACCCCAACCTGCAGGGCGACACAATCGACACAGCTGTGTGCGAGGCATTGCGATGGGGATCGAGGTTGTATGACCGCGACACGATGTTTTCATTCAATGGGAGTTCATACTGGGGTTGCGACAGCATAGGGACGGTGAATTTGACGGTATATCCCAGCTACCGGCATCATTTCTACGATACGGTATGTGTGAACGAGCCTTATTTTTTTGAGGGTGAGACTTACTACAGCCACGGTACTTACACGATGCGGATGGCGACGGTGCGGGGGTGCGATTCACTACTAGTGCTGCACTTGCACGTAATGTCGGAAGATATGCGGGCGGGCATCAAGGCAATACCGTTGATAGTGACGCCTGAGGAGCCGGACATTGAGTTGTATGATGCCAGTCGTCACAACGACTGGAGCGAGTGGCAGATGGGCGGCGAGGAGCAGCGTGCGACGCACCTGACCTACCGATACCCGGTAGAAGAGGATTCGCTGGTGATAGAACTGGTGGCATTCAGCTATGCGGGCTGCTCGGATACGGCGAGGGTGACGGCTCGGATTGACCGTACGATGGTAACGGTACCGAATGTATTCACACCGAACCTTGAAACCAACAAGGTGTGGCGTCCAGTACTGCTGGATGTGAGCGAGATGGAGGTGTGGATTTACAGCCGCCAGGGCAACATGGTGGCACACCTGGAGGGAACGGATGCATGCTGGGACGGCCGGAATCTAGATGGAACTCCCTGCCCACAAGGGAGCTACGTCTATCAGATGCGCTACCGGTCGAATTTACGTTCGGAACAGGTACTGACACGAGCGGGAAGCATCACATTGATAAGATGAATGATGATTTGTGAGCTATGAGTTGTGTGTTAAATAGTCAATAAAAAAATGATATGAGAGAGATTATCGAAAGAGCGTGGGGAGAAGCGGCGTTGATGGAGAGAAAGGAGACCCGAGATGCAATAAACGAGGTGGTTGCTCTGCTGGATCAAGGAAAGTTGCGTATAGCAGAGAGAGAGGAAAGCGGAGCATGGCGGGTGAACGAATGGATAAAAAAGGCCATATTGCTCTACTTCAGACAGCAAGGGATGCAGACACAGGAAGCAGGTCCGATGGAGTATCACGATAAGATACCGCTGAAGCACGATTTTGCAAAGAGTGGTGTACGGGTGGTGCCGCCGGCGGTGGCTCGTTACGGAGCCTATCTGGCTCCGGGCTGTATATTGATGCCCAGTTATGTAAACATCGGAGCCTATGTGGATAGCGGCACGATGGTGGATACGTGGGCCACGGTGGGCAGTTGCGCCCAAATAGGAAAGAACGTGCACTTGAGCGGCGGCGTGGGCATCGGCGGCGTGTTGGAGCCTCTGCAGGCAAGTCCCGTCATCATCGAGGACCATTGCTTCATCGGGAGCCGCTGCATCGTGGTGGAAGGTGCCCACATAGGCGAGGAGGCGGTGTTGGGCGCAGGCACGGTGATTACGGGCAGCACGCCCATCATCGATGTGAGCGGCGAGGAGGCGGTGGAATATCATGGAAAGGTGCCGCCGAGGAGTGTGGTGATTCCCGGGAGCCGCACCAAGCATTTCCCTGCTGGCGACTATCAGGTTCCATGCGCCCTGATTATCGGTCGCCGCAAGGAGAGTACAGATAAGAAAACATCGCTGAATGACGCATTGAGAATGTTTTAAATCATGAAAAGACTGATAATCATATTGGCAATGGGGCTGCTGGCGACGGGATGCGTGAAACACGAGGAACTGAGTTTCAGCGGCGAGGTGGTGGCGATACGCAGTTGCTCGGTCACCTACACAGACATGAACGCCGGCTATATCGTGCAGCTTGAGACTCCCGCGGGCGTGGGCGGCACGGTAATTTCGAACGACCAAAAGGACACGATGGACAACCTAATCGTGTTGTATGAGCCGCCGAAAATTCTGCAGGTGGGCACACATCTGCACGGCAAGTTCTACATAGACAACAAATACTCGAAGGCCAACGGATGCGTGAGTTGGAACGATGAGAACGTGGGCAACCTGCCAGAAGGCGTGTTCACAGAAGCCGTTGTTGATTAATAGGTGGAAAAGTTTTATCATGGAAGAGCATCCGTAAAATAAAATATATGTATTTTTGCACTTTCAAAAAAGTGGAAAACAAAACACAATAAAAAATGAAATTTATAGTCAACAGTCAGCAGCTTCTCAAACAGTTGCAATCGCTCAGCGGTGTACTTTCGAGCAACAACACGATGCCCATCATCAACTGCTTCCACTTCCATTTGGAGGAGGGACAGCTGACGATGAAAACGACGGATCTTTCGACGACCCTCGTGGCACGTATGGATGTGGAGACCTCGCGGATGGAGCAGCCTGAAGAGGTGGCCATTCCTTCAAAAATGCTTCTCGACATCCTGAAGACGTTTGATGATGTTCCCCTTACCTTCGACGTGGATCAGAGCAACTATTCTATCGAGATTGCCTCGGGTCAGGGTCAATACCACTTGGCGGGCATGGATGCTGCCACCTATCCTACCATGCCGACAGCAGAAGGCACGAACACGGTGGTGCTGGGCGGCAACGCCTTGGTGGAAGCCATCAACAAGACTGTCTTTGCAACAAGCAACGACGAGATGCACCAACAGATGAACGGTATCTTCTGCGAGATGACGCCCGAAGGTATCACCTTTGTGGCCACCGACGCCCACAAGCTGGTGCGCTACCGCCGCAACGATGTCCACAGCGAGGTGAGCACCAACTTCATCCTACCCAAGAAGCCCATCATCATAGTGAAGAACATCTTGGCGGGCCGTAAAGACGACAGCGAGGTGTGCATTGAATACAACAACACCAATCTTTTCATCACCTTCGACAACTTCTACATTGTCTGTCGCCTGGTGGATGGTCGCTATCCCAATTACGAGGCCGCCATACCGAAAGACAATCCCAACAAGCTGATTATTGACCGCCAGTCGTTCTTGAACACCCTGCGTCGCGTGAGCATTTTTGCCAGCGAAGCCACCCGTCAGGTGCGCCTCTCCATCGGTGCAGAGAAGATGGAGATTTCGGCTGAGGACATCGAGTTTTCCAACAAAGCCAACGAGACCATACCTTGCCAATATGAGGGTGACCCGATGGATATTGGATTCAACGCCAAGTTCCTCACCGAAATGATCAGCAACCTCGACAGCGAGCAGGTACTCATCGAATTGTCTCATCCTTCGCGCGCAGGTATCATATTCCCCTACTACACCGAAGAGCCCGAAGGAAAGGCCGACGACATTCTGATGCTTGTCATGCCGGTAATGTTGGCCAACTGATTTTAAGAAAGTTAAGCATTTAGAGTTGAAAAACAAGGTTAATCTCTGGGGAACCCATGGAGCCACAGTGCTAGGCATCACGCTGGTGCTGTTCATGCTGGGGTTGTTGCTGGTGATAGAGTACCACTCCTATCGCCTGACGCACGATGCCCAGGAGCGGATCACCTACAAGGTGGACCTTTCACCCGACATCAGCGATTCGATAGCCCTTGCCGACATGGCGGTGGTGGAAAAGATGCCCTATGTCAAGCATGTGGATTACATCTCGAAACAGAAAGCCGCCGAGATATTCACCGAGGATCTGGGCGAAGATTTCGTGGGATTCATTGGCTACAATCCACTTTATCCGTCGCTGATGGTAAATTTCCGCGTCGATCTGCTGCCGGATAACAGTAGCGAGGTGCTGGATCGATTCTGCGAAGAAGTGGGCGGTTTGGAAGGAGTGACAGGTGTGGCCTATCAGGAGAATGTGGTCAGCGAACTACGGGAAGTATTCTATAAGCTATCATGGTTTCTCATTGTCTTTGTCGTATTGCTGCTAGTTATCACCATCGTACTCATTGCCAGCCTAATCCGTATAGCCATCTATGCACGGAAAGATGCTATCGGGACCATGCGTATGGTTGGTGCTACGGCGGGATTCATCACGCGGCCGTTCCTTTGGCGCAGCGTGCTCTACGGAGCCTTGGGCGGTTTGATTGCCTCCCTGCTGACAGCCATTACCCTGTGGGTGAGCAGCAACGAGTTCGACTTGAACCTGATGGCGCCGGAACACTGGATGTGGTACGGTGCGATTGCCGTCGTGCTGATTATCGTAGGCATCGCAATTGCATGGGTTTCCACTGCTGTTACGGTGCGGATGTATATTGCAAAAAACTGAAACAAAATGGATAAACCCGTCATCAAAGAAGAAGAAAACAAAGGTTTTGAACTTGCATTCGGCAAGATCAACTACATCCTTATGGCAGTGGGCATTGTGCTGCTAGCCATTGGGTATGCGCTTCTCAGCGGAGGTGGTTCCGACGACCCCAATGTGTTCAATCCCGCCATGTTCGACACCCGCCGACTGGTCGTGTCGCCCATCCTCATCGTGCTGGGATTTGTCGTGGAAATCATAGCCATCATGTACAAAAAGAAGTAAGCCATGGAATGGTTTGAAGCACTGATACTAGGCATCATACAAGGTCTCACGGAATACCTCCCCGTCAGCAGCAGCGGCCATCTGGCCATCGGCGCCCACCTCTTCGGCCTCTCAGGAGAAGAGAACCTTACCTTTACTGTAGCGGTACATGTGGCCACCGTGCTGAGCACCATCGTCATCCTGTGGAAGGAGATTGTGTGGCTCTTCACCGACCTCTTCAAATGGAAATGGAACGAGGGCACGAAATACATTGTCAACATCCTCATTTCGATGATTCCTGTAGGCATTGTCGGCCTCTTCTTCAAAGACAAGGTGGAAGCCATCTTCGGCAGTGGGTTGCTGGTGGTGGGAATTTGCCTGATGGTGACGGCATCGCTGCTGGCGTTCAGTTATTTCGCCAAGCCTCGCCAACGAGAGCACATCTCCCCCTGGCATGCCTTTGTCATCGGTATCGCCCAGGCGTTGGCTGTGCTGCCCGGCCTTTCCCGTTCCGGAAGCACCATCGCCACCGGCCTGCTGCTCGGCAACAGAAAGGAGCGTCTAGCACAGTTCTCTTTCCTGATGGTCATTCCTCCCATCCTCGGAGAAGCCCTGCTCGATGTGAAAGACATGGTTGAGATGGGTGTCAGCCAGGCCATGGCCGGCCTTCCCACCCTCTCGCTGATCGTAGGATTTCTTGCTGCTTTCATCAGCGGGTGTTTGGCATGCAAATGGATGATCAACATCGTGAAGAAAGGCAAGCTTATCTGGTTTGCCGTCTATTGCGCCATCGTCGGCATTCTCACCATTGTTCTGCCCTACGTGCTGTGATCACACTCGAGCAGCTTCAGGCAGGCATTGTATTGCCCATTGACAAACCGCGTCAATGGACGTCTTTCCAGGCAGTCAACAAGATCAAGGCCGTAGTACGTAACAGCTACGGCCTTAAAAAGTTAAAGATTGGCCATGCCGGAACCCTCGACCCACTGGCCACAGGTCTGCTATTGGTGTGCCTCGGAAAAGCCACCAAAAGCATTCCCCTATTGCAGGACGGTGACAAAATATACACGGGCACCATGGTGTTTGGCGCCACCACACCGTGCTACGACATGGAGCGAGCCATTGACCGGCACTACCCTTTCGAGCATATCACCGCCGAATTGGTGGAGCAGCACTCCCGTCGGTTTGTCGGCAACATTATGCAGACGCCACCTATGTTCAGTGCGGTAAAGATTGACGGGAAACGAGCCTATGAATTGGCTCGCGAAGAGTTGGAAGATATTCGGAAGCCGTGTGCCAAACCCGTCACAATCCAATGTTTTGAGATCACCGACTTCACGCGCTCTTTTGTTCCACCCCAAACAGACATCACAGATGCGCTTCCCGTCCCCGGGAAACATTTGTACGACCATCCGCAGTGTGTCATCCCTGAAGGGCTTCCAGCCATCGACTTCCGCATCCATTGCGGAAAGGGGACCTACATCCGCAGCCTTGCACGTGACCTCGGGGAGAGTCTCGGAAGCGGAGCTTTCCTGGCTTCGCTGCGTCGCGAGCAAATAGGGGAATACACCGTCGGCGAGGCACTCAAAATAGATGAAATAGAGCGCTACCTGTGTGGTGAAAATGTTAAAAATGAGAGCCTGAAGTGTTTTTTTGTCAATAAATAGGAAAAAAAACGTATTTTTGCATCGTTTTTAAGAACATATATAATCGTTATGGAACTAAAAGGTAAAATATCGCAAATCATTGGTGCCGTTGTCGATGTAATGTTTCCCGAAGGGGAAAGCCTGCCCGACATCTACACCGCCCTCAGCGTAAAACGTGCCGATGGCCACAAAGTCGTCCTTGAATGCCAGCAGGACATCGGAGAAAACACCATGCGCTGCATTGCCATGGACTCCACCGACGGTCTGGAGCGCGGCATGGAGGTCGAATCCCTTGGTGGCCCCATCTCGATGCCTGTGGGAGAGAATATCAACGGACGTCTCTTCAATGTCATCGGTGAAGCCATCGACGGCATGCCCACCCCCGAACATGAGAAGCGATACAGTATCCACCGTGAACCTCCCAAATTCGAGAACCTGAGCACCAGCCAGGAGATTCTCTATACCGGCATCAAGGTCATCGACCTCATCCAGCCCTTCCTCAAGGGTGGTAAAATCGGTCTCTTTGGTGGTGCCGGCGTGGGCAAGACTGTGCTTATCCAGGAACTCATCAACAACATCGCCAAGAAATACAGCGGCATGTCGGTCTTTACCGGTGTCGGAGAGCGTACCCGCGAGGGTAACGACCTGCTGCGTGAGATGATCGAGGCCGGCGTTATCAAATACGGCGAAGCTTTCCAGAAAAGCATGGAAGAGGGCAACTGGGACCTGAGCAAGATTGACAAAGAGGCTTTGAAGGACTCGAAATGCACCATGGTGTTCGGTCAGATGAACGAGACCCCCGGTGCCCGTGCCCGTGTGGCCCTGTCAGGTCTGACTTTGGCCGAGTACTACCGTGACGGCGACGAAAAAACAGGTGGCCGCGACATCCTGCTCTTCATCGACAATATCTTCCGCTTCACACAGGCCGGCTCTGAAGTGTCGGCACTGTTGGGACGTATGCCTTCGGCTGTAGGCTACCAGCCCACCCTGGCCACCGAGATGGGACTCATGCAGGAACGCATCACCTCCACCAAGCGTGGCTCCATCACCTCTGTGCAGGCTGTCTATGTGCCTGCCGACGACCTGACCGACCCAGCCCCCGCCACCACCTTCGCACACCTTGACGCCCAGACGGTGCTCAGCCGCAAGATTTCCGAACTGGGCATCTATCCCGCCGTCGATCCCCTCGGATCCACCTCGCGTATCCTCAGTCCCGACATCGTCGGCGAGGAGCATTATGAAACCGCCCAACGGGTCAAGCAGATGCTCCAGCGATACAACGAGCTGCAGGATATCATCGCCATCCTCGGCATGGAAGAGCTCGGTGAGCAGGACAAACTGGTCGTCAGCCGTGCCCGTCGTGTGCAGCGTTTCCTCTCGCAGCCCTTCTTCGTGGCCGAGGCGTTCACCGGTCTCGAAGGCAAGTTTGTCAACATCGAAGACACCATCAAGGGATTCAAGATGATTCTCGACGGTGAAGTCGATTACCTGCCCGAGCAGGCATTCCTCATGGTTGGCACCATCGAGGAGGCTATTGAGAAAGGCGAGAAGATTCTGGCCGAAACGAGATAAAGGTATGAAAGTCAAAATCACAAAACCCGACAGCACCCTCTTCGACGGCGAGGCCAAGCTGGTCCAGTTGCCTGGAACCGGTGGATTGTTCGAAATTCTCAACAACCACGCCCCTATCATTTCCTCGCTGGCCAAGGGTTCTTTGCGCCTGGTGCTGCCCGACGACAGCGAACAGACTTTCGACATACGTGGAGGTGTGGTCAAAGGCCAGCAGAACGACCTGCTTATCCTCGTGCAATGATTATCGCCGACGCACTCCTTGACGGTGAGGCAGTAGATATTATCCTCAACGGCAATACGATAGAAAACGTCGTCCCTCACAGTCCATGCCCATACGACATCGATGCGCATGGGCTTTCTGTTTTTCCCGGGCTCTGTAACATGCACTCCCACGCGCCCATGACCCTTTTCCGAGGTTTGGGCGACGATCAGCCGTTGGACGTATGGCTCAACGACTACATCTGGCCCGCCGAAAAGAAACTCACAGATGAACTCGTCTATCAAGGCACTCTCCAGGCCTGTCGCGAGATGCTCGCCTCCGGTACCACCGCCTTCAACGACATGTACTTCCACTTGCCCGCGATGGCACAAGCCGTCGCAGAGAGCGGCATACGTGCCATGCTGGGACTGAACATCTTCGGCGACGGCCACGAACTGGACACGCTGGACGAAGTGATGCACCGGTGCAGCGATGCCGGCATCCATCTCTCCATCGCACCCCATTCGATTTACGCCGTCAGCGAGAAAGGCCTGCGCCGCTCCGCCGATGCCTGCAGAGAATTGGGACGCCCTATGCACATCCACATGAGCGAGACACAGAAGGAAGTGGATGACTGCCTACGTGAGCACGGCTGCCGCCCCTGGGAATGGCTCGACCGTCTCGGCATCCTCGACCAGTTGGGGTCCAACATCATAGCAGCCCATTGTCTTCATCTGTCCGACAATGAGATACGTCTTATCGGAGACCACCGGATCACCTGCGTCCACTGCCCCAACTCAAACCTCAAACTTGGCTCAGGCTACCGTTTTCCCATGCTCGAACTCCTTGAGGCCGGTGCCCAAGTGGCACTTGGCACCGACGGAAGCGCCTCAAGCAACAATCTGGACATGATCGAGGTGATGAAGACCGCGGCCCTGCTCCAGAAGGGTTGGCGAGGCGACCCCACCGTGGTGCCAGCAAGGCAGATTCTCTCTGTCGCCACCCTCGGGCATACAATAGCCCCCGGTCAGCCCGCCTGCCTCTTCCTGGCCGACGTGGGAAGCCTCTCCGACCTCGTCTATGCCTCCCACGGCGACTGCGTCAGACTCACCCTGGTGTCCGGCCGCATCGTCTATCAAAGCGCCTGACATCCTTTCCTTCACCTCCGCATCAACTCCGTCTTACCTCCGTCTCAACTCCGTCTCACCTCCGTCTCACCTCCGTTGATGAACGGAGGTGATATGAAGAAGAGACGCGGGTGAGACGCGGGGGGGATGGAGTCAAAAAGAAGGGATATGATGTTTAAGCGATATTTTTTTTTATAAGATACAATATTTTATTTTGAGTTTTCGTTATGGGGGAAAATCAGAGAAAAAGAGATGAAACTTTCGCAATTCCGATTCAACCTGCCCAAGGAGCTGATAGCTGAGAAGCCCGTGCGCAACCGCGACGAGGCGAGGATGCTGGTGCTGCACCGCGCGAGCGGCGAAGTGGAGCACCGTCTGTTCAAGGACTTGATTGAATATGTAGATAAAGACGATGTGGTGGTGGCGAACAACACGCGCGTGTTTCCGTCGCTGCTCGAGGGGGAGAAGGAGAAGACGGGTGCCAGAATCGAGGTGTTGCTGCTGCGCGAGTTGAACGAGGAGACACGGCTGTGGGATGTGATCGTGGATCCGGCGCGCAAGATAAGGATAGGCAACAAGCTTTATTTCGGCACGAACGACGCGTTGGTGGCGGAGGTGGTGGATAACACGACGAGCCGGGGACGGACGATACGTTTTTTGTTCGACGGGAGCCACGAGGAGTTTATAGGCATCGTGCGCGGCATGGGCCGCACACCGCTGCCGGAGGAGTTGAGGAGGCTGCGCGACATCGAGAAGAGCGACGCGGAGAACTACCAGACGATCTATGCGAAGCACGAGGGTTCGGTGGCGGCACCGATCGCGGGACTGCATTTCAGCCGAGAGCTACTGAAGCGGATGGAGATCAAGGATGTGAAGTGGGTGGAGCTGACGTTGCACACGGGCATGGGCGAGTTCAAGGCCATCGAGGTGGAGGATTTGTCGAAGCACCGGATGGATGCCGAGGAGATGCACATCGGACAGGAGACCTGCGACGCCATCATGACGGCCCACGAGAGCGGGCATCACGTGTGCTGCGTGGGCACGACGACCATGCGTGCGTTGGAGAGCGCGGTGACGATTCCCGGAAAGGTATGTCCCTACGACGGCTGGACGAACAAGTTCATCTTCCCGCCCTATGAGTTCACGACCGCCGACATGATGGTGACCAACTTCCACCACCCGATGAGCAGCCAGTTCATCATGGTGAGCGCTTTTGCGGGTCCCGAACTGATGATGCAGACTTACCAGACGGCCATCAAGGAGAAGTACCGCTTCTCGACTTACGGCGACGCAATGCTGATCGTCTGAGATGACTCCGCTGGCGGAAATATTAAGGCCAAGAACACTTGACGACTACATCGGACAACAGCACCTTGTGGGACAGGGTGCTGTTCTTCGCACGTTGATAGAGAGCGGTCGGATACCGAGCATGATATTCTGGGGACCTCCGGGCATCGGGAAGACGACGTTGGCGATGATCATCAGCAACACGCTACACCGGCCGTTCCACACGCTGAGCGCGATAAGCAGCGGCGTGAAGGAGGTGCGCGAGGTGATCAACGCGGCACAGGAGGAGGAGGGCGCCATACTTTTCATCGACGAGATACACCGCTTCAACAAGGCCCAGCAGGACTCGCTGCTGGGGGCCGTAGAACGCGGCACCATCACGCTTATCGGCGCGACCACCGAGAACCCGTCGTTCGAGGTCATTTCTGCCCTACTCTCCCGCTGCCAGGTGTATGTGCTGAAGGAGTTTGACGAGCAGGATATGCAGCAGCTGATAGCGAGCGCCGTGAAGTACTACGCCACACAAGGGATCACCGTAGAGGTAAACGAAGACGAGGCCCTGATGCGCATCAGCGGTGGCGATGCGAGGAAGCTGCTGAATGCCATTGAGCTGATTGTCAACAGGGCGAATGGGGTTAATGGGGCGAATGGGCATATTGTGATTGACAACGAAAAGGCTACCACCGTCATTCAGCAGAACTTGGCCTTTTACGACAAGCAGGGGGAGATGCACTATGACATCATCTCGGCCTTCATCAAGAGCATGCGCGGCAGCGACCCGAACGGGGCTGTCTATTGGCTGGCGAGGATGATTGAAGGCGGCGAGGATCCGCTGTTCATCGCCCGCCGCATGCTGATATTCGCCAGCGAGGACATAGGAAACGCGAACCCCAACGCGCTGCTGCTGGCCAACGCGACGTTCGACGCGGTGAGCAAGATAGGCTACCCCGAGTGCCGCATCAACCTGTCGCAGTGTGCCTGCTATCTGGCCTGCTCGGCGAAGAGCAACGCGACGTATATGGCGCTGGAGAACGCCACAAGCATGATACGCCGCACGGGCGACCTGCCTGTGCCGCTGCACATACGCAACGCCCCCACCAAGCTGATGAAGCAACTGGGCTACCACGAGGGCTACAAGTATGCCCACGACTACAATGGCAATGCGGCTCTGGGTGGTTTTGCAGAGCAGGAGTACCTGCCGCAGGGGCTGGAGGGCACGCGTTTCTACGAGCCCGGCACCACACCGCGCGAAGAGGAGACCCGCCGCAGCCTGCAGGCACGCTGGGGCGGGAAGTACGGCTACTGACGGTAGTCCTTCAAAGAAGTTTGCATATTACGCTGGAACGAGCTCTCGAATTTGGAGCGCTCAAGGTATCCACACTGGTGAGCCAGACGAGCCATGTCGTCGGGGTCGTCGGTGTGGTATTGATCGGGATGTTCGTTGAGAAGGGCAAGGGCGTGTTCGATGCGTAACGAGTCGATATAATCGGCGAAAGAGGAGCCGTTCATGCGGTGCACGGCATCGATGATGTCGTCCTCGGAGACGTGGAAATGGTCGGCGAGAAGGAAGACGGAGAGGTCGGGGTTGAGGAACGCCTTGGTCTTGACAATATGGTCGGCAAGGTTGCCGCCCAAGACGTCCAGGTCGCGACGCGACTTGACGGAGAGGCGCTGCTGGTTTCTTTTGATGGTTTCTGCACCGATGGGTGTGCGGAAGGCATAGTAGCCGATGAAGAACATGACGACAGCCTGGAGTACAGCGCCTACGGCGACACCAAGGACAGGGCGCGGTGTGTTGAAGGGGTATACCACATAACTGAATACGACAAAGAAACAGTTGAACGCAACAAAGAGGTATGTGCCAAGCAGGTCGGCACGATGCACACGGTTGACGGAGTAGTACTCGTCGAGCAAGCGGCTGAAGCGGTTGATGCGTATGAGGCTGTATATGCCTACGAAGGTAGTTTCGGCAACAATGAGGAACCAATAAAGGTAGTAGTGGACAGAGACGATGAGGTTGTAGCGCCAGCTGCCCTCGTAGAAGCGATGGGCGATACCATCACTGCCACGGATAATCCACAAACGATACATGTCGGCACCGCCGATGATGATCGACGCAGCCATTAGGGCCACCACGACACAAGCAGGTATAACGAGTACGTGGAGCCTGGTCAGCTTTGGACGTTTTTCTCCAGTCTCGGTCAGGGTGGTGACAGCGGCCAGGATGAGCGGCGGGGTGAACATTGACAGCACCATGAAGATGATGACAAGCAGGAATTCCCCTTTAAGGAAAGTGTTGAAGAAAGTACTGTAGATGATGACCGACAGCGACATGGCCAGCAGAGCTGCCATGATGAGCCACTGGGCCCCCAAAACGCGGCGCTTGAACAAGAGCGTCACAAAGGGCCAATAGAGCGAAGATAGGCCCAAAAGGAAATATATCAACGATATCGGGGTCATGATTCAAGGTTTTTAGTGCGTATGTATTCAGCCAACATTCGTGCATCATATTTCATGCGATAGATAAAGCGCCCCGTAATAAACTGCAAAACGGTGAGCAGCATAGAGCATACTATGAGCCAATATTTATAGTAGTACGGTCTGAAGTCGATAGCTATGAATGCAATGGCAGCCAGAGGCAAGAACATCCATGCGAGGATGTTGAAACCTCGGCTGTTGAAGAAGGGGGTGTTCATATTCTCGGCATAGTAGCTGTTATAACGCCTCTGGTAGTTGCGCATCTTGAAGCTGGCAATAAGGACGAGGATAAACGACATGATGACCAGCAGTGCGGGGAAAAGCCAGTGGTCCCAGAAGAGCATGTAGTTCCATGCTCTGTCGCCGGCAATCCATGATACGTTACCTTCGATAATAGCATAGCACATCTCCTCATAACGACGCGGGCCCAGCCAGAAAGCGCCAATGGTAAGGCCTATGATGAACAGCAGCGGTATAATGAATATACGCCGCTGTTCCAGTGTGGCACCGCGAGCCTCGGTGTGTGAGCATATACCGACATAATACATCGGTGCACAAACCAACGAGAGCACCTCAAACATGAAGTCGTAGATGAACAACTGCCCCTCACGGCCACGGAAGAAGATGGCAAGGACCGTCATAGCCGTAGCCTCAATCAACAACATCAAGCTCAGCACAACCTGTGCCCTTGTTGGACGACGTTTAAAGACGGTCGTCACCAGCGCCCATACCGCCGATATCAAAGCGGGCAGGAAAAGGATGTAACTCCACCTCATTTTTGAATTAATAATTAAAAATTAAGAATTAAGAATTACGGTCACTTTCTATGAAACGGACTAATTCGTCGACGGCATCCTTCTGGTCGATGTCGCGCTTGACGATTTCTTTGCCTTTGTAGAGGGTTATCTTCCCGTGGCCAGAACCGACATAGCCGTAGTCGGCGTCGGCCATCTCGCCGGGGCCGTTGACGATGCAGCCCATCACGCCGATCTTCACGCCCACGAGGTGTTTCGTCTTCTCTTTTATCTCGCGCAGGGCCGTCTGTATGTCATACTGCGTGCGGCCGCAGCTGGGGCACGCGATGTATTCGGTCTGCGTGATGCGTGCGCCGACGGCCTGCAGGATGTCGTAGGCGATGGGCATCTCGGCTTCGGGGTCTTCGGTGAGCGAGACGCGGATGGTGTCGCCGATGCCGTCGAGCAGCAGGGCGCCGATGCCGGCGGCGGACTTGAGGCGGCCTTGCATGCCGTCGCCCGCCTCGGTGACGCCGAGGTGGATGGGGTAGTCCATGCCCAGGGCATGCATCTTCTGCACGAAGAGGCGCGTGCTGTCCACCATCACCTTCACATTAGATGCCTTCATGGAGAAGACGAGGTCGTGGTAGTCCTGCGCCTCGCACACCTGCGCGAACTCCAGCGCGCTCTGCGCCATGCCCTCGGGGGTGTTGCCGTAGCGGGACATGATGCGCTCGGAGAGCGAGCCATGGTTGGTGCCGATGCGCATGGCGGTGTGATGGCGCTTGCAGATGTCGATGAGCGAGGCCATCCTCTCCCCTATCCGCTTCAGCTCGTCGTTGTACTCCTGGTCGGTGAACTCCAGCTTGCCGGTATTGCGGTCGGTATAGTTGCCGGGGTTGACGCGCACCTTCTCCACCAGCGTGGCGGCCACCTCGGCGGCCTTGGGGTTGAAGTGTATGTCGGCGACGAGGGGCACGTCGCAGCCGCACTTTAACAACTCTTCCTTGATGCGGCCGAGGTTCTCGGCGGCGCGGACGTCGGGCGCCGTGATGCGCACCAGCTCGCAGCCCGCCTCCACCATGCGGAGCGCCTGCTCCACGGTGGCGCGGGTGTCCATCGTGTCGGTATTCGTCATGCTCTGCACGCGCACGGGCGCTCCCCCGCCCAGCGTCAAGTTGCCTATATGTATCTGTCTGCTCATAGTTTATTTATTTCTGTAAAGTCATCCACACACATTTTCCCTCGGGTAGCTCATACTTCCACAGCACGAAACCATACTGCGGATGAAACCAGTAGGTGACGTGATAGTGCCCAATGTCTTTGTGATGATTGGTGTTCTCTCCAGTAACAATAAAGCATTCTATATTCTCACCCCTGTAGTTAAGTGTATCAACACCACCTTGATTGTATGCATATTCTATGGTCTTTCCATTGGCGGCTGTGAAGGTGGATTTGGCGACTTTAATACTGCCCTTGGACGAAACATAACATCCCACGGGAAGTGAGAATGTCGGGAAAGGCACTACCGCTGTGAAGGCCATCATCCCCATGCGTGGTGGGTGCAACTCCACGCGGCCTTTGTCTTCAGTGTACCCCGTCTTCTCTACATAAACCGGCGTGCCGTCATGGGTGAAGTACTCATATTTTAGACCGAACTGCCCGAAGAATTTGTTTTTCGACGTCGTCATCTTAATCTCGAATGAGGTGTCGGGTACCGCACAGCCATCGGCAAAACTCACCTCGTAAGTGTAAGTCTTACCGAATGGAAAAACGACAGGTTCATAACTTGAACAGCCTACCAGGAGCAGCAGTGCCGTCGCCGCGCAAATCATCAATATCTTCTTCATCGTCTGTATCTGTTTCTTGTCGTTGTACAATTCATTGTTTCATCTGTGCAATTTCACCGCGCATCGATGCGGGGCGCACTTCCGGGCTGAAAACTGATCGCGCATATATGCGGGGCGCATTACTCGGCTGAAAATCGACCGCGCATATATGCGGGGCGCATTTACCGGGCCGTTTCATGACCCCGCATATATGCGCGGCACACTTACCGGCCTCCGCCGTCCTCTCGCACCCATGTGCGTCGATGTTTCCCGTCCGAGTCATCCTTGCTACGATATGCGGGCTATCGTCCTCTGCAGGCTGAGGACCTGGCTCTTGAGCTGCTTTATCTGGTCCTGCAGGTTGGCGTTCTGGCTGCGAAGCTTGCGGTTCTCCTCTATCAGTTCCAGCTGCGTGGGCTCGCGGTGCTCCTGCTTGGCCTTCTGCTCGGCGCTTTGGCCGATGGTCTCGTCATTAAAGACCTTGCCGACGCCCTGCTGCTCGGCCATGCGGATAAGTTCATTGGGCGCAAAGGGCATGTCGAAGCCGCTCTCGTCCTCGACGAACACCTGTCCGCCCTGTATCTTCTTTACGATTCCCCCTCCCACAGAGTTGAGGAACTTCACTTTGTCGCCTATTTCAAATTGTGCCATGTCATTTGTGTTTTTACACGAATTACCATCAATTAACCATTAATTAATTTATGAATAATTCGTGGGGATTCATGTTTTATATTATCTCGTCGGCCAGCTGTGCGAAGTCGATACCGTCGAAGTTGCCGCTGGACATCATCAGGAGGTTGGCG
Organism: Bacteroidales bacterium UBA3834; assembly: GCA_002392965.1. Taxonomy (GTDB): domain Bacteria; phylum Bacteroidota; class Bacteroidia; order Bacteroidales; family P3; genus Colimorpha. The sequence goes on along the minus strand of DGIA01000023.1, from coordinate 93,430 downwards.
TTTTTCCATTCCATTGCTTTTACCTTAGACACCATTGCGGTGCTGTCGGTGAAGACCTCCACGTTGCCGCCGAAGGCCTTCTTTACCTCCTCGGGGTCGAGGGGCGGCAGCTTCTTGAGCTGCAGGGCATGCTGGCTGAAATAGACGTAGCGCACGTCGGCCTCGTCCATCGAGTGGGCGTACTGCTGCAGGAACTCCTGCGTCAGCGAGCTGAAGGTGTGCAGCTCCATGCATGCCACCAGCCTCCGGTCGGGGTACTGCTCGCGCATGGCGTGGATGGTGGCGCGCAGCTTCGAGGGCGCGTGTGCGAAGTCCTTATAAACTGCACAAGTGTCGTTCTTCTTCACCAACTCCAGACGCTTGCTGGCTCCCTCAAAGGTGCTGATGGCCTCGTCGAACTGCTCATCGCTGACCCCCACCTGGCGGCAAGCCAGCCGTGCAGCGGTGAGGTTGAGCAGGTTGTGGTGGCCGAAGATGCGCAGCTTGGTGTGACCGAGTTCGGTCACACCGTCCACCACCCTATGCTCGGGGCACACGTACGGCAGCTTCTGTATATCTGTGCGCTGGTTCTCCATCGCCACGCGGTGCACCTCGGCATCCTCGTCGCAGTAAATCAAGGCACCATTGGGCTCTATCAGGTCGATGAACTTGGCAAACTGTTCACGATAGATGTCAAATGTCGGGAAGACGTTGATGTGGTCCCACTCGATGCCGGTGATGATGCCCACGTTCGGGTGGTAGAGGTGGAACTTCGGCCGGCGGTCGATGGGCGAGGTCAGATACTCGTCACCCTCGATGACCATCACCTTGGCGGTGTGGCTCAAGCGCACCATCACCTCGAAGCCCTTGAGCTGTGCGCCCACCATATAGTCGGCCTCGATGCCGCAGTGCGCCAGCACGTGCAGAATCATCGCCGTGGTGGTCGTCTTGCCATGCGAGCCGCCCACCACGATGCGCAGCTTGTCTTTGCTCTGCTCGTAGAGATATTCGGGATAAGAATAAATCTTCAGCCCCAGCTCCTGCGCCCGCAGCAGCTCTGGGTTGTCGATGCGGGCATGCATACCCAGCACCACAGCGTCCAGATCTTTGGTAATCCTCTCCGGATGCCAGCCGAAACTCTCCGGCAGCAATCCGTACTTCTCCAGCCGACTCTTCGCCGGGTCGAATATCTCGTCGTCACTCCCCGTGACGGTAATTCCTTTCTGGCACAGTGCGATGGCCAGGTTGTGCATGGCGCTTCCGCCTATGGCTATAAAGTGTACTTTGCTCACTTTCATGTTTCTTATTTTAAGGTGTTCGCCACCCCTTACGGGGGTCATTGCTCTTTCGGAAAATAATGATAATATTTGGTTACTTGCTTCTCCAGGAAATGGCGGTCGAGCTGATCGCTGGCCTCGCTGATGGGCAGGCAGCGGCCGTCTTTATAGAGGACTTTTATCTCTTGGTCGTTGAAATCGTAGCTACGGTTAGCCAATTTGCCCGTGCCCTCAAAGTAGGATGTATGTACATCTACAAATGGCTCATTGCTGAAACGTATAGCCGGCAGGCGGCGGTTGACCATATTACGGCAGAGGGTGCTCAGTATCTCGTCGTCCGAGTGCTGCCAGTGCTTCACGGCCACCATGATGTCGTCGTCATCGACCTCGGCGAAGCGGTCGAGGAAGCCTGGCGACGAAGTATCAAAGTGGAACACCGTCGGGTCAAGTTCTCGAGCTCTACGCAGTATGCTCAGCAGCAGCTGGTCGGCAGCTATGACGGTCTTGTGCATATACACCTGCCAGTACATCAGGCGACGGCTGATGATGAACTTCTCGACGCTATAGATGCCCTTCTCGTCCACCACCAGCTCGTCGTCGTGCACGTTGAGCATTGAGATGATGCGGTCGGTGCCCACTATGCCCTCGCTCACGCCGGTGAAGAAGGAATCTCGCCCCAGGTAGTCAAGGCGATCCATATCCAGCTGGCTGCTCACCAGCTGATGCAGGAAATGCTTATGATAGGTGTTGGAGAAGATAGCTATAGCAGTATTCAGAACGCCACCCATCTCTTCATTTATCCGTTGCATCATCAGCAGCGTAATCTCCTCGTGAGGCACATCCACCAGCACCCTCTCGCTCGTGTGCGAGAAAGGCCCGTGGCCGATGTCGTGTAGCAGGATAGCCAGCTTGGCCCCACGACACTCGTCGTCGGTTATCTCCACACCCTTCAGCTTCAGTACATCGAGCGCCCTTTTCATCAGGTTCAGTGCGCCGAGCATGTGGCTGAAGCGAGTGTGCATGGCGCCGGGGTACACCAAGTAGGTCAAGCCCAGCTGCTTGATGCGGCGCTGGCGCTGGAAGTAGGGGTGCTCGATGACCTGCAGTATCACAGGGTCGTCGACACTCAGGAACCCATCATATACCGGGTCGTTTATTATCTTGCGTTTGGTCATTTGCCAGAGGGTAGTTTCATCATGCTGATATGTGGAGCGAGGCTGCTGGTATTGAGAAGGTAGAAGCGATCGTCACTGCCTGCATAGAGCGGAGTGCTGAGCAATGCCTTACGTTCACGCTCGACCACTCGTTTGCTTCCCTGTCCATCAGGGGTGAACCAATAGACTGACAATGCTGTATTGGCGAGGAGAAGACTCTTGCTGCGCTTGGCTGGCTGGTCGGGAGTGTATTCATCCGATTCTTCCTTCGATTCGTTGGTGACGACATAGAGTCTGTCTCCATGCATCAGCAAGTCAGCCCCCACGTCGGGCCAGCCGGCGTTCTGGTTATTCTGTGGCAAGCGGCTAATGGTGAGTTCGCCACCCATATTGGCTTGCACCACCAGGATACCCTGGCTATGCACGGTCTCATTCATAGTCATACCTGTCCTTGCATTGCGGGTCTCCTCATGCCATGCATGCTGGTAAATCACCGCTCCACCTTGCGGTGTGGTGCACTCATCAACCTTACGGATGAAGTAAATCGAATGATCGACGACCTTCGTGCCCAATGGTTCATTGCTGAATGTCAGCAGTTCTTTATCGGTGAACGGATGACGGTTGGCGGTGACAATCTCCTGCTTGTCGAGGTCGAACACAAGTCCCCACAATCCCGTGTACTGACGGCTGCCAAGTGCGCCAAAACGGAGGAGTCCATAGCCGCCCTTGCCTTCAAGGGCGACAGCCAGGACTCGGTTGCCATCGCTATTCAGCAGTGCCACATCGCTTACATCGGCATCGAGGATATACTGTCCATGCTTCTCACCATCGGCGGATACCATATTCACACGGAATGCGGTGATATCCTTGTTCTCCTCCACAGCACCCATGCGCATGGTGACGATAGAGCCACTGTTGGTAACGATAACATTGAAAACATCACTATAGAACATCGAGCGTTCCCAGAGCTTGTTCATGTCGCGGTCGAACAACATGGCTACAGCTCGGTTGTTTTTCTTGCCCCATATAGCATAAACCACACCGTAGTACTGCTTGTCGGGAGAACACGCCGACCACACATAGGACTCGTCGTTCTTCTCCATCAACTCATCCACCAGCATCTGGTCATCAACAACCTCAAGACTTTGTGCGCCGACAGCGATGTGGCGCACAGATAACTTCTTGTCTTCATAGTTGCTGATAATGGTGTGAAGACGGTCACCTGTGCGGAACGCTTCTTTGATGCTGCACTTCTTGGTATTGGCCAAGGTAACGCTTTTAACGTCGTTCCACTCCAAATCGCACAGCCTCACCTTTAGAGCTTTTACGGGGTTAGTCATCGGGCCTGACACAGCCTTCAACTCAGGTTCCACCACCAGCAACTGGTTCTCTTGCACGCCTTCTGCCAAATGGATCATGGATGCCTTGTAGGCCTTTTTATTCGTCTTCTCACCCATCCGGAATTCAATGTCTTGAGCCACAGTTGTCGCTGCGAAGCCGACAAGCAAAAGCGAAAACAGTATCTTTCTCATATTATGTTTGTTTTATTCAATTACACCGGCCAGCAATCCTGCCGCATCAGCCACCATCTCACCGCAGGGCTTCTTGCCCATGGCCAAGAGACGACCGCAGACGATATCACCTTCCGCCTCGCGAAACTTCTCTATCAACGGGCGCACGTCGGCCGTGTGACCCGTGAGGCCGCACACCATAGCCATGCCACTGACGCAGCCGCATACCTCGCGGGTGCCGGCAAGGCCGCGACCGAAGGGAGCGGCCACATTCATGGCGTCTTTGGCCTCAATAGGTAGCTTGTCGGCGTATGCCATCACCACCGACTGGCAGCAGTTGCAACCTTGCTTGTGCAGCGCTCGGGCTTTATCCATACGTTCTTCTTTAGTCATAACTCTTAATTCTTAACTCTTAACTGCTTAAACAATTCCCATATCACGATGGCGGCGGCACAGCTGACGTTGAGCGAGTGCTTGGTGCCATACTGCGGTATCTCCAAACAGCCGTCGCAGAGCGGCAGAAGACACTCCTGCACCCCCTCTATCTCATTGCCCAGAATTATGGCCACCCCTGGGTGCGCAGGCGTCTCGCCTGCTCCCGGGTGCGCAACCGTCCCGGTTGCATGATTCTGGCGGGACGCCTGTGTATCCATTATATGCCCAACCATTGATCCAAACCCGGGTAGTAGCGGTGCTTCAAGCAGGCGGGACGCCTGCGCTCCCAGCCCTGCTTTCGCCGGATTATCCTTTATGTATTGCGCCACAGCTGTATAATGCCGCGCGTCCCGGATATAACGATCATAATAATCCTTCATCCAAAAGTCCCCATTGCGTTCCAGTATCTTGTTCGCTTCATGTGCCGAATAAGAACGCCAGGTGTGGAGAATAGACGGCAAGGACACTCCCTCGTACACACTTATCATTACATGTACATGATTTGGCATGATGCAATAACTAATCAAGTCATATTTCTTGCCATCGTCGTGTTTCAGTGCCTGCTCCATCATATCTGCCACCCGACTGTCGGCCAGGAAACATTGTCCATAGCCGGAATCCTCAAACCTATCGACCAGTTTATGCATATGTCTCGCGACATCAGTAGAACCTTCGGTATCATTTTCCTTTGCAAGAACCATCTTCCATTCTTCAATGAGTTCTTTGGGTACAGAGTCAAACAAGCGGAATGTGATAAACTGTATGGCTCTGTTTTCGAAATGCGGCAGGTATCCGCGGTCTCGCACGTCAGGGAGCTCCTTCGGGTGCGCAGGCGTCTCGCCTGCATGCAACCGGGACGGTTGCGCACCCAGTTGCAGGCGGGACGCCTGCGTACCCAGCTTGATACTGTCATCGACCTGCTCCACAGCATACACCCGATAGCCTTTCTCCTTGAGTCCTCGCACACACTCGGCGGTGTCCTCGTGGTAGCTCCACGCCACGCTCTCCTCTGCCCCGAGGGCCGTCTTGTGTATCTCGCGGTGCGGCGGCGTGGCGGTGATGCCACAGAGGGCGATATGTTCCACGCGGAAGGCATCGGAGGTGCGGAACACCGAGCCTATGTTGTTCAGCGACCGCACATTGTCCAGCACCACCGTCAGCGGCAGCTTCTCGCTCGCGCGAAACTCCTCAACGCTCATGCGCCCCATCTCCTCTGTCGTCAGTTTATGTGTCATTGTTCTATAGGGCTAAACTTGACGCCAAAGGTATACTTCACGCGGACACGTGTGTCGCGCTGACGTCCGGGAATCCATCGGGGCATCATCCGAATCACGCGTAGAGCTTCCTCGTCGGTCTCCTCGTCAATACCACGCAGCACCTTGAGGTTCGTCAGTCGCCCATTGCGTTCAACGATAAACTCCACATACACCTTCCCCTCCACCTGTCGCGGGTTGCGCAGGTTGCGATTCACAAAGGCCTGCAACGAATCCTCTCCCCCGGGAAACTCCGGGTCGTTCTCGACAACAGTCACATATTCCAACTTATCGTAGATGGGGCTGTCTCCCACTATGCGTCCCGTGGTGTCTAGGAAAAAGAAATGATTATCCTCCATCTGTATCATCTCGATGTCATCGTCCAGACTGTCCCTGATGGTAACCAATGTCGCTCCTGCCGTCTCTTCCATCGGTAAACCGTACATATCAACCAGACACTTGCGTCCGGCAATCTCAGTCACACCGTCCATCCGCATCATACAACTCCGGATATCCGATCCATAATGATACTCTGGATGGAAAGTACCAATACCCACGGATCTTATCTGCGATGTCCAGTCATAATCATACTGCGCCAGCACCAACATCACACTGTCCGGCACATTCATTGCCTCAACAGCATCAGTCAACTGCTGCTCCAGTACACTGTCAACAAAACGGCAGTTCTTCATCAGATACTGCACATCGTTAATCTTGTTGCCACACGACGACAACAACATAAGCAAAAAAAGCAATATGCCTGCACCAGATTTCATAACCCCGAATGCTAAAAACTTAAACTAATAACTTAAACTAAAAAACTACCCCACGCTGCCTTCCAGTGAAATACTCAATAGCTTCTGCGCCTCGACGGCGAACTCCATGGGGAGTTTCTTCAGCACGTCTTTGGCGTAGCCGTTGACTATCAGGCCAACGGCGCTCTCGGGGCTGATGCCGCGTTGCTGGCAGTAGAAGAGCTGGTCCTCGGAGATTTTCGACGTTGTGGCCTCATGCTCCAGAATGGCGGTGTGATTGTCGGCCTTGATGTAGGGCCATGTATGGGCACCGCATTGGTCGCCAAGCAACAGACTGTCGCATTGCGAGTAGTTTCTCGCGTTGTCGGCCCCCTTGCCTATCTGCACCAGACCGCGGTAGCTGTTGTGGCTCTTGCCGGCACTGATGCCCTTGCTCATGATGGTCGAGCGTGTGTTCTTGCCCACATGAATCATCTTGGTGCCGGTATCGGCCTGCTGGTAGTTGTTGGTGACAGCAACGCTGTAGAACTCCGCCGTCGAGTCGTCGCCCTGCAGTATGCAGCTGGGGTACTTCCACGTGACGGCGCTGCCGGTCTCCACCTGCGTCCAAGAGAGCTTGCTGTGCGACCCCTTGCAGATGCCGCGCTTGGTGACGAAATTGTAGATGCCGCCCTTGCCATCCTTGTCGCCCGGGTACCAGTTCTGCACGGTGCTGTATTTCACCTCGGCGTCCTTCATCACCACAATCTCCACGATGGCGGCATGCAGTTGGTTCTCGTCGCGCTGCGGAGCGGTGCAGCCTTCCATGTAGGAGACGTAGGCCCCCTCGTCGGCCACTATCAGCGTGCGCTCGAACTGGCCCGTCCCCTTGGCGTTGATGCGGAAATAACTCGAAAGCTCCATCGGGCAGCGCACCCCTTTGGGTATGTAGCAGAACGAGCCGTCGCTGAAGACGGCGCTGTTCAAGGCGGCGAAGAAGTTGTCGGCACTCGGCACCACCGAGCCCAGATACTTGCGCACCAGGTCGGGGTGTTTCTGCACCGCCTCGCTGATGGGCATAAAGATGATGCCCTTCTCCTCGAGGGTTTTCTGGCTGGTGGTCTTCACGCTCACCGAGTCCATGATGGCGTCGTAGGCCACGCCGGCCAGCGCCTCTCTTTCCCGCAGCGGGATACCCAGCTTGTCAAAGGTGGCCAGCAGTTCGGGGTCCACCTCGTCCATGCTTTTCTTCTTCTCCTGCTTGGGGGCAGCGAAGTAGATGATGTCCTGATAGTTGGGGGTCTCGTATTCGAGATGGGCCCAGTCGGGCTCCTTCATCTTCTGCCAGCGGCGGAAGGCCTCCAGCCGAAACTCCAGCAGCCACTCCGGCTCGCTTTTCTTCTTCGAAATCAAACGCACGATATCTTCATCCAATCCCTTGCGGATGGTCTCGGTATCAATATCAGTAGTGAAGCCCCACTTGTATTCTTCGTTGGTAACTTCTTGAATTATATCCTTTTCGTTATCTTCCATTTGCAACATTACATATTATATGCAAATGCAAAAATACAAAAAAAGTCCGACATATGGCCGGACTTTTTATATACCCTTTATATTTTTTCAGTGAGATGCCTCTTAGTGTTTCATGATGTAGCGGAAGTCCCAGTCGGCTCCACTGGAGAACGGCGCCAGCACAAGTTCGTCGTTGGTGAGCTTTTCCACCACAAATACCCTACCCTTATAGCAACCGCCATCAATCTCCAACAACTGCTTGCCGTCTTTTTCCGAGAGGCTGTATTTATGCCACTCTGCAAGACAGTTCGTCCTTTGATCGGATACCAATACCTTGTCGTCTGTAAACTCCATGCAGATATAACCTTCCGGGATATCCTCCCGTCCCGAGATAGTCACTTCATACGATTGAGCCGTGTTGGCCCATTTGCCGATAAGGGCTTCATTGTCTTTGTTGTCTTTGCCGCAGCTGGTCAGCAGCAGCGCGCCCAAAGCGAGAGCGACGAGGGATTTGATGATGTTGTGTTTCATATTGGAGGTGTTTTTGATGATTGAAAATTACCGTGAAAAGATGTCCGATTGCTTCAGCAGGCGGACGGTGTGCTGCTTGCCGTCGGCGGTGGTGAGGGTGAGGAGATAGGTGGCTTGGGGGCGGGAGGTTAAATCCAGCGAGTATTGGCAAGAGCCTATGGGGGTGAGGCGTACCTCCTCGCGGCGGCCGGAGAGGTCGGTTAGGATGGCGGTGACGGTGCCGTTATGTTCTTTCAGCTGTCCGCCCTGCACCTTTATCCTCACGCTCTGCCGGAAGGGGTTGGGGTAGGCCACCAGCGCCGCGCCGTCCTCCACCAGCGTGATGCTCACCTCACCTGGTTCCTCTGTGTGGACGTAAGGTGTCATAAAGGAGGTATCAACATACCTTGCCATGTACGCAAAGCGACCTTGTTCTGGCAAATGGATATCGCCAAATGTAGCATCGCTGGTCAGAATGCCGGAGAGGTAAAGAATGCTATCATGCAATGAGATGGACCCGGGGTCATTTGTGGGAGACAATGCAGAATAGTCTATTCCCATGATTAGGTTTCCGCTATAGTCGAAGACCGACAACCCAAGTCCGTAGGCATTTTGCTGGTTGAAATGAATGTCCTGCGATGGGAAGTGTACACCTCCCATGTAGGCACTTTGCATAAACACCCTGTTGTTCAAGCATACAAGGTTTCCTCTAGCGTTTGTAGCTGCTTCGGAATTGTATATTGATGGAACCCTGCCGTAAGAATGTAATGATGGAAGTGCACCGTCCAAACTGAAGGATATGACGAATGCATCATTTTTCAGAGAGAGGGGATAGTCTAAATATTTCAAGACGGAGCAGAAGTTTATAGTGTCCATTACATATCCACGATGTGATGTAGCAGACAAGAACAAAAGATTACTGTCGGTGTCAAAGGCGATGTCGTGGAACAATGTCATAGAGGGTGTATTGCTGTTGAATGTCATGCTATCGTCCAAAGTGATTTTCCAATTTACATCTAGGTTTGCACTGAGTTGGACAAGATAGCTGATGTTTTTGTTTTTTTCAGAAAGGGAGAACGATATTCCTTGTGCGGAATCTATCACAATTGTATTGGATGAATATCCCTGCATGTTTTGATTCCTTAAGCAGTAGACATTCCCTGCGGCATCAATCTTTGTGTCAGAGTTAATAGTCTCATAATATAAACTGTCACTTTTTTGGACAATGTACCGATTGGCAAGAAGGGTGTCAAAATGAGGAGAGAACTTAAGTAATTGAGGGAACCAATACTGTGTTTCATCGGGTATGTCAAATTCTCCGACCACGCGCCGGTCGCACCATATTTTAACGCCTTTGAGTGTTCCTACTTGAGTATTTAAGTTGGGATTAAGGTAGTCTTGCGCCTCCCGACACATATATATATTGCCGTCATTGTCTATGTCAAATGATGGATTGTATAACCGAGAACCCTTAAACCATGGTTCAGAGTCATAGTACTCGACGATATCGTTGCCGACCGTGTCAGTATATGACAGTTGGAGTATATGCTGTTCTTTTACATTGCCGTCAAAATCAAACATGATAAACGCTGTGCATCGGGGATTCTCCATACCCCAAGCCGCAGAGGGATAGTCAGACCACGAAGGGAGAAGCGTGTCAAGAAAGTAGGTGTATTGGTCACTTGTCGGCAATGTCATTTCCACTAGAACGGCGAAAGCAGTGTCACTGACTTTCTTAATGTCATAGGGGAGATTGTTGCTGCCATTGTTGGAGTGGATAACCTTCTTCCACAGCATCTCGCCGGAGGGGGAGATTTTGGCAATGAGGGTATTGATGGAGTTCTGCCCCGGACCATAGGGTGCGATGGGGAGGATGCGTTGGCCATCCCAGGTGGCATCCTTGGTGAACTGGCCGAGGATGTAGAGGTTGCCGTCGCTGTCGGTGACGGTGCCTTTGATCAGGCAGCCTTCCTGCGAGGAGCCGTAGCCTTTTGCCCAGTCGAAGTGCTGGGCGTGGGCGGTGATAGCAATCAGCGCAAAGAGCGCAAAGGTGAGGGTCTTTCTTGCCATAGTTGTGTTTTTTTGTGCATTTATTAATCCGTTTTCTTAACCGGAGCCCATTGGGGGGCTTTTATATATAAGACGCGGAGGTGGCGTTTTTGGCTCACACTTTTAACATCATTTATGTTTTTTTAACATTATGGAGGGCTGTTTTCGTCGAAAGGTCACCGAAGGATCGTAGAAGGACCGTAGGAGGGAGCGTGGGCGTCTCAATCTCGAAGGATGCGGGCTTCGCCGTCGAAGGAGCAGATCTCCGCTGCAAAGGAGGAGAGCAGGGGCTGACGGCCGCTCACAACAAGTGTGACCAGATAGACGCCGCGGCCGTAGTAGTCGTGGCCGGGGTTGCGCGGGCGATAGGGCGAGACTGGCATTATCAAGAAAAGCCGGAGACATGAGCCCCCGGCTTTTGATTATTAGATGATTTCTTTTATTTCTGGAAGAGTTTCTGCCAGTTCTTGTACTCGCGCTGCTTCCAGGCGCCGTTGTGGTAGGCGTAGCTGACGATGGCGGGGATGACGGTGGTGCCTTCGGCGTAGACCATCTGCTGCAGTTCCTCGCTCACCTTGCCCCAGCTGCCGGCCTCGAGGAGGGTGCTGGACGAGCAGGCGCCGTCGCGGACGTCGGCCACGGTGATCTGGATGGCGTATTTGTGCATGGGAACCTCTTTCCCAAGTATTTCAGCGCACACAACTGTGTCTTGAGCAAAATTCTTGGGGGTGCCGCCGCCGACCATGAAGAGGCCGCTCTCGGGGCAGTTCATCTTGATTTCGGTGAGCTCGAGGAAGTCGGCCACACTGTCGATACTGACATAGGGCTTGCCCTCGTGACGGCGGATCCACTGGTGCTTGCCGATGCCGAAGCCGGCGCTGCTGTCGCTGAAGGCGGGGCAGAAGATGGGCACGCCGCACTCGTAGCAGGTCTGGATGAGGCTGTCTTTCTTCACACCGTGACCGTTGGCGAGCCATTTGCCCACATTGTAGAGGAACTCGCGGCTGGAGTAGGGACGGGGCTCGAGGAGGTCGGCGACGTCGCAGGTGGCCTGATCGCAAGCCTGCAGCTCCTCTTCGTCGATGAAGGTGTCGTAGATGCGGTCGATGTAGAGCTCGCGGAGCTTGGTGTCGGGGATGACGTTCTCCTTGGTGCCGATGTAGTGCTTGTAGCCGAGGGCCTCGAAGAGGTCCATGTCGATGATTGAAGCACCAGTTGAAACGACGGCATCTATCATCTTGTTTCTCACCATATCCACATACACCTGCATGCAGCCGGCGGCGCTGGTGGAGCCGGCGATGGTGAGGATATTGGTGCAGTCCTTCTCGGCCAGCATCTGGCAGAGGATGTCGGCGGCGCGGGCGGTGTCGCGGCTGGTGAAGCTCATGTGGCGCATGGCGTCGATGAGCTCGGTGCTGTCGTACTTCTTGATGTCAATGTGCTTGACGGTTTCTTTCAGGAGGTCTTTCTTTTCCATTGTTATATTGTTTTATTTGTTTATTCTTAAACTCTTAACCCATAACTGCTCAGAACGGCACATCGCCGTCGGGCGCAATATCTTCATTCATCTTCGAATCTACGATCATCGTGCCGCCCTGCTGGTCGAAAGCCGTGTTCTGCGGCATCCCGATGGCGCTCTCCAGTCCTGACAGCTCGCTGGGGTTCTCAAAACGCACATAATCACTCACAAAGCGCATGCGCACCTCTCCCACTCCGCCCGAGCGATGCTTGGCGATGATCAGGTCGGCCATACCCGCCGTGGCCCCGTGGTCGTCCTCCTGGATGCCATAGTACTCCGGACGATAGATGAATATCACGATATCTGCATCCTGCTCGATGGCGCCCGACTCACGCAAGTCGCTCAGTTGCGGCTTGTTGCCCACACGGTTCTCCACCGCTCGGCTCAACTGCGACATCGCCAGCACCGGTATGTTCAGCTCCTTCGACAAAGCTTTCAACTGACGCGATATCATGCTGATTTCCTGCTCGCGGTTTCCGTTGCGGTTGTCGGCGGTACCACTCTGCATAAGCTGCAGGTAATCAATGAATATCATCTGTATATCGAACCTTTGCTTCAACCTCCGTGCCTTTGCCCGCAACTCGAAGATCGTCAGCGACGGCGTGTCGTCGATATACAATGGTGCGTTGCTCAAATGCTGCGCGGCTATCTTCAGCTGCTCTTTCTCGTGAGCAGCCAGACGCCCCTTCTTCAACTGGTCGCCCTTGATGCGTGCCTCGCTCGAAATCAGACGCATGGCCAGCTCCTGACCACTCATTTCCAACGAGAAGAACGCCACAGGCTTCTTGAAATCCACCGCCATGTTGCGCGCCATGCTCATGGCGCATGCCGTCTTACCCATAGCCGGACGCGCCGCCAGAATAATCAGCGTGCCAGGTTGGAAACCGGCCGTAATGCGATCCAATCCCATGAAGCCGCTCTCCAAGCCGCTCAGGCCGTCTTCCTTCTGGCCAGCCTCTTCGATCTGATCCGTGGCCATCGACACAAAATCACTCACCGGATGATAGTCGGAGCGGAAGTTCTTGTCGTTGATATCCATCAACTTCGTCTCCGTCTTGTCCAGCAAGTTCACCACATCCGTCGTCTCGTCGTAGGCCTCGGTGATGGTCTCCGTCGAGATGCGGATCATCTCGCGCTGGATGTACTTCTCGCTGAGCACTCGGATATGATACTCGATATGCGCTGCACTCACCACATTCTCAGTCAGCTTCGACACCGCATAAGCTCCCCCCGCGGCTTCCAGCTCACCATCCAGCCGCAACCGCTCCACCACCGTCAGCATATCCACCGGCTGACTTTGCTCGAAGAGCTTGCGAATGGCACGGTAAATAGCCTGATGTTCAGGCTTATAAAAATACTCCACATGCAGCGACTCGATGGCATTGATGAGCGCCGCCTGGTCGAGCATCAGCGCCCCCAACACACTCTCCTCAAGGTTGACCGCCTGCGGGGGAGTGTTGCTATTGAGGCTGAACGCCTGCTCGTATGTCATTCTACTCTTGCGTTTTATATCGGCAGTAGGCATTTTTCGGGGCAAAATTTGGAACTACAAAAATACGCAAAAAAATTCAAACAGATGGATTTTTTTTATCAACACCATTCCTTGGTGACTTGTAACCTGTAACCAGCGAGCGGGTTTGACTCAAGTTTGCCTCAAGTATGACTTAAGTATGATTAAAGAAACACATAGGCATGATTAATGTATGCCCTAGCAATGACCTTACACTTTCTATATAGTCATTACCTGGTCAATACTAGGTCAATACTAGGTCAATACTAGGTCATACGGGACTCTGATCTCAATATCAGCCTCTTACAAACACTCTCACAAGATTTGCCTCGTATGTATAGAAATATTTTGTATATTTGCATTTTGATTCATTGTGAAGAAACATGCCTAAGAACAACATAGACAAACTGATAGTGATTGGCGACCGCGTGCTGATACAGCCTGCTGTGGCCACCCACAAGACCAAGGGAGGCCTTTTGTTGCCGGCAGGTTACCAGGAGAAGGAGGAGGTGCAGACGGGCTACATCATGAAGGTCGGCCCCGGCTACCCGCTCCCCTCCGAGGAAGGCGAAGCCTGGCAACCCGCCGACGGCGAACCCCGCTACCTGCCCCTGCAGGTGAAGCCCGGCGATATGGCCATCTTCCTGCTGAAAAACGCCGTGGAACTGAAATACGACGGCGAAAAATACTTCATTGTGCCCCAAAGCGGTATCCTGATGGTGGAAAGGGAGGATTTTTGAAATTGAAAATTGAAAATTGAAAGTTGATATTATGATGACTTCAAACGAGATACGAAAAGCCTTTTTGGATTATTTCGAGAGCAAAGGACACCACGTGGTGCCGAGTGCACCGATGGTTATCAAGAACGACCCGACGCTGATGTTCACCAACGCCGGCATGAACCAGTTCAAGGACATCTTCCTCGGCAACCAGCAGCGCCAATGGCCGCGCGCCACCGACAGCCAGAAGTGCCTCCGCGTCAGCGGCAAGCACAACGACCTGGAAGAGGTGGGGCACGACACCTACCACCACACGATGTTCGAGATGCTGGGCAACT
>DGIA01000023.1:62094-78872 GCA_002392965.1 Bacteroidales bacterium UBA3834 | reverse complement strand
CTGGTCGTTCGGCGACTACTTCAAGAAGGAAGCCATCGCCTACGGCTGGGAATTCCTCACCGAGGTGATGAAAATCAACAAAGACTGGCTCTATGTCACCGTCTTCGGCGGCGACGAGAAGGAGGGGCTCGGCATGGATACCGAAGCCTACGACTTCTGGAAAGACCATATCAGCGAAGACCGCATACTGAAAGGTTCGAAGAAAGACAACTTCTGGGAGATGGGCGACCAAGGCCCCTGCGGCCCCTGCTCAGAAATCCATGTCGATATCCGTCCCGACGAGGAGAAGGCCAAAGTGCCGGGCAAAGACCTGGTGAACAAGGACAACCCGCAGGTGATCGAGATATGGAACTTGGTGTTCATGCAGTATAACCGTAAGGCCGACGGCACATTGGAGCCCCTGAAAGCCAAGCATATCGACACCGGCATGGGCTTCGAGCGCCTCTGCATGGTGATGCAGGGCAAGCGTTCCAACTACGACACCGACGTATTCCAGCCGCTGATACAGGAATTGGCACACAAGGCCGGCAAGACCTACGGCCAGAACGAGGATGCCGACATAGCCATGCGCGTCTGCGCCGACCACCTGCGCGCCGTGAGCTTCAGCATCGCCGACGGGCAGCTGCCCTCCAACGTCAAAGCCGGATATGTGATCCGCCGCATCCTGCGCCGCGCCGTCCGCTACGGTTACACTTTCCTCGGCTTCACCGAGCCGTTCCTCAACACCCTCGTCCCCACCCTCGTGGGCCAAATGGGCCACCAGTTCCCCGAACTCAAGAAACAGCAGGAACTCATACAGCGCATCATACTCGAGGAAGAGCAGGCTTTCCTGCGCACCCTCGCCGGCGGCATCAAGCGCTTCGACGACTATGCAGCCAAATGCAACAGCAAGGTGGTTGATGGCGCCTTCGCCTTCGAGCTATTCGACACCTACGGCTTCCCCATCGACCTGACACAACTTATCGCCACCGAGAAAGGCCTCACGGTCGATATGGACGGCTTCCAGCGCGGCCTCGCCGCTCAGAAGGAACGCAGCCGCGGCGCCGCCAAGGTGGAAAACGACGACTGGTGCGTCCCCGCACCGGGGAACCAGCCAGCCGCTGACAGCGAACAAGAATTCATCGGCTACGACACCCTCGAGGCCGACGTGCACATAGCCCGCTACCGCAAGGTGAAAGCCAAAGACAAGGAGTTTTACCAGCTGGTATTCGACCGCACCCCCTTCTACGGCGAGAGCGGTGGCCAGGTGGGCGACACGGGAGAGATAAGTGTTAAAGGTTACGAGTTAAAAGTGGTGAATACCAAGAAGGAGAACGGCCTCATCGTCCATATCGTCGATACGTTGCCGGAGGACCTTACGGCGACATTCCACGCCAAGGTGGATGCCCGCCGCCGCACCGCCATTGGATGCAACCACTCGGCCACCCACCTGATGCACTACGCCCTCCGACAAGTGCTGGGCGACCACGTGGAACAGAAAGGTTCGAGTGTCGATGCAGAGCGCCTGCGTTTCGACTTCAGCCACTACGAGAAAATGAGCCATGAACAGATACGCGAGGTGGAACGCCGTGTGAACGAGATGATCCGCCAGTGCCTGCCCCTCGAGGAACACCGCGCCATGCCCATTGCCGAAGCGCAGAAACTGGGCGCAATGGCCCTCTTCGGCGAGAAATACGGCGACCATGTGCGTGTGGTCAAATATGGCCCCAGTATCGAGTTCTGCGGCGGCACCCATGTTGCCAATACAGGCATGATAGGCAGCTTCCGCATCGTCAGCGAAGGCGCCGTTGCCGCCGGCATGCGCCGCATCGAGGCCATCACCGCCGAAGCAGCCACAGCCTTCGCCGACCATCAGCAGGAGCAATTGGCCGCATTGGCAGACCTCTTCAAAGGCACCAAGGACCTCGCGACTTCCATCATCAAACTACAGGAAGAGAACACCCAACTGAAGGCCTCCGTCGAGCAGATGCAGAAAGAAAAAGCAGCAGGAGTGGCCCGCGAAATAGCGAACAAATTGACCTCGTCTCCGATACTCATTGAACGTATCGAAAACGATGTCAACCCCCTCAAAGATGCCATTGTTGCCCTCCGCAACGACCATCCCGATATGGCCGTGGTGCTCGGAAGTGTCAAAGACGGCAAACCCGCCTTGCTCATCGTGCTGGGTCAGAACCGCGTCGATGCCGGCCTCAACGCCGGTCAGCTGGTGCGCACCCTCGGCAAAGAAATACAAGGTGGCGGCGGCGGACAGCCTCATTTCGCCACCGCTGGCGGCCGCAACGCCGACGGCCTCGACAAGGCCATCGCCCTTGCAAAAGAGTTGATTGGATAAGACAAACCTTTTAAAATCAAATATCATGGATTTACAGACCATCACGAAGTTAATGCTTTCGCAGGACTACAAGGAGAGAATGAAAGGCGAGTACTACCACCTGCTCAACCGCAAGGAGAACCTTGAGGCCGTCCTCAAACTTTGGGACAATGGCAAGCTGACCTTCACCCCCGACTGCCCCCGCAGCATCTACGACCTGCAGATGCGCGCCATGAACGACTACAAGGCCGTCCTCGAGGCACGCGCCAAGATTGAAGGCGTAGCTCTCTAACAGCGCCTTACGATGATTCGCAGAGGCATCCTGACGCTGGCAATGATGCTGGCGTCGGTAATGGTTGTGTGGGCCAATGGCGACCCTGTGGCTGTACGTTCGGCCATCACCCTCTCGCCCACCCCTGTGGCGATACACGTGCCCGAAGTGCAGTTGGCTGATGAGCATGTTACCTTCGTGCCACGCGGTCTCTACACCGAGGTCGTAGTGCGCTATCTGCTGCACAACCACAGCAACCGCTCATTCGACAGCCTGCCCTACGGCTTTCCAATCGACTATTGGGGCAGCGGTGAGTCCGAATGGGTAAGCCTGGACGATATCACCGAGTCGGAACAGGAGGTGGGGTGGCGCGACGGATACATACGCAACGTGAGTTTCATGCTCGGCGACCGCCAGTTACAGTGGCAGCACTCGCGCGACACAATCATCGCTCCAGCAACCTCACGCGTTGCATGGGACATACTTATAGATATAGACACTGCCGGACGTGATTTCAAGCACATCGAAGACAGCCTATTCGCCCTCTACGGAGATGAGATCTATATCAACACCAAGGCTGTGTCGCGCCGCTGGTACTACACCTACCTCGACATTCCGGCGCAGAGTTTTGCCACCCTCGAGGTGCGCTACACCGTAGAGACACCACTCAGCGAAGGCGCCTACTACCGTCGCAACCATTATTACTATTATACACCCGACTACTACTGGGAGCTGCGCTTCATGTACGACTTCACCCCTGCCGCCTACTGGGGCGACGGCCACGCCGACCACTTCTCGGTACTGCTCGATGCCTCCAACGTGCGTATTGTGAATGCGAAGAGCTGGCTCCGTGGGTGGAACGACTATAGCAGAGGCATCGGCGGCCTGCCCATGAAACAGGAGGGCGACCTGTGGCGCTACGAGGCCCTTCGCTTCGACCTTGCCGCCGCCAAACCGTTCACTGTCGAATACCGCTTGAAGAACCGTCCGCAGCAACCCATGGACGACATCTTCAACCATCGCATCGACCCCTCGCAATTCACTGTCGAGGTGAGTGGCAGCGACCGCAAATATCCCGTCGCCAACCTCTTCGACCTCAACCCCTCCACCGCCACCGTGCTACGGCCCGACAAGAACGACTCCATCTACATCACCATCCGCTTCAAGAAGCCCACCTGCCTGGAAGGCATAATGTTCCTAAACGGATACACCAAGAACGCCGATACCTGGCATAACAACACCCGGATAGACAGCATGTGGATCAGCGCCGACTATTCAAGCATACACCATTTTGTTCCAGACACTTTTTATTCCAAAGGCGAAATGGTATTCGGGTATAGGGATCGAGAAAAGGGCAACAAGCCCATAGCATATAAGGTGCCCACTAAAGAGCCAAGTGGATACAGCTGGCAACCACTGCTCGACAATGCCCCATCATTCAATTTGGGATACCCTTGGAGCGACGACTACTTCACCGAGCTGCACTTCTGCATCACCGCCACCAAGCAAGGACTGAAATACGACGACCTCTGCGTGTCGGAGATTCTACTGATAAGAAATAATGATAAATGATTGACCGCCTCACCTTCAACCTCAACGCCACTTGCGGCGATGCCCGTGCCGGTGTGATACATACCGACCATGGCGATATCCAGACCCCTATATTCATGCCCGTAGGCACCGCCGGCACCGTCAAGGCCGTGCATCAGCATGAGTTGAAGGAAGAGATTGGTGCACAAATTATACTGGGCAACACCTACCACTTGTACCTGCGTCCCGGATGCGACATCCTGCGGCAGGCCGGCGGCCTGCACCGCTTCAACGCCTGGGACCGCCCCTTGCTGACCGACAGCGGCGGATTCCAGGTCTTCTCCCTCGCCGAGAACCGCAAGATCAAGGAAGAAGGCTGCACCTTCCGCAGCCATATCGACGGCAGCAAGCATCTCTTCACCCCCGAGAACGTGATGGATATCCAGCGCGTCATAGGCGCTGACATCATGATGGCCTTCGATGAATGCTGCCCTGGCGACAGCGACCACCGCTACGCACAGAAGTCCATGGAGTTGACACACCGCTGGCTCGACCGCTGCATAGCCCGTTTCAGCGAGACCGATCCACTCTACGGCCACCATCAGGCCTTGTTCCCCATTGTGCAGGGTTGCCAATATGCCGACTTGCGCAGAATATCAGCCGAATACATAGCCTCCAAAGACCCCGAGGGCTGCGCCATCGGCGGCCTGGCCGTAGGCGAACCCACCGAGGTCATGTATGAGATGATTGAGGTGGTGAACGCCATATTGCCAAAAGACCGCCCACGCTACTTGATGGGTGTCGGAACACCTCAGAACCTGCTGGAAGCCATAGAGCGCGGCGTTGATATGTTCGACTGTGTGATGCCCACCCGCAACGGCCGCAACGGCTTGCTCTTCACCGCCGAAGGTACCATTAATATTAAAAACAAAAAGTGGGAGAGTTGCTTCGACCCCATCGACCCAACCTCCAATGCTGAAGCCGACCAGGTCTATACCCTCGCCTATCTGCACCATCTCATTCGCGCCGAGGAGATTCTGGGTCTGCAAATATGCTCCATCCACAACTTGCGTTTCTACCTCTGGCTTGTCAGCGAAGCACGGAAGCACATCCTCGACGGCGACTACCCCCGGTGGAAAGCAACCATGATTCCCGTGCTCGGACACCGCCTGTGATCTCCAAAAATTCAGGATGTTGATTACGTGTTGATATTTTAGTTCGCACACACGCGTGGCGAACAGGGATTAATCTGTATCTTTGTACATTCAAACATGTGCAATTAGATGTTCGATTTTAGTGGTTTTCTAACTGATATCTATTCTGTTGCGCTGGCATGTGTCATGCTGGCAACATTGATATATTTGTGCCTCTATTACGGCCTTTTCTACATGCGGGTGGGTCTGTACTGCCCGAAGAGAGACGGCAAAGACACCACCCCGCCGGTGAGTGTGGTACTCACAGCACGCAACGACGCCGCCTGGCTGAAAGAAAACCTGGTGTATCTGCTTGAGCAGGACTACCCCGATTTCGAAGTGGTGGTGGTGAATTATTTATCAAGCGACGACACCGAGTTCGTCCTCAAGCTGTTGTGCGACTATTACCCCCATCTGAAAGTTGTCCCCTTCAAGGAGGATGTGAACCTTTTCCAAGGCAAGAAATACCCTCTTTCCATTGGCATCAAAAGTGCGAAGAACGACATATTGCTACTGGCTGACCCCAACTGCACGCCGAAAAACCTGCACTGGCTGCGCGGTATGGTGCGCGGATACCAACAGGCTGACAGTTCAAAGTCGAAAGTCGAAATAGTGCTGGGTTACTGTGGCATGAAGCGCACGAAAACCCTGTTAGGCTGTCTGCAGCAATATGACGCACTGGCTTACGGCGCCCAGTATCTCGGTAGCGCCCTCCTCGGCCATCCCTATACCGGATCAGGGCGCAACTTGAGCTACCGCCGCTCTTTCTTCTTCCAACAGGGGGCCTTCATCCGCCACTACGATGTGGCGGACGGCTCGGACGACCTCTTTGTGTATCAAAACGCCAACAGAAGAAACACTGCCGTGTGCATCGATGACGATGCCTGCCTGACGGTGGAGCCCAAAAAACATTTCTACCAATGGCACGACGAACGTCGCCACCGCGTAGCGACACGCAACCGCCATGGTTTCTTCAATCGCCTGAGCGAAAGTTTCCCTGCATGGGCCAACTTGCTGTTTTATGCCGCGGCCGTGCTGTTGGTGCTGCGGGGAATGCTTCCGTGGGTGGCTGTTGTGGCCGCCATTGCGGTGAAATGGGCTTGGCAGATTGTCTCTTTCTCGCGTCTCACCAAGCGTTTCGACGGAGGGTATGTACATTTCGCCGCCCCACTGCTCGAAATATATTTTATCATTGCAAATACTATTTTGATACTTTTGCCGTTACCTAACAACAGAAAGTTCAAGAAGTAAAGTGGAAACAGCAGCAACAGAACGCATACAACGCGACTATCAGCTCGTGTGCGATGCCCGCGACCACGGCAGCAACAAGGCCTACGCCGACTTGATGGCCTCCTACCGCGAGCCGCTCTATTTACTGTTGCTCCGCATGACACGCAACGCAACCTCGGCGGCCGACCTCACCATGGAGACTTTCGGCAAAGCATTCAACCAGTTACACCGCTACGCTCCGACATCGTCTTTCAGCTCTTGGCTTTACACTATCGGCATCAACACCTATATCGACCATCGGCGCCGCAACCACATTGACACAGTGCCCCTGAGCGAGGCGCAGCACACCCAGGAGAGTGGTTTTATCGAATATCAGATTCCTTCGGGACAGCCTAATCCCGAGGAAGCCATGATAAGAATGCAGCGCGACGAAACCTTGAAGCAGGTAGTCAACCAGTTGAAAGAGCCTTATCGGCAGATAATCCAGCTGCGTTATTACGAGGATCTCAGCTATGAGGAGATTGCAGAGCGACTAGGCATTCCTATGGGGACTGTCAAGGTGCGTCTTTTGAGGGCCAAAGAACTTCTGATCAGCATCATCAAACACCGGAAGGCCGAGATATGAAACATGGTTTTACAATTTTAACCACTTTGTTGCTCGCTTCGACAGTCATCGCCGAGGACGGTTGCTGTAGCGTCGGGGCGGACGACAAACCTCCAAGTCGCGGACTTTCCATCTTTGCCAATGCCGGAGGCTACTGGGCCGACAAAGTAACAGCCAATTTCTATTCAGGCCGTCCGGAGAACAAGAACACAATTGATCGGGTACTGCATAGCAACACCCACGGTCGCCAGATCTGGCAGAACCTACGAAACCAACGCCTCATCACCGATGCCGTGGGCAACGAGACCCAGATGCAGGTGGTTGAATATCCCGACATGTACTATCGCATATCCTACCAAGTGGGACTAGGCTTGCATTATGAATACGCCTCCGGCTTCGGGTGGTTGCTGCGAGCCGATATGGCCCGACTCCAGGCCATCGGTGCGTTCAACCTAAGTGCCGACGGCAATGTGGGACTGCTTGGGCGCGACCAGTATGTGCGCTGCAATATGCTCGGCCGCGAGGACCGCATCAATATCGACATTGCCCTCACCAAAACGGTGAATCTCAGTCGGGTGCTGGATCTTGAAGTTGATCTAGGAGCCTCGCTTATCAACACCCAGGTTCGAGAGAACGCAATGGCGATCGGAGGAGGCAACTATTCTATTCTTGATGTCTGGGACGGCCGCACCCCCGATGAAGGGGTGGCAAGCTACAATTACGTTAATCAGGGAGGCATCGGCTACGGAGTCTTTGCCAGCGTGCTCCTGGGCTACTACATGCCCTCCATTGGAGCCTTTAAACTGGGCTACACTTGCTATCAGTCGCAGACCGTCCTGCAGGGCTACACTGCTTGGGGATGGCAGCACATGCTCGGAGTACGCATAGAGATAAACAACTTCAGTTTTATTGAGTGATTAAATAAAAAAGAACACAATATAAAAAATGATTACATTCAAAAATTTATCAGAGAGCGATCATCCGCACTTTGCACAAGAGTTGTTCGAAGAGGCGTTTCCTGAACAGGAACGCCCGCCCTTCTCTAGTCTCCGGCACAGAGATGCCGGCAAATTCCATTTCCTAGTGGCCGAAAACGGCGACGAACCAGTGGGTATCCTTACCTATTGGTCTTTCGAGGACCTTATATATGTAGAACACTTCGCCATCGATGAGGAGCTCCGCAACCAAGGCCTCGGCAAAGCTGTTTTCCTCAACTTCCTCTCACAACAGACCGAGCAAGTGGTGCTCGAGGTGGAACTTCCCAACACCGAAGAGGCCGACCATCGCGTAGAATTCTACGCCAGCATGGGTTTCTTCCAGAATTCCCAACCTTACATCCAGCCTCCCTACCGCGAAGGTGGCAAGGAGGTGCCGATGATTATCATGTCAAAATACGAACTCGACGATGACGAATTTGACGAAATCAAGGCTCTTTTATACAGGGAAGTCTATGGTATAAAATAAAAAAACTGTATTAGAAACTGATTTTTTTCATCACACAAGACACTGACAACCAATAATTAATTCCGATTAAACACTTTCCAATCTAAAAAAAATTTGGTCAGTATTTAAAAAGTTAGTACCTTTGCACCCGCTTTCGAGAAAAAGAGCGTTGATTTAACAAGATGGCTCCTTAGCTCAACTGAATAGAGCATCTGACTACGGATCAGAAGGTTGCAGGTTTGAATCCTGCAGGAGTCACTGAAAAGAGAAGGATTGGACGACCAATCCTTCTTTTTTTATCCCCATATTCTAAAATAATTGTATCTTTGCAGTTGCAATATCCCCGATGAAAATGCGTCGTTTAGGGCTGATAATGTTATTGATACTGTTGATCAACAGTGCATTTGCCCGCACAGAGAGGGACACTCTCGGTGCGGGAACAATGGTGGGTTTCGTTGAAAATATGGGGCAATGGGAGCAGGCATTCCGTTATGAGGCACAGCTACACAACGCCGCCATATTTCTGGAGGATAACGGCATCATCGTTGCCTTACGGGAACAAATCCCTCACCCTTTCCCAACCCGCAATACAATACACCACCACGCCTACCGAATGACATTCACCGGAACCATGGGAACCATCCCTACAGGTTCCGAGCCTCAGGATGGCTATTGTAATTATTTCCTCGGAGAGACTCCGGCCCGCTGGCGGAGCAATGTAAAGACATACAACACTGCTCACTACATCGACCTCTATCCGGGCATCGACCTTGAGATTTTCGGAGGCAGCCGGATGTTGAAATATAATTTTATTGTGCACCCCGATGGTGAACCGTCACAAATCGTCTTGCTTTATGAAGGCACCGACGGTGTGGAAATCAGCACTAACGGAAGCCTACGCATCAAAACGTCTGTGAGAGATATCATCGAGATGAAACCTTATGTCTATCAAACCGATGGCACCGTCGAAACGGAAATAAAAAGCCGCTGGCGTGTAAGCAAAAGCAAGGATGGATACCGCGTGAGCATCGAAACGGATGCCTACGACCATGGACGAGACCTGGTGATAGACCCCATGTTGGTTTTCTCCACCTACACAGGCTCTACGGCCGACAACTGGGGCACCACTGCCGCCTACGACAGCCGGAAGAATGTTTATACCGCCGGCTTGGTGTTCGACGTGGGCTATCCTGTGTCGCTCGGTGCCTATCAGCCAACATTCGGAGGGCATTGTGATATCGGCATCTTCAAGTTCGACTCTACCGGCAGCCAGCGTATCTTCGCCACCTATCTGGGAGGATCGTCCACCGATATGCCACACAGCATGTTCGTCAACTCATTTGACGAGTTGCTTATCTTCGGCACCACCGGGTCAAGCAACTTCCCCGTCACCGCAGGCGCCTATCAGACTTCGCATGCCGGCGGGCAGAACATCGAGTATTTCTCCTCAAGCATCGCCTATCCCCAAGGCAGCGACATCTTTGTGAGCCGACTGAGCGACGACGGAAGCCAATTGCAAGCCTCCACCTATGTGGGCGGTAGCGGGAACGACGGTCTCAACTACCGGCATCGCTACAACAGCAGCAGCAACATCATCATGAAGGGCAACGACTCGCTCTACTACAACTACGGCGACGGTGCCCGCGGCGAAATCATCACCGACAACCTGAACAACGTCTATATCGGATCGACCACATTCAGCAACGACTTCCCCGTCACCGCCGGCTGTGTGCAGCCTACTCTCGGCGGACGGCAGGACGGCGTGGCCTTCAAGCTCGACTACAACCTGCGCAACCTGCTCTGGAGCACTTACCTTGGAGGCACTATGGACGATGCCATCTACAGCATCGACGTCGATTCGGCCTACAACCTGCTTGTCTGTGGCGGTACCGGCAGCAACAACTTCCCCGTTACGAACGGAGCCTTTCAAGTCTCCTACGGCGGCGGATCGGCCGACGGATTCGTAAGCAAGATATCCTATGGCGGCGAACGGCTGATTGCCTCTACATTTATGGGCAGCAGCCATTACGACCAGCTCTATTTTGTACGCACCGGACGGCACGACGAGGTGTTTCTCTTCGGACAAACCAAAAACAGCGGCACCGAACTGATATACAACGCTGGCTATTCTGTCCCCAATGCAGGCATGCTGCTGGTGCGCATGTCACCCTTGCTGAACAGCCGCCGATGGAGCACCCTCTTCGGCACTCCGGGACGCATCAACCTCTCCCCCACCGCCTTCGCTGCCGACATCTGCAACCGGGTCTATGCCTCCGGCTGGGGACGCGACTTTGCAGGTGCCTACTATGGAACCGACTGGTTCACGGCCGGCACCACCGGCATGGAGACCTCCGCCGACGCCGTGCAATCCGCCACCGACGGACAAGACTTCTACATTTTCAGCCTCGATGCCAACGCCAACCAGATGGAATACGCATCCTTCTTTGGCGAGATGCACCAAAGCGGCTCCGACTTCGGTGGTGGCGACCACGTGGATGGCGGCACCTCACGGTTCGACCGCATGGCAACCCTCTACCAGTCGGTCTGCGCTTCTTGCGGAGGCACTCAGGCTTTCCCATCCACACCGCAGGCTTGGAGCGACAGCAACAAGGCCGCCAACTGCAACAACGCCATCTTCCGCTTCAACGTGAACGACGACTTCCCCGTGGCCGAGTTCATCCCACCCACCACCGGGTGCGCACCCTACACCGTGGAATTCCGCAATACAGGCCGCGGCTCCTCGTTCTTCTGGGACTTCGGCGACGGCACCACCTCCACTCTCCGCAACCCCACACACACCTATACCGACGGGGGTGTCTATACCATCACACTTATTGCCTCGCAGCCCCTCGGATGCGCCTCCACCGACACCATCCGTCATACACTGCAGGTCATTGGGATACAACCCCCAACCACCATCCATTACATTGCCTGCAACAACAATCCCGTTCAGATTGGACCCACTCCGCAAATCGGAGCCTCCTACAACTGGCTCTCTCCGGGAGTGTCCGACCCCACAGTCTCAAACCCGTGGGTTTCGGCCGACGGCACCTATCTCCTCCGCATCTCCACCTCCGGATGCAGCGAAGTCGATACCTTCCAGGTGCGCAACTTCATCCTCGTCGATCAGTTCCATCCCTCCGCCATCAGCTGCCGCGATTCCTCCGATGGACAGGCATCCTTCCACTATGGTCCCGGCATTGACCCCGACTCGGTGGCATTCCTCATCACTCCACCTGCCGCTTCCCGTTTCGAAGCTCCAGGCACCATGGTCTTCACCGGCCTCTCCGCCGGTACCTACCATGTGACCGCCACCGGATATGGCTGTCAATACGAGCAGACTTTCTCTCTTGACAATCCCGACATCCCCGTCCACACCAAACAGGTCACCGACGTTCTGTGTTCCGACAGCTGCATCGGCCGTATCCATATCCGCTACAATCTCGCCGACACCATCACTTCGCCGGCCCTCGACACCCTCCTCACCGGCCTCTGTCCGGGCACCTACATCCTGAACCTTTCCTCCTCGGGCTGTCCTCTCACCGACACCACTATCATCACCCGCAACCACACCCTCGACAGCCTCCACGCCTGGGCCGACCGCTACGAGATCTATCTCGGCGAGAGCATACAGCTGCATGCCGACTTGGAGCATGAGGCCAGCGGCATCAGCTACAGCTGGGAACCCGCCATCGACTTCGACCATCCGGAAACAGCCCATCCGTGGGTTACGCCTTCCGTAGCCGACCCTCTCTACACCGTTACCGTCTCCACCCCCGACGGATGCTCCGCTTCCGACACCGTGAGGCTGCATTGTACCGACATCGACTGCGGCACGGGCGACTTCTTCATCCCCAACGCCTTCACCCCCAACGGCGACGGCATCAACGACCGACTCTGCTTCAATGCCGACATCGTCACCGAGTTCCACATCTCCATCTTCAACCGCTGGGGGCAATGCGTCTATCAAAGCACCGATGCCGCCGAATGTTGGGACGGCACCTTCCGCAACGCACCATGCCTGCCGGGGGTCTATACCTACACCTGCCACATCCGCTGCCACAACAAAGTGGAATCCGACATCAAAGGCGACATCACCATCATACGCTAACCAAAACACCGACCTTGGACCAGTTTGTCATAGCCTGCATCGATTCCCCCGAGAGCGCCGCCACAGTCCTTCCCTGGGCCCGCCACTTTGCCGAACGGCTCAACCACAAAGGGCTGATGGCACTGCATGTGAGCGATGAAGGCTCTGCATCCGCTCCTGGCTGGCTGGAGCAACTGGGTGTGCCCTTCGTCAGCCTCAAAGGCGACTGGCGCACCGCCATCGAAGGGTTGCCCACCGCCTTTGGCGCCATCCTCGCCGTCGCCGCAGTCAACACCGCCGCCCCCCGTTCCTCCATCACCCATCCACACACCCTGCTGCGTGCATTCCGCGACTGCAAGACGGCCTATCTCTGTGTCAGCCAATCCACCGGCCAACCTGTCAGAATCCCCAGCACAGCCCTCACCCTCACCCATCGTCGCGAGGGAAAGGAGAAACTCGTATGGGCCTCCTACCTTGCCCGCTTCCTGAACAGCCGCATCACCATCGCCACCCCCCACTACCGCGACCGGGGACTCCGACAACTGCTGCGCAACAACCTCCGCTTTGTCGAGAAGATATTCACACCCCTTGGCATCGAATACCGCCCAGCCCTCCTTGAGGGCAGGCAATCGACGCTGAACGGCGACATGGCCGTTCTACGCCAGCTGCAGCCCGACCTCATCATAGCCCGTACCTCCGACCCTCGCGAACGCGACCTCATCGACCTCCTGCTGCCCAAGCCCGAGATGCAACTCCTCACCCACCCTTCGCGCACGCCCGTCCTCTTCCTCAACCCACGCGACGACCTCTACATCCTCTGCGACTGACCCCTCTGGCACGCTTTTTGCTTGAACATCATTAAAATAGCAACATTAACACATTAAAACCATGAACTTCTTCGGAAACACCAAGAAAGTGACCACCTGGATTGTGGTCGCCATCGTGGCAGTCATCGTGCTGTCCTCATCGTTCTACACCATCAAATCGACCGAGCGCGGCATCCTGAGCACCTTCGGACGCATCTCGGAAAACACCATCGAAGACGGTCTCCACATGAAGATACCCTTCATCCAGAGCGTCAAGAAAATCAACATCCAGCAGAAGAAATTCGACGGGCACGAGAACACCTACACCCGTGACGTGCAGACTTCCGAGGTCGATTACACCATCAACTACGACCTGGTGCGCTCCAACGTGAACAAGCTCTACCGCAATGTCGGTATGGATTACCACAACCGCATCGTGGTGCCCTTCATCCGCTCTGCCATGAAAGAAAGCTTCGGCAACTTCGCTGCCACGGAGATCGTCGAAAACCGTAACGTGGTGCGCAAGGAAATCGAAGCCACGCTGCGCCAAACCCTCGACAGCAACTACTTCACCAACATCCAGTTCCAGCTTGTCGATATCGACTTCGACGACCAGTTTGAGAACGCCATCAAGGAGAAACAGGTGGCCGAGCAGAACGCCCTGCGGGCCAAGAACGTCACCATCCAGGTGGAAGAGCAGGCCAAGCAGACCAAGATAGCCGCCGAAGCCGAGGCCGAAGCCATGCGCATCAAAGCCAACGCCCTCGAGCGCAACCCCAAGCTGGTCAGCTACGAAGCCGTGCAGAAATGGGACGGCAAGATGCCCCAGTACATGCTGGGCAACTCCGTTCCCTTCATCGACCTGAAATAGGCGGCCACCCCTCGGGCAGAGCCCTTACCCTATTATTGAAGCGAGCCCATGGTGACTGAAATAGCACCATGGGCTCGCTTCATAATTTGTGAAATAATTACGCCAATTCGTTTCCAATTCGTGAATAATTACGCCTATTCGTTTCCAATTCGTGAATAATTACGCCAATTCGTTTCCGCTTCAGCGCTGCAGGATGACTGTGGAGCGGTAGGCATGCTCGTCGTCCGACACCATGACGAGGACATAGGCGCCGTCGGGGCGGTCGGTGAGGTCGGCGGCGTAGCGGCTGTCGCCGATGGCGCTGAAGGGCAGCGGCTCCGCGATGCCGTCCATCCCCGCCACATAGAGCTCACGCAGCGGACGTCCGTTCATCACCACGGTGACGCGGCCCGACGTGGGGTTGGGATAGAGCACCCTGGTCCACTCCTCCTGCACCACCTCGACCCTGATGGTCGTGTCCTCCGTCACCCTCCGCACATACGGCGTCATAAAGGCCGTATCCACATACTTGGCGATGCAGGCGAAATAGTCTCCTCTCGACGGTACCTGAATATCCCCGAAAGTGGCATCGGAAGACAATTTATTTATTAAGTATAGCGTACTATCTCTTAAAGAAACGGGACCAGCATAATTAGCAGGGCTTATAGCCGAATAAGAAGATCCCTCTATCACGTTTCCTTTATAATCAAATACAACAAAACCTAATCCATCGTCAGACCATCGCGGCCATGTAATAGTTCTGTCGGGGAATTGCAAACCTCCAACAGCCTCTGTTTGAACAAAAATTCTGTTTTTCTTCGATGCAATTACATTATTCACACCTGAACTAATTTGAGAACCCATAATTGAAGGTATTCGTCCATAGGAATGCATTCTTGCTGAGTCGTCCATCGAAAATGACATTATAAACTCATCATTTTTTAATCGTGTTAAAGGAATTCCCTGGTATGTCAAGATGGAGTAAAATGAAGAGGTGTCTCCGAAGGTTCCGCGCCCAGTTGTTGCACACAAAAAAATTAGATTACTGTCATAGTCAAATGCAACATCATGGAATATCGTGTTCGAGTATTGTTTGTTTGACGGAATAATACTATCCTCCAGGGAAATGCAGTATTTGACATTTAGAGTGGAGTCAAATTTTACCAGATAACCCTTATACTGGTTTTTACTTGACATGTTTATAAATATGTTTCGGACAGAATCCAACACCATATAATTACTATCATTTCCCGAAAGCCTACCTATTACATAGAAATCGCCATTTTGGTCCGTACGAGTATAAACAACAGACCCACATTGGCTTGATTGCGATAGGAATACATTCCTACTATATATCAGGGTGTCAAAATGTGGGGCGAACTTAATGACATGAGAGAGGGTGTACAAAATGCTGTCGGCAGGGGTCTTCCCTATCAATCGGCGGTCGCACCAGAATTTGATTGCACTAATGGTGCCGTCAGATACCGAATATTCTCCATTATATGGACCTCCTGAAGTGTTGTCATCGGGCAAGCGGCTGAGGTAGATATTGCCACTGCCATCAATGGCAAATGAAGGTTTTACGGGGACTTGTGTACTAAGGAAATCATTGGAACTCATATTGGGAGAATAGGTATAGTATATGTCTTCCCCATTGCGGTTCAAGAAACTCATCTGGAGGAAATGCTGTTCCAGCACATTTCCGTCGAAGTCGAAAGTAATCAAGGCCAAACATTTGAAATCCACCCCCTCGGCACTCATGGGATAACCGGGCCAAGTCTGATCCGTGGTTCTGGTGGCCTCAATCAGCGTGTCAAGATAATAGAGATAATAATCAAGTGAGGCCAGCGGCATGGTGATCAGACAGGCAAAGGCCGTGTCGCCCAAAGGCTTGATGTCGTGCGGTTGGCTGATGAAGTAGTTGCCGTGAATCACCTTCTTCCACACCATCTCGCCTTCGGGCGAAATTTTGGAAATCAAAACGCAACCACAATTCTGAGCGCTCCCACGCGGGGGGACGGGCAGCAGCAGTTCCCCGTTCTCCCACCGGCTTTCGAAGTTGAAGGAGCCCAGGATATAGAGGTTCCCCACGCTGTCCGTCACCGACCCCACGATGCTGACATGTTCCCCCGGCGCATACCCCCGCACCCACTCGAACCGCCCTTGTCCCATGACGTTACCCCAAAACAGCAGCAGCGAAACCAGAAATAACGCTGTCTTTTTCATATTGTCAAGTTTTTGCATTTTCAATCCAGTTTCATTTTGCAAAAGTACTAAAAAAAAATCAACGCCTGTTGATTTTTTTTAGTGACCTGTAATTAGTGACCAGTGACTTTCAATTTTCAATTTTCTTTTCTCTCCCGTTTGCCTAAAGTATGGTTCAAGTATGCCTAAAGAAACACTATGGAATGATGAAGGTGTGACAGGGCAATGACCTAGTACTTTCTATA
>DGIA01000023.1:48763-62016 GCA_002392965.1 Bacteroidales bacterium UBA3834 | reverse complement strand
AATACTAGGTCATAAGGAGTTCAAGACTTAGTATCAGGATGTTATAAATCTAAAAATGACGTAATACGCTGATGATGAGTCCTGATCTTTTGATTTATGGGCGATGGAGGTTGAGTATTGGTTTCTCATGTCCAGATGATTGGCGAGGGGCGTGTTTTTTGGGGTTGCGAAGGCACAATTCAAAAAAAAAGTATATATTTGCATGTTGCAACGGCAGTTGCAGATAGTAAAAACAACCTGAAAAACACAGCGTTGCACGAAAAGGTGCAAGCTGGAAGTAGTACTTTAAAACACAAAAACTTCTTATCATGGAAGAAAGCACCCCCAAGCAGCCAGAGATGAACGAAGAGCTGCAGAGCAAGGCAGAAGAGACCGTGGAGAGAACGGTCGAGGAAGAAGCCGAGCAGAAGAGCGTGACGGCCGAGGCGGCTGTCGCCGAAGAGAGAAAGAGCGAGATGGTCGAAGAGGCAGAGCCTGGCGAGGCCACGCCGGATTACAGCACGATGGACCGCGAGGGTCTGATTGAGGCCCTGGAAGGACTGATGGGCGAAGAGATGCAGGCCATCAAGGGCCGTGCGGCCGCGATCCGCAACCGCTTCAACGAGTTGAACCGCGAAGCACAGAAGACTGTGTATGAAGCTTTTCTGGCTGATGGAGGGAACAAGGACGAATACGAGGCGAAGAACGACGGAGTGGCGGAGCGATTCTACGCCCTCTACGACAAATACCGCGAACGCCGCCAGCAGTTCCTGGCGGAGCAGGAGGAGCAGAAGAGAAGGAACCTGGAGGCCAAGCAGGCCCTGATCGAGGAGCTGCGCACGCTGGTGGATGCCGGCGGGGAGCAGGTGCGTACGGCGCTGGATAAATTCAACGAGATACAGGAGCGCTGGAAGGCCATCGGCGAGGTGCCGAGGGAGCAGATGAACGACCTGTGGCAGAACTACCATTTCCAGATCGAGCAGTTCTTCGCGAAGCTGAAGATGAACCGCGAGCTGCGCGACCTGGACCAGAAGCACAACCTGGAGGAGAAGATAAAGCTGTGCGAGAAGGCGGAGGAGCTGATTGTGGAGCCGTCGATCACGAAGGCCTTCAAGGGCTTGCAGGAGCTGCGTGCGCAATGGAAGGAGATAGGGCCGGTGCCGGCGGAGCAGAACGAGGAGATCTGGCAGCGCTTCTGCAACGCGGCCAATCAGGTGGATGAGCGCCGGAAGGAGTACTACGAGCAGCGGAAGGAGGAGTTGGAACACAACCTGCTGGCGAAGCAGGCCTTGATAGAGAAGGCGGAAGGACTGACGGCCGAGCGGCCGGCGTCGGTGCGCGAATGGAACGAGCTGACGGCATCCTTGGACGAGCTGCTGAAGGTGTGGAAGACGATAGGCCCCGTGCCGCGTGAGGTGAACGAGGAGATCTGGACGAAATTCAAGGGAATGATCGACCGCCACTACGCTGAGAAGAAGGAGCACTTCGCCACCTTGAAGGAGGAGCAGGAAACGAACTATCAGAAGAAGGTGGAGCTGTGCCTGAAGGCGGAGGCCATCGCGCAGCGGGAAGACTGGAAGAAGGCGACGGAGGAGTTGCTGCAGCTGCAGCAGGAGTGGAAAGAGGTAGGCGCCGTGAGCCGGAAAGTGAGCGAGAAGCTGTGGCAGCGGTTCCGCGGAGCCTGCGACCAGTTTTTCGCCAAGAAGGGCGAGTTCTTCAAGGAGCGTCGCACATCGGAGAGCGAGAACCTGGCGAAGAAGGAGGCCATCATCGCGGAGCTGAAGGCGCACCAGTTTGGCGACAACCGCGAGGAGAACCTGACGGCCATCAAGGACTTCCAGCGCCGCTGGGCGGAGGTGGGCTTTGTGCCTGCCGCCGAGAAGGAGCGTCTGCACAAGGAGTTCCGCAGCGAGATAGACCACATCTTCGAGCAGTTGAAGATATCGGCCCGTGAGGCCGAGGAGACGGCCTACCGCGAGCGGCTGAAGAACGTGGCCGGCGACGCCAAACGGTTTGTGTCGGGCGAACGGCAGGAGCTGCAGGAGAAGATAGAGAAACTGCGCAACGACCTGAACCTGTGGGAGAACAACCTGGGATTCCTGGCCTCGAGCAAGCAGGCCGACCTGCTGAAACAGGAGTTTGAAAAGAAGATGCAGGGAGCGCGCCAGCAGATTGCGCTGCTGCAGGCGAAACTGCGCATCCTGAAGGAGACGGAACAGGCGGAGAAGGAGAAGGAGCAGAAGGAATAGATGAACACCAGTTGGCAATACCGACTGCACAGCGGCAAGAACTCCAAGGCGGGCTACTACCTGAGGGCCGGCTTGAGGGACGTGATGCCCGACGCCTTGTTCCGGCGGCGGCTGGAGGGGGAGTTGGAAGAATGCGGCAGGAGGTACGACAATGAATATGTCCGCGACCGGGTGGATTACTACTGCCGCCTGGCGGAGCCGCGGACGCTTGGGGAGAACGCGACAGCCATCGGACGGCTGAGGAAGAAGGGGGTGCCGAGCACCTACTACTACGACAGCCGGGAGCTGCTGCAATGGTTCGACCCGTCGCTGAGGTGGAACTACCTTTTCGGCGACGTGCGCGACATTCCGGAGCATCCCACGGTGGTGAAGAGCCGGAGCCTGAGCCAGGCAGAGAGCCGCGAGGGTGTGAGCGACAACAGCAACAGCGTGATGCTGAAGCTGGACAAATGCCGCCACTTCGTATTTATCAAAGACCGTCTGGGATTGGAAGAGAAAGAGGACCGCGCCATCTTCCGCGGACATATCGGCTCGCGACAGAACCGAGCCCTCTTCTGCCGCATGTACGCGGGGAGCCGACGGGTGGATGCCGCCGACACGCTGCCCAGCCAGGTGGAGGGGTACAAACAGACGGAGGAGTCGAAGCCGATGCTGTCATTCTACGAGCACCTGCGATTCCGCTACATCATGGCGCTGGAGGGCAACGACGTGGCGTCGAACCTGAAATGGATCATGTCGTCGCATTCGGCGGCCGTGATGCCGAAGCCAACCTGCGAGACGTGGTTCATGGAGGGGCGGCTGGAAGGAGGCGTGCACTATGTGGAGATCAGGCCGGACTTCAGCGACCTGGAAGAGAAGATGGACTACTACAGCGCCCACCTGGACGAGCTGGAGACCATCGTGAGGAATGCGAACCGGTATGTGGATCAGTTCCGCGACGGGCGTCGGGAGAGATACATCGGGTTGCTGGTGATGAAGAAATACTTTGAAATGACGGGGCAGACGATATGAAAGCAAAAGGATACATCGCGCTGGCGCTGCTGGCGCTGACGCTGGCCTCCTGCGGGAGGAAGGATGGCGAGGGGCTGCAGATGCTGCGCTTCGAGCAGTTCCTCTTCACGGGCGGGAAAGGTGCGGAGGCGAAGGACTTCGACTCGCCGCTGATCAACTACCATGCGGACGACGAGCTGTTCATGGAGGCGGTGAGCGACTTTGTGAACGACCCTGTGGTGAGCGACATCTACCGCATCACCGACAGCCTGTATCACAACATGGACGAGGAGGAGCGGCAGTTGGAGAAGGCCTTGAAAAGGGCGGAGAAGCTCGACGGGGAGATACACTACGACCGCATCTTCACGCTCATCACGGCCGATTTCGAGAACTACCGCAACCGTGTGTTCTGCAACGAGGACGAACTCGCCATCTCGATAGACCACTATGCCATTGGGGCCATGGAGAGGTACGGATACTTCGGCTTGCCGGCCTACATCGTCAGGATGAGCACCCGGGACCACATCGTGCCGGACTGCATGGCCGCCATCGCCCGGGAGCGCATCGTGCTGCCCGAGGGGGAGATGACGCTGCTCGACTATGCCGTTGCCGAGGGAAAGGTGGCCTACTTTGTCGAGCAAACCCTGCCGAACACGCCGGACAGCCTGGTGATGCGCTATAGCAAAGGGCAGATGGAGTGGATGAAGAAAAACACGGCGAACGTCTGGAGCTGGATACTGCAGAACCGCATGCTCTACACAAGCGACCTGTCGGTCATCCGCAACCTCATAGACGACGCCCCCAAGACCAACGCCTTCGGCGAGGACTCGGCCCCCCGCGCCACCAGCTACATCGGATGGCAGATCGTCAAGAGCTACATGAAGAAAGAGAATGCCTCGCTCCATGACCTTTTCGAAGAGACCGACAGCCGGAAGATACTCGACCAGTCGGGATGGAGACCGTGACATGATGAGAAAAGAAAGGCATAACATATATTCATATATAGCCTTGAAGGTGCTGCTGGCCTTCGGGGTCGTCGTGTTAATTCAGGCGTTGTTCTTCATCGTCAACCGCCATATTCTCCACCCCGAAAGCACCGACGAATGGACCGGACTGCTGTGGGGAAACGTGATATTCGGGATGGCCACGCTCGTGGCATTCCTGCTACCCTGGCTGGTGATGCTGCTGGTGCCGTTGAAATGGCGGTGGAAGAAGGGCTACCGCATAGCGACGGAGGTGCTCTACATCGTGGGTGTGGTGGCGATATTAGTCCCGCGGGCGGCCAACAGCGCATACTACCAATTTACCTACCGGCTGCTCTCGGACGAGATATTCTCCTACCTCGGCATCGGAGGCCAGATGGGATCACTGATGCCATTCTTCCTCATCGACTACTGGTACGCCTGGCTCTTCCCTCTGCTCATTCTCATCCTCTTCCTGTTTCTCAACAGCCGTATCCGTCTTGCCGAACGGAAAGAACGCCCCCTTCTTCACGAAGCCGCCGCCACCGTCGGTGGCGCCTTGATCGTGTGGCTGCTGCTGCGCGGCGGGTTCGGACCTTTTATCCAACCCGACGATGCCGCCCGGTTCGTACAACCCAAAAACACCGCCCTCGTCAACAACGACGGCTACAATATCCTGCGCACCCTGTTCACTCCCGAACTCAAGGAGGTGCACTACATGAGCGACGAAGAGGCCGATAAGCTGTGCCCCGTGGTATTCACACCCCTGCCCGTAGCGCCTTGCGAAGAAGCCGGCAAGCCGTCGCGCAACATTGTCCTTATCGTCGTGGAAAGCCTTGGTCAGGAGTTCATGGGTTGCTATAACACCCGGGCCGACGCCGACACCCGCACCCCCTTCCTCGACTCGCTGGCGCAACACTGCGCCCTCTACGACGGACGCGCCAACGGGAAAAAAAGCATCGAAGGCATCCTGGCCATCAACACCTCCATCCCCAACCTGATGGCGCAGCCTTTGGCCAACTCCAAGTACAGCACCAACGACTTCACCGGCATCCCCGCCGTCTTCAAACGTCACGGCTACCACACCGCCTTCTACCACGGCTCCTACAACGGGGTGATGAACTTCGACAAACTCTGCGCCAAGATCGGCTTCGACGAGTATCTGGGCAAGGACGAATACATGTCGGAAGGCCTTGGGCGTCCCGAGGACTACGACGGCGCCTGGGGCATCCTCGACGAGCCCTTCCTCCAGTACACCCTACGCCACATCAACAGCTATGGCGACCACCCTTTCTTCGCCGAGATATTCACCGTCAGCTCGCACCACCCCTACCCCATCCCCGACGAACACAAAGGACGATTCCCCGAAAGTCGCCACCCGCTGCTGAAATGCGTGGAATACACCGACTACAGCCTGCGTCGCTTTTTCGAGGAAGCAAGGAAGCAGCCGTGGTTCGACAGCACCCTGTTCATCATCACCGGCGACCACAGCGGACAAGGTCTCACTGCCGAATACAACGACTACGACGGTTGGTACCGCATACCGATGATGATGTACGACCCTCAACATCCCCAAGGCTGTCGCAACGCCCTCATCGTCCAGCAAATCGACCTTTTCCCGACATTGATCGATATGTTCCGGTTCGATGAACCACTTATCACCTTCGGCAATAGCATAGGACGACTCAGGCATGTGGGCAACCAAGTCTATTTTGGCAATGGATACTACTGTCTGGTACGCAACGACATCAACGACACCACCCGACACCGCATCGCCCTCATCCAAGGCCACCACGAAGAAGGCAAACCACAGCATCTGGACTATCTCAAAGCACTTATCCAACAATACAACAATCG
Organism: Bacteroidales bacterium UBA3834; assembly: GCA_002392965.1. GTDB lineage: Bacteria > Bacteroidota > Bacteroidia > Bacteroidales > P3 > Colimorpha. The sequence goes on along the minus strand of DGIA01000023.1, from coordinate 55,979 downwards.
AATAATCAACAACAAACTCATGGCGCAATGAAAACGAAAACCCTCATCATCGTCAACCCCATCTCGGGAGTAGGTCGCCAGAAACAAATAGAACGGCTTCTCGCCCAGAATCTCAACCACGACCTGTTCGACTACCAAGTCCGCTACACCGAATACATCCATCACGGCACCGAACTGGCCCGCGATGCCGCCGACCACGGCTACGACTGCGTCGTCGCCGTTGGAGGTGACGGATCCGTCAACGATGTCGTGCAAGGCATCAAAGACACGTCCGTCACCCTCGGCATCATCCCCTGTGGATCCGGCAACGGACTCGCACGTTCGCTCAAGATCCCGCTGCTCCCCTGGCTCGCCATCCGCGTGCTCAACCAGCAGTACGAGCAATCCATCGACACCATCGTCATCTCTCGGGGAGACAAAGCCGACACGAACGACAGCTATGTCTGTGTGAACGCCGCCGGATGTGGCTACGACGCCTACATCGCCCGCATGATGCAAGCCGCCAAAACACGTGGACTCGCCGCTTACACCAACCTCGTGCTCCGCGAATACGACCGCTACCGCTGCTCCGACTACCACCTCCTCATCAACGGACACTCCTACAACCGCACCGCCTGGTTCATCGCTGTGGCCAACAGCCGGCAATTCGGTTACAACCTCGCCGTCGCTCCCAAGGCAAAACTCGACGACGGACTCATCGACATCTCCATCATCGACAAAGTGCCGCTCGACCACGTGCCCATCACCGCTCCGCTCGCCTTCACCAACCACCTCGACCTCTCTCAGCACGTGGAGATGTTCCGCACCAAGGAAGTGCTCATCGAAGGCAACCTCGACCGATGGGTCAACATCGACGGCGAAGGCATCAACATCGGCACCAGCGTCAGGTTCGTCAACCACCCACGTTCCATCAAGCTCTACGCCCGCGACCTCAACCAGCTCCTCATCGTCCGCACCCCCACCGGCGACCCCATCACACTCCCAAGGATATGAGCAGGAAACACGCCGTCGGAGTCCTCTACAGCACCAACCCCGACTTCCAATACCAATACGGTGAGGAACCCGAAGCTGAAACCCTGCCGCCGCAAAAGCAACGGCTACGCGTCTCCCTCGACCGCCGTCACCGAGCCGGCAAGACCGTCACCCTCGTCTCAGGCTTCGTCGGCACCGACAACGACCTCCAATCCCTCGGAAAAATGCTGAAAAACAAATGCGGTGTGGGAGGAAGCGCCAAAGACGGAGAAATAATCATCCAAGGCGACCAAATGGAGAAAGTGAGACAATCGCTGTCCAATGCCGGATATACAGTAAAATAAAAGAGAGCCGCTTGATCAAGCGGCTCTCTTCCTATTATGGACACATTTTGATTTACTCTGCCCAGACGGCCTGCAAGTTACGGTCGCCAAAGGCGTCGTCGATCTTGCTGATGGTGGGCCAGTACTTCTCGCAGTGGGGCTGCGGGAAGGCTGCTTTCTGACGACTGTACGGGAGATTCCACTCGTCGGCGCAGACCACCTGCATGGTATGTGGAGCGTTGGCGATGGGATTGTTCTTCTCGTCGCTCTTGCCGGTCATGATATCGTCGATCTCCTGACGGATGGCAATCATGGCGTCGCAGAAGCGGTCCATCTCGCTCAGCGGCTCGCTCTCGGTGGGCTCGACCATGAGGGTGTTGTGCACCGGGAAGGCCACCGTGGGAGCGTGGAAGCCATAGTCCATGAGGCGCTTGGCGATATCGCCGACACCGACCTTGAGGCTGAACTCGTTGAAATCGACAATCATCTCATGGCCGCACATGCCGTTGCGGTTGGTGTAGAGAATCTTGTAGTACTTCTGCAGACGTGCGCGGAGGTAGTTGGCGTTGAGGATGGCGTGTTTGGTGACATCCGTCAGGCCTTCACCGCCGAGCATCAGCAGGTAGCCGTAGGTAATGGGCAGGAGGTAGGCGCTGCCATAGGGTGCAGCAGCCATGGTGTTGCCCTTCTTGCCACCGACCTCAACCACAGGATGGGTAGGCAGGAAATCTACAAGTTTCTCGCTGACGCAGATGGGACCGACGCCGGGGCCGCCGCCGCCGTGAGGCATGGCGAAGGTCTTGTGGAGGTTCAGGTGGCACACATCGGCACCCATGTGACCGGGGCTGGTGAGACCCACCTGGGCGTTCATGTTGGCACCGTCCATATAGACGAGGGCGCCGAAACTGTGGATGATGTTGATGATGTCGAGGATGCCCTCTTCGAAAGCACCATGAGTGGAAGGATAGGTGATCATCAAGCAGCTGAGGGTATCCTTGTACTGCTCGGCCTTAGCCTTCAGGTCGTCGATATCGACATCTCCCTTGTCGTTGCACTTCACCACAACCACCGTCATGCCGGCCTTGGCGGCGGAGGCAGGATTGGTACCGTGGGCGGAGGCAGGGATAAGGCAGACGTTGCGCTGCGGCTGACCGTTGGCAATATGATAGTTGCGGATAACGGTGAGGCCACTGTACTCGCCAAAGGCGCCCGAGTTGGGCTGCAGCGAGCAACCGGCAAAACCGGTGACGATGGAGAGCATGTGCTCGATGTCCTTGATCATCTCGATGTAACCCTGAGCCTGGTCGGCGGGCACAAAAGGATGCATGCCGGCGAACTTGCTCCAGCTCAGGGGCATCATCTCGGCAGCGGCGTTGAGCTTCATGGTGCAGCTTCCCAGCGGAATCATGGCGCGGTTGAGGCTGAGGTCTTTCTCCTCAAGCATCTTGATGTAGCGCATCATGGAAGTCTCGTCGTGGAAGCGGTTGAAGATCTTATGCGTGAGATAGGCGCTGGTACGCTTCAGCTCGGCGGGGATAGCCTCGTCGGCGAACTGGCAGCAGCAGCCTTTGCACTCGAGCGGCTTGGCGCTCTTGCCGGCAGCTTCGGCCAGGCAAGCCACGATGGCGTCGAGGTCGCACTTCTCGGTGGTCTCGTCGATGGAGATGCCGATGCACTCGTCGCAGATGTAGCGGAAGTTAATCTCATGCTTCAAGGCCACCTCACGCACTTTGGCGGTGGGCACGGGGCACTGGAGGGCGAGGGTGTCAAAATAGATGCGGTTATGCTGCTTGTAGCCGTACTGCTCGAGTTCCATAGCCAGACGGTGGGCACGGGCGCAGATGCGGACAGCAATCTCGCGGATGCCTTCAGCACCGTGCCAGATGGCATAGAAGCCGCTCATGTTGGCCACGAGAGCGGCAGAGGTGCAGATATTCGAGGTGGCTTTGTCACGCTTGATGTGCTGCTCACGCATGCCGAGAGCCATACGGAGGGCGGGATTGCCCTTGGCATCGACACTCCAGCCGATGATGCGACCGGGGAAGGCACGCTTGAAGGTCTCGGTGAAGGCGAAGAAGCCTGCGTGAGGACCACCGAAGCCCATAGGAAGACCGAAGCGCTGGGCATTGCCAACGGCGCAATCGGCACCCATCTCGCCGGGAGTCTTCATAAGAGCCAGTGCCATGAGGTCGGTGGCCATGCAGACGAAGATACCTTTCTCGTGACACTTGGCGATAAAGGAAGTCCAATCCTGAGCCTCACCGAATTGATTAGGATACTGTACGAACGCAGCGAAGTAACTGCCATCGAGTTCAGTCTGAGCGGCTTTACCAGTGACAATCTCGATACCGCGGGGAGCGGCGTTGGTGTGCATCACGGCCAAGGTCTGGGGCAGGATACCCTCATCAACAAACACCTTGCAGACACCTTCCTTGACAGCTTGACGCGAGCGACTGTTGAAAAACATGATCATGGCCTCGCCGGCGGCGGTAGCTTCGTCAAGCAGACAGGCGTTGCTTAAAGGCATGCCGGTCATTGAGGCAACCATGGTCTGATAGTTCATCAGAGCCTCAAGACGTCCCTGTGAAATCTCGGTCTGATACGGAGTGTAGCTGGTGTACCAACCGGGGTTCTCAAAGACGTTGCGCATGATGACGGCCGGAGTGATGGTGCCATAGTAGCCCATACCGATGTAGCTCTTGAACATTTTGTTCTTCTGTGCCAGCGAACGCACATGGTTCAAGAACTGATACTCGCTCATGCCTTCGGGCAGGGGCAGGGACTCTTTGAGACGGATGGCGGCGGGAACCGCTTTCTCAATGAGTTCGTCCATGGATTTCACGCCGATAACATCAAGCATTTTCTGCTCTTCTGCGGGGTTGGAAACTCCGTTGTGGCGCGATGCAAAATTGTTTTTTGTCATGATATATATTGTTTTAATTTCCAAATAATTTCTTTCTCACATGGAAGAAGCGGACGATAGTTTCCTCATAGATGGAAGAAACACGAACCACATAGGAACCTGTAGGGAAACGGCGCATGTTGATATGTCCGTTGCGCGGCAAACCTGTGAACACACACTGACCTGCATCATTGTAGATAGCAACACTCATAATGTCACTCTTCTCATACGGCACCTCAATGCGGCGTTTCGACTTGTTATACACAATCTCTTTCTGTGAATCGATAGGTTCTGCCACATCGTTCACCTCATAATATTCAGTTACAATCTCTTTACCCTCCATATAGGTGGTATCGTGCACATACTGCACCTCATGTATGATGCCTGCAGGTTGCATGAGAGCCAGATAGGAGGTAGTGTCGTTAACCACAACCGTACGGGGGTTTTCTGTATTACCATCGCTCCAGCCTCTGAATCCATATCCGGCATTGCAGATAACTGTCAGTTTCACAGCTTCACCCACATTGTAGGAACCAGTACCAGCAACCATGCCGCTGACAGGATCGCTGACGCGAGCCGTCAAATCAAGTTTGCAGGGATAAGTGGTACGCAGGTTGCGAAGACGCTTCCAATATGCTGATTCCTTGTATCGGTCAATACTGATGCAAGGAACATTATAGACCACATTACTCTTGAAGCCTGCAAAAGCCTCGTTGCCGAGTATTGGAGGAGTAAGCGCCTTCACGTTCACCTCACGGACACCGATGCATTGATAGAAAGCACGCTGATCCACCTGCTCAATCCGCACCGGAAGTTGGATCTCTGTGATAGAATGACACTGAGCGAATGCATTGGATGCAATCTGCCTGACCGAGGCAGGAATGACTAGAGCCCCCTTGATTTTATTGCAGTAGGCAAATGCATACTCACCCACATAGTTCAGCGATTCTGGCAGATTCCACTCAAAATCGAGCTCTTCCATGCCGACAAAAGCATAGTCGGGAATACGGGTCACTCCAGATCCGAAGGTGATTCTGGTCAACGAGCGGCAATTGCCGAAAGCAGTTGTGCTACGGGTACCACCCATATTTTCACATTTGACGGCATTGAAATGCAGTACCGTGATTCCACTGCATCCAAAAAATGCAGAGCGACCGATTCGTACAACATCCTCCCCTATCGTCAGTTCTCCCTGGATACCCTTGCACTGGTAGAATGCAAAAGCACCGATTTCGGTCACCGACGGAGGCAATGTCACCGAAGTAATCTCATCGCATCCCGAAAATGCACGGTCGGCGATAGCCACTACACTATAAGTCACACCGTCATGCTCTACGGTAGCCGGTATTACCAGTTCGCCCCAAGGGGCACGATGTCCTTGCCAACGGTTGTTGCCGGTAGCGACAGGACTGGTCACCTCCACCACATTATCCTCATCATCGTCAAGGATGTTGAAGTAGAGGGTATAGCCCTCATCCCTCTGTGATTCAAAATCAAATGCCCAGAGAGGGAGGGCGATACCCAGCAAGAGGATTATTAAAAGACGTTTCATTAACGACTATTTGATAATGTTCATTATTCAGATTTGGGGGCCTGCGGCGACCAATGCTTTGCCAGCCTCATTGTGAGTGAATTTCACGAAATTCTTCACAAAACGGTTGGACAAATCACGAGCCTTTTCATCCCACACCTTCGCGTCGGCATAAGTGTCGCGCGGGTCAAGAATCTTCGGATCCACACCAGGCAATGAAGTCGGCACCTCGAAACCGAAGTACGGTATCTTCTTCGTCTCCGCCTTGAGAATACTGCCGTCAAGGATGGCATCGATGATACCACGGGTGTCTTTAATGCTGATACGCTTGCCGGTGCCGTTCCATCCTGTGTTCACCAGATAGGCCTTTGCACCACTCATTTCCATGCGTTTCACCAACTCCTCTGCGTACTTTGTGGGATGCAACTCGAGGAATGCCTGACCAAAGCAGGCGCTGAAGGTAGGCGTGGGCTCGGTGATACCGCGTTCAGTACCGGCCAGCTTGGCTGTGAAGCCGCTGAGGAAGTAATACTTGCACTGGTCGGGTGTGAGAATGCTTACCGGAGGCAACACCCCGAATGCATCGGCACTCAAGAAGATGACATTCTCGGCCGCAGGACCGGAACTCTTACCATGAACCGGCTGTACAATCTTCTCTATATGGTCTATCGGGTAGCTCACACGCGTATTCTCGGTGACACTCTTGTCCTTGAAGTCAATCTTGCCGTTAGCATCGACCGTCACATTCTCCAACAAGGCATCGCGACGGATGGCATTATAGATGTCGGGTTCGCTCTCTTTGTCGAGGTTGATAACCTTCGCATAGCAGCCGCCTTCAAAATTGAAGACACCTTCATCATCCCAACCGTGCTCGTCGTCGCCAATCAGCAGGCGCTTGGGATCGGTGCTGAGGGTGGTCTTGCCCGTGCCGGAAAGGCCGAAGAAGATGGCAGTGTGCTCTCCCTTCATATCAGTATTGGCCGAGCAATGCATGGCAGCAATTCCCCGCAGGGGCAGATAGTAGTTCATCATAGAGAACATGCCTTTCTTCATCTCGCCGCCATACCATGTGTTGAGAATCACCTGTTCTCGCGAGCTGACGTTGAAGGCCACGCAGGTCTCGCTGTTCAGCCCCAGCTCTTTGTAGTTCTCCACCTTGGCCTTGCTGGCGGTGTAGACGGTGAAGCTGGGCTGGAAGTCCTTGAGCTCGTCGGCGGTGGGCTTGATGAACATGTTGCGCACGAAGTGGGCCTGCCAGGCCACCTCCATGATGAAGCGCACGGCGATGCGGGTGTCCTTGTTGGCGCCGCAGAAGGCGTCGACCACGAAGAGTTCCTTACCGCAGAGTTCCTTGACGGCCAGGCTCTTCATCTTGCCCCACACCTCCTCGCTCATCGGGTGGTTGTCGTTCTTGTACTCGTCGCTGGTCCACCAGACGGTGTCCTTCGACTGTGCATCCATCACAATGTATTTGTCCTTGGGCGAGCG
>DGIA01000023.1:40835-48699 GCA_002392965.1 Bacteroidales bacterium UBA3834 | reverse complement strand
TAGATGCCGGTCATCACGTTGACGGCGCCCAGCTCGGTGAGCTGGCCTTTGTCATAGCCCGTGAGAGCGGGATCCATCTCGAACTTGAACAGGTCTTCGTACGAGGGGTTGTAGTGGATATCCTTAACCCCGGTGATGCCCAGCGCTTCGAGGTCTTTTCTAATCTTGTCAGTCATAGTTTATCAATTTTTATTGTTTTTAATCTATAATTATATAATTGATGCTCAATTAATTCTCTGCATTTCACACCAACATTGAACTGCAAAGATACACTTTTTTTTTTAAAACAAACAAAAAAAAACGGCAACCGAAGTTGCCGTCACTATAATATCAATCCAAATCAAAACTTCAGTTCCACAGGCTGGAGCATGTTCTCGGGTTTGAGGATTTCGTCCAGCTGTTCCTTGGTGAGGAGTTTGTGCTCGAGCACCAGCTCATAGACGCCGCGGCCCGTCTCCGAGGCCTCCTTGGCAATCTTGGTCGAGGTCTTGTAGCCGATGATGGGGTTGAGCATTGTGACGATGCCGATGCTCTGCTCCACGAGCTGGCGGCAGCGCTCCTCGTTGGCGCGGATGCCGTCGATGCAGAAGCGGCGCAGGGTGTCGTAGCCGTTCTCCAGCAGGTGGATACTCTCGAAGAGGGTGTAGACGATGACGGGCTCCATCACATTCAGCTCCAGCTGTCCGTTGTCGGAGGCCAGGCTGATGGTCATGTCGTTGCCGATCACACGATAGCACACCTGGTTCATCACCTCGGGGATGACGGGGTTCACCTTGCCGGGCATGATGCTGCTGCCGGGCTGGCGTTCGGGCAGGTGGATCTCGTTCAGGCCGCAGCGCGGACCGCTGCTGAGCAGGCGCAGGTCGTTGCAGATCTTGTTGGTCTTGATGGCCAGGCGCTTCATGGCGGCGCTGTAGGCAATCATGCAGGTGGTCGCCGAGGTGGCCTCGATCAGGTTGTCGGCCAGGGTGATGTTCCATCCCGTGATCTTGCGCAGGGCCTTGATGCAGGCTTCGCTGTAGCCCGGCTTGGAGCAGATGCCCGTGCCGATGGCGGTGGCACCCATGTTGACGATGAGGAACTCGTCGGCCGTGGCGCGCAGGTTCTTGTATTCGCCCCGCAGCGAGTCGGCAAAGGCACCGAAGGTCTGACCCAACGTCATGGGCACGGCGTCCTGCAACTGGGTGCGGCCCATCTTGATGACATGGGCAAACTCCTTGCGCTTGTAGTCGAGCGAAGCGATAATCTGCTCCAAGTGAGGCATGAAGCTCAGATGCTCCAGCGCCAACGCCATGTGGATGGCACAGGGGTAGGCGTCGTTGGTGCTCTGGCTGGCGTTCACCACATCGTTGGGCGAGCAATACTGATACTCACCCTTCTGATGACCCATGCGCTCGAGGGCGAGGTTGGCAATCACCTCGTTGGCGGCCATATTGGTGCTCGTGCCGGCACCACCCTGTAACATGTCGATCGGGAACTGGTCGTGGTACTTGCCCTCGATCAGCTGGTCGCAGGCCCACATGATGGCCTCGCCCTGCTCGGCGGTGATCATCCCCACCTCCACATTGGCCATGGCGGCAGCCTTCTTCGTGATGGCCAGACCACGGATAAAGTTGTGGTAGTCGCTCAGCAGCTGGCCGCTGATGTGGAAATTCTCCATGGCGCGGGAAGTCTGTACGCCGTATAATGCTTCGGTCGGAACCTCCTTAGAACCAAGGAGGTCACTTTCTGTGCGGAAATTTTGTTTTTTTCCCATTTTTTACTTTAATTATTAATCCTAAAACGTTGATAACCTAATATTAATTGTATTTTATTTCATCTTTTATGATGATGCAAATATACAACTTTTTCTTTGATTCGAGCTTTTTTTATCGATATTTTTGTCAAAAATATCAAAAAAATAAACCATATCGCATGAAACACGATATGGTTTACTATTAATCTATCAAAAAAAATTATTCGCTGAGGGTCATCTGATAGAGTGCTACTGAGCCATCGATGTCCTTCTCCTTGGCGGAGTTGCCGTACTGGTCGACATCGAAAACATTTTTCGGAGAGCGAGTGATGCTCAGCGGACCACCGACACAGCCGCCGTCACATGCCATACCCTCGAAGAAGTTGGCGGTCTCTTTCTTGGCGCGGAGCAGGGCGAGATGCTGACGGCACTGGTCGATGCCGTTCATCACTACAGGCTTCACTCCCTCAATACCAAACTTCTCGGCCACATGGGCTACACCCTGTGCGATGCCGCCGCTCTTGGCAAAGATGCGTCCGTAGAAGGAGGCGTTGTCAAGGAAAGTATCCTCGCACTGGGTGGTGTCGATGCCACGGGCGTCGAGGAATGCTTGCAGCTCCTCGAAACTCATTACGCTATCTATCATCCCACCAGTCTTTTCGAGCGAATACTCGAATTTCTTGGCAGCGCAGGGTCCGATGAAGACCACCTTGGCGGTGGGGTCGCTACGCTTGATGAGGCGGGCGGTGGTAATCATGGGCGAAGGCGAGGTGGAGATGGCATCCTTGAATTCGGGGAAATTGGTCTCGATGAACCGTACAAAGGCGGGACAGCAGGAAGTTGTCATCACAGGACTTTCGCTCTCGGAGGCTTTGTGCTGGAACTCGCGGGCTTCGGTGTAGAGGGTGATGTCGGCGCCGAGGGCGGCTTCGACAACCTGATGAAATCCAAGGCGCTTGATGGCGGTAACGACCTGCTCGATGCGTCCGAAGCGACACTGTCCCACAATGGCGGGGGCGATAACGGCATAGACGCGGTAGCGACTATTGTCTTCCGACTGCTTCAACATGTCAATGATATCAAGCACCAGCGAGCGGTCGGTGATGGCTCCGAAGGGACAACTCACCACGCAGGCACCGCAGGAAATGCATTTGTCGTTGTCGATGACGGCCTTGTCGTCCTCAGGTCGGATAGAGAGAGCTTTGGGCTTGCAACTCTTGATGCAGGGACGCTTCTGTGCAATGATAGCACTATAGGGGCAGGCAGCGGCGCATTTTCCGCATTCAATGCACTTCTCCTTGTCGATATGGCAGCGGTGGTTGACGATGGTGATAGCACCTTTGGGACAAACCTCCTTGCAGGAGTGCATCATACAGCCGCGACAGGCCTCAGTGACCAGCATACCGGCGGCGGGGCACTCGTCACAGGCGGTCTCCATCACCTGCACGGGGTTGGGGTTCGACTTGTCGCCACCCATAGCCATGTGGATACGCTCCTGAACAATGGCACGCTCCTTATAGATACAACAGTTGAGCTCCGACTTGGGACCCGGACTGATGATCTTGGGTATGTCGAGGTAGGCGTCGTCGAGACCGCCCTCGTAGGCGCGGCGGATGACCTCCTTGAGGACTTTGTACTTAATCCATTGTACGTTGGTATCGAAAAGTTTCTGCTCCATAATCAATCGTAGTTCACGGTTACATTTTTACCCATCTTGCTAAGGTTGGCGGCCAAACGCTCGACGAGCTTAAGTTTCATGGTGATATCAATATCCAGCCCCTGGTGGGCGGCGTTGACATTCTGTCCGACAAAGAACACCACGTGCGTGGCTTCCTCGAAGATGATGTTTGCCAGCAGCGAACCGCCATCTTTCTTGGCATAAGTCTTTGGTGTAAGGTCTTTCGCTGAAACGTATTTCTCTGATAGCGACAATAGGCGTCGCAGCGTGATAACACCCTCTGTGACAAGGTCGATGCCGTCAATGAATCCTATGGGAGGTACATCTTTGTCAGGAAAGTCGAAGCTGGTCTTCAACTGTCGACCGATACAACGAGCCACCACCTGTGAGGTAGTGCCGCCGCATACTATGCGTTTGTCGGCGTCCATCATGAACCGATGGACATATTCCTCGTCTTTTTCCTTGTCTACAGGCGGACCAACCATGATATGCACCATTGTACGAGGACGCATGCGAATAGCAGCCACCGTAGTGTCGTCGCCCGGCTTGTCAAGATATAGGTCATTGCATGCCGAAGCAAGAAGACAGGCCGCGGCTCGGGCCGACATGTGGGCGTCGATGTTGTGGTCGAGGTGTTCCATTATTTCCTTGCGCTGCCATCCGAAGTTCAGCATCTGTCCGATGCCGGCATGTATAGTGCCGTCACTCATCACGAAGACCATGTCTCCCTCATCAAGTTCAAGTTCAGTGACAAACACGCGCTTGTTGTAAACGTTCATTTCCTCACGAGGAAAATCGCAAGTATGACCGTGATGGTACCAGATAGCCTCAGGGTTGTCGAACTCAAATAGGTGTCCCCTACCCTCATTGTTAACGTGTATGATAGAGAAAGTGCTGTAGGCAACGCCACGCTCTTTGCATACAGGTAGCGTCTGGATGATGGTACCGACACAATCCTCTATATCGGCACCGCCGGCCACCATCGTGCAAAGTATCTTGCTCGTGAGCGTGGATAGTATGTTGGCTTTCACTCCGCTCCCAAGTCCGTCGGCAAGCACCAACGTCGTCCACTCACCATCCGAGGTCAACTCCACGTTGTCCCCGCAGAGTTCCTCGCCATAGTGGTTCAGCGAAGTGTATCCGTATTCTACACAGAGTTTTTTCATATTTCACCTTTCACTATTCACCAATCACTTGTCACTTACCTTTGCCGTTTTCCAATCTTTCGGACGTCCGTCCACCCCAAGATCACCCTCGCCGTCTGAGAGGGTTTTCTTCAACTTCAGCAGCGCCACCTTAGTCTCGGCTGTAGTCTCACCAAGTAGCGAGGCTATCTCCTGTGCCACACGCATCTGTTTCATGATGAGGTCGTCGGTGGTGGCAATGGTATCCATCCTCACCTTTTCCAACTTCTTGTCGTAGTTCACCATATCGGAGATGTCCTTCATTAAGCCGAAGAGCAAGTTCTGCTCGCTCAACAGGCTCACAGTGAGGCTCAAATAGCGGTTTGTGGCTTGTATGTGCAGCTGTGGGTTCTCCACACGCTGTTTTTTAGTGTATGCCATGTAGAAGTCTATCGGCTGGAAACTTTCGGCCACAGGACGGCCCACCACACTTTCCGGCGTGCCGTTGAGGCCCAGCATCTTCATGGCCGATGCGTTGATATCCACTATGTTCATGTCGGGGTCGACAATCATCACGCCCTCGGGCGAGTTACGCACGATATCAACAGCCAGACTCTCAGCGCGCTTGCGCATGTAGGGCAGGCAGATGTCGATGTCGGCATAGCCGTTCACCACGGCCCAGGCTTTTTCGCGGCAGGTGCGATAGCCGCAGGCACCACAATCAAGCTCGTCGGCTTTGGTAAATTTGCCGGTACGGCGCAGCACATCCTCAATCTCTTTGTCGCTGGCGGGACGACTCTTGGCACGCAGGCGCGGATGGGCGTAAGCCAACGACACCCCTGCGTCGGTCGCAGGCAGATGTTTGCGTGTGGCCATCTCGTGTTCCACATAGCGGTCGATATCTGCCTCAGCCTTAATCATACCGCCATCGTGTGCAATAGAGCAAGGTCCGTTGATGCAGCCACCGGGACACACGTTCATCTCTATGAACACGTGGTCCATAGACTCAATGTTTTCCAACACATCGGCAATACGGTCCACGCCGTCCACTGTCATGTATCGGTAGCCTTCCGGCAAAGCGTCGAACGAGCGTATAATGCCCTGCGTTACAGGATAGGCTTTCGCGCGGTTGGCGATGTCGCACTCGTCGCCTACCGTAAGTTTGTTTATAGTATTCAGGTCTATGCCGTTTTCTTCAAATAGCTGCAGCAGCTCATCGAAGGTAATCACGGCGTCTATAGCATGTTCGTCAGCCTCGCGCTTCTTGGCTATGCAGGGGCCGATGAAAACAATCTTCAGGTTTGGGTCGTTGCGGCGCAACATTTTTGCATGTGCCACCATCGGCGAGTCGACAGGGGCCAGATAGGGCAGAGCTTTGGGATAGTACATCTGTATCAGGCGACAGGCTGCCGGACAAGCCGACGTGATAAAGTTGCGCATTTCGCCTTTGGCCAGCACTCGTTTGTACTCTTCGGTGACGGCTTGTGCGCCGATGGCCGTCTCTTCGGCTATGGCAAAACCTAGTTTGGCAAGCGCTATGCGTAATACCGAGAAGTCATCCTGTACAAGACTGCTGATAAACGACGGCGCCACCGTAGCAGCCATACGGGCACCACTCTTGAGCAACTCGCGCACCACAGGTAGCTCGCTATGCTCTATCTTGGCATGCTGGGGGCATACCTTGGTGCAATGGCCACATAGGATGCAGTGCTCCTCGATGATTTGCGCGTGATGGTCCTTGATGTTGATGGCCTTCACCGGGCATTCGCGTAGGCAACGGTAGCAGTCTTTACATTGTACTGTCTTAAATTCCAAATACTCGGACATGATTTTTTATTTAGTTGTTGTGTTAGTTTAGAAATAGTTTCGGGTAGATTTCTTTGGCAAACAGTTCCTCTACATTGCCAGCGTTGACGCTGTGCAGGATGAAGCCTTCCTCTGTCTGCTCCACCTGAGGACCCTTTTCGGCGGCCTCCATACCCTCGCAGCTCACCGTCACACCTTTGGCGCAGTGACCCAGACAGAAGCTGGCTTGCAGATCCACCACATCCTCCACGTCGTATTTCTTCAACACGGCCTTGAATGCCTCGATGACGTCGTACGAACCCTTCAAATGGCACGAACTGCCTACACATACCTTAATATTCATATCTATTCCTATTTAATTATTAGTAATTTCTTTTCCTTTATCCACTAACTCTCAGTTTCTTAGCACATATTTCCCCTCACTTGGATTTTGCAAAGATACAAAATAAAATTTAATTGAATCAAACTTTTTTTATCGAACACAAAAAACCAAAAACAAAACCGCCGCAAAGGCCCGAAAAACCTTGCGACGGTAATTGTCTTTTTTCGTCCACCCTCTCAACGTCTCCGGCGCAGCTCCGCGCTCAGCGCGGCGAGCGAGGCGGCGAGGTTCTCGTTCTTCACGAGGATGCCCGCGGGCAGGTTCAGCGTCGTGGGCGCGAAATTCCAGATGGCCCGTACTCCACCGGCCACCAGCATGTCCGCCACCCCCTGCGCCTCGCTGGCGGGCACAGTGATGATGCCGATGTTGACATGCGTGCGCTTCAGGAACGGCACCAGCTTCGCGATGGGCAGCACCGTTTTGTCGCCCACCTTCTTCTCCTTGGGCTCCGAGTCGAATCCGGCCACAATATCAAGACCGTATTTGGCAAAACCGCCATAATGCAGCAGCACATGCCCCAAAGCACCCACACCCACCAGCACGGCCTCGTCATATTGGTCGTAACCCAGGTAGACCTTCAAATCCTCCAGCAGCGTCTTCACACGGAACCCCACATTCGGACGTCCCGGCTCCGAACTGATGCTCGCCAAATCCTTGCGCACCTGAATCGGGTTGATGCTCAGGCTCTCGGCAATGGCGGTGGCGGAGACGAACTCCTCCCCACGGGCAGCCCGGTTCTCGATCTCGCAGTAGTAGGACGGAAGTCTACCCAGGGTGGACTTCAATATTATCAATGAGCTCTGTCTACTCCTCATCCCTTATTTCTCACGGGCTTCCTTGATAGCGGCCTGGGCGGCGGCGAGGCGGGCCACAGGCACGCGGAAGGGCGAGCAGCTGACGTAGTTCATGCCGACCTTGTAGAAGAACTCGGCTGCCGTCGGGTCGCCGCCATGTTCGCCGCAGACGCCGCACTTCAGGGCGGCGCGGGTGCCACGGCCACGCTCGATGCCGATCTTCACCAGTTCGCCGACACACTCGGTGTCGAAGTTGTTGAACGGGTCGGCCGGGATAATCTTCTCGTCGACGTAGGTCTTGACGATGGCGTTGACGTCGTCGCGGCTGAAGCCGAAGGTCATCTG
>DGIA01000023.1:39235-40790 GCA_002392965.1 Bacteroidales bacterium UBA3834 | reverse complement strand
GTCAGGTCGTTGGTGCCGAAGCTGAAGAACTCGGCCACCTCGGCTATCTGGTTGGCCACCAGGGCGGCACGCGGAATCTCAATCATCGTGCCGAACTTGTACTCGAACTTCACGCCGTACTTCTTCTCCACCTCTTCCTTCACCTCGGTGGCTATGGCCTTCTGGTGACGGAGCTCGGCGGCGTTGATGGTCAGCGGCACCATGATTTCGAGCATCGGGTGCATGCCTTCCTTCATCAACTCGCAAGTGGCGCTGAAGAGGGCGCGGAACTGCACGCGGGTGATTTCCGGGTATATGATGCCCAGACGCACACCGCGCAGACCCATCATGGGGTTCACCTCGTGCAGGCTCTCAACACGCTTCTTGACATCCTCGTAGCTGATGCCCAGGCGCTTGGCGGCCTCCTGCATCTTCTCGTTGCCCTGGGGGGCGAACTCATGCAGCGGGGGGTCCATCAGGCGGAAGGTCAGCGGCTTGCCGTCCATCACCTTGAGGGTGCCCTTGGCGCTCTCGCGGATGTAGGGTTCCAGCTCGTCGAGGGCGGCGATGCGCTCTTCCTTCGAGTTGGCAAGAATCATATTGCGCAGCTTCTCAAGGGGCTTCTCGCTGTTCTCGCCGTAGAACATGTGCTCGATACGGAACAGACCGATACCCTCGGCGCCGAAGTCGATAGCCTTCTGGGCGTCGGCGGGATTGTCGGCATTGGTGCGGACACCCATCTTGCGGTGCTTGTCGACAATCTTCATGAACTGCTGGAAGAGCGGGTTCTCGGTAGCGTTGATCATCTTGACTTCCTCGTCATAGACCCAGCCCTTCGAGCCGTTGAGGCTCAGCAGGTCGCCCTCTTTGAAGGTCTTGCCGTTGATAATCACGGTGCCACTTTCTTCCACGTTCACTTTCTTCTTACCGAATTGGTCGGTCTTTACGCTGGTCTTCTCAAACTCAATCTTCACGGCGTCGCAGCCCACGATGCAGCATTTGCCCCAGCCACGGGCCACGAGGGCGGCGTGGGAGGTCATACCGCCACGGGCGGTGAGGATACCGTCGGCGGCACGCATGCCCTCGACGTCCTCGGGGTTGGTCTCCTCGCGGACGAGGATATTCTTGATACCGGCAGCCTGGTACTCCTTAGCCTTCTCGCTGGTGAGGGCGATGACACCCACGGCGCCGCCGGGGCCGGCGGGCAGACCCTTGGCAAGCACCTCGTGCTTCTTCTCGTCCTCGGCATCGAGGATGGGGTGCAGCAGCTCGTCAAGCTGTGCGGGGCTTATACGCATCACCACCTCGCTATCGTCGATCAGGCCCTCCTTCAGCATGTCCATGGCCATGGTCAGGGCGGCGACGCCGGTGCGTTTGCCAACGCGGCACTGCAGCATGTACAGCTTGCCGTCCTGGATGGTGAACTCGATGTCAAGCATGTCGTGGTAGTTCTTCTCGAGGATGCTGCGGATGTCGCACAGTTCCTTGTATGTCTCGGGCATCAGCTCCTGCATCGAGTGCATGTGCTTGTTCTGCTCGTTCTTGGTGTCGTCGTTCAGGGGGTTGGGGGTACGGA
>DGIA01000023.1:24833-39146 GCA_002392965.1 Bacteroidales bacterium UBA3834 | reverse complement strand
TTGATGAGCCACTCGCCGTAGAACTGGTTGTCGCCGGTGGCTGGGTTGCGGGTGAAGGCCACACCGGTGGCGCTGGTGTCGCCCATGTTGCCGAAGACCATGGCCTGCACGTTGACGGCGGTGCCCCAGTCGTCGGGGATGCCCTCGATCTTGCGGTAGCTCACGGCCTTCTTGCCGTTCCAGCTCTTGAAGACGGCCTTGATGCCGCCCACCATCTGGGCACGGGCGTCGTCGGGGAACTCCACACCCAGCACCTCTTTCACTCTCACCTTGAAAGCCTCGGCCAGCTTCATGAGGTCCTCGGCAGTCAGCTCCGTGTCGCTCTTGTAGCCTTTCAGTTTCTTATACTCGTCCAGCATGTCATCCAGCTGCTTGCGGATACCCTTGCCGTCCTCGGGCTCGATACCCTCGGCTTTCTCCATCACCACATCGGCATACATCATGATCAACCGACGGTACGAGTCGTACACAAAACGGGGGTTGTTGGTCTTCTTCAGCATGCCGGGGATAGTCTTGCTGCTCAAGCCGATATTCAACACGGTATCCATCATGCCGGGCATCGACGAGCGGGCGCCGCTGCGGCAGCTCACCAGCAAGGGGTTCTCGGCATCGTCATATTTCATACCCATCAGGCGCTCGATATTCTCCACACCCTTCCAAACCTCTTCCATCAGGCCCTGAGGCAGCTCGCAATTATTGGCATAGTAGGCCGTGCAGCACTCCGTAGTAATGGTCAGTCCGGCAGGCACCGGCAGGCCCAGCAGGCACATCTCGGCCAGGTTGGCACCCTTGCCGCCCAAAAGGTTCTTCATGTCAGCTTTTCCTTCGGCAGTTTTGCCTCCGAAAGTGTAAACGTACTTCGTCATCTTGAATAAGTTATTAGTTATTAAATAATTATTATTATATTCATCAGAATTGAGGTTGCAAAGATACGATTTTTTTCCGATATGGCGAAGAAAAAATATCAACATATCAACTTATCTGGTATGCCGTCGGCTCAGCCGACAACCTTTCACCTTAGGTTCTCCTCAAGTGTGCCTAATGTATGGTTCAAGGATGACTAAAGGATGACTCAAGGATGACCAAAGAAACACTTGGGCATGATGAAAGTGTGCCTGGGTAATGACCTAGTACTTTCTATATAGTCAATACTAGGTCAATACTAGGTCAATACTAGGTCATAACGGATTCAAGGCTTAGTATCAAGCCTTTACAAACGTATTATTTCTTGACGTAGTGTGGATGGAAGGCGGCGATGGTGTTGCGGAGGGTGTCGCGGCTGATGTGGGTGTAGATCTCGGTGGTGGAGATGGAGGCGTGGCCGAGCATTTCCTGCACGGCACGCAGGTCGGCGCCGTTCTCCACCAACTCGGTGGCGAAACTATGGCGCAGCGAATGGGGGCTTATCTTTTTCTTGATGCCCGCGTCGCGAACCGCCTGCTGGAGGAAGATGAAGACCATCTGGCGCGAGAGGTGGTGCCCGCGACGGTTGAGGAAGACATACTTCTCCTCACCGGGTTGGGGCGTGATGTGGGAGCGCACGCTATGGATGTAGGTGGACAAAAGTGTCAGCGCCTGCGGATTGATGGGCACCCAGCGCTCCTTGTCGCCCTTTCCGAAGATCTGCAGGTATTGTTCCTCGTCGTAGATATTTGAAAGACGCAGGTTCACCAACTCGCTGACCCGCAGGCCGCAGCCATACATCACCTCTACAATCACATAATTACGTTCGCCTTCGGGCGTACTGCGGTCGAATGTCTCCTGGAGCCGGGTGATTTCCTCGTCGGTAAGCACATCGGGCAGGTGGTGCGACTTGACGGGAAAGTCGAGCAGCTCGGCGGGATTCTGCTTGACAGCGTCTTCCACCACCAGCATCTTGTAAAACATGCGCCAACCGGAAATCATGCGCCGCTGGGTGGTGGAGGCAAGGCCCAGGTCTTTGACAAGGGCGAGCAAGCGGCGCAGGGCATCGACATCCACATCTACGGGGTCCACACCCATGTCGCTCATGAAGGTGGCCATCAAGGTCACATCGTGGCCATAGGCCTCGACGCTGTTGTCCGACAACCCTTTCTCGAGTTTCAGCCAGGTCTCGAAGTCGCGCATCGTGCGACGCCAGCCGTTTGTCACACCCTCGTTCATTTCTGTTTCAGCATCCAAAAGAGAAACTCCACCAGCGACTCATCCTCCCCTGCCCTCTCGCGCCGTTGGGAGCGGGGTTTGTCCAAATCCACGGCGCCCCACGCGAAACGCTGTGCGATGACCGAACTTTGTTTGCGGAAGTAGGGCGTGGCATGGGCGGGGTTGCGTTTGAGCGGCGACGGAAGGGTGGCCGCCAGCTGGGCGGCCTCGGCGCGCGTGAGGCGGGCGGCCGAATGGCCGAAGTAGTGCCGCGAGGCGGCCTCGGCGCCATAAATGCCGTCGCCGAACTCGATGATGTTCAGATAGACTTCCATGATGCGGCGTTTGCCCCAGATGGCCTCGATGAGCACGGTGTAGTAAGCCTCCGCCGCTTTGCGGATCATGGTGCGGCTGTGGGGCAGAAAGGCGTTCTTGGCCGTCTGCTGGCTGATGGTGCTTCCGCCGCGCACCCGCTTGCCCTTGCGGTTGCCCAGATAGGCCTGTTTCATCTGTTTCACATCGAAACCGTGGTGATACATAAAAAGACCGTCCTCGGAATAAACCACCGCGGTGACCAGGTTGGGCGAGATGTCGTCGAGAGAAACATAATGGCGCTCAAAGTGCTTGTTGTCCTGCTGGAAGAAGCGCTGTACCATCAGCGGCGTCAGCGGCGGATTGAGGAAGCGACCCAGCGTCACTTGCAGCAGGGTGACTCCAAACAAGACGAGCATCGTCACCCACAGCACACGCCACACACGCCCGGGGAAGGAGAGCGACTGCCACTTGCGAAACCTTTTCTTCGTTTTGGGTTTCAACGACTTATTATGTTTTCTTCCGGCCATGATTCCAATGCAAAGATAAAATATTTTTGTCATTTGGAAAAAGATTACTATCTTTGTAGTTCCAAAAACCATATAATTTTTACACAAAACATTAAAAGACAGATATTATGGCAAAAGTAGCAATTAACGGTTTCGGCCGAATCGGCCGTATGAGTTTTCGTGCCATGCTTGCTCACCCCGAGCTCGACATCGTGGCCATCAACGACCTGACCAGCGCCGACACGCTGGCCTACCTGTTCAAATATGACTCGGTGCATGAGAACTTCGACGGCGAGGTGCATGCAGAAGGCGACTGCCTCGTGGTGAACGGCAAAAAGGTGAAAATCTATGCCGAGCGCGACCCGCAGAACCTGCCTTGGAAAGACCTCGGTATCGATATCGTGGTTGAATCGACCGGTCTGTTCAAGAAACGCGAGCAGATGATGAAGCACATCAACGCCGGAGCCAAGAAGGTCATCCTGACCGTGCCCGCGGGCAAGGCCGACGACGTGGACGCCACCGTGGTGATGGGCGTGAACGACAGCGTGCTGACCAAGGAGATGCAGCTTGTCTCGAACGCCAGCTGCACCACCAACTGCCTGGCTCCCGTGGCCAAGGTGCTGAACGACAAGTTCGGCATCAAGCGCGGTTTGATGAACACCGTCCACAGCTACACCAACGACCAGAAGATCCTCGACCAGCCGCACAGCGACCTCCGTCGTGCCCGTGCCGCCGCCGTCTCGATCATTCCCACCAGCAGCGGCGCCGCCAAGGCCGTGGGCCTGGTGATCCCCGAGCTGAAAGGCAAGCTGGACGGCTTCGCCATGCGCGTCCCCACTCCCGACGGTTCTGTGGTGGATCTGACTGCCGAGCTGAACTGCAATGTGACCAAGGAGGAAATCAACGCTGCCATCAAGGAAGCCGCCGAAGGCCCGATGAAAGGTGTCCTGCAGTATGTCGATGAGCCCATCGTGAGCATCGACATTATCGACAACACCCACAGCAGCATCTTCGACAGCCTCCTGACCCAGGTCATGGACGGCAACTTCGTGAAGATCGTCAGCTGGTACGACAACGAGAAGGGCTACAGCACCCGCGTGGGCGACCTGGCTGCCAAACTCGCCAAGCTGCTCTAAACTCACAAGTAGTCAAGAAGACAGCAGTTAAGTAGTTAAGGCAATAGTACTTGTCGCTGCACCAGCCACAACAAGCGCTATCGTTTTAACTACTTAACTTTTTAACCACACTCCTACTAAAACCCAACAAATGATATTAGAAAACAAGACAGCCATCATCACCGGAGCCACCCGCGGCATCGGACACGCCATTGCCGTACGGTTCGCCAAGGAGGGCTGCAACGTGGCTTTCTGCGGCCGCACGCGCAATAGCGCCATGGAATCTGTGGAGCAGGAATTGGCAGCCATGGGGGTAAAAGCCAAAGGGTATGCCGCCGATGTAGCCGACTACACCTCCGCCCAGGAGTTTGTCAAGGCGGTGCTGGCCGACTTCGGCAATGTAGATATCCTCATCAACAACGCCGGCATCACGGCCGACAGCGCCATGAAACGCATGACCGAGGAGCAGTTCGACAAAGTGGTGGGCGTGAACCTCAAAAGTGTGTTCTGCATGACCAAAGCCATCCAGCCGGCCATGTGGAAACAAGGCTACGGTTCCATCGTCAATATCGGCTCGGTGGTAGGCATCGCAGGCAACTACAACCAAGCCAACTATGCGGCCTCCAAGGCCGGTATCATAGGCTTCAGCAAGAGTTGCGCCAAGGAGTTTGCCGCCCGCAACATCCGAGTGAATGTGGTGGCACCCGGTTTCGTGGAGACCGAGATGACGGCCGACATCCCCAAGGAGTTGATGGACACCTGGTGCAGCCGCATTCCCATGAAACGTCCCGGCACCCCCGACGAGGTGGCTCAAGCCTGCGTGTTCCTGGCCAGCGACATGTGTCCCTACATCACCAGCGTGGTGCTGCCCATCTGCGGAGGCATGGAAGACGCTTGAAAAAGCCATGAGTTATGAATTATAAGTTAAGAGTTTTACTGACCGGCGTCGTTCTGCTGCTGGCTGGCTGCGGCAGCCGCCATGAGCAGGCCGCCGTCACCGACACCGTGACCGACGACTACGGACGTACGGTTGTGGTGCCGACCCAGCCGCAACGGGTTGTCAGCCTCTCCCCTGCCGTCACCGAGATTCTCTATGCGTTGGGGGCACAAGACATCCTCGTGGGCCGCACCGACTTCTGCGAGTTCCCGCCCGAAGCCTCCCAGATACCCAGCATCGGCGGAATCAGCAATCTGAACATCGAAAAAATACTGTCGCTCAACCCCGACCTGGTCATCAGCGGCTCGATGGTGGGCAAGAAGATGACCGACCAGATGGATGCCATGGGCACCCCGATGGTTTGTGTCATCGAGAAGCCTCGCTTCGAAGCCCTGTATGACAACATCTCTGCCATCGGTAAACTGGTGGGGAAAATGCATGAGGCCGACTCGCTGAATGAACTGTTGCGGAACAAAGTGTCAGAGCTACTGAGCGGCTCTGCCCCCCAGGCACCTGGCCACACAGTATATTATGTTGTCGGATTCGGCGCCGGGGGCAATTTCACCGCCGGAGGCAACACTTTCATCAACGACATCATCCGCATGGCCGGCGGCCGCAATATTGCCGAAGATGTGGAGGGCTGGAGCTACAGCCTTGAAGCACTGGTCAAGGAAGATCCCGACTACATCATCGTGCGCCGTGAGGACTCGGCTGCCTTCTGCAGCATGAAGCCCTACAACCGCCTTACAGCCGTCCGCAGCGGACATGTGATCGGCATCGTCAGCGGCACCCTCGACTTGCAGGTGCCCCGCAACATTGACGCCATACTCTACCTTAGAAAACGAATGAACAACGAATAACCATGGATAAACTTAGTTATGCACTTGGCCATAACATTGGCCACCAACTTATAGGAATGGGCTTGAAAGAAAGCCTGAACATCGACGACTATGCCGCCGCCATCGCCGACGTGCTGCAGGGGCGTCAGCCCAAAATGAGCCACGAGGAGGTTCACGAGGTGCTTGAACACTACTTCAACGAGCTCGAGGAGCGCCAGCAGGCCGAGGCTGCCGAACGCGGAAAGGCTGCTAAAGGCGAAGGCGAGGCTTTCCTCAACCGCAACAAGCGGCGCCCCGAGGTGACCACCACCTCCAGCGGCCTGCAGTACGAGGTCGTCAAAGAGGGCACCGGCCGTCAGCCCAAGGCCAGCGACACCGTCCGCTGCCACTACGAGGGCACCCTCATCGACGGTACCGTCTTCGACTCCAGCTACCGCCGCGGCATGCCTGCCGAATTCGGCCTGCGCCAGGTCATCGCCGGCTGGACGGAAGGTGTGCAGCTGATGAAAGAGGGGTCCATCTTCAAGTTCTACATCCCTTACAACCTCGCCTACGGCGAGCACGGCGCCGGTGCCGACATCCCGCCCTACGCCGCACTCATCTTCACCGTCGAACTCATCCAAGTGCTGTAAACAAAAACCTTTCAAAGAACATGCGCCGTCTCTCCATGAGGAAAACGACGTATATATAAAAAGCCCTGTCATACGACAGGGCTTTTTTACTAGACTTTAACACTACGGTCATTGTAAAGCATTCAGTTTCCACACGGGTATTTAACGGGTATTTGACGGGGATTTAACGGGTATTTGACGGGTGGATGGGTGAAATGGAGTGTAAGTTATAGAGTAAGATGTGGTAAGGTGATAAAATAATCAGGGCGGCCATGTTGTGGCCGCCCTGTCTGTTGTGGGGTGAGGTTGCAAGGGGTCAAGATTTACCTGACGACCACCACCCTGCGTGCCGGGAGGGTACCGATCTTGACCAGAAAGACGCCGCTGGTGAGGGCGTCGAAGCGTTGGGGCGTGTAGTCGTCCTGCTTGGTGGCTAGGATGCGGCCATTGACGTCGTAGAGTGTCACTGTGTGGCCGTCGGCTCCTTCCACCACTATCTGCCCTTGGCTTGAATAGACCTTGGCGTTTATCGCCTCAGCACCGTCAATGCCATCCTGGGTGATATAAACGGTGTCGTGGATGTATTGCGGCAAATAAATTGTATCGTGGAGCCAAAGCGTGTCTGTCTCCGTTAAATACAACGTGTCAGCCAATGTTATGTATGTAGTGTCATGAACCGGAACATCCACATACACTGTGTCATGCACTATTAAGGTGTCTTGGTAGGGAGTACCATTTGCATAGAAGAATGCCGTCAGTTGGACGTTGTCAACCACAGCAAAGGTGTATGGGTTGAACGTCGAACCGTCGCTCCAATGAGAGAACTGGTATCCGCTGTATGGCACAGCCACCACTGAGGCTGCAGAACCGTAGGGGTAGTTGCCGAAACCCGTGCAGGTTCCATGCGTGAGGTTATCGACATTAAGGTTCACACTAAATGTATCAATGCCAAATATTGCAGTTTGCAAAGCATTGCTTGTTACAACATATTGCCGTGGGTTTTGTGTGTTTCCATCGTTCCAACGCACAAAATGGTACGGGCTTATAGCGGTTGCTGTCAGCACAATAGTGTCAAGATAATCGAACACACCGCCTCCAGTGACAGAGCCGATAGTCGGGTCGGAGCTATTCACTTCCACCGTGTAGCTGTTCTTCGCAAAACTGGCAGTCAATACACTATCCCTGTCAATCATCAATGAGTCAGGGTTCGCCATGCTGCCATTGCTCCATCCAGTGAAGTGATAGCCGTAGTTGGCTGTAGCTTGTATCACAGCACTTGAGTCGCATCTCACATCCTGCTGATCGGCATCTAGTACGACATTAGCGGTGCCCCAATCTGGTGCCGAAGAAGAAACACTCATAGAGAGGTTGACCGATGGTACAATATATGTGTGGTTTGAACCGAACTTAGGATAATACGAGTGATAAGAGCCACAAGGAATATCTATGACAAGGTGAAGTGTATCGGTATAGAATATGTCGCCTATCCAGGGGGCAACATCGGATATAAATATGAGAGAATCTAAATGTTTCCCGTGGGATAATGCTCCGCTGCCTATACTATTCACCGAACGGCCGAATGTGACCGACCTAAGGCTGTAACATTGCGAAAGGGCGCCGGCTCCTATTGTGGTCACTGCGTCGGGAATGACTATTGACACAAGCGACGTGTCAGCATCAAACGTCTGACTTGCAATAGACGTAATTGAGTCCGGCAACGTTACGGACGCTATATTATGGCAGCCGCCAAAAGCCCCTTGTCCTATTTCAGTCACAGAATTTGGAATAACCACCTCCGTAAGATATTGGCATGGGCCGAACGCCCACATGCCGATAGAACGCACCGTGTTGGGGATGACGACATGTTGCATCTCTGCATACGCAAATGCCTGGTAGCCGATTGCGGTTACCGGGTATTTGACGCTTTCATACAAAATACTATCCGGTATTATCAATGTGCCATCTATCAAACTGCCGTAATTGGGGTAATTGTAACTTTTGAAAGTGACTTCTGCTTCACCATCAACTATGTTATAGTATAATATGTGTCCAGACGGTGTGACGGCAGGATAATTATTCACCTGCGCAGACACACAAATGAATATAGCCAATAATACGACAAACAAGAATTTACGTTTCATCTATTAATTCTCTTTCCGCGACCCTCCACCGGAGCAATAATTTCCCAAAAGAGAAAGCATGAGGGTATGTGCTCATGTCTCTGTCTTAAGACAGTATCGCAATGCTTTCTCGCTTACTGCTTTCAGCTCTCGAAAGCGAGTGCAAAGATACGATTTTTTTGCGATATGGCAAAAAATGCTGGCCACAGGACCAGCATTATCACGAGAGGGTTGCTGTTCCCTTATTTCTTCTTGATAAGGGAGATGACCCAGAGGAGGATGACGGCGCCGATGACGGAGGTGACGATGCTTCCGATGATGCCACCCCAGTGGATGCCAAGCCAGCCGAGGACGTTGCCGCCGATGAAACCGCCGACGATACCAACCAAGAGGTTGACCCAGAAGCCGAAGCCGGCCCCTTTCATGATACGGCCTGCCAGAAAGCCAGCCAGTGCACCGATGAGGATTGAAATAATGATACCCATAATTATTGTTTTATAATTGTTCCAAGAATGCGCGCAGGAGGGTCATGTGGCGGTGGTAGTTGGCGAGGCCGCAACCCTCGCAGGTGTCGGTGGGGCTGTGGTAGCCGCCGAAAGGACCGCCTAGTGTGTAGATGAAGATGGCGGGACACTCAGAGGTGAACCAGTAATGGTCGCTGTTGGCGGCATTGTCGCGGCGACCAATCTTGGGCGTAAGGCCCTGCAGGTCGTTGATGCGCTGCAGCAAGTCAACATAGCGTGTTGTCTCGCGGCTGTTGGCGTTCACCACCATCAGGCCGTCGTCGCCACCGCAGAAGAGGTCGATATTCACCAGCAACTTCACCTTGGAGAACTGTATCAACGGATTCTCAACAAAATAGCGCGAGCCCACAAGTCCGCTTTCCTCGCCGCCGAAGAGCAGGAAGACATAGGTGTAGCGTCCTCGCTGAAGGTTGGCCATACGGGCCAGGTCCATCACCGCCGCCGTACCGCTGGCGTTGTCGTGGGCACCGTAGAAGATGGTATCGCCGTTCATGCCGAGGTGTTCATAGTGGGCGGTAAAGACGATCATGGTGTCGGTCTCACCGGGAATGTATCCACATACATTCTGTGACTGGTAACCCGCACGGACGATGGGCGGCGTAGTGCGCGTCTGCCGGAACCGGAAGTACTGATAATAGTTTTTACAAAGCGGCTTTACGCCGTTGGCCATCAGCTCACGGCGCAGGTAGTCGGCGGCTATGGAGTCGCCCCGGTGCTGCATGCCACGACCAAACATATCCTCGCCGCTGAGGTCGCAGACGATGCGCCTGACGTAGTTGCTGTCCTGTGCCTGAAGCTGTACAGAAAACAAAAGAAGTGCTAAAATCCAGGCAATTCTAACCATAAGGTGGGGAGCATTAAGATGAAACCGATGGCAATTAAGGCGAGGATGAATTTCCAAACCCATTTAAGCCATGTGCCATAAGGGATGCGGGCCATGCCGAGGACGCCTATGAGCACACCGCTGGTGGGCGTCAGCATGTTGGTGAATCCGTCGCCGAACTGGAATGCCAGCACGGTCGTCTGGCGAGAGACATTGATGAGGTCGGCAAACTGCGTCATGATGGGCATCGTCAGCGCTGCTTTGGCCGACCCGCTGGGCATCACCACATTGAGAGCCGTCTGGAAGATGTACATCACCCCCAACGAGGTCACCTCGCCCGTCTGCGCAAGACTCTTGGTCAGGCCGTAAAGCATGGTGTCGATGATGCGTCCGTCACGCAGGATGAATATGATGCCGCTGGCGAGCCCCACCACCAAGGCGGCGGAAAGGATGTCCTTGCAACCTGCCAGGAAAAGCTTGGCTATATCGTCGGCGCCCTGCCGGTCGATGATGCCGGCCAAGATTCCCATGGCGAGAAACAAGGCCGAAATCTCGGCTATGTACCAGTTGAACTTCAGTACCCCCACCACCAGGGCCACAATGGTGACAAACAACAGAACAAGGATAAGGATATGCCTCACGGTGAGTTCCGTCCGGCCACTGGCTTCCACGCGCCCACGCCAATACTCATCCAGTTTATAGACGGGGCTCCGCTCGGGCTTCACCTTCACCCGGTGGGCATACCACAACACGAAGGCTATCCCTATGACGGTGAGCACTATCCAGCAGAAGAACCGGTATTCCAATCCCGAAAAAAGCGGCAGGTCGGCGATTCCCTGGGCGATGCCGATGGTGAACGGGTTGAGCATCGCTCCGGCAAACCCCACATGGGCAGCCACATAGCACATACAGACACCCACGATGCTGTCGTAGCCCATCTGTACGGCCAGCGGTATGAACACCACCACAAAGGCTATGGTCTCCTCGCTCATGCCGAAAATGGCTCCAAAAAGGCTGAACATCAGCATCACCAACGTGATGATGATATTCTCCACACCCAGCTTCTTGAAAAACTTATACTTGCTCAGCCGCTGCACCCACCGCAGGAAAGCCATCACTCCCACGTCGATGGCGTGGCTGTTGTTCAATATCCAGAACGCACCGCCCACCATCAAGATAAAGACAATGATGTCGGCCTTATCCACAAATCCGTTGAACAGCGCGCTGAACACCTGCCACGTCTGAGGAGCCGCCTCCACCCTGTGGAACGAGCCGTTGACCACCACCTCACGACCATCCACCGTCTCGCGCAGAAATTCGCCCGCGGGCACAAACCACGTCATCACCGCCGCCGTCACGATGAGGGCGAAAACGATGGTAAATGTGTGAGGTATCCTCTTCAAGGGCTTAGTCGTTAGTGGTTACCGCCTTCCTCATGGCATCGAGATCAATGCCACAGTCGTGTTTCAGCTGGCTCACAGGCCCGTGTGTGACAAACTCGTCGCCTATGGCCAATATCTTCACCTTCCCCGCCTCTTCCGGATGATGCTCGGCCAGATAATCCACCACAGCCTCTCCGAAGCCTCCTTTCCGCACTCCGTCCTCGACGGTGACTATGCGACGATAGCCCCGCTCGGCAATCCTGTCGAGCAAACCCGTATCCAATGGCTTGAGGAACCGCATGTCATAGACGTCGGCCGACGCCACCTTCAGGGCGTCGTTGCCCACGGTGCCGATGGTGACGATGGCTACATCACCGCACCCCTCTCTCAGGCAGCGTCCTTTGCCCACCTCCAGCGCCTCGAAAGGCGTCTGCCATTCGGTATGCTCGCTGCAGCCGCGCGGATAGCGGATCACCCACGGCCCGCCTCCGGGCAACTGGGCGCTGTACATCATGTTGCGCAGCTCACGCTCGTCCATCGGTGCACAAATGGTCAGGTTCGGCACCGGCCGCAGGGCCGCCAAGTCGAAAAGACCGTGATGCGTAGGTCCGTCGTCGCCCACAAGACCGGCCCGATCCAGACAGAGGACCACCGGCAGGCGCTGCAGCGCCACATCGTGCACTATCTGGTCATAGGAGCGCTGGGCAAACGAAGAATAAATGTTGCAGAACGGCAACATGCCACCCGCGGCAAGGCCTGCCGCAAAGGTGACCGCATGCTGCTCCGCAATCCCCACATCGAACACCCGTTCCGGCATCCGTTCCATCATGAGATTCAGCGAACAGCCCGTCGCCATCGCCGGTGTGATGCCCACGATGGCCGGATTCTGCACCGCAAGCTCTATTATTGTCCGGCCGAACACCTCCTGGTACTTAGGCGGTGTATCTGCATTGCCGCTGGGTACCTGGTCACCAGTACGGATGTCGAACTTGCCGGGGGCATGATAAACCACCGGATTCAGCTCCGCCTGGCGCAAACCCTTGCCCTTCGTGGTCACGATATGCAGCAACTTGGGTCCTTCCAGTTCCTTCAGCCTGCCCAGCATCTCCACCAACCCGGGCAAATCGTGGCCGTCCATCGGTCCGAAATAGCGGATACCCAGGCTCTCAAACAGATTGCTTCCACCGAGGGCCGCCGTCTTTGCCGTGCTCGTCAGGCGCTGGAAGAAACCCAGCGAATGGTCGTGACGGCGACCGCCTGCACTCCCGTCCAGACGACGCCACACCTGCTCCTTCAGCCTGTTGTACCGGCGCGACGAAGTGATGCGCGTCAGGTAGCTGTTCAGCCCCCCCACGGCCTTGTCTATCGAAATTCCATTGTCGTTCAGCACAACCAGCACATTGGCCTTCGAGTCACCCACGTTGTTCAGCGCCTCGAAAGCCTCGCCGCCGCTCAGGGCTCCGTCGCCGATGACGGCGATATGGCTGCGCTTTGTGTTCCCTTGCAGCTTGCTCGCGGTAGCCATCCCCAACGCGGCGCTGATCGAAGTCGAGCTGTGGCCCGTCCCGAAAGCGTCATACGCACTTTCCGACATCTTCGGGAAACCGCTGATGCCACCATACGTGCGTATCGTGTGGAACGCCTCGCGGCGTCCCGTCAATATCTTGTGGGCGTAAGCCTGGTGACCTACGTCCCACACCAGCTTGTCGTCGGGAGTGTCAAACACATAATGCAGCGCCACCGCCAGCTCCACGGCTCCGAGGCTCGAGGCCAGATGGCCGGGATGGGTGGCCAGGGTGTCTATAATATAATCGCGCAGCTCATCGGCAATTGCCTGCAGTTCTTCCACAGGCACACGCTTCAAGTCGCTTGGAAACTCTATATTCTTCAGTCTCATTTAGTTTTCTTTTTTACCTCTCACCTTTCACCTTGTATGCCGGAGCCTCTTTGGGCAGGGGCTCGAACTTCTTGTTCAACTTCTTGTCTTTCAGGCGGCCCTGGGCTCCGGAACGCGGCTCCCATTTGCCGTCGTTCCACACATAGGCCAGTTCCACGCCCGAAGGCACATAGTACTGGAACAGGCCCTCCATGCCCGGCACCTGGGGTTCCACCTCGTCGAAGATAATCATCTTCTCGCGGTGCTCCTTGGTCTTCTCGACGGTGCGGTAGCGGTTGGTGCCCGACACCTTCACCCGCTCGCGGGTCACCTGCTGCACCGTCTGCTCCTCGTAGGCCAGCTGCACGGCGGCCCCCTCGCGATACTCCATCACCAGACGGCGCAGGTTGCGCTCACGGCGGAAGAGCGGCGCTCCGAACTGGGGCACACCTCCCCGCAACGTCACGGGCTCTATCACACGCCGGTCGGTCAGGAAATCCACACCCGTCCAGCCGAGCAGCGTGTAGTAGGTGCGGTCGCCGGCCGAGGTCTGTATCAACTCCTGGTAGATGGCCCCCAGCCAGTTGTCGGCCGAGAGGAGGCTCTCCTCGCGGTTCACCAGTTCGTCGCTCTTGTCGTGCAGTATCTGGTATTGGAACTCTTCGTCGTGGTCGTTGTAGAATTGCACGGCTCCGAAGCACTCATACTCGCCGTTGTCACGCACCACGGCCCAGGAAAAGACCCTGAACTTGCCGTCGGGCGAGGTGAGCACCGACACCGACCGCGGCAGCTCCCACTGCCACCGTTCCGACCCCTCCTCATCCAGCGCCTGGCCGAGCAGTTCCACGGCATCCTCCGACGCGTGGTAGCGCTCGTTGTCAGTCGCAGCACCCGCCACTCGGCCGAACAGCTGCGCCAATGCCGCCTGATACTCCGCCATGCGGGTCTTGTTCTGCCCCGCGGCGGGGATGCCACACAGCAGGAGCACCACCAACAGGATATGTCCGATGCGATTCACGTTTCATTAACGACAATCATTTATATTTATTGCGACCCCGGGACAAAATATCCCTCCACGCTCCTCCAACCCCTTGCAACCCGCTGATTCTAAGTCCTGAATCCCTTATGACCTAGTATTGACCTA
>DGIA01000023.1:0-24763 GCA_002392965.1 Bacteroidales bacterium UBA3834 | reverse complement strand
TATAGAAAGTACTAGGTCATTGCCTGGGAAAGTGGGTAGTGTTTAGTGTTCAGTGGTTAGTGGGCACAGGGTGCTGAAGATATCATAAAAAATGTTAAATTTTGCTGTTGGTGTCACGTTTCCGAAAAAAAAACGACTTATATATGTAGAAAAGTTCCCAATATATCCTCTCTACGAATCGAGATATTAAATTTTTTTCGTACTTTTGCAAAAAAAAATATGAAAAAAAAATTTATCATCAGTCTATTATCGTTATTTCCGCTGATGTGTGCGGCGCAGGGGGATGACATCTATGAAGTGCCCGGACTCTCACCCAAGAATGCCATTGTCCGGCATATGAATGGAAAAACGTACATTGTTTACCACGAAGATGGAGGTAATTCCCATTTTAGCCTGGTGGACATTTGGGGTCTGTCATGCATTGATTTCTCGACAAATCTTCTCGGAGTCAAGGATTTTGAGATTGCTGGGAAGAAGGTTTATTTCTGTGGAAATAACGGGAACCCTATATTCGGGTTCTTCGACATCTCCACATTGTTCTCCCTCGGCACAGGGATGCAGACCATAAATGTTGGAGGTTGGCATAGCGGGTCATGTCCGGAGCGGATTACCGACTTGATGAAGCTGGAGGCCCAGCTGTGCAATGACGGAGTCCATATCTATATGATTGGCTGCGCAGAATACGACTGCTGGGATACAATATTCCCAAACCGTTGCATTGTTGATATGCGATATGAAGCAATTCCTAACCTGTGGTATTATCAGTTTGCCCAGGAGCAGAGTTCTATTTATTACTACGACGATGTTACTATCACAGACAACTGGGTGGCAGTGATAGGCCACAAGAACGGATCCTGTGGGCATTACAATAGTTCGTATGTAAAACCTTTATCTGCATTGACTCCATTAATTCCCCCCCCCTATACTGCAACGTATTATTACGCAGGGGGTACAGCAGAATACCTTATTGACCCCAATCGTCCGCTGATGATAGAACACTTGTTCAATGATTATTACGCCATCGTGGGGCATGCAAAAATTGTCGATCTTAACCCTTTCGACGATTGGGGTACCGCTATCTCCATTTATAATGGCAGTGCCAATTGCGTCTATCGATGCTATATCCCACAAGGGGCAGCCGACATGGCCAATTGGGAACTGAAAGACCTCCGGTATAACCCCAATACCCAGAAATTATATCTGCTTCAAGAAATGAGCAACCCTATCAGTCCTGCGTTGAACAGTGTAATGTGTGTATTTGATGTGGATGCCGTGGGCAACATCACCGCATCGAAGGCCTACTATGAAGATGGTATCCGTTATATGTCACTTGATCAGTGTGACAAATATTGGGAAACGGTGACAGTTGGAAATAAAACCTCTTTGCGCCTATGGCACCATGACAATGGAAGCAGTTGCGTAACAGAGAAAAATCTTCCCATAATCCAACTTCCGTTATACAATGATGTTCAGTATTATTTTCAGTACCCCATACTCGAGAGACCCACTCCTGTACCAGCAACGGGGATATTGAAAAAACATCAAATCATTAAAATCTGCGGAGAATGAAAAAAATTGCTTTTTGGTTATTGCTCTGTATGGCAAATAGTCCGCTTTGGGCACAGGTGGATACGTTCAGCCTGAATAACATGCCGGGAAACTATTTTCTCGGGGACTATTGGCTGAATTATGACAGTTTCTGTTTTCCAAACAATATCCCACTTCATTCGGATGGTTATATTTGTCCTTCTTTAATTTTAAACTATGACGCTCTTTTGTGTGCCAATCACAGACCAGAGCACGCTGGATATGGGGTGAATCGGTATATGGGAATGGTGTCTAATCCGTGGGACACCAATCACATTCTTAACTTTGCCACAGGAAAACATACGGACACCGCAATCCATGTCGTTGGGGTAGCTCTTATGCTTCCTCGATTTTGGGGCAATACAATAATACGGGAGCATTTTCTTTCACAGGGGTATGATATCCTCACTCTCCAATTGATGGATACTGCGATGAATATTCTTGCAGAAGGATCCTCCCTTCTGTCAGATTCTACCGAAACTCCCGTTTTCCATTTTAATCGTGACCGGACAGAAGTGATATACTATGGCCAATTTACCCAATCGCCTATTCATAGCGGCGATGGGATAGACTTTCAGTGTTTTTACGAAATATACGAGGCTTATTTTGCGACTCCAGTAACAGTAACCGACTCATTTTATCTGTCCGCTCATTATACAAGTTTGACTCATGGAAAGTCCAACATAGGCATTGCCACCCCCGGGATTTATGAGATTCATACTTTTAGGAATCAAGTTTTCTCCCCTGTTGAATACTTTCTACCCAAGATAACATGGTATGCACAAGGGGGGTACCGCTCAGCATTCGATTCCACCAATTTTACAATTTCCTATGACGATATAGTACCTGACAGCATGTGGTTTACTGTGGAAAACTGCGAAGAAAACCACGGTTACATGCTGATATTCCCGATACTGGAGGTGGTGTGCGGGGTGCCGGAGGAGGTGACTTGGAACCCGATGGGAGGAGGAAACGTATTGCTGCGCTGGGAGCACGGACAGTGGGAAACGATGTGGGAAGTGAGCTATGGTGCAACAGGAACCCCACCCGGCGAGGGTACGGTGGTGGAGACCGCCAGGCCATCGGTGATGCTGGGGGGCATCGAGAACGGTCGGCAATACGTGGCCTATGTGCGGTCAAGATGCACGGTGCGCGACACAATGTGGAGCAACTGGAGCGACAGCGTGTCCATCATGCTCGGTGGCTCTCAGGATATCGGCGACATTTATGCCGGTAATATTATAATCCACGCCGAGGACGGCCGTATCGTGGTCGAGGGGGCCGAAGGAATGGAGGTGAAAATTTATGACATGAAAGGCATTCCTGTGGGCGACAGAGATTTACCCGCAGGAGTGTATATGGTGCGTATAGGAGCCTTACCTGCCCGCAAAGTGGTAATGAGGTAAGAAGTATTCTTCCTTCTTCCCAACAGCAAACCTATGATGACGACTGCCACCATAGGCTTGCTTATTGCTTACACGCAGGAGCGATTGGGGTCTTTCGGCGAAAAAGCCTTTATCTTGCTGTTGAAAAAAATATTTGGCCATATAGAAAATATTATATATTTTTGTACGATTGAACGCTACGCCAGGTAGCGTGATAATTTATTGATTATAAACAAAAAGAAATATAAAGAAATGGAGATTACAGGAAGACTTATCCAGATTCTGCCCAATGTGGAGGGCGATTCGCAGCGCGGCCATTGGGTGCGTGGCGGTTTTGTGATTGAAACGGGCGACGACTATCCCCGCAAGGTGGCATTCACCGCTTTCGGCGAAGAACGTGTGGCTATGTACCGCGACATCCCGATGCAGTCGATGGTGACGGTAACTTTCACGCCGGAGAGCCGCGAATTCAACGAGCGCTGGTACACCGACCTGCGTTGTTCGCGTATCCAGCCCTTCGTGCCGGGTCAAATGCCTCCCGCCGCCACCGGCTATGCCTGGGCAGGCAACAACGCCAACCAACAGGCAGCTCCCGCCGCCCAACCTGCCGCCCAACCCGCACAAAGCTTTGCCCAGCCCCCTCAGATGCAGTCGGCCGGTGAGGACGACCTGCCATTCTAAGTGACCAGTGACTTATGTTGGAGAAGTCTGAGGTCAGGAGACAGATGCGCGAACTGAAGCGCCAGCTGACGCCGGAGGAAAAGCTGCGGCGGAGCGGGCTCATCATGGAGCAGGTGCAGCAGTTGCCCGCCTTCCGCAAGGCAAAGGTGGTGCTGCTGTATTGGTCGATGGCCGACGAGGTGCAGACACACGATTTTGTAGAGAAGTGGTACCGCGACAAAGTGCTGCTTCTGCCGTGTGTCGATGGCGACGATCTGGTACTGAGGCAATACACAGGGCCGGAGTGCCTGGTGGCCGGCGAGCAGTTCGGCATCGGGGAACCCACAGGACCCGTGTGGGACAACCTCGAGAGCGTGGAGCTCATCGTGGTGCCCGGCGTGGCATTCGACCGGAGAAACAACCGAATGGGCCGCGGCCGCGGATTCTATGACCGGATGTTGAAATCAACCCCCAACGCAATCAAGATCGGCATTGCCTACCGCTTCCAGGTGCTGGAAGAAATTCCTGTAGAAGCGTTCGACGTGCCGATGGACCTTGTAATACACGATTGAACGATGCCGATGTTTTACACCCCCAAGCCGCGCCAGTTCCACTACCAGCCGCGCTTCTACGACCCCGAGAAAGAACGCTGGGAGGCGCTGAAGCAGAAATATGCCGACGAGCAGAAGGCAAAGAGCGAAAAAGAGGCCCCGACGGGCGGAGAGGACAATGCCGACCTGGAATACTTCGAGCGCAGAGTGCGTGAACTGGACAGGGAAGAGAGGCACAAGAGGCTGACCTGGAAGGACGCTTTCCGCAAGCGCGAGATGCCCACCTGGAACTACCAGCCGCGGTTTGCCAACGCGGAGACGGAAGGCACCGGAGAGCACATCGCCGAATTCAAGCAGCGCGGGTCAAGGATACGCCGCCGCTTCGATGTGACCGACCCCGACTACATGAAGCCTGTACCTGCGGGACGCATCATGCTCTATGCCCTGCTGGTATGCGCACTGCTCTATTGGATACTTTTTTAACTCAAA
Organism: Bacteroidales bacterium UBA3834; assembly: GCA_002392965.1. Classification (GTDB taxonomy): domain Bacteria; phylum Bacteroidota; class Bacteroidia; order Bacteroidales; family P3; genus Colimorpha. Next base: position 20,091 of record DGIA01000023.1, on the reverse strand, counting down.
AACCAAGGTTCTGAAAAAAGAACAAAAAAACACATGCTGATAGAAGTTTTGAAATCGAAGATACACCGCGTGACGGTGACAGAAGCCGACCTGGATTACATCGGAAGCATCACGATCGACGAGGCGCTGATGGAAGCCGCCGGCCTGATTGAGAACGAGCGGGTGGATATTTACAACATCACCAACGGTGAACGCTTTTCCACCTATGCCATCCGTGGAGAGCGTGGCAGCGGTGTGATCGGCATCAACGGCGCCGCCGCACACAAGGCGGGAGTCGGCGACCTGATTATCATCGCCAGCTATGCCCAGATGACTCCCGAGGAGGCAAAAGGCTGGCACCCCTCGGTGATTTTCCCAAAAGACAACCGGATTCGACACTCGACGTTGAGCGATGAATGAATCGACAACCATGAAGAAAAGCCGATGGGGCGACGTGCTGAGGCTGGTGATATTCCTGGGCATCGGCGTGTTTTTCATCTATTGGTTTCTGCTGAAGCTGGATGCAAGTCAGAAGGCGGCCATCTGGCAGTCGTTCCTCGAAGCCGACTACGGATGGGTGGTGGTGTGCATGATATGCTCGCTGCTGAGCCATTTCGTGAGGGCATTGCGCTGGCGGCTCCTTTTCCACCCGATGGGGTGCACCCCTTCGGTGGGAAGCACCTTCGGCTCGGTGATGGTGGCCTATCTGGGCAACCTGGCCTTCCCTCGTGCCGGCGAGGTGATGCGCTGCGCCACCTTGCGCACGAGCGACGGCATACCGATTGAAAAATCGCTGGGCACGGTGGTCACCGAGCGTCTTGTCGATGCGCTGGCCTTTGGGCTCATAGTGGTCATCGGCCTGCTGGCCATGTTTGGAAGGGCGAAGGACTGGCTTTACGACACCCTCTCCGAACGCTTCGACTCGCTGCCCAACATGGCCATGATCATCGGCGTGCTGGCGTTGCTGGCTGTCGTTGCGCTGCTACTCTACAAACTGTTATGGAAACGGCTGCTGCACATCGCCTTTTTCAAGAAAATCGACGATATGGTGCACGGCATGGTGGATGGTGTGAAAAGCATTTTGCATCTGGGCGGACGGCGAACGATGATGTTCGCCATCTACAGCGTCGTCATCTACATGCTCTACATCCTCGGCGGCCTCATCATCTTCCAAGCCTTCAGCGAAACCCGAGGGCTGGGATTCGACGCCGCTTTCGTAGTTTATCTCTTCGGATCGGTGGGAATGACCTTCTCGCAAGGCGGCATCGGCGTGTATCCCGTACTGGTACAACTGGCGCTGGACATCTATGGCGTCGGCATGGAAGTGGGGACGGCCTGCGGATGGCTCCTCTGGGGTAGCCAACAGGCCGTGGTCATTGCTCTTGGAGCTGCATTCCTCGTCTATTTCAGCATAAAGAAAAAATCCCAAAAACAAAAAATCTAAAAACATACAATCGATACGATATGGAACACACACGTTGTCTGATTATGGGTTCAGGGCCTGCGGGCTACACAGCCGGCATCTATACCGGTCGGGCCGACCTCAAGCCGCTGCTCTACGAAGGTGAACAACCCGGCGGCCAACTGACCATCACCACCGAAATCGAGAACTTCCCCGGCTATCCCGAAGGCATCGCCGGCACCGCCATGATGGACGACCTGCGGCGCCAAGCCCAGCGTTTTGGCTGCGAGATTCGCTCAGGTTATATCGTCAAGGCCGACCTCAGCCAACGTCCCTTCCATTTCACCGACGACCGAGGCAACGTCATCGAGGCAGAGACTGCCATCGTGGCCACCGGTGCCAGCGCCCGCTGGCTCGGCATCGAAAGCGAGAAGCAGTTCTACGGAGCCGGAGTGTCGGCCTGTGCCACCTGCGACGGCTACTTCTACAAAGGGCAGGTGGTGGCAGTGGTGGGAGGCGGCGACACCGCCTGCGAAGAAGCCAACTATCTGGCCACCCTCTGCAGCAAGGTCTATCTCGTGCACCGTCGCGACGAACTGCGCGCCTCCAAAGCCATGCAGCACCGTGTGCTCACCAATCCCAAAATCGAGATGTGCTGGAACAGTCGAATCAGCCGGATTATTGGCAACGACATGGACGGAGTCACCGCCATAGAACTGGAGGACAGCAAGAGCGGCGCCAAAAGCGAGAAAGCGGTAGCCGGCGTCTTTATCGCCATCGGCCACAAACCCAACACCGACTTCCTGGCCGGCCAGGTAGATTTGGACGAACAAGGCTATATCAAAGTCCAGAACCCGTCGGCCGCCACCAACATTCCCGGTCTCTTCGCCGCAGGCGACGTGTGCGACCCCAACTACCGTCAGGCCATCGTGGCAGCCGGCAAAGGCTGTGTGGCCGCCATGGATGTGGAACGCTTCCTTCAGGCAAACTAAAAAGATGATGACGGAAGCGGGGAAACAGAAAAAAGGAACCGGGCTGTCGCCAAACATCCGCGGCGGTCTGCTTCTCGTTTTCCTTATCGCCCTCTTCGCCACCTCACAAGCTCAAGTGGGTGGACTCCCCCTGAGGAGGGTCCCCGTCAACATTTCACCCACTATGGGCGGCACGCAAAGGAACAACAACCAAAGCCGTAACAACATCCCCGCATTCCCCGGCGACACCGCCACACGAGACAGTCTTGCCGTACAAGGCATTGAATACCACAAAGAGATACCCGACTCCATTCTACGGAAGAAAGTGCATCTGTTCAGATACCGCCCCACCCATGTGTGGATTGACGAAGTCTGGTATCCCTCCATCGACCCGACTGGCGTGCAATTCAACGACCCGATCGACGCGCTGAACGGCAACTACTACCTCAGCAAAGGTACCCTGGGACAACCTCACATCGGCATCTTCCCCACCCTGGCCGACGGCCTCAAACTGCAACTGCAACCCAACGGCTACGAGGGGTTCTACATGACCAAGGACAACATCAACCTCTACCAAACCCTCACCCCCTTCACCGTACTCTCCTACAACAGCTCGCTTAACAAAGACTACTTCGTACATGCGAGCCACTCGCAAAACATCATGCCGGGCTGGAACGTGGCATTCAACTACCGCCTGTTCAGCCCCGAAGGAGTCTATACCTCGTCCGGCTCCATCAACAACCACCTCAACGCCACCACCAACTATTTCTCACCCGACTCACGACTGCAGGCTGTGGCAGGTGTAATCTGGCACAAGTTCCGCATCGAAGAAAACGGCGGACTGGTCAACGACAGCGTCTTCATCGAAAACATACAGACCAACCGGGCCGGCATACCTGTGAACCTCACCGGAGCCACCGGCCAGCAAGACCTACTGCTCTTCGGACGTCTCACCTACAGTCTCGAACGCCAAAGCGACGCCTACCGCTACCGCGACAGCCTCGTGGTTCGCAAACTGAACGACAGCATATCTATCACCGACACGCTCGACATCATCGACACCATCCCCCTGCGCAATCCGCGTCTGCTCAACCTCGGCGTGCTGGGCCTAGAAGTGAACCGCGACAGCCGCAAACGGGCTTTCATCGACTCCACCCATTGGATGGAACATTCAGCCTCCCTTTTCTGGACCAACGACGCCTACCCCGACTACCGCTGGCGCAATCCGCTGAAAGTCACCGTCGGAATCATGCCCCGTAGCATTACTGCAGCCATCGAAGGCGACACCCTGAGGCTTATCTCACTCTTCAACCCATTTGCCCGTACCGAAATAGCATTCTTTCGCGGCAACCTGACCCTTGAAGGACAAATGCTCGGCAATTTCTACCACGAATACGACCCCGACCACCGCTTCGCTGCCACCCTCTACTATCCCCTCGACTCGGCTCGACTCAGCCATGTCTCCCTCAGCGCTGTCGCACAACGGCAACTCCCCGACGCCCGCATGATGCACGACGCTCTGGCCTCAGGCCGAGCTCACCTGCAACCCATCAACACCGAGCGCTTCCGCTTCCGCTTCGTCTTCCGCGACATCATCGACCTCGACCTGCGGACCAACCACATGAACCACAACACATGGTACGAACTCAACAACGGTGTCGTCGAAGGGACAAACAGCCTCTGGCTCTCCCAGATCAGCGCCACCCTACGGCTTGCCGCTGGTCCTCTTCACCTCGACATGCAGCAACTCCTGCAGCACTCCACCGACAGCATCCAGATGCCTGTGCCGCTTTGGGCTTCCAAAAACTCTCTCTATGCCGACTTCCACCTCTTCCACCGCACACTCAGGGTACAAACCGGCATCGATGTACGCTATCATACCCCCTTCTACGCCTCGTCATACGACCCCTATACCGGCATCTTCATGCACCAAAACAGCACCCTCGTGGGTGGCTACCTCTGGGGCGACTTCTTCCTCAACCTCCAGGTCAAACGCGCCAGCATCTATGTCAAAGCCGGACACCTCAACGCCCTTTGGGAGGACAAACCGCAATACTTCCTCCTCCCGCACTACCCCGGCCAGAGCTTCGGACTCTTCTGGGGTATCACCTGGAGTTTCTTCGATTAAACAAAACAAGGCTTCACTTCACCCGGCCGCCCTTGTAGAAGTGCTTCTGCCAGTAGCCGCCATCCACGCTGCTCACGCTCACACCATTGCTCGTCGAGGCATGGGCAAACAACCCGTCTTTGAGATAGATACCTACATGCGCCACCTTGCCTTTGCTATTGGTAAAGAAAAGCAAGTCGCCCTCCTTCAGATCCTTGCGCCCGATCAAGGCCACCTCGCGCAGCATGTCGTTGCAGGTGCGCTTCAAGTTGATGCCATAAACCGACCTATAGACAGCCCCGACAAAAGCCGAGCAATCGATACCCTGGCGGTCGGTGCCGCCATATCGGTAGGGCACTCCCAACCATGAGTTCACCGTCTCGTACAGGTCTTTGTTCTCGTTGTCGCCACACTGCAGGCCGAGGGCATTGCGGCATTCGTCGGGCTTCGGTGTGACATGCACCGGCGCCCCGATCACCGGGGTTTCTTCCACCCGCTCGTCGGCATAGAGCTGGCCGATGATGAAATCCTCCTCCTCCAGATCGCGCGACATGAATCCGCGCAACGAATCGCATCCCGAGAGGGTCAGCAACAGAATGAGCGGGAGGGGAGCCACCCATCTGCAACGGCTCTTTCCCTTGTTGTCTGCTTTCTTCCCCGCTTTCATTTTCCCACTATTTGATCACAAAAATGTCCTCGTTCTGACGTTTCATGTAGTAGTTCTCGCGTCCATAGTGCTCCTTCGCATCCAGATTGTCACGCAAGGCGGCGGCATTCAGGCTGTCCGTGACGATGGCTTCGCGCAAGGCCCGCTCCTCCTCATGCAGCCCATCCACCTGGCGTTTCACCCGCCCCGTCACCATCAGGTTGTACTCGTCCAGAAACACAATCACCACCACAAAAAGGACTGTGGCGATTACATATTTGTTGCTTATGATCTTCAGAAACTTCTTCATAATGCCACGTTAGATTTTCAGCTTCTGCCCCACCCTGATGTTGTCACCCTTCAACCCGTTGCGCTTCTTGAGGGTGGCCACGCTCACCCCGTGCTTGCGGGCAATGCTCGACAAGGTGTCTCCCTTGCGCACCGTGTAATAGCCCCCTTTGGACGAAGTATGCCTACCCTTGCCCTGGGGCTTGGGCGACACCTTCACCGGCTTGCGCAGCAAGCTGTCGGCCGACCAGCGATAGACACTGTCCTCGTTCCTGATAAAATTCTCCACCTGCGCCAGCGGCAGGCACAAGGCATAGCGACCCGAGGAGGCCGGAATCAAGCCGTTGCGGTACTGGGGATTCAACGCCCGCAACGCCTCCTCTTCCATGCCCGTCACCCGCTCCACGTACCCCAGCAGCACATCGTGATCGACCATCACCGTGTCGGTGCGCACGGGAGCCTCGATACGCTCGGGGCGCAATCCGTGCTCGCCATAGTAGTTCATGACATATATGACCGCTATCAACGAAGGGATATAGCCTCGCGTCTCACGCGGCAGATAATAATAGATCTCCCAGAAATCGCGCTTGCCGCCGCTCCGCGCGATGGCCTTGTTCACATTCCCCGGACCGCAGTTGTACGCAGCTATGGCCAGGGTCCAGTCGCCGAACACCTCGTGCAAGTCGCGCAGGAAACGGGCCGCCGCGTAGGACGACTTCACCGGATCGCGACGCTCGTCGATCACCGAATTCACCTCCAGGTCGTAAAGCTTTCCCGTATTGTACATGAACTGCCACAAGCCCGAAGCACCGACTCGCGAGGTCGCCTCGGGATTCAACGCACTCTCCACAATGGCCAGGTACTTCACCTCGTCGGGCACCCCATAACGTTCCAACGCCTCGCCGAACAAGGGGAAATACTTTTCGCCCTGCATCAACGTCAGCGAGAGCCGACGCGACATGATGCGCAGGTAGAGGCGGATATGCGAACGCACCACGTCGTTTATCGCCATCGGCACCTCCGTATGCAGCATCCGCAGCCGTCTTTCGAGCACGGAATCGGGCAACTCGTCGAAAGCATCGAGCGAGAACTCCGTCTTGCTGTGCAATCCCTGATGGGCATAACGGCGCATATAATAGCTGTTCAGCAAGCTGTCGTAAGCCTCGCTGTAACGGCGCGTCGCCAACTCGGCGTCGGCTTCGCCCCCCCCGGTCTGAGCAGCGGCGGGCAGGAGAGCCGACACGAATGCCAGCAGAAAAAGAATCCAACATCTCATATTTTGACTTAACGACAACGGGGCACATTTATTATACAGGTTCAAAAAAAAACTTACAAGGCATCACCTCCATATCCCCACCATCCCCTCTCCGTCTCACCTCCGTCTTTCAACGGAGGTGAGACGGAGTTGAAACGGAGTTGAGACGGAGGTGAGACGGAGTTGATGCGGAGGGACTGCCTGAGTAATGACGGTTTGTTTACTTCTTGGATAGTTAGTCTTCAAGATACTTCATAAACGGAACCACATACATTTCCCGCATCTTTTGGCATCTGTGTTCTGCACTCGTGACAAAAACCTTCAAATAATGTCTTGCCCAAGTTTCCCTATCCCTGTTCCAAGATTGATCCAAATCACAAACGTGAAACTGTATTTGCATTGCCGCAGCCCAGTTTATATACAGCATTTCGGGATTCGCCCGGAACAAGTCGCCATGATGGGCATCCGTACACAACAACTTTGCCCCGTCTTCTTTCCAGTCAATTTCCAAATAGTCAATATTTATATTATCGAACTCTTCGTTGTCAATCATCAATGCACACATCCTTGCCAGCTTGTATGCAGAAATGATATTAGGGGGCATAGCCGTTTTGCCGTTATTTCTGGTTTTTACATCAATAATGTCATAAAAGCCATTGTTATAATAGATGATATCGGCAGTATCGTTTTGTTTCTCTTCAAAAATATTGGTCGGCGACCATTCTTTTGTCGCTTTATCTCCTCGACTCAACAGAAATAGTGCTGTTGGGGATTCGAGCAAAGCATACCTTTGTTCTACTGTAATATGTCTGGGGTGACGTAAATATATGTCATTAAGATATTCATACTGCTTGAAAATGTGGTCAGGATACAATTCTTTCAGTTTGTGATAAACGCTTTTTTCGAAAGGTTCACCGGCAGCATGACCCGACAAAGTTCCGGCAGAGGCTTTATTGGGCCTCTCTACCATTTGGTTCTTCATCAAAGACACTAGGGCAGAAAAATCCACCTTATTCATTGAACATGACATTGAAGAGGGCATTGATGGTTTCGATGTTTCTATTTGATGACGTTGCGAGGTATTGCTTCACCTCATTTGTTATTTTATCATGTAAATCAACCTCAGATTCAGAGTTCCAATTTATTGGTCTAAATGGTATAGAGGCGATGGGGAACTCTGAAAACTCAACAATCGCCCCTTTCACAATACCGTTTAGGCAAAGCCACTCAAAAACTCTTTCGTTGTTCAGATACGCCAATATATACTCTAAGGATTCTTTCGTTTTGCTCTTTTTAAAGATGGCGGTTACATCTTGTGTGGGATATACTCCTTGTGGAGCAAAACAAAACCTGAAGAAATGTTTATGGGATATTCGTTCCTTGCAAGGGATGAAGATTCTGTCCTCCTTTCTCTCAAATAGTTTCTGGTTTCGAGGAAACACAAACTTCCAGTACGGTATTTCTCTATTATAGTTATACCTATTGGATAGCTTTTCCAAATAAGGCCTGAAGTGCTCTTCAAAGTGAGGATATTTGGCTTTAAAAACCGCATTGGTCATATCTTCCTGTATGAAGATATATTTCGTCATGGTTTTATTTTTGTATGGACATAAGTCCTTCGCCTTAAAAACAGAAATCAAGGCCGAATTCTCATCGGTGTTCAACAAGGCGGTGTCCTTTATCTGAAATGCCGCATCCAACCCGGAAACCATACCGTTTCCTATGTCACAGAAGTCACCAATTCTATATAATTCCGACTCGAAGAGATTGCTGCTGGGCTTGATGCAGTTTTCTTCAAATCTCGCCAGTTTCTCTTGCGTGTTTTTGGTTGCCAGTACCCATCTGCTATTTTCTTGAAAATGCGGAATTGCAAGAATCTCAAAACAACTTCTTTCCGACAATTCTTCACGGGATGGGAGGCCCTTTTCTTTGTTGTACCGATACAACTTGATGCTATCCTTTGTGGTTTTGGACTTTATGTATTTGAAAATGACAAAAGAAGCTGTCACCTTTTCAAACAAGGGTGTCTCTTTGAAATGATATATCTCTGTAAAATAGCCATTCTGGCACATGTAGTTTCTCAATGTAGCAGAATGGGTCGTGTTCATCCAATACTCGGTACAGATAAAAATGAGCTCACCACCATCACTTAGGTGCTCAATGCTTTTCAGGATGAAGATAAACAAATAATCACACAAGCTATTAAAATACTTGTTCCAAAGTTCGTTCCGTTCAAGCTCGGACCTTAACTCAGGCTCAAGATTTTTCCATCTGATATAGGGAGGATTACCTATGACGACATCGAATTTTTCATCCAATGGAACAGACAGGAAACTGACATTCTTAACGAACGTATGTTTTACATCCAATGTGCCATCAATCTCATAAGCGGACAAATCGGTATATCCATGCTCTGCCAAGTAATCAAGAAACACTCCTTTACCGCACGAGGGTTCCAGAACTCTACAATCTTTCTGATGTGATATTAGTGAGACCATAAAATCAGCAATCAAGCCGATTGTAAAGTACTGACCATATTTGTTTTTTTCAGACATTCTTTCAGACAATAAAAAAAAAGAACCGCGAGCTTCTGTCAAACTCGAGGTCCTAGGAAAACCTGTAACATCAACAAGAAAGCCCACGGTATTATCCGCGAGCGTCTCTCTCTTCTTTTTTGATGTTACTATCGAAATTTCCTAGGTTCCGAGTTTATCAAAGAAAAGCGAAAACGCTTCTATATTATGTATTTGTTGTTTTTATTCTGTGCTTCTGTCGTTTTATTCCTTTTAATGTTGTTTTTGTTTCACGGTGCAAAGATACGAAGATTATTCCAACCCACCAAATCTTATTCCGAAATCGTGTTTTTTTTTATTTTAAGTCATCCTTAAGTCATCCCTAGGTCATCCTTAGGTCATCCCTAGGTCATACTTGAGGTAACCTCGGTTCATGCTTATCCCCTTTGGCAATCCTTCGGCAAGCCGCAGGCGCTGATTATCCTTGTTTTGAAAAAATGTTGAAAAATAATCTTCACGGTTCAGTTTTTTTTTCATATCTTTGCATTTGAAAATGCGCCATGTGCCATAGTTCTGAAAAACACTTAAATAAATAATAAAAGGATAATAATAATAAAATAACATACACAATATGAGTACAAAGAAATACACGCTGGTGATCAATCCGGGTGCCACATCGACGAAGGCCGCCATCTATGAGGGCGAGACCGAAGTATTTACCGAGAACCTCTCCCACCCCATCGAGGAGATTCAGAAGTTCCACGAGGTAGCCGACCAGTTCGAGTACCGCAAGACCGCCATCCTCGACATGGTGAAGCGCCATGGCGTCGGCACGGACGAAATCGCCGTGGTCATGGGCCGCGGCGGCTTGACCCGCCCCTGCGAGAGCGGCTGCTACCGTGTGAACGAGTTGATGAAGGAAGAGTGCCACGCCGGCATCCAGGGCAAGCACGCCTGCAACCTCGGCGCCTTGATCAGCGACGCCATCGCCCAAGAGATCGGCCTGGAATGCGCATACATCGCGGATCCCGGCATCGTGGATGAGCGTCCCGACTTCGCCAAGATCAGCGGCCACCCCGTGTTCGACCTCGACCCGAGCCGCGAAGGCGTCATCTGGCACTGCCTCAACCAGAAGATGACCGCCAAGCTTTACGCCCGCGAGCTGGGCAAGCACTACGAGGACCTGAACCTCATCATCGCCCACATGGGCGGCGGCGTGAGCGTGGGTATCCATGAGCACGGCCGCGTGACCGAGGTGAACCGCGCGCTCTGCGGCCTCGGCGCCTTCTCGCCCACCCGTTGCGGCTCCATCAACGCCTCGAAACTGATCGAGGTGGCCTGCAGCGGAAAATACGACGAAGCCAAGCTGAAGAAGATGGTGACCGCCGAGGGCGGCTTTGTGGCTTACCTGGGCACCAACGACGCCTACGAGGTGGAGAAGAAAGCCCTCGCCGGCGACGAGAAGTGCCAGCTGCTGGTGGAGGCCTTCACCTATCAGGTGTCGATGGAAATCAGCCGCCTGGCCGCTGTGGTGAACGGCAAGGTGGATGCAATCATCCTCACCGGCGGCATCGCCTACAGCAAACCCTGGATGGCCATGATCGAGAAACGCGTGGGCTGGATAGCTCCGGTGAAGATCTACAAGGGCGAGAACGAGATGCTGGCCCTCGCCATCTGCGGCAAGGAGGTGCTCGACGGCGTGCAGGTGAAAGAGTACAAGTAGAATTTATGATTTCCTGTCTCCAGGCAGGAGCTACGAATTAATTTGAAAAAGGATTTTTTGAGAGAAGATAAAATGAAGAAAATAGTGTTATTGCTGGCGGTGTGCACCCTGGTGGGTACATCGGCCGCACAAGAGGTGAAGGTCAAACGGGGCAAAGCCACGATGTCGGAGGCTTATTACAACGAGCTGAAGGCAAAGGCGGATGCCTACGAGAAGACGTTGGCCGACCTGACGGTCACACGTTCGCAGCTGCGCGAGGCCAACGCACCGGCGTTGATGCGCACCTTCACCGATTCGGCTTCCTACGCCATCGGGCGCGATATTTTCAACTCCTGGGAACAGCAGCGTCTGGGTATCGACGGGAAGATGGCCGGCCAGGCGCTGAAGGACGGTGCCAAAGGAATGAGCGCGCTGACGGACGCCGAAGCACGTCCGCTGCTGCAACGGTTCCAGATGGAGTTTGAGCGTCACCAACGCGCAGGTGTGCAGGAGAACATCGATGCGGGCGCCAAGTTCATGGAACAGATCAGCAACAACAAGTCGATCTACACGACGCCCAGCGGCCTGAAATACCAGAAGCTGGTGGCCGGCAACGGCAAGAAACCCAAGAGCACCGACCGCGTGAAAGTGCACTATACCGGCAAACTGATCGACGGCACCACCTTCGACAGCAGCGTGGATCGCGGCGAGCCGATCACCTTCGCCCTCAACCAGGTGATTCCCGGCTGGACGGAAGGCCTGCAGCTGATGGACGAGGGTTCGCGCTATATGCTTTACATCCCCTACAACCTCGGTTACGGCGAGCAGCCGGTGGGGTCGATACCCGCGGGCTCGACGCTGGTATTTGAAGTGGAACTGCTGGAAATCAATCCCAAATAGATGAATTCCTACGGTAGTAGATTCCGAGTAACGACCTACGGCGAGTCCCACGGACCCGCCGTAGGTGCTGTTATTGACGGCTGCCCGGCAGGTGTGTCGCTCGACATGGAGGCCATCGACGAAGCATTGGCACGCCGCCGCCACGGGGCCCCGCGTCAGGAAAAGGACGAGGTGGAATGGCTGTCGGGGCTCAAAGACGGCATCACCTTGGGCTCTCCCATCGCATTCCTGCTCCGCAACAAGGATGTACGTCCCGAAGACTACGCACGGCTGGAACACATGTTCCGTCCTGGGCATGCCGACTATACATACTACATGAAGTACGGCTTGCGCGACCATTGCGGCGGCGGCCGTGCGTCGGCCCGCGAAACGGCGGTGCGGGTAGTGGCTGGCGCCATTGCCATGCAACTGATGCCCGAGGTCGATATCCGAAGCACGGTGGAGAGCGGAGGAATGCCAACTGAGAACGATACCGTCGGAGGGGTGGTGAGCTGCTGTGTGAGAGGTGTTGCCGCAGGTGTCGGCGAACCGCTTTTCGGAAAACTGAATGCCTCCCTGGCTGCCGCCATGATGAGCATCCCCTCCGCCATCGGGTTCGAGATGGGGGCGGGCTTTGAGGCGGCACGGATGAAAGGAAGCGAATACATCGACCTGTGGAACAGCCAATTTCTGGAAGGCGACGGGAATCGGGAGACTGCTACCCCGCTGACCATCACGAACCATTGCGGCGGCATTCAGGGAGGCATCAGCAACGGGATGCCCATCGAATTCCGGGTGGCTTTCCATCCTGTAGTCACCATACCCCAACCCGTGGAGTGCCTGCACGAGGACGGGCATCTGGAGACGCTGCAGATCGACGGCCGGCACGACCGCTACCACATCGAACGCGCCGCCGTGGTGGTGGAAGCCATGACGGCACTGTGCTTAATCAATTATTTATTATGAAGAGAATAGGTTTAATAGGTCTGATAGGCCTGGGAATAATGGCTTTGGTCGGCTGCAAGCACGACACCTTCACCATCAGCGGCACCCTCGACGGAGGAGCCGGAAAAACCCTCTGGCTGGAGGAGATTGCCCCCGACGGACCCATGTTCATCGACAGCATACCGATGGACAGCAAGGGCCATTTCAAATACAAGTACAAGATGCCGTATCGGTCGCTGTACAACCTGCATACGACAGACAACAACTTCATTGTCACCCTGCCCGACTACGGCGAGCACCTGAACGTCACGGGACGCTACGACAATCTTTCTCTCAGCTATAACATCACAGGTTCGCCCGAAAGCGTTCTGCTGTGGCAGTTGCAGCAATACACCAACGACGGCGCCGAAGTGCTCAACGCCTTGGTGGATACCACTCAGCATTACGCCCAGCTCTACTTCGACAAGAAGATCTCAGAGCAGCAGGTGTTGGACAAAAAAGACGAGACCGACAGCATCTATCGCATCACTTTTGAAGAACAGCAGGATTATGTATGCCGCTTCCTGGAGGAGAACCGAGGATCGCTGAGCACACTGATTGCCCTCTACAAGCCTTTCAACAACAGATTATTGATTGACACCCGCGACCCCAACAGCATCGACTGGTACGACCTTGTGCTCGAAGGGTTGCAGGAACGCTATCCCGACAATCCCCACACACTCCATTTCAAGAACACCACCGAGCATCTGCGGTCGGCCCTCAGCCGCCAATGACGGTACCGCGACCATTCTCAACCTGCTGAAAGGAGTTTCTCGCGAAGCACGCCGTGATAGAGCTGGTCGTGACAGGTGCCGCAAGCCGTGTAACCCAAATCAGTATAGTATCTCTCTAACGCAAGATTGCCCACGGCAGAGTCGAGCCGCAGCAAAGTAACATGATGCTCTATGGCGTATTGTTCGACATAGAGCATCATCTGTTTTCCGCACCCCTTGCATACAGGGTCGGTGACCAGGTGGTGCAGGTAGAATGCGGCGCCACGAAGGTTGCCGGTGTAGATGCCGTCGCGCGTCCAGCGCACATCTTCTGTGTAAAGGGCGATGGCCACCACCACCCGGCCCTCTTCTTCTCCCACAAGGAAGCAAGCGATGTTTTTCTCCCAATAGCTACGGGGATAGCGGCCGAAATAGTCGGTCTCGTTCCATTGGTGCAGCCCCACGACGTTCATCCAGTCAATCCGGCGTTGCACCAACGCCATCATGGCGTCAACATCCTGTAATCTCGCCTTTCTGAAGGTCATAAAGTTTGAGTGTGTGGTCGAGAGGGTTGAAGACCGCATAGTTGCGATTGAAGAACCAGTCACCGGTGTTGATATAGGTGCAATTGTCGGCCAAAGGCTTCACCAGCGGCGTGTGGCGGTGCCCGAAAAGGCAGTAGTCAAACTGCTCAACCCGAAGTCTTTCCTTACAATACAGCACGATACCCTCGCGTTCGTCACCGAGATAGTGGAGACAATCTTCTTTGGCATGAAGCTCCTTGTTGTTGTCACTCCAACGGTGAGCGATCGGGAACATCCAACTGGAGGGAAGAAGGGTGAAAAGATGCTGGTTGAGCGGCGAACGGAAGACCTTGCGCAGCAGGTCGAACTTTTTGTCCAGATGCCCCAACCCGTCACCGTGTCCGATAAGGAAGCGCTTCCCGTCCATCTCGAACAATTCGGGTTCGTCATGCATGACCACACCGATTTCCTTCTGCAAATAGTCGAACACCCACATGTCGTGGTTGCCAAGGAAAAAATGAATCTCCACACCGCTGTCGGCCATCTCGGCCATTTTTCCCAGAAGACGGGTGTGCCCGCGAGGAACTGTGTAGCGGTAGGTGAACCAAAAATCGAAAATGTCTCCCAGAAGGAACAACCTGCTGCAGCTGGGACGGATGATCTCCAGAAAGCGGCAGAGCTCCTTCTCGCGCATCATGCTGTCGGGGCCGCTGCCCAGATGGGCGTCGCTGATGAAATAGGTCATCTGAGCCATTGTCTCGGATTTAGGGATGATGTGCCTTTCCAGAGTTGGAAACTGAATTCGGCAGAGCCGTCTTCGTTGGTATAGACGGTGCCGAGGTTCTGCTTGGTGGTCACCTTACTGCCTTCTTTCACGGTCACGGAGCCCATGTTGGCATAAACGGACATGTATTCACCGTGACGGATGATGATGCCCCGGGTGCCGTTGGGGCAGGTGAACACTCGGCTTACAGTGCCGGCAAAAACAGCCTGTACGGAGGTTCCACTCTTGCACTGGAGGTCGATACCGTTGTTCATGTTCTGGCCGCCGGAGGCATGCGTGTAGCGTCCATATTCCCGTGCCACCTTGGTGTAGAAGACGGGCCACGGAAGACGCCCCTTGTTCGATGCGAAATCGTTGCTCAGCGCCACATCTACGTTTTTGGCGGCAGTAGTGTTTCCCGTAGATTTGCCAGCCTTGTTCGCCTTGGCGATTTCTTCGTTGATAATCCGCTGAATCTGTTGCTGCAATTGCTGCTTCTGCTTTTCTTTCTTGGCAATTTGCGCCTGAAGGTTTTTCTCCTGCTGCTTGCTCTGCTTCAGGCTTTTCTGCTGTTCCTTGCGCTCCTGGGCCAACTGGTCCTTTTGACGTTTTTCCTGGACAAGCAGACTTGTGGTCTCCTGTTGCTGACGGGCCAGCTGGATGCCCGCCTCGCTCAGCTGCTGTTCTTTCTGCCGTATGAACGCAGCCTGACGGCGACGGTAGCGGCTGTAGTCGCGGAAATATTTGGTGCGCAGGAAAGCGAGGTTGTAGCTCTTCGTGTCGAGGAGCAGGACAGCTTTGTCCAGATTGCCACGCTCGCCGTAGAGGGTGCGTACCACCTTGGCATACTCTTGCTTGAGACTATCCACCTGGGTGCGCATGAGGTTGATGCTGTCCTGCGTGACATGCATCTGAATGTCAAGCATGTTAAGCTGACCACCAATATTGTTGATCAACTTAGTGCGCTGCTGGATTTTTTTCTCCAAGAGGTTGAGCTGCTGCTGGCCCGCCTTGCTGCTTTTCTTGGCTTTGGCGAGGTCCTTGTTCAGCTGTTTTATTTCCTGTTCAACGGCAGCCTTGTCCTTCTCCAGCTGCTGCTTGGATTGAGCTGCTGCTGGTGGCACAGCCGCCAGCAGCAGCATCAAACTACCAATTAAGAATCCTCTTGAAGTCATATTCTTCAGGGTTGGGCAGGTATTTCCTCGCGGCCTCGTAGTCGGCAGGTGTAATATAATCCATGATGTCGTTGACATAGGACTGCACCTTGTTTGAATCGACATTGACCAATCGAGGTGGAATCTTGCCCGTGGCTGGATCCTGCAGATCTTTCAAATAGAGGGGCGAGACAGTGCCCTGATGATCCACATAGACCATGCAGCCGGTGCAACCTTGGTTGAAGAGCGTGTGGACACCCATTCCCATCAGCGAGCAGTAAGTGAGATCGAAAGCGATGGGCGTATGGCAGCGGATTTCGTAGCCGATTTCCACAGGGCGGCTTTTCACCTTGAGGCCGAGGGCTTTTACTTTGCGTTCGAGCAGATCGTTGAAGATATGGGCCTTGGAGACCTTCCCCAGCTCGGGGTGACCATGCTCGTCGTAGCTGAAGTGGATGCCGCTGTTCTTGATTTCCTCGTCGCTGAGACTGTGGAACACTCCTTCGCTGATCATGGCGGCACCGTAGTCGATGCCCATCAGCTTGCGCTTCACAATGCAGGAAACCACCATGTTGATAATCTTATCGACGGTGATTTCTGTTTTATTGAAAAACTCGGGGATGATGACCATCGGATAATGGCAGGCACCAGCGATGCCGAGGGCGAGATGACCGGCCGAGCGGCCCATGGCGCTGACGACAAACCAGTTCTCGCTGGTGCGGGCATCTTCCATGACGGCGGTAGCCAGTACACAACCCTGCGCTTTGGCACTGTTGTAGCCGAAGGTGGGACTGCTGTTGGGTAGCGGCAGGTCGTTGTCGATAGTCTTGGGTACATGGATATTGGCGATGGGGTAATGCTTGTCGGCCAAGAACTTGGCGATACGGTTGGCCGTGGAAGCAGTATCGTCGCCACCCACCGTCACCAGCAGTTTAATCTCGTTGTCGGTGAAGAGCTTGAGATTGAACCGTTGTTCAAAATCCTCAGGTGTAGGCTTGAAGCGGCTCATCTTGAGGATGCTGCCACCCTTGTTGAAAATCTCGTCGGCGGTGAGGAAGTCGAGATCACGCATACGGGGCTTGTCGGTAAAGAGGGCGCTGTAACCGCCATGCAAGCCGATGACGCGATAACCGTCGCGCAGGAAAGTCTTGGCCACCGAGGCCACCACTGTGTTCATTCCGGGCGCAGGACCGCCACCCGTCAATATCGCTATGCTTTTCATAGTTAAAGGAATTTAACATTTTAATATCCCTTTAACGAGAAACATCTCCATTTATTTTATGTAATACAAAAAATAATCAGATTACCTAACCACCACCACCTTGCGGGCGGACAGGTCGCCGACATGCACCATATACACGCCAGCCGGCAGGTCGCGGGTCCCCACTTGGCTGCCCTTCACGTCATACACCTTCACTTCCATTCCTTCGGCACCCTCCACCACGATGCGGCCACCCTCGGCATGGATGCGGAGCCCATTGGCCTCGACTTCCGATATGCCCTCGGTGCCGTGCCCGGCGTTGCGGTTGAGCACCACCGGCTCACACCAGTCGCTCCACACCGTAACAGGTCGCGAGGTGCTGAAGTCGCATTGCTTCCGCAGGTAGAGACGATACACCGTGTCGGGCGACAGCGACGGCAGCGCTGTGAAGGAGAGCATCGTGTCCGTGGTGGTGACGATATACCCGTTGTCGGGCAGCGTACCGTCGGCACACAGCGACAGTTGGAACAGCACCCCGTCGGCATCATGGTCCCACCGCACCATCCGTGCCGCAGAATCCACCTCCAACCCCCACGGCTTGGTGCACCTCCGCTCCGTGATGGGGAACACCATCCCCCAAAACATAAAAAGCCTTCCCCTGCCATCCGTATTGCATAAATAACTATTATTCGGATAGAGAGAACACAGATAGCGATAATGGTCGGCGGAATGTGCCGAAGTGTCGTAAGCGCTTAGTTTGCATCCATTTTCTAGATTTATTTGCATCCAACTTTGGCTCCATCCATCCCTGTCAGCCCCTGCATAAGCAAGAAAATGATATGGATCTGCCATGTTGGAATAGCTGCCAATGAGGAACGTGTCCTGTGGAATAAGCGTCAAAGGTTCGTCGAAATAGAACTCGAAGCAGTTGACGGGGGTGGTGGATTTATAGACCCCGTCGCTGCCGGCCCCTCCCACCTGGTACTCGAACACGCACTGCTTCAGCAACGGCGGGTTCCATGTGCTGATGGAGTCCATATGGGCCACACTATCGAAACAAACATACTCCGTTCGCAGAGGAGCCGGTCCGGGATGGGTGAATATACCCCGCCAACAACTGAGCCACGCACTGTCTTCACGGGCAGGCAAAGAATCCATCGTTACTGCAATTCCGTAAAGCAGCGTTTTGCTGGATGTATATACTTGATCATATCTCCCACCTCCTATTTGAAACAACTGGCCTCCATATTGTGCAACATAGTTCAGTGCCGGCAAGGGCTTGAAGGTGTACCATGGGTCGCCGTAGCGCACCGTGTCGTGGGTGTTCACATGTGCCACCGGCTGCGCCACCGTAGGCGTCAGTCCGCATATCAACAAAACAACAAAAAACAATCGGGTCTTCATAACATCAGCTTTTATTCGAATGAGAAACAATCTGTCGTGATGGCATGGGCTTGTACCGCGTCGTTCGATTGTGCCGGAATTAAAACAGGAGGAGGGTTAACAGGCGACCCGGGTTGCGCCAGAGCGGGATACAGGTGCGGAATCATCCGAATTTCCATTTTCCCGTTTGCTGGACAGGACTGATTGGAATGGGGCAGATTCGCTGTTCGGTCATCTATATAGAACGAGTTCCCGTACGAGGAAATGAGATGTTCCCCATCCCTGGCCCGAATACGCCGGAATAATCCGTCAAGTTCAAAGACATTTGAAATATAGTTGGCAGTGGCGTAGGGATCCAACTGGAAGAATCGGGACGATTTGGGTTCCTCCACAATCAGATCGACAGTGCCGGTATCCTTCAGATAGACCATCTTGTGCACAACCTCCACCTTATCTACGTCAAACTCCTGCGAATACGGGTTCTTCACCGCGTCGGGGTCTATCACCCGCAGCCGAATCGTCCGATCTTCGGTATTGTTGTCCGGATGCACATACGCCATGGCGAACCGATTCCCTTCCAATGCCGTGCCCAGTACGTACCCTTCAGATTCATCGGCAACAGGCAGATAATAGGAATTGTTATACGGAGGGCAGGTAGTCGCAACCACATCTCTTTTCCTGCCGACAATGTACCACGGATAATTCGCAAGCAGAGTGATCATGTTGTGGTCGTGTCCGGTGAAGACCACATTTTTTTCCGTCAGGAAAATGTCGTCGATGGTCAGGCGGTCGTGGAACAAGGGATTGTAAGGATAGGGAGAATAGGGCATGTCGGCAGCGTCACATGAGGGCGTCGGAGACATGACATTCTTAATCTCCACCACTTGATTTTGACCATTTTGTTTTTCACCATACGCCACCACATCGTAGCCCGACGGGGAGCGATAGGCCACCAGCTGTTCCAGTGAAACAGGATAATCTGAATAGTTTATGCTGTCATACAGAATCAGATAGTTAACCTGTACGTTGTTCGTGAAAAAGTCATTAAGATTGAAATAACCCACCACCGACACCTGCACCGTATCAGAAACGCTTATATTCTCTATCCCTTGTCCGCAGAAGAAAGCATAGTCGTCCGCCACATAGATATCGTTGACCGAGAATCCGAACAGCTCGGGCGGAGGCGTCACCTGGACCAGATAGTCGGCGAATGCGGGCGTCGCTATCGGTATGGCCGGAACGAGATTGTTGTAACTGCTGCAATCCACCAGATAGAAGGCCGGGTGAAGGGCTGTGTCCTCCGTATAGCCGAAGGCGACAAAATAATCGTTCTTCCAAGTGTCGAACGGCGTCTTGTCGGGGTGGGAGACAAAAATGTTGGTCATCACCGCCGAGGTGTATTTCGTCTGCGCCGTCACGGAAAGGGCAGCGAACATCGTCAAAACAAAGAAAAACACAATTTTCTTCATACCAAGAGCTTGTTGATTTTCGACTGCAAATATACGAACATTTCTTGAACCGGCAAAAAATATTTTATCCTTATCCGTTAATTCTCCAACGGATACCCATTGCCTCCCCTCTCACACCCTTCTGACATAGTAGATTCTATATAGTCATTACTAGGTCA
>DGIA01000004.1 GCA_002392965.1 Bacteroidales bacterium UBA3834 | reverse complement strand
AAATTTTTAGTGGACACTAATGATATAACATCTGATCTTACCCCCGATTCGGTGGCAGAAGCACAAAATGAGATAAACAAGGAGCTTGAGGGGTTGAGCCATATAGAAGAAGAGGAACTTCAAAGGGTCAAAACCATATTTTCCGCCGATTTTATTCGTTCTATCGACGGGGTCTTTGAGCGTTCAACCCGTTTTTGCGATATGATTTCCACGTGTGTCGATGAACGCCTTTCTGTCAATATCAGCGCAGCATTAAAACATGCAACAGCTTCTGATTTGGAAAAAACAGCTGTCCGGCTTCTGGCACCTGATTCAATGATCGTTTGCCGAGCCGGACAGCTGGAATAAGCGTTGTGGTGTCTATTTCTCGGTGTTCTGCTTTTCTTTGCGATGTCTATCTACAAACCGTACCAATGCAATTGTTTCAAACACAAGACTTACGGCATATCCGATGGCGAATGCAATTGTAAAGAGGCGCGCTTGGGAAGGATGACTGAAAAGATTGACAGCGAGAACAATCAGATGCAAGAAAAGTACACCAACTACTGACCCAAGGAAAATTTGCACAAAGGTCTTGGGAGAGCGATGCATCGCCCGAGTAACCAACCAATGCTGCACACCGCAGACAACCCCGAAATAGAGGGCCAATAATGGCATTGCGGATATGTAATACTGCGGAAGAAGCCACATTACAATGAACGAGGTGGCAGTCATTGCCAATGTCACTCCTATCAAGGCAATCAAATACCGTCGCATGACTTGATTATTCGCTGAATTTCATTGTTTCTTTGGTGGTGAATTTTTCGCAGTAGTGACAGCGGAGCTTTAGATTCTCCTTATCCACCACATAGAATTTTGTGGGCACAACCTCAGCATTGGTAATACACTTTGGGTTGGCACATTTGATGAAATCCTCCACCTGGTCAGGAATTTCCGCATTAAATTTGCGTACCACCTTGTAGTTTTCAATGTCAATGATGGTAGCGAGAGGCGCGACAAGGGCAATTTTGCTTACCTCCGGGGTAGAAAAGTGTTTGTTCTTGATTTTGATAATTCCCTTTTGCCCAAGTTTCTGGCTTGAAAGGTGATTCCCGATGAGCACTTCGTCTTTGTATTTTTCAAGACCAAGAATACGGATTACTTGATAGACAGACTCTGTGGGAATATGATCAATGACTGTGCCGTTCTCAATGGCGGACACAACGAGTTCTTTCTTTGTTTCCATTTCTTTAGCTTTTGAAAAAATGATTAATTATCTCACACCCAGTATGGCGGCCATCAATGCCTGACGCACATACACTCCGTTTTGTGCCTGCTGGAAGTAGTATGCATAGGGGGTCTTGTCCACATCCGTTGTGATTTCGTTCACACGAGGCAGAGGATGAAGAATGCGCATGTTGGGTTTGCAACCTTCAAGCATCGAAGCAGTCAAAATACACGAGTCTTTCACGCGTTCGTATTCCATAGGATCAGGGAATCGCTCACGTTGCACGCGTGTCATATAGATGATGTCGGCAGTCGGTATAATGTCGCGCAAGTCGGTGTATTGGTAATATTTCAATCCGGCATCCTTGATGCTCATCTTGACACTCGACGGCAACTTCAATTCCTGAGGTGAAACCAAGTGGAATGTCGCATTGAAATTACACATGGCTTGCACCAGAGAGTGAACGGTGCGACCATACTTCAAGTCACCGACCATGGCAATCTGCAGATTATCCAGTGTTCCTTGTGTTTTCCGGATGGAATAGAGGTCGAGCATGCATTGGGTGGGGTGCTGGTTGGCACCGTCTCCGGCATTAATAACGGGCACTGTGGATACTTCTGACGCATAGCGCGAAGAGCCTTCTTTTGGGTTGCGCATAACGATTAGGTCGCTATAAGAGGAGACCATCACAATGGTGTCGTGGAGCGACTCTCCTTTCTGGACGCTCGTGCCACCTGGGTCGGAGAAGCCAATGATGCGTGCACCCAACTGGTTCGCGGCGCTCTCGAAACTTAGACGAGTACGCGTCGAAGGTTCGAAGAAAAGGGTTGCGACAACCTTGTCGCTGAGAATTTTCTGCTTGGGATTCTTCTCAAATCCTTCCGCGATGTCCAGCACCTGAATATACTCTTCTTTTGAAAAGTCGGTGATGGAGATAAGATTGCGTCCTTTTAATGTGCTCATATTATTAATGTTGATATGTTGATACGTTCATTTCATTGCTTCCCGTGCCACCTGCTGGTTGTGGAGGGCCGATTCCATATAAGGGTCAATCGTGAGTGCACTGTCGAAAAGCTCGATGGCACGTTTGTAGTCATGGTAATAGGTCATTTCAATATATCCCAGGTTGTGCCAGCTGTCAGCGCTGCGCGGGTTGATTCCCACAATTCTTTGATACAGATTCTCGGCTGCGTCCATTTCTCCTCGGTCTTGATGATACATGGCCAGCGCATAGAGTGCGTTGGTGTTCGTCGAATCCATCTGGATAACCGTGCCTAAGTATTCTTCTGCTAAAGGATTGTTGTGTGAAGCGTAGAGTACTCCCAACTCTTCAAAGGCAGGAGAATAGTCGGGGTAAAGGTCGCATACTCTTCTCAGCAGTTGCACGGCCGAGAGAGTGTCCCCCTTCTCTTTGTAGATGAATCCTGTCATGAACAGCGCCGTGCGATTGTCGGGCTCTTTTTCCGTCACTTTGCTCAGGCATTTGAGACTGCGGTCATAGTCCCGGCTGTAGAACGTCACTTCGCCCATCTTGAGTTGCACTTCCATGTTCTCGGGGGCTAGCCGTTCTGCTTCGCTTAGTGCCTTATAGCTTTTTTCCACGTCGCCGCGGGCAAAATAAACATCGGCTTGACGCAGGTGATATTCGACATTCCTGGGTTCTATCGAGACTGCCTTTTCAATATCGGCAGTGGCTTCCAGGGTGCGTCCCAGGTTCATAAGCAGCATGGCTCGATTGGCATAAAGGGAAGCGTCCTTGGGGTGTTTCTCGATCTTTGCGTCAAGCAATTCAAGTTTCTCATTGTCAGTCAATCCCTCGTCGTCCATTTTGTTGTTGCTACATGCCAACAAAGTGAGTGTGAAGACAAAAGCTAATATATATCCTAATCCTCGTTTCATAATCTTTCGTGTATAACTTATAAAATACTATTTTATTGTGTGAAACCTTCAATCAAGTTATCAACAATATTCACATCTTGTGCACGCAACACTTCCCGTGCCTGCATCTCGCTAATGGGTAGCGATTTCCACAATAATCCCCAGTATTCTTTCGTTTTTTTTATTTGCGCTTCGGTGTGGGGAATTTTCACCTTGATGTCTTCCATCAGCCGACGTATGAAATGCTTTGTGCTGGTCACCGGCTGCTGCTCACCAGCCGCATCCAACGGCAGGGTAGGGTGGTAGAGCAATCCGCGTCCCACCATGATGTCCGCCACTTCCGGAAATCGCGTCTCAATCCGACGTATATCCTGCACGGTGCATATGTCACCGTTGTAAATAACAGGCGCCTTTATCATAGGCAAAACCTGTCCGAAAGTTTCCAAATCGACCTCTCCGCCGTACTGCTGCCTGCCCGTTCTGGGATGTACAGTGACTGAAGCCAGCGGATAGTCGTTAAGTATAGGAATAATCCGGAATATCTCCACCTTGTCTCTCAGTCCCAATCTGACCTTCACACTCAGCTGGCACTTTATCTTTGGCACCACTGCATCCAGCACCATCCTCACTTCATCGGGGTAGGGCAGTATGCCGCTTCCCCTGTGTTTCCCGGTAACTGCTCGCATCGGACACCCCATGTTCCAGTTCACCTCACGGTAGCCGAGATCGTATAGCATGTGGTCGAGTTCTACAAATTCTTCGGGTTCTTTCCCAAGTATCTGGGGAATAACGGGGATGCTATCCTCGTTGTTTTCCGGCAGCACATCTCGTAGAAACAACGCTCTTGCACGGGGGCTGGCCTGCTGCAGGTTGTGGGTTAGTGACAAGAAAGGCGCCACTGCACGCGCTACCGCTTCAGGAAAGCATTCTTCATATACCCTCCGGAACAGCACTTCCGTCAGTCCCTGCATCGGAGCCAATATCATTTGTGCACCTCCTTGCTCACCACTTGCTTAATGTCCTCCTGATGTTCCTCTATATAATCCTTCAAGTGTTTCGTCAGCCAGTCGCCTGTCGATGAAACTGGGCGGTATAGTAGGCTCTTCTCTTTCGTTTCAGGCTTAACAATCATCTCCTTGCTGTCGATTAATAACAGAAAACTGAGGAACACCGATAGTATCACAAGTGCTTTTGCCGCTCCCAACAAGGCACCCGCCAATCGGTTCAGGACACTCAACTTTGCCGCTTTCATCAACCCTTCAATCAGTTTGCCAAGCAAATATGTAAGTATCAATGATACCAAGAAGGTGACAATAAATGCTATCAGTGCAGAACTCCCGCTGTCAAGCCCTAACAGAGGTGCTATGTTTTGGGAAAGATGGATGGCAGCCCATACGCCCAACAACACACCTGCCAGCATAGCTACCTCGCACACCAGCCCCTTTTTCCAGCCCAAAAAGATAAGCCAGCACAATGGTATAGCCAATATGATGTCAAACAGATTCATGTTTTTCCAATAAAAAACAAGCGCTCCGTCCGTTGGACGGAACGCTCGAATAACACATTTTCTTTTCTCTATCACTTGTGATAGAAACAAGCAAGCACGTCATTAATAACGCAACTTTCTTCATTTTGTTTCATTTTTGTGCAACTTTTTTTTCAGTCATGTTGGTCACCAGCCATATCAGCACGCCGATGAGGACACCGAAAAGAGCCCCGCAGATCAAGTCGCCCGGGTAGTGCTTGCCCAAGTAGGCACGGCTGTAACTGGTGGCACAGGCCCACAGGAGGAGGAGTATGGGGCCGATCATGGCACGCCGGTTGTTTCCTCCTTTCCCTCGGCGGTAACGTAAGAATAGGAACGTTGCGATGGCGAATGCGTTGGCGGCATGCGAGCTTACAAAGCCGTACTGCCCGCCGCAGTGGGTGCGGAACATACGTACATTTTCGATTACATGGCAGGGACGCAGGCGGCACACCGTATCTTTGAACAGGTGCACGCTCCCTTGGTCGGCAAGCAGGAAGCATAGCACGATGCCCGCCAGCACTATCCACCACCGTCGGGGTTCGTGCTTCATCGTAAGCATCACAAAGGCCAAAACTATCACAATCGCCCAGCTCCAATGCTGGCTTAGCACCCACATCACCCAGTCCAACGCTGTCGAGTGGTGGCTATTCACCCACAGAAACCATTGGGTGTCTATATTCTTAAGCGCCTCCAACATGACTATACATTTAATTTCTCAAAGATCCTATCCTTCAATTCTTCGATACCTTGACCGCTGACGGCGCTGATAAAAACAGTCTCCACTCCCTTTGGCAGATGGCGCTTCAACTGTTTCTGCATCTCTTCGTCGATAATGTCGCACTTGGTCACCGCCAGGAGGCGCTGCTTGTCCAGCAGTTCGGGGTTGTACTTTTTCAACTCGTTAAGCAGAACGTGATATTCTTGCGCAATTTCCAACTGCTCGCAACTCACCATGAAGAGGAGGATGGCGTTGCGTTCGATGTGGCGCAAAAATCGCAAGCCGAGGCCCTTGCCTTCGGCAGCGCCCTCGATGATGCCAGGAATGTCGGCGATGCAGAACGAGCGGTCGTCGCGGTATTTCACAATGCCCAGATTGGGCACTAGGGTAGTGAAGGGGTAATCGGCGATTTCTGGTTTGGCGGCGCTGACGGCGCTCAGGAGGGTGCTCTTGCCTGCATTGGGGAACCCGACCAAACCCACGTCGGCCAGAACCTTGAGCTCTATGACCACCCAGCGTTCCTCCGCGGGCTCACCAGGCTGAGCATAGCGTGGGGTCTGATTGGTGGCACTTTTGAAATGGTCGTTTCCCAAGCCGCCACGGCCGCCTTTGGCAATGATGAGTTCCTGCCCTTCCTCGGTTACCTCGCCCAAGAATTCACCGGATTCGGCGTCGCGGCATACGCATCCTAACGGCACTTCCAATATCTGGTCTTTGCCGGTGCGGCCGGTGCAGAGGTTCTCGCCGCCGTTCTGGCCGTCTTCGGCGAAGACGTGCTTGGTGTATTTGAGGTGCAGCAGCGTCCAGCGTTGGGTTGTGCCACGGAGGATGACGTGACCGCCGCGGCCGCCGTCGCCGCCGTCGGGGCCGGCCTTGGCGTTGTATTTCACTCGCAGCAGGTGCGCACTGCCGGCGCCGCCCTTGCCGCTGCGGACCAATATCTTTACGTAGTCAACAAAATTCGAGGTCATTACTATATGTTTTTGACGAAAAGATTAATTTGCAAATATACAAATTATTATCAGTTGCGAGAGGAAATGATAACTTTTTTAACATTATTCACCTGTGCCGCCTCCAGTCAGGGCATGCCTGCTTGTGAGGCATGCGCCAATGAGAAAAGAGTAAATGGTTTGATAATCAATGGTTTCTTGTTGTTTGTTCGTTGTTGGAGGGGATGGTGCATGGGGATGAAAAAAAAGCCCGGCATACGGAGGCGTGCTGGGCTGATGTTGGGTGTGTGGTGTAGGGGTTATCCGATGGCTTTACGGATGCGAGCGGCGATGTCCTGGATGGAACCGAGTCCGTCGATAAGGAGCTGCTTGCCCTGTGCGGCGTAGTAGGCGGCGACAGGTTTGGTTTTGTTGTCGTACTCCAGGAGACGGTTGTTGATGGTGACTTCGTTGTCGTCGGCACGCCCTTGAATTTTGGCGCGCTCGAGCAGACGGCGCATCAGTTCGTCTTTGGGTACTTCGAGCTGGACCATGCAGGTGAGGCTGCGTTCGTATTTGGCGAGTAGGCGGTCGAGGGTCTTGGCCTGCGCCACGGTGCGGGGAAAGCCGTCGAAGAGCATGCCTTTGGTGTCGTTGGCGATGGCTTTGTCCATCATCTCCACGACGATATCGTCGCTTACCAACTGGCCAGCGTCCATGATGCTTTTGATACGTTTGCCCAGGTCGGTCTGGTCGGCAATTTCCTTGCGAAGCAGGTCGCCCGTGGAGACGTGGGTGAGACCGTAGTGCTCGACGATGAAGTCGCTCTGGGTGCCTTTGCCTGCACCCGGGGCTCCGAAAATGACGATGTTTTTCATCAGTGATTGGTGTTATGTTTTTAGTGTCGGGGGGGTTATTTCACACTGACGATTTCGAGATCGAACACGAGGGTGGAGTAGGGAGGGATGGTGGGGATGTTGTCGGCCGAGCCGTAACCCATGGCCGAGGGGATGATGAGCTGGAGCCGGGTGCCTTCGGGCTGTCCCATGACACCTTCCTCCCAACCGCGGATGAGCCCCATCTGGCCCACCACGTAGCTCAGGGGCTCATAGGGACGGCCAGGCTGGAAGATGCCGCCTTCTTTGGCGTTGGATTCCACGCTGGAGTCAAACATGGTGCCGTCGAGCAGACGGCCTGTGTAGTTGATGGTCACCTGGCGTCCCACAGCCACCTTGGTGCCTTTACCCTGCTTTTTTACAATCACATAGAGACCGTCGGCGTTGGGCTGTGCTTTGATGTTGTGGTCCTTGACATAGGCAGCGATGAGCTCGGGTTCGGCTTCGCGGGCTTTTTGCATCTCGGCTTCGTAGTTGGCCTGCTCCTCGGCATATTCCTCGCTGCTGATGATGTCCATGAGGTTGATTTCGTAGTAGAATTTCATACCCTTGCCCTGTTCATACATGGGGGGCATCTGGTTAGGCTGCATGAACTTGGCGATGGAGTCGGCGGGGATGGCGAAGATGGCCTTGTCGCCACGGTGCATCATCAGCAGGCCTTCGTGGAGAACGCCGTCGTAAGAAGGGATGGCGGGCATGAGACGCTGCGGCATACCGACGTTGGTGCGGAGGGTGATGGTGTCGAGACGGATGGTCATCTCACCCACCAGCACATCGCCTTCCTGAACCTGAAGGGAGTCCTTGCACTGCTGCTCGAAGCGGTAATAGAGGCCGTCGTCGGTCTTCTTGAAACCTTTCATGTCACTGCTTCCACAGGCGGCCAGCAGTGCCGTTCCTGCCACAATCAATGTGGCCAATCTGAGTTGTTTTTTCATGTTTTTATGAATCATTATTTTATTTTACTGAACATTTTATAACATCTTGATTTTCTCGATCTCATACACCAGTACCATCCGACTTCCGATGTTGCCGCCGTCGCCCACCACGCCGTAGGCCTGCTCGGAAGGAACGATGACACGGGCTGTGCCGCCATAGTGCAACAGCAGCAGCGCGCTGTCAAAACCGCGGGTGGGTCGGCGACGCCCAACAGTCAGGGTGTCGGCCACATTACGGTAGATCTGCTTTCCGTTCAATGCCTCCACGTTGTACACTGTCACCACGGTGTCCGCATATTCCACCCGATCGGCGGAGAGGGGGCACGAGGTCTCCATGACCCTTACTCCGTCGGCGGTGCGCTGCATTTGCCATCCGCGACGGCTCACATAGGACGCAATCTGTTGTTCCTCGCTTTGGGCTATCAAGCGGTTGGCACCGATCATCTTCTCCTGTAATGACTCATCCTGTGTTGATGAACCGACGTCAATCGAGGGTACCTCACGGCAGGCGATAGTCATTAGACACAGGAACGGCAGTATGAACTTAGCAATCTTCAATATGGAGTTTTTGTTTGACAATCATCACCGTTTCTTCCAAGCTCTTGGTGCTGGTGGCGCCGGCGGCACGTTTGTGGCCCCCACCGCCGAAGAGTTCACCCGCCAGCAGGTTCACATCATAATGCTCTTTCGAGCGTAAAGACAAGCGTGTCTTGAACTCTCCATTGGAACACGACTCCTCGCGTATCAGTATGCCGCAGTCGATATCCTTCAATTTCATCACTTCGTTGATAAGACCTGTCAGTTCGTGGCTTTCAACTCCTGCCTTGCTCATCTCCTTGTTGGTAAGTACCATCAAGGCCACCTGCTGCTGGGGATAGACCGTCAGCCGGTGGGCTATGGCGCTGCCGAAGAAGCGCAGCCGGGGTACGGTAAAGACATTCTTGATGGAACGGTTGATCCACATGGGGTCGATGCCGAAGGTGAGCAAGTCGGCGGCGGCCAGGTATAGGCTTTGCCGGTCGTTGCTGAAACTGAAGTTGCCTGTGTCGGTGCAGAGGCCGGTATAAAGACAGGTGGCAGCGTCACGGTCGAAGATCTGCGACCCGAAAGTGCTCATCATTAGCCAATAGACCAACTCACAAGCACTTGATATCTCAGGTTCGGAAACCACCAGGAGAAACTCGTCGCGATGGGGGCACATGTGGTGGTCCACCAACATGCGGGCACCTTTCGATGAACGCAAGCAGTCGGCCAGACAGCCGGTACGCTCCAACCCGCTGATATCCACTCCTACAACGAGGTCGGCACGATTGATGGCCGTGCAGCAGGCCTCATGGCAGGATTGCCCGCTGAGGATGGTGTCGGTGTGTGGCAGCCAGATCAGGTCGTCGGGACAGCCGTCGGGGAGCATCGGCGTCACTTCCGCCACCCCGGCGTTGCGCAACAGGCTGCACATGCCGAGCAACGACCCGACGGCGTCGCCGTCGGCATTGGTATGTGCCACCACCACCGCCTTGTGCGCGCCACAAATGGTCGTACGCACCTCGCCGGTGTCCCATCCACCCTCGAAAAGGGCTTTGTATGTGCAATCAATCTGCATGTGGCTCAAATATTTGCAGCGTTAGGCAGCGCTACAATCCAAGTGCAAATATACAACAATTTGGTTATTTATAATATATTAAGTTATGATTTATTTTTAACATCCGTAATTAACAAAAAAAATTTAACATTTCACACAATAAAATGCAATTTCCAATGTTAATTGAGTACAAAAGAGAGTAAGACGATACATACAGAAAATATGAAAGCAGAAATCAAGACAGCAAAAGGCACGATGCACGTGTATCTCTACGACAAGGAAGTGCCCAACACTGTGGCCAATTTCGTCAAGCTGGCCCAAGAGGGCTTCTACGATGGATTGCGTTTCCACCGAGTCATTCCTGATTTTGTCATCCAGGGAGGTTGCCCATACAGCCGCAATCTTGGCGACCCGCGAGTGGGCACCGGCGGCCCCGGATGGACCATCAAGTGCGAGACGTCGGCCCCCCGGCAGCGTCATGACCGCGGGGTGATGAGTATGGCCCATGCCGGCAAGGACACAGGGGGAAGCCAGTTCTTCATTTGCCACAACCGCATGAACACCCAGCATCTCGATGGTGTGCACACCTGTTTCGGACGTGTTGAGGAGCAGGATTGGCCTGTCATCGACCAAATACGCCCGGGTGATTTAATAGAAAAGATAACAATTACAGAATAATAAGAAAGACCATGAATCTCGGAATCAAATTACTGGTGGCCGAGGACGATCCCAATCTGGGAACCATCCTCAAGGCATATCTGACTCAGAAGGGTTACACTGTGGTGTGGACCAAAGATGGAGAAGAGGCGCTTGCCAGTTTCGACGAAGAAGATGTCGATGCATGTATCCTCGACGTGATGATGCCGTTGAAAGACGGTCTGACCGTAGCCAGGGAGATACGCAAAGTAGATAAAAATGTGCCTATAATTTTCCTTACGGCCAAGAATCTGGAAGAAGACAAACTGAAGGGGTTCGAGGTGGGGGCCGACGACTATATCACCAAGCCTTTCAGCATGGAAGAACTGCTGGCACGACTGAACGCCACCATGCGCCGCTCGTTCAACGAGGAACGTCCGGACAAGAATGTCTTCCGTATCGGCAATTTCACGTTCGACTATTCCCACCAAACCCTCACGATAGGAGAGAACACCCAACGTCTCACCGCCAAAGAGTGCGATTTGTTGCGTATGTTTGCCATCAACTTCAATCAGCTGGTGGATAGAAACACCACGTTGCAAAAAATCTGGAAAGATGACAGTTATTTTGCAGCGCGCTCGATGGATGTGTATATCACCAAGTTGCGTAAATATCTCAAGGCCGACCCGACGGTGGAAATCGTCAATGTGCATGGTGTTGGGTTCAAATTGACTCATAAAGAATAGTGAAACTCGTTTTCCTTGGCACCGGAACATCTCAGGGCGTGCCGGTCATTGCATGTCACTGTAAGGTGTGTAGTTCGTCAGATCCACGCGACTGCCGGCTGCGCACTTCGGCTTTGTTATGTACCGATAACGGAAACAATATTCTTTTCGACATCGGCCCCGATTTCCGGCAGCAGATGTTGCGCCATGATGTGAGTCATCTGGATGCCATCCTTATCACCCATGCACACAGGGATCATGTTGCAGGGTTGGATGAGATAAGATCATTCAACTATGTGCAGAACAGGAAGATGGATGTATTTCTGAACATAGAGGCGGAACGGTCCATCTTGCAAGCTTACCACTATATTTTTGAGCCGCACCGTTACCCGGGATTGCCGGAAGCTGACCTGCATGTGGTTGATGCTCCCTTTGAAGCGGCCGGATTGACCATAGTTCCCATTCATGCAATGCACAAGGACCTGCCTGTCTTAGGCTATCGCATCGGTTCTTTGGCCTATATTACCGACGCCAACCATATTGCACCAGAAGAGATACAGAAGGTGAGAGGTGTAAGGACCCTCGTTGTCAATGCATTGAGAAAGGAGAAACACTTCTCTCATTTTTCCTTGCCGGAGGCGTTGGAGGTCATTGCCCAAGTCAACCCGGAACAGGCATATTTGACCCATATCAGTCATGAGATGGGCTTGCATGCCGAGGTGGATACCACCTTGCCTGACGGTGTGCATCTGGCCTATGATAACTTGACCATAGAAATATGATATCGATTTGCATACCAGTTTATAACTACCCGGTGAAATCGCTCATTGGCAGTCTCCATCAACAGATGAAATCCATGGGTGGAGACGTGGAATTGGTGTGCATAGATGACCATTCGGATGAGAATCACCGTCAACAGAATGCCGAAATGCTTTCATTGGCAGACAAGTGGGTGTATCTGGATGAGAATGTGGGTCGTGCCCGCATACGCAACATGTTCCTTAAATACGCACGTGGCGAGTGGTTGTTGTTCCTGGACAACGATATGAGTATCAACGACGGTTTTCTTCGACGCTATGCCGACACTCTTTCGGGTAATCCGGATGTGGTTGTGGGTGGCATTGCTTACGATTCGCATAAGGAGAATGACAATGATTATTCACTACGTCTGCGCTATGGTAAGAAAGTGGAAAGCCGACCTGCCCGAATCCGAAACCGGCATCCCTACCGCTCATTTATGACCGGCAATTTCATGATTAGGCGAGATGTTTTGGAAACGATAGGCTTCGACGACCGCATAACCGGCTACGGCCATGAAGACACCCTTTTCGGATATCGGTTGCAACAACACGGTACGAAAGTGTTGCACATTGACAATGCTGCCGTCAACGGTAATGTTGAAACCAATGCAGAGTTTCTCAGCAAGACAGAGGAGGCTGTGGGTAATCTGTCCAAGATATACCGTTTCATGCATGACGAGCCTTCTTTCTATCGGTCGGTACGATTGTTGCAGACCTATCATCTTCTTCAAAAAACAAGCTTGATCGGCCTTGTCAAAGCCCTTTATTTGCGGCGTAAACCGGCACTCAAACATCAATTGACCGAGGGTGGTGATGTGTCTGTGAGGAAGTTCAATTTCTACAAATTAGGACTGTTCATTGAATTAATTAATCATTAAAACACAAAAACTATGATGAAAACGCTTAAGACTGCTGTTTTGCTTGCACTTGCCTTGACGGTTGGTGGCAACGCCTATGCTCAGGTTGTGGAAACCACCACCTATGACGACGGTCGAGTATATACCGGCCAGCGCAACGGAAGAGGCAAGATAGAAGGGCAGGGAATGATGACCTGGCCGAACGGCGACCGATATGAAGGCCAGTGGAAGAAAGGCAACCAGGAAGGCGAAGGCACCTACACTTGGGCAAACGGTCTGGTCTATCAAGGTCAGTGGAGTAAAAACACGATTAAGGGACATGGTATCTTCCGTTTTCCGAACGGCAATATCATGGAAGGCGAATGGAACGGTATGGGCAATGGGACGGGCTACCTGCAATGGTCCGATGGCACGCGCTATGAAGGTGGTTTCATAAACGGCGCACCCCAAGGCCAAGGAACTAAAACGTGGCCCAATGGCGACCGTTACGAGGGTAACTTTGTACAAGGACACATGACCGGTCAGGGTACGCTCACCAGCAAGTCGGGCATGTCCTATACGGGCAACTGGCTGAATGACCAATTTGAAGGACACGGCAAATATGTCAGCGCCGATGGCACTGTGATGGAAGGCAACTTCCATGCCGGTAAATTCCAGAATTAAATGAAACATCTCTTCACAATTGTCACCACAGCTCTCGCGCTGCTGGCGGCCGGATGTGCGTCTGGCCGCTTTGTAAGCGCCGACAGCGATCTTGAAGCTTTGTACAACGGGAAGGGCTATTATGAAATAGTGGATGAGTTTGGCCGTCCCGATGCCACTATCGACGATGGAATGGAAGGCACCAAAGTGGCCTACAACGCGGTGAGTCTCAATGGTACGCGTGCCGCCGTGCTTTATAGACAGTACAACATGCGCAACCGAGCCACAGGCAATACCGGCACTCCCGTTGGCGGCATCACCTTCTCGTTCAATTCCGACATGAAGTGTTATGCTGTGAATAGTGATTTCCAGCACGAACGCGTCAAAGCCCCCAAACAGGCAAAAGCCGAGAAGCCTCGCGACCGCCGACTGCCCGACAAAATCAAACCGATTGTTCCTCGTTCGGTGGATTTTCCCCTGGTGAAAAGTCGCACACCCAATGCCTCGATGATCAGCATCGAGAAGGTCAGGGTGGAAAAGGAACAGATTATCGTTTATTTCCAGTATCGTGACCGCACACCGGCACATCCTTCGGTGAACGACGACGGTCTCTACATCATGCCTGAGATATATCTGGAGGATGCAGCCACTGGGGTACGTTCGGCGATGCGCAAAGTGGAAGGTATCACGCTCTACCCCAAACGCACCTACTTCTCCAAAAATGTCGGTGGATACGACATCCTGCTTTACTCCATAACCTTCGATCCTGTGGCCGAAGATTGTGAGTACGTCAACATTGTGGAGCCCGGTCATTCGGGTTACAACTTTTATGGCATTGATATCCGCACCCCGATGTCAAGCAAGGACGAATTGAAGAAAAAAAATTAACTTACACATGAAAAAAAATATACTTTTACTCACTGTTGGCATCCTCTCTCTTGTGGCCTGCCAGCAAAAAAATGCTGAGAAACCCATTGAAAAACCGCAGGTGAGCGTCCAGGACGGACGTTTCACCCCTGAGGTAATGTGGAGCCTCGGTGTAATGAGCGAATATGCTGTCAGCCCCGACGGCAGTCAGGTCCTCTACACCCTGCGCTACACCGATATGGCGCAGAACAAGAACAACACCGAGCTCTACCTCATACCCTCCGAGGGTGGGGAAGCCGTGCGACTCACCTCAACTGCCGCCTCCGAATTCTGCCCCGTCTGGTACGATGAAAACACCATCATGTTCTGCCGCGGTGCCGAAATCTTGTCCATGAACATCAAGACCCAAAAAGAAACCAAAGTGGCCGAGCATGAGCGTGGATTCGAAGGCTTCAAGGTGGCCCCCGACGGCAAGTCGTTGGTGTATATCAGCACCATTCCCGTTGTGCGTCCCGAACACCTCGACAAGCTCTATGCCGACCTCGACAAGACCACCGGCCGCATCAACGAGGACCTGATGTACCGCCATTGGGACAACTGGGTCGATGAAATCCCCCAAATTTTCTATGTCCCGCTGGAGAATGGCAAGGCTGTGATGGATAAGGTCGTCAACATTATTGACAGCACCTTCGAGAGCCCCATGCGTCCGTGGGGTGGCACCGAGCAGTACAACTACAGCCCCGACAGCAAGACCATCGCCTACACCTGCCGCAAGAAGACCGGCTACGACTATGCCCACTCGACCAACAGCGATATTTATATCTTTAATATCGAGACTGGCGAGACTCGCAACATCAGCGAAGGCATCATGGGTTACGACCAGAACCCTGTCTTCAGCCACGATGGCACGATGATTGCCTGGGAGAGTATGGAGCGCGACGGCTATGAGAGCGACAAGCTGCGCCTGATGGTGATGGACCTCACCAGCGGCACCAAGACCGACCTCACCGCCGACTTCGACTACAGCGTCGGCAATATCCTTTGGGACGATAACGACAAGGAACTCTATGCTGTGGTTTCCTACCGCGGTATGAGTGAAATCTTCGGCTTCAACCGTGAAACCAAGGCTGTCCGCCAGCTGTCTCACGGCTACCACGACGTGAATGCCATCGCCCTCAACGGCAACAAGATTATCGCCAACCAGGTCTCCATACAGTACCCGGGAACCCTTTACGCCTACACCACCGGCGACGACCGCGCCGAAGGCACCAAGATCAGCACCTTCAACGACGACATCCTCTCGCAGGTGCGTATGGGCAAGGTGGAGGAGTGCTACGTGAAGACCGTCGATGGCAAGGACATGCTCACCTGGCTCATCTATCCCTACGACTACGACTCGACCAAGACCTATCCCGCGCTTCTTTTCTGCGAGGGCGGCCCCCAAAGCCCCGTCAGCCAGTTCTGGAGCACCCGCTGGAATTTCGAAGTGATGAGTGGCGCCGGCTATTTCGTCATCGCTCCCAACCGTCGCGGTGTTCCCGGCTTCGGCATGGAATGGCTCGAGGAAATCAGCGGTGACTATGGCGGACTCTGCATGCAGGACTATATGGCTGCTGCCGACTGGGCGGCCAACCTGCCCATGATCGACCATGAACGCATCGGTGCCTGCGGTGCCTCGTTTGGTGGCTACAGCGTCTATTGGCTTGCCGGACACAACCACGACGTCAAAGGCTACGACGAAGGCCGTCGCTTCAAGGCTTTCCTGGCCCATAACGGCATGTTCAACTTCGAGCAGCAGTATCTTGAGACCGAGGAAATGTGGTTCGACAACTGGGACCTCG
The DNA here is from genome assembly GCA_002392965.1 of Bacteroidales bacterium UBA3834. Taxonomy (GTDB): domain Bacteria; phylum Bacteroidota; class Bacteroidia; order Bacteroidales; family P3; genus Colimorpha. The sequence goes on along the minus strand of DGIA01000004.1, from coordinate 9,537 downwards.
GTGGTCCCTATTGGGATTGGAACAACCCGCAGATCAAGAAGAGCTACAGCAACTCGCCCCACCTCTTCGTTGACAAGTGGAACACCCCCATCTGCGTCATCCACTCCGAGTTCGACTTCCGCATCGTCGCCAGCGAAGGTATGGCTGCCTACAACGCCGCCCAGATGCGCCACATCCCCAGCCGCTACCTCTACTTCCCCGACGAGACCCACTGGGTCCTCAAGCCCCAGAACAGCCTCCTCTGGCATCGCAACTTCATCGACTGGTTCGACCAGTGGCTGAAAAAATAGTCAGATAAAAGACGCCTAAAACAACAAAGCCTCGCAGAAATGCGAGGCTTTGTTTTATTGGTTGAAATGGGTTGGTAGTGTATCTCTGGAATCAGTCGATGGTGACTCTCCTCAGGTCGAGGGTATTCATGGCGTCGGAACGGAGGCCGTGGACGTTCTTGTGGGTGAAATGCAGTATTTGGTCGTAGTAAAGGACGATGACCGGCGCCTGCTGCATAACGAGGCTGTCCATCTGGTGGTAGAGGCTGATGCGGCGGTCGGGGTCGGTCTCGCGGCGTGCCTTCATGTAGAGACGGTCAAATTCCTTGCTTGTGAAACGAGTGTAGTTGGGACCTGCGGGGGCGTGGTTGGCGCTGTAGAAGAGCGAGAGATAGTTTTCTGCGTCCGGATAGTCGGCTATCCAGGAGCCGCGGAACCAGAAGGCTTTGCCTTGCGCTATCTGCTCTCGTAGCGCGGCGGGAGGATTGACATCCACCTGTATGTCGATACCGATGAGGCCAAGTTGTTGCTGGATGTATTTGCAGAGGTCAAGGTAATTGGCGGTGGTGGAGAGCTTGAGGGTCGGAAGCCCTTTCCCGTTGGGGAAGCCGGCCTGAGCCAGCAGAAGTTTGGCGCGCTCGGGGTCGTAGCGGTAGCCGTAGGAAGGCAGCGTGTCGTAGCCCGGAAGTCCCATGGGGACGAAGCCGCCTTCGCCTGGACGGCCTATGTTGTTGCGCAGGTAGCGCATCATCTTGGTGCGGTCGAAGGCGCAGTTGAGGGCTTGACGGAGTTGTTGGAAGCTGGATGGGGAAAGCTGAAGGTTGTCGGCCTCGAGGTTGAAACCGAGGTATTCTGTGTTGAGGTAAGGTGTGGAGACGAGGTCGATGCGGTCGGCATATTTGTCTTTCAGGCGCCCGTCGCGGGTGAGCACTTCGTCCTTGTAGGAGGCATCGAGGGAGTTGAGGAAGTCAAGGTTGCCTTTGACGAATTCTAGGAAGACCGTCTGGCGGTCGATGATGAAGGTCACATCCACAGCGTCGAGGTATGGCAGGCGGGCTAGTGTCGTCTGGCCGTCGGCGCCCACCACGCTATCCACTTCAAAATAGAGTGGGTTTTTCCTGAGGACAAGTTTGACGCCCTCTTTCCAATACTGGAATCGGAAAGGACCGGTACCGCAGGGGTGGGAGCGGAAGTCCTTGCCGTAGTGTTCTACCACCTCGTGCGGCACCACGGAACAATAGACCATTCCGAGGAGACTGAGGAAGGGCGAGAAGGGGGCTTTGAGGCGGATGACGAAGGTGCTGTCGTCAACGGCTGTGAAGTCGCGCACATCGGCGAAGATCCATCCTCCGGGCGAGGCTACGTTGGGGTCGAGAATGCGCTGGAAGGAGTAGGCGAAGTCGTGGGCAGTAACGGTGCGGGTGGAGTCGGGAGTGGGGAAAAGGGGGCTCTTGTGGAACCATACATCGTTGCGCAGGTGGAAGGTGTAGGTCAATCCGTCGGGACTGATGTCCCAGCTGCGAGCGATGGAGGGTTGCACCTCGAGGTTGGTGTCGAGCTGGATAAGGCCGTTGTAGAGTTGACGGCAGGGCCAGATGATGCTTTGGTCTTTGGCGAAAGCGGGGTCGAGGGTGGCGATGCCGGCCGACTCGTTGTAGTGGAAAATACGCTTGTCGTCGTGGCGATGGCGCGAACAGCCCGAAAGCAGCATCAACGCGACCGTGACAAAAACAAAATGACGCATCGAAAACATTTGTCTATCGTTACTTTAACTACTTAACTTTTTTATCTGCTTTTTCTTCCTCTCACATCAGCTTGCTTCGGCGGAGGAGGAAGGGAAGGATGACTTGGTGGAACCCGAGGGCGACATCGACCGGCTGGTAGTCGATACGGTACTGGAGCGCATGTTGCTGCAGATCGGCCTGCATGCGGTGCATTTGTGCGCTGTAGGCTTCCGCTATCTCGGCAGGGTTCAGTTGCAGATGGCGTCCGCTTTCAAGGTCGATAAAGCGATAGGGACGGGAGTCGTAATCGAGCGAGAGTTCCTTCGACTTGTGCAGGGTGTGGAAAAGGACTACCTCATGCTTGTTGTGCCTCAGGTGGCGCAAAGCATCCAGGAAGGAGTCCCATTGGTCGGAGGGAAGCAATGCATCGGTGAAAAGAACCACGAGAGAGCGGCGGTGCAGCTGCTCGGCGGTAAGATGGATGGCGTTGCAGATGTCGGTGGGTTGCTGGTCGGAAACCGACAGCTGGCGTTCGAGAAGGCCGAAGATATGCTGCCTGTGGGCCTCGTTGCTACGAGGGGGGACAAAACTGTCAATGCCGGAAGAGAGCAAGGAGAGACCGAATGCGTCACGCTGGCGGTAGAGCAACTCAATCAGTACGGCGGAGGCCAGCAAGGCGAACGTGAGTTTGTTGGGGTGCTCGAAATCACCTTGTCCCTCCCGGGGGAAAAGCATAGATGAACTATGGTCGATGAGCAGTTGGCAGCGAAGGTTGGTTTCTTCCTGGAACTGCTTGACATACAGTTTGTCGGTACGGGCATACAGACGCCAGTCGATGTTCTTGGTGCTTTCGCCGCTGTTGTATTGCCGGTAGTCGGAAAATTCGGCCGAGAAACCGTGGAAAGGACTGCGGTGGCGACCAGTGATAAATCCCTCGACAATCTGCCGGGCAAAAAAGTCGAGGGATTTGTAACGCGTGATCTGCTCCTGAAGCATCAGAGGAGAGCGTCGAGTTTTTCGGTGAGAGTCTCTTTGGCCACAAGACCGACGCTCTTATCCACCGGTTGGTCGGAACCGGCTTTGAAGAACAGCACGGTGGGGACGCTGCGGATGCGGAACTTGGCAGCGAGGTCGGAGCACTCATCGACATCGGCGGTGCCGATCATGGCGCGTCCGTCGTATTCTTTCTCGATTTCCTCGATACGGGGAGCCAACGCTTTGCACGGGCCGCACCAAGTGGCGCCGAAGTCGATCATGACGGGCTTGCCTGTGTTGAGAAGGGCGTTGAAGTTTTCTTCTGTGACTTTCATGTTTTAAAAATATTAATGTGTTAATTATTTGGCACGGAAATAGATGGTCATCGGCACCCCGTGGAAATCCCACAGTTCGCGCATGCGGTTCTCTACGAAGCGACGGTAGGGGTCACGGATATATTGCGGGAGGTTGCAGAAAAACACAAACTGCGGGTAGGGGGTCGGCAGCTGGGTGATGTATTTGATCTTAACCCATTTCCCCTTGACCGAAGGCGGGGGATTCTGCTCCTTCACAATCGGGAGGAGGGTGTCGTTGAGCTCGGCCGTGGCGATGCGACGGGAACGGGCCTCATAGACATCACGGGCGGCCTCCAGCACCTTGAAGATGCGCTGTTTGTTGATGACGCTTGTGAAGATGATGGGCACATCGTCGAACGGCGCGATACGGGAACGTATGAGCTGCTCGAAGTCGCGGTGGGTGTTGGTGCTTTTCTCCACCAGATCCCATTTGTTGACCACAATGACCACCCCTTTGTGGTTGCGTTGGATGAGGGAGAAGATGTTCAGATCCTGCTGCTCCAGCCCTTGCGAGGCGTCGAGCATGAGGATGCAGACATCGGCGGCCTCGATGGCGCGCACCGACCGCATGACGGAATAGAACTCGAGATCCTCGGTCACCTTGCTCTTGCGGCGCAGGCCGGCGGTATCGACAAAGTTGAAGTCGAATCCGAAGAGGTTGTAATGGGTGTAGATGGAGTCGCGGGTGGTGCCGGCGATAGGGGTGACTACGGAGCGCTGCTGCCCCGTGATGGTGTTGATGAACGAGCTTTTGCCCACGTTGGGGCGTCCCACGACGGCGATGCGGGGAAGGCCGTCCGAAAGTTCCTCCTTGCCGTCGGAGAAGTCCTTCACCAGTATGTCGAGCAGGTCGCCTGTGCCGCTGCCCGTGATGCCGGCGATAGGGTAGGGCTCGCCGAGACCGAGAGAGTAGAACTCGGACAAGGCGTCCATCTGGGCGGAGTTATCGACCTTGTTGGCTGCCAGCACGACGGGTTTGGAACATTTGCGCAGCATCTCGGCCACATCCTCGTCCATGGGCGTCAAGCCCTCGCGGGCATCGACCACAAAGAGGATCATGTCGGCCTCCTCGATGGCGAGCGCCACCTGCTTGCGTATCTCCACCTCGAACTCGTCGTCGCCGCCCATCACGTAGCCGCCCGTGTCGATAACCGAGAAGGTCTTCCCGTTCCAGTCGGCGTGACCATACTGGCGGTCGCGGGTGACGCCGCTGGTCTCATCTACGATGGCGCTGCGCGATTCGGTCAGGCGGTTGAAGAGGGTCGATTTGCCCACATTGGGGCGTCCTACGATGGCGATAATGTTCATTTAGATATCCAGTACACGTTTGCGGCCGCCATGTCCGATGAGGAGATTCAGGCCGAACTTGAGGTTGAATGCTTTTGCGTCGGTAATATAGATGTTGCTGATGTAGTCGGCGACCAGGTAGGACTGCACGGCGGTGCCGATGGACAGCACGAATCCGGCTCCCGGGTTGAAGAAGTCGGCCTTGTTGCCGTCGAATACCAGCGAGGTGCCCAGAATGAGCTCGATCCAGTCGAACACATTCACGCCGAGGGTGGCGGTGGTGTTGAACCGGAACGTGTTGGCCACGTTGCCGCCCAGGTCGAGCGTCGTCGCGTTCTGCTTGCTCAGCAGCCCCCGGTCGAACTGGCCGTGGAACAGCAGGCCTGCACGCAACAGTTTGAGGAAATTGAAGCTGGCGCCCGCATTGATCTTGGTGGGCACGTTGTACCAATAGTCCTTGGTGTTCTGCTCGAAACGGGGCAGCAGGCTCTTGAACTGCTCGGCGACATATTTCAGCGAGTCCATGTTCATCTGTCCGCGGTTGAGCAGGTTGTTCACCTGCATACCCTCAAACTCGATGACACCCTGTCCGCCTGTGGGCACCATGCTGTTCACATTCTTCTGCCAGTGGATTCCCGCCGACAGGTCGTTCACCGCCAGCGAGAAGGTGAAGGGACCCATGTCGTACTTGGCGCCGATGTCGAATGCCAATCCCGTGTTTCCGTTGATCGGGTCGAACATCGTCTCCACGGCCTCTCCCAGATGTTTGGTGAGGTTGGCCAGTATGTTTTTCGTGCCGCCGGCGGTGTCTATCGGCACAGCCGCCGCCTCCATGGCCTCATAATACACGCGGGCCGTCACCTTGTCGAAGTTGGGGTCCGTCTCGATCACGATGTTGGTGTTGTCGGTCTGGATGTTGAACACACCCGAGAGTAGTTTCGCGTGCACGCCCACCGTCAGCGGAATCACAGGCACCTGATAGCCGGCACCGAGGCTGGTCTCCAGATACATCTGTGCGTTGAAGGCGTTGCCGTTCAGCACCGTGACCGAAGGTATGGGATTGCCGTTGTCGTCCATGTTGCCACCCGTCAAGGCGCTCACGATGCCGCCGGACAACCCGAGGGTCATACTCGTGCGGAGCTGCGTGTTGAAGGTGAAGAAAAGGTCGCCCGCACGGAAGCCGAAGCCCAGCAGGCCCATATCCCAGTTCATGCGGAAGGGGTTGTCGGCACTGATCTTGTCAAACACGCCGTTGATGTCGATGATGTTGGCCTTCTGCTTCGAATCGTATCTCACTATGTCGTGTATCGACAAGGGGAACCCGAACTGCAAGCCCGTCGAAGGCAGGGTGACATACACGCTGTTGTTCCCCGGGAAGAAAGCCGGGTTCAGCGTGTTCGACTGCGGAATTCGCTGTGCATGGTAAAACAGGTTGTTCGTCTCGTTGTACTGTGCATGGGCGATGCCAGTCAGGAGAAGGGCGGTCAGTATAATGGCTGTCTTTTTCATCTTGTGGTCCTCCTTGCTTTATTATTTACCTCCGAAAAGCGGCATATCGACCGTCAGCGACGGATGCAGCTGAACCTTCATCTTGATGTTCAGGTAGTCGTCGCGCTGGATCGACATCTTGTCCGTGCCGTTGGTGGAAAGCGTCATGTCCATACTGATGGTCTTCGCCTGCAGCAGCATGTTGAGCATATCCATGTCGAACGGCACGAAGATGCGGCTCACCACAGGGGCGCCGGCCTCGCTCACACCCGGGTTGCCAGCCACCGGCACCGGCGTCGCCGACGCAATCTGGCCGTTGGTGAACAACGTCCCTATCGACTGGTTGTTCTCGTCCATGAAAGTGGCGTTCAGGAGGAGGTTCAGCGGTATTCCGTTGGTGAACTCGAAGACAAACCGGTTCAGCGTGTCAAAATCCAGCGACACATGGTTGTCGGCCAGCTTCTTCTTGATATCGTTCACCATGTCGGCCAGCGACTGCTGGTTCGAGCCGTTCTGCGCCGTCTGGTTCACCTCGATCGAGTAGTCGAAAGTCATGTTGTTGATCCTCACCTCGAACGGCAGCCGCAAGTCGAGCTTGGCGTCATACTCCAGCCACGACATCTGCAAGGCTTCCAGCAGCGGCGTGAATCGGTCGGCATGCAACGGGTCGGCCATGATGCTGTCGTAGATGGTGTTCTTCACGTTGAAGTTCATGTGGCAGCTGGCGATGATCTTCTTCGGGCGGTCGTTGATGATCGACGCCAGGTTCACATCCACAAACGACACGCTGTCGCCCGCCACAATGTCGTTGATCACCAGCGAGTCGGACAGCTGGGCGTTGCCGTCAAACTCCGTGGTGTCCGTCTCGTTGGACTTGAAATACTGAATCTTCAGCTGGTCGAGCGAGATGGAGGCGTTCTCCCGCAGATACTGGTTGGCAGCCTCGTCGGGGCAGCCTCCGCGCACCTTCACCTTCAGCGCCAGCATCATGTGCGCTATCTGCATGTCTATATCCTCCACCTTGTCGAAGATATCCACCGGAATCTCATAGCGGATGGTCGTATCGATCAGCTTGATCATGGGATCCGTCGGGTCTTTCGTCCAAGACTTGCCGTAGGTGACGGCCGTCGCCTTCTTGCTCGACGAGGGGTTCATCTCCAGACGCTGGTTCAGCGCCGTGTCGTAGTGGAAGGTGATCACGTTGTCCTCCAGAATCATACCCGAGAAGGTGCCGTCGAAGGTCTTCAGCAGGTCGTTCAAGTTCAACTTGCCGTCGCTCACTATCGGCAGGCTGAATCCCGGATCGATCTCGCCCTGCACTCGGTAAGGCTTGTTCAGCAGGTTCATGTCCTCCTTGTGGCATGAAACGAGCGACACAAGTCCAGCCATCATGGCTACAAAAAGTATCCGCTTTTTCATAGTCTATTAATTTGTTTGTTGTTGTTATCTAATCCATTAACGACAAATCTACATTTTGTCGCAACTGCAAAGGTACAGATACTTTTCCATATATGCAAATTTTATTTTATAAACAATTAAAAGAGGCAGCCTGCATCCTTTTTTTTCTTGCAGTGGAGAAAAAGCAGGGCAGCCTCGTGGAGGCCGCCCCGATTTCATTATGAAAAAAATTAGAGTTTAATCGATGTTTTTCACTACAATTGTTTTATTGCAGCGTTGCACAAGGTCCTAAGGGCAAAATTGTTGTGGGATTATTGAACCTTGTGGAACACCAAATCCGGTATGCCGACCAGAGAGCTTGTCGCTGTAGTACCATTGACATTGAATTCAAACGTACCAAAGTCTTCTTTGGCCCGATTGAGATCTTCCTCATTCATCACGTACCAGCCATAGCCCTCTGTAAGGGTGAGGGTGGAGGCGTCGAGGTTTCCCGCTTCCCACGACCAGCTGACCATGTTGCTGTCAGCGTCGTAGGTAACATCGGTATAGGCCTGGTAGGCCGCGGAGATGTCGTAGTTCACCGTTCCGTCGGCCAAAGTATATGTGCCAACCATGTGCTGCCCCCAAGCAATCACATACAAGTCGAGGTTCCCGCCGGCGAAGATGGCGACAAAGGCAATATCATCCGGGGTGTCGGCATGACGAGGGGCTTCCCAGCGCCCCTCTATCGAGGTGCCGTTTCCATTGTTCCCGTTGCTACTATTGTTACTATTGTTACTATTGTTTCCCTCTTCTTTGTTGCACGACACAGAGAAAAGTGTCGCAAATGCCATGATGGCGATAAAAAATTTTTTCATAATCTTTTTAAGTTTTAGCTTTTAAATCACAATTCCTTAACGCGACATTCCCTTTATTATTGTGTCGGGAACTTGGCGTTTTTTTTTACCAGCCCAATTGTCCTGCTGCAATAGGGCCGCCTTGCGGCGTTTCTTTTATCTGTATTTGACCTTTAAATAATCAAGCAATATCGGCAAGGTCTTATTAAAACCACACTGCAAAGATACAACTTTTTGCCGATACCGGCAAGTTTTCGCAAAAAAGGGGCAGCCTCGTGGAGGCCGCCCCGGAAATCAACATCGAAAACCAATATGTTTTCGGTGTAATTAACGTGAACTTCCAAACATTATTGTGTGACGGGGTCGATTTTTCTATGGCGGTTGCGGCGTTTCTTGTTGACATTTAACGGGGTGCTGTGGGGAAAGGCCTTGCTGTAGGCGCGGTCGAGGGCTTTCAAGTCCACCTTCCGCATGCCGATGCCCAGATAGACGGCCACCGACGTGTGCCAGCGTCTGCACACCAGCCGACAGACCCTCCGCCGGTGGGTCGCCCGCGGACTGCTGCACCCCTCCACCATGGGCCGGCGCCAGTACTTCGACCCCGCCGAAGTCGAAGCCCTCCTGCGCTCCAACATCCTGCAGGACAACGGCCGTGCCGATCTCACTGGACCGTAACCGCCTGATACTAAGCCTTGAATCCGTTATGACCTAGTATTGACCTAGTATTGACCTAGTATTGACTATATAGAAAGTACTAGGTCATTGCCTGGAAAAGTGGGTAGTGTTCTGTGTTTAGTGTTTAGTGGGCGCAGGGTGTCGAAAATATCATAAAAAATGTTAAATTTTACTGTTGATGTAACGTTTCCGAAAAAAAAGCGTCTTTTATTTATAGCAAAGGGCGAAATATACTCTTTACAAATCGATATATTGTTTTTTTTCGTATCTTTGCAAAAAGAAACTGGATGGAAAACACATAATCTTGACAATATGAAAAAGACAGCTTTATTCTTGGTTTCGGTGCTGCTGATGCTGGGTGGTGCGGCGGCGCAGAATAGTAACTCGTCGGGGCGGTTCGAGTGGGTGCGGGGGTATGCGCCGGGGGATAATGTCAGCATCGTGGGGTCGGTGACGGACAGCGTGGGGAACCTCTATATCCTGGGTTCTTTCAACTTCGAAAGTCGGTGGGAGAACGGGGAACTAATCA
>DGIA01000011.1 GCA_002392965.1 Bacteroidales bacterium UBA3834 | reverse complement strand
CAACTACTTCTATCACGAGGAGATCATCCCCTCCACCCGCAACGAGCAGCTGCACCAGACTCGTATCTGCTGCTGAATGAAACCACACGCCAACGACAAACACACCGACACCATGAACATATCCGTCTTCTGCGGGGCGTCGCTCCCGCACAGCGAACAAATCACAGAGGCCGCGCGGCAGCTCGGCCGCGCCATCGCCCGCGGCGGCCACACGCTGCTCTACGGCGGCAGCAATCTGGGGCTGATGGGCGCCACCAGCGGCGCGGCCCTGCAGGAAGGCGGCCGCGTGGTGGGCGTCATCCCCACCTTCTTCAGCGACGACATCATCCACTCGCAGCCCGTCAGCGAGCTCGTCCGCGTCCGCACCCTCGCCGAGCGCAAGGAATACCTCATCGCCCACAGCGACGCCTTCGTGGCCCTCCCCGGCGGCATCGGCACCCTCGACGAGGTGCTCGAAGTCATGGTGGCCAACCAGCTGGGGCTGGTGCGCGACCGAAGTGGAGCGAACCAGTCCCAGGGCAAGCCGATGATATTATTGAACCTCGGCGGCTACTACAACCCCTTCCTCGCCCAGCTCGACGCCATGCGCGCCGAAGGCCTCCTGCGCAGCACCGCGGGGCTGGTCTCGGTGGAATCCGTAGACGCGATATTTAAACTCCTTGCTGCTTCGCAGCAGAAATCTATAAATCCTATAAATTAATTTCCGCCTGACGGCGGGATTGCCACAATCCGCGAAGCGCAATAATCTATTAGATTTATAGATTTCGTGAGCGCAGCGAGCAGGAGAAAAGAAACATGACCCATCTGCTGAGCAAGAGCAAGTACATCCGTGGCCTGCAGTGCGAGCGGGCGCTGTGGCTCGACGTCCACGAGCCGCGCCTGGCGCGCTACACCGCCGAGCAGATGCGCCGCTTCGACCGCGGCCGCGACTTCGAGTACGCCTTCAAGGCCCTCTTCCCCGACGGCATCGACCTCAGCGCCGAGCTGAAGCGTAACGTCGACGCCTACCCCGCCCGCACCGCCGAGCTGTTGGACAAGGGCGACGGGGTGTCGCTCTTCGAGGCCGGCTTCCTTTACGATGACGTGCTGGTGCTGGCCGACGTCGTCTGCCAACGCGAGGACGGCAGCCTCGACATCTACGAGGTCAAGTCCGGCACCGCCCTCAGCGAGACCTACCGCCGCGACGCCGCCCTGCAGCACTACGTCATCTCGCATTGCCGCGAGATAAACACCTTCAGCATAGTCTATGCCAACCCCGACGGCGGCTTCATCAAGGAGGAACTCTCCGCTACCCTGCAGGAACAGCACGCGGAGATAGAAAAGAACATCGCCGCCATGAAGGAGATCCTCCGCCACGGCGAGCCCGACACCCCCACGGGCCAGCACTGCCTCGAACCCTACGCCTGCCCCTACCAGCACTACTGCGCCCAGGGCGTCAGGCAGATGTCATTGTTTGGGTAAAACAAAAGCGGCCCGTGCAATGCACGGGCCGCTAATCTTTTCATTATATATTATCTGTCCACAGGGAAGGCGATCTCGCGCTCGATGACCTGGTAGGGTACGTTGTTGCGGTAGATGGTCTGGCGCACCCAGTTGTCGTCTTCGTCGTATTCGTAGACGTAGCTGTGCTTCCAGTTGAGGTGCTCGTCGTAATTGAACGAACTCACCTCGATGAGGTTGTCGTGGTCGTCGTAGTAGTAGGTGGTGAGGGCCGAGAGGAACTCATCGGCGTCGTAGAAGCGCCACTCGATGCGGTTGCCACGGGCGTCGTATTTATATAGGTAGTGCTGCATCAGCTCGCCGTCGCGGTTGTAGAACTCCATCTCAGTGCAGTTGCCCTTCTGGTCGTACTTGTAGGTGCGCTTCTCGGTCATCTCGCCGGTCTCGTCGAAGCTCTGCTCCTCCACTTTGAGGCCGTTCTTGAAAGTGCTGCTCTCCTTCTTGGTCATCTGATTGCCAAGGAACACCGTGCGCTCGATGCGATTGCCGTCGCGGTCGTTGAGATAGGCGGTGCGGCCCGTGAGCATCTTCTCGCGGTTGTATTCATTCCAGCCGAGGCTATAGCCGTTGACGTCGAAGAAGTAGCTGTACCACGTGTAGTCGTCGGCCTTGGTGCGGAACTTGTCGGCGAAGTTGCCGCGCTTGTCGAAGGTGATGCTGTCGATGCAGATGAGCTGACGGCCACCGTCGCGACCGCCACGGAGGTTATAAGTGTACTCAATCACATAGATTGCGTTGCCGTGGATGCCCATTTCGGTACGCGAGTTTTTGCGGGGCTTGGGGCCTGCAAATGCCGTGCCCACAACGAGCAAGGCGAGAATGAGAGCGATATTTTTCTTCATTTTTCTCTATTATTTCAAAATGCAAAGATACAACTTTTTCGTAACACTAACGTAAATAACATAAAATTATTGTTTCCGTACCCCTCTTTTCCGTCTGCGGAGTCTCTTGACGCGCTTAACGACTTTGATTTTGGCCATCCAGAAAGGCGCCAACGAGGCGCCGACGAGGGTGATGATACCGGCAATGATATAGCCCCAGGGGTTCGGTATGACGCTGCCGAGACCCTCCTTGTGGGCCACGAGGATGAAGCTTGCGCAGACGAAAGTCATGAAGTTGGCCGGCAGGATGGTGAGCAGCGCGGCATATCCCTTGCCTTTCTTCAGCAGGAAGGCCGTGATGGCCCAGAGGGTGAAGACTGCCAGTATCTGGTTGCACCAGGCGAAGTAGCGCCAGATGGTCTGGAACCCGTCGGCGTCGCTGAAGGCATATACCAGCAGTCCGCCAGCCAGCACAAACAGAGGCAGAGCCACGGCAATGCGCTTCACCATGGGCTTCTGATCAATATGGAACTGGTCGGCCACAATGAGGCGTGCCGAACGCATGGCGGTGTCGCCACTGGTGATGGCGGCGCAGATGACGCCAAGGATAGATATGACGGCCAGCACCTTGGGGAACCACTCGTTGCAGATGACACCCACCATGGCGTCGCCGCTCTTGCCGACGCAAAGCTCCGGCTTGTCGTGGAAGAAATAGGCGGCGGCGGCAGCCCAGATGAGGGCTACGACACCCTCGGTAATCATGGCTCCGTAGAAGATGGGGCGGGCCTGCTTCTCATTGACCATGCAGCGAGCCATAAGGGGCGACTGCGTGGCGTGGAAGCCGCTGATGGCACCACAGGCTATGCTGACGAACATCATGGGGAAGATGGGGTTGGTCTCGGCATGGGGATGGCGGTTCTCAAGACCGTCCCAAATCTCAACCAGGTGCACATCCGGTATCACGAAGAAGGCCACCACCAGCATCACAGCCATGGCCAGCAGCAGAAAGCCGAAGATGGGGTACACCTTGCCAATCACCTTGTCGATGGGCAGCAGGGTAGCTACAAGGTAGTAAACGAAGATGATGACGGGCCATATCCACAGCGGCCAGCCAGGTGTGAAATTGTCCACCAGCAGCTGCGACGGAGTCTTCACAAACACAGCCCCCACCAGCACCATCAGGACGATGGTGAAGAAAGCCATGAAAGTCTTCACCCTCTTGCCCAGGTAACGGCCGTGTATCTCGGGCAGCGAAGCGCCGTCCTGCCGCAGGCTGATGAAGCCGCTGATGAAGTCGTGCACTGCACCGGCGAAGATGCATCCGAAGACAATCCATAGGAACGATGCGGTGCCGAACTGCGCACCCATGATGGCGCCACAGATGGGTCCTACGCCCGCGATGTTCAGGAACTGGATAAGAAAGATGCGCCACGGCTTCATGGGCACATAATCGACCCCGTCGGGGTGCGCCACGGCGGGCGTCACACGCTTCGGATCCACGCCGATGACACGTTCAATAACCTTGGAATAAAGCCAGTAGCCCAGTACCAGCAATATGACAGCGACAATGAATGAAATCATAAATGAGGAAATTATGTTTAGTGCTCGTAAATTTCATGTAACTCCACCTCGTAGATGAATGGAGTATATCCTGGGATATCACCAGCTCCGGTCTCACCGAAAGCCAGTTGGTAAGGGAAGTAGAAACGATAAATACTGCCAGCATTCATCAGTTGTAATGCGTCGATGAGACCTTGGAACATGGGACGGCCGACCACATGCAAAATCGGGTCGCGCACGCCATAGGTCTGATCGTAGGGTTCTCCGTTGAACATCAAGAAACTGCGGTAGTCAAATAAAATGCGTTGTCCGATTTGGGCGTTGGCACCTTTGCCGGGCTTCAGTACTTCGTAATAAAATCCAGACGGATGTTTCTTGACGTTGGGGTTGTCCTTTGTCAGTTTCTTGAAGTATTCTTCTTGCTGTTGCGCCACTGACCGTTTGGTTTGGCGAGCCTGTTCCATTTGTGCCAGTTGTTGTTGTCTGTCGATGTACATTATGGCTTCGCGCAGAATGCTGTCACTGATGGGTTGTGCGCCTCCTTTGAGGGTGTGTCCTATGGCTTGCAGCACCACATCGTTGTCGAGATTCACAGTGTTTATCTCTTGTAGAGAGAGGGCGATGTTTTCGCCCATGGCCCACGAAAGGGTGTCGGTTCGGTTATTCAGTTGTGGGGCGTCGTTGGGTTGGTGGCAGGCTGCCATCAGGCAGGCGACAGCAACAAAGAGAATATGTTTTTTCATGTTCAGGTGTTATTTTCCTCGTCCTTGGATTATAATCATCACGGTGTAAAGCAGTATCTTCAAGTCGGTGGTAAGCGACATGTTGTCTAGGTAGAGCAAATCGTAGCGCAGACGTTCCACCATTTCGTCCACCGACGAAGCGTAGCCATATTTCACTTGTCCCCATGACGTAATGCCGGGTTTGACACGTTGCAGCAACATGTATTCCGGAGCGCGTTTGATAATCTGCTCGATGTAGTATTGGCGTTCCGGTCGTGGCCCCACGAGGCTCATCGTGCCTTTGAGTACGTTGTAGAACTGCGGTATTTCGTCCAGTCGCACCTTGCGCATGAATCGTCCGAAAGGTGTGATGCGGGGGTCGTTGTCCTTGCTTAGAGCGGGACCTGCATCTTCGGCATCGATGTACATTGAGCGGAATTTGTGCATCTTAAAGGGTTTCCCGTGATATCCAATGCGCTCCTGGGCATAGAAGACTGGACCTGGCGAGGTGCATTTCACGATGATGGCGGTCACCAGATAAACCGGTGACAGGATAACCATGGCCAGTAGCGAGAATATGACGTCGAAAATGCGCTTCAGAGAATACTGCCACTCGTCCATCAGGCGGTTGTTGATGGTAATCAGTGGCGAATGGAATATGCTTTCCTGTTTGATGGAGCCCACAATGAGGTCGCGAGCGTCGGGCGTGATCTTGATGATGATGTCGCCGCAACAGTCGAGAGCCAGCAGTATCTTGTTGATGAGGTCTCGTTCGTCGTCTTCCACCGCAATGATGGCCTCTTCCACATGGTTGTCATCCACTAGACGTCGTAGGTCGTCCAGTGTCCCCAGGCGGGGCATCACTTTCGAGAGTTCCTCCTCTTCTTCTCCGGCCTGTCCTACACTTACATATCCTTCGAAGATGTTGCCCGAGTAGGTCTCTTGGTTCTCCAGGTCAAGGTAGGTCAGCATGGCTTTGCGTTTACCGCCGATCATCAGCGTCGGGAATCCAATCTGGCGGGAGTGGATGCGACGCACGGTACGTGAGGTGAGAATCAGGCGGGGTAGGTAGGTCAGGGTGAAATGCACCACCAACAAAAACAGGAACGAGGCATAGTAGTTGCGGTAGGTGGTAATCTCGTCGTCGATGAGCAGGGCAAAAAAGATGATGACCACGCCAATGATTGATGCCAGGAAGGTCTCGATGAGTTCTTTCAGGCGTGATCGTCTCATTACGTTTCGATAGGTGCCTTGTATGGTATAGAGCGCCAGCCAGCCGGTGGGCACAATGATTAAGCCCAACCAAAAGTTGCTGTCATGGAACACTCCGCCTACATCGACAAAGCCTGTCTGTTCGAGTACGATTTTGCGGAACAGGAATAGCGCTGCCCATGCCAACATGGCCGACAGGGTGTCGCAAAGAATGTATTTCAGGGTCTGTTGTTTCTTCATAAAAGGTTGTGTGGATTATAATACCACGCTGGTGGTGAGTAGCCTTACATTGTCGAAGCGTATGTCGCCCTCGATACCGTCGATATTGAGCGCCGAGAAAGAAATGCGGAAATTGGGGGTATGGTTGAAGTAGGACCAAGTGCGGCCTAAATTAATGTAGAGATGTTGCCAGTCCTTGCTGGCACGCACGACCATCACCGGCAGTTTTTCCTCAGTTCCTCCGATTTGGTAGGACGAATGCATATAGACCTCGAAGGCCATATCGCTGCGTGTGTCGAGTTCCAAATAAAGCAGTTTGGTGGGGTCGGTCACAGTGTAACTGCCGTTTATACAGAAGTCTTTCGAGGCTTCGTTGGAGGATATGTGCACACGGCCATAGCCGTTGCCTGTACAGGCTTCGTCTGGAACATTGCTCGCCAGCGTCATCACCGAGTCGAACTTCATTCCTTCCCAAGGCTCGAAAATTTGGAACATCAGCACGTCGTCACTACTCAGGTTGTAGGTTGTCGTGTCGATGCCGAAATTGAGGGTGTCGCCGCTGTGGAGGGTGACGCCTTCTTTGCGTCGGCTATTGTAGAAGGTGTAGAATGGCAGTGCTTTGGAACTCCCGCTCTGCTGCACGGCAGGGTAGAACTGAATGTAATCCAGCGTTCCGTCATAAAGCACAGGGGCTGTGAAAGGCAATGTGAAAAGACCAAGGGTATCCACCGATGCTTTGCCGGGGATATGTGCCACCACGTAGGTGGCCACGATGTCGGAAGTGTATATTTCAGAGTAAGGAAATGGCGGATTGGCATCAGACAGTTTCAGTGTCATGGCGTCCATGTGGATGAATGCTGGCACGGTGAACTGTTCGTCCTTGCAACCACTCAGTAGCATCAGTACGGCAGGCATCAGTATGGTGTAGAGGAGTTTTCTCTTCATCGTTTTCTTGTGTTATCAGTCATTAACGACGCTTGTTTAAAAATATTATTTCCTTGTATAAAAATATTTGTGTATTTTTGCACTCTCAAAACCCATGGCACTGACCATAAAACACTGTCAATTATGAAGGAACTGGCAATGCATGTCTATGACCTTATGGAGAATTCCACGGCCGCTAATGCAAAGGATGTCAAATTGACCATTGTCGATAGCTTGAAAAACAATGATTTCCATTTTACCATTGAAGATAACGGAAAGGGCATGAGTCCCGAGTTTCTGGCCAAGGTGACGGACCCTTATACCACCAGCCGCACTACCCGCAAAGTGGGGCTCGGCTTGCCTCTAATTAAGATGAACACTGAGAAATGTGGAGGGGGCATGAAACTCACCAGCGAGGTTGGGGTAGGCACACGACTCGAATTCTGGTTCGAGCACAATAACTGGGACCGTCCTCCGATGGGCGACCTCCCCGGTACTCTCGTCATGCTGCTATCCGCCCACGAGGACATCCATTTCGTCATCACCTATCGTACCGATGTGGATGAGTTTGTGCTCGACACCGACGAGCTGAAAGAAGCCCTCGATGGCATGTCAATGAACGATATCCACATCCTTAACTACCTCAAGGAGATGATCGCCGAGAACTTGAAAGAAATCCAAGCTAATGAGTGATTCATCGTGGTGTACCGTCGGCTTTGCCGACACAAAATTTCATTTTATGAATGCTTGAAGGGTATGAAGAGAATTGGGGTTTTGAGCGATACGCACGGTGTGGTGCCAAAACAGGTTTATTCTTTTTTCAAGAACTGTGACGAGTTGTGGCATGCTGGAGATTTGGGACCCGGTGTGCTCGATGAACTGCGGGCATGGAAAGAAGTGCGTGCTGTGTGGGGAAACTGCGATAGTTTCATGTTGCATTACGAACTTGAGGAGCGCGCATTCTTCGAGGTTGAGGGACTTCGGGTGCTGATGACACATATCGGTGGTTGGCCCGGCCATTACCCCTATGAACTGCGTCGCTCATTGGAGTTGGCCAAGCCCGATATCTTCGTGTGTGGCCACAGCCACATCTTGAAGGTGATGTACGATAAAGACTACAATTTGCTGCACATCAACCCCGGTGCTGCTGGCAGGCAGGGGTCCCACAAGGTGGGTACATTGGTTAGGTTCACCATCGACGGTGTGCCTAAAGACCTTGAGATTCTTGATTTCCCGAAGTTGGTTTGATCTGCGAGATGACCACGCCGGCAATGACTATGCACATGCCGACAAGCTTGCCCCAGGAGAAGGATTCCTGTCCGATAAGCAGGGCCGCTATAAGTGAGAAGATGGGGATGGCGTTGTTGAAAATGCAGGCCTCGGAGGCTCCGAGATTACGTACGCCGTAGTTATAGCCGGCGTAGGCAAGGGTGGAGCAGAAAAGACCGAGGACGAGCAGCAGCAGCAGCATCTTGGGGCTCCAGGATAGTAGTGGCAATGCGGAACTGTCGAAAGCAAGCATCAGGGGCAAGAAATAGGCAAGTCCTATGACATTCTGCCAAGTGGTGACTACAAGTGGGTGGTATTTGTCAACCACCTTGACCAGCAGCAAGGTGTAAACCACCGCAATAAACACGGCACCGCCTAGGAAAAGCAGGCCGTTGAGGGTAGAACCTTGGACATCCAGCTCGCCGTTGAGCATGAGAAACACGCCCCCCAATGAGAGTATCACGCCGATGAGCAGCATGGGGCTGATGCGGTTGCGATAGGCGGCCCACATGCCGAAGGGTACAAAGAGGGGAATGGTGGCAATGACGACTGAGGCCAGGGATCCGCTGACAAGCCGCACCCCGTTGGTCTCGCATAGATGATATATAAAGGGTTCGCATAGCGCCAGCAGGAGAAACCATTTGACATCTTCCTTGCGGATACGTTGCAAACGGCGAGTGAGTGCCAATGCGGGTAGCATGACGGCCGAAGCGATGGCCAGTCGCATGGCGATGAGAATGGTGACGGTCATATGCTCCTCGGTGAGAAACAATTCCTTGGTGAGGATGAAACTTATGCCCCAGAAGATGACTGAGGATGTAATTAGTATATATGTGATTATCTTGGTTCTTCGCATAGATTTCGTTTTAGTACGCTATTCCTCTAAAAAGGATAGTTGATACCGAAGTTGGTCACTATTTGGTTGAACTGCCAGTGGGAAGGACGCCAGCGTAGAGATTCCTCGTAGCCTGGGTCATAGACGGGAATGGCGAAATCGACGCGGAGGGTGGCAATTGAGACATTGACACGTAGGCCGATGCCCACCCCGGCTGCCAACTCGGAGGGAAAACTGTTCCACTTGATTTCTCCGCCGCGGTATTCCTCGCTGGGGTTGAAGAGCCACACATTGCCTATGTCGGCGAAAAGCGCTCCCTCGAGGATGCTCACGATGGGGAAACGCCCCTCGAGATTGAGTACCAGTTGCAGGTCGCCCACGCGTTCCAACATGTCGCCGCCGACGGCACAGGATCCGGGACCGAGACGTCGCAGTTGCCAGGCGCGCAAAGTGGTGGGGCCTCCGCCGAAAAAGCTCTTTTCATAAGGCATGGCGAAAGAGTTGCTGTAAGGCAGGCCGATACCCACCAGCAGGCGGTGGACAAAGGTGTTGTTGCGGCCGAAGTAGTGGTATTGTGTCCATTCGCCGCTCAGCCGGGCGTAGCGCGCAAAGGGGATCCCGAACAGGTAGCGTATGTTGTTCTCGTCTTTGGGAGTGTTGAGGATGGAACCGATGGCCGACAAAATGTTGCCGGCGCTTTCTACGCTGAAATGCAGGGCGGTGAAGTCCTCACGCAGGCCGTATTGCTGGTTGGAATAGGTGTAGTCGTAACGGGCATCCATGATGAAGTGGCTGCTGTACTGGTATTTCATGCGCAAGTCGCTGATGCTGCGCAGACGGTTGGCGAAAGCTTCGTCGAGCGACAGCATGCGCACGAAAGTGAGCTCGATGGGCAACACCTGGTTGGAAGCGCGGCGCGAATGACTCCAGGTGTAACCGAAAGAGGTGTTGGCCAGGATTCGTTCGAAATAGTAACGGTACTGATAGCTGCCGCCGATGGTGAAGAGAGTGTGGGGCTTGGTGCGTTGCCAGGCTAGATGCGAGGAGAAGGGGAGGAGGAACACAGGCATGTCGAGCGAGGCTTCAAGGCTCGGCTCGAAGGCCGAGAAGTCCTCGTGCAGGTTGCCACCCTGCAGGCCAAGGTTGAGCTTGGGCAGTTCGAGCAGCAGCGACCCTTTCACTCGCAGCAGCTCGGCGCCGCCGAAGAGATTCTTGTGTTGGTATTCGACGGCGGTCTCCACCCCGAGGTTGCCGCCCAGGAAGAAATCGCTGGCGCTGTCCATGGTGCCGAGGGGCGAGGCGTTGGTGAGCTCGAGCGAGAGCGAGAGGCGCTGCTGGGTGGTGCGGATAAGCCGCACGTGGGCATCGACCAACGGCAGCGTGTCGGTGGAGGAGGGCGACTCGGTGAATTCGATGTTGATGTACTTGAAGTTGCGTAGTGAGAGCAGGGAGTTGTAGGTGGTGGTGATGTAGCGCGGACGGTAGGTCATGCCCGGGAATAGCATCAGCGTGCGGCTGATGGTTTGGGGGTGGATGGCCATGGGTTCTGAGTAGATGAACTGGAAATCGACATTGTTGCGGGGGGTCCGGAAGGTGTGGATGAGGGTGTCGTAGTGGCTGGCAGAAGTGGAGTTGGGATAGATGTAGATGTTGTTGATGTGATAGACCTGCAGCCGTCGGCTATCGACATGTACGTCGATACTCAGATGGGTAGGGGAGTATGTGGTATCGACCTCGAAGCTGACTAGGTCGCTCGTGGCGTGATAGTATCCACTTTCGCGCAGGTTGTTCACGATGCGGGCCCGTTCGGCGGCGATATGTTCCTGGTCGTAAGGGTCGCCGGCATGCAGGAGGGCCTCTTTGCTCCAGAGGTGCAACAGACTATCGACGCTGCGGTCGCTGGTATGATAAGTCACCTCGTCGATGCGGTAGCGTGGGGTGGCGGCAATGTGGTAGCCGACGGTGATGTTGTGCGAGGTGAGCTTGAGAGTGTCAAAGGTGACCGTGGAACCGAAACAGCCTTTCGACTGCATCAGGCGGCTGAACTGGTTGACGGTGCGCTCGGCTTTCTCGGCATCATACACCACAGGAGCCTGCCCCAGACGGCGGAAATAGTCGCCGATGAAAGTCTTGTTCTTGGGGCTTGCGATGCCGTAAATCCCCATGCTGAAGCGTAGGGGCTTGATGCCGAGGAGTTTTGAGTTCGGCCGTTGGGCGTAATAGGTGCGAAAGTCTTTGAGGGCATCCTTGACCTCGGGCGTCACCTCGCTGCCGTCGCTCATTGCAACTGTCAGCTCGTTGTGGTAGAGCACATGCTCGCCCTCGGGCACGTAGCGGTAGGTGTAGCAGGATGAGAGAAGCAATGCTCCCAGTACGGGGATGATATGTCGGAGTTTAATGTTCAATAGTGCTGAGAATCTTTTCTGTGCTGCCTAGGTTGGCGTTCATGTAATCCAGGCAAGCCTGTGAGGCTCGTCGGTAGGCTTCTGCATCGGTGAGGAGAGACTTCAGATGACGCTCCAGAGAGATTTGGTCGCTGTGGCAGAAGCCTCCGCCGCAGGCGATGATGTCTTTCGCCTCCTGGAACTTCTGGTGGTTCGGACCGAACAGAACCGGTTTCCCGAAGGTGACGGCCTCGAGAATATTGTGGATGCCCACACCGAAGCCTCCGCCGATATAAGCCACGTCGGCATAGCGGTAGAGCTTCGACAGGAGGCCGATGTTGTCGATAATGAGGACCTGATTGGTCGTATGGGTGCCACTTGTGAGTTTGGAGTATCTCACGCTGTCGGGGAATAGCCCTTCAATCTGCTTGAGATGTTCTTCGCTGATGACATGCGGCGCTAGGATCATTCTTAACTCATCACCCGTAACGCTTAGCTGATGAATCAGCTCTTCGTCCGGTGGCCAGGTGCTGCCGCATACAAGCACCTTGCCGTGATGTCCGTCCAGAAATCGCTCCACCGTATCGTTGTTCTCGGCAGCGAGGGCAATCTGATGCACACGGTCGAAGCGGGTGTCGCCGGCCACAGAGCAATGCCCGATACCGATGCTTCTCAGTAACTCAAGACTTTCCTTGTTCTGCACAAAGAGGTGGTTGAAGCAGTCCTTCAGCTCTTTTCGGAACCAATATCCCCATGGCTTGAAGAAATATTGGCTTGGCCGGAAGATGGCCGAGAAGATATAGGTGGGGATTCCGCGGCGGCGCAACTCGGTCAGGTAGTTGAACCAGAATTCATACTTGACGAAGAATGCCACCGTCGGACGATAAGTGTCGAGAAACCGCTTCACATGGGATGGCAGGTCGGGCGGCAGGTACAGCACGACGTCGGCCGTCGGATAGTTTTTGCGCACTTCGTACCCCGAAGGCGAGAAGAAAGTGACCACGATGCGGCAGTCCGGATGCCGGTGTTTGTATTCTTCCAGCACCGGGCGTGCCTGCTCAAATTCACCGAGGCTGGCGGCATGGAACCAGGCGGTATCGCCTTCGGATTTCCGTATATTGTTTCCCTTGGCCCATCCTTCGACCATCAGCCGGGCTTTGCTGTGACCGAACAAGGCAGCCAGACGGATGCCAAGCGTGTAGAACCAGATGCCTATGGTGTAGAATGCTCTCATCTTTCAGATTCTAGTAATAGTAGTAGTCGTAAGCGGTCTTGCCGGTGAACGGGAACATCCAGGTCAGCTTCACACCGTAAAGCAGGTCGAAATAACGGTTCTTGTCTTTGCCGTTGAGTCCCATGAGGTTGTCAATCTGGTAGGGACGCGACGACCAACTCCAGCATTGGCTTATGTCGAACGTGATCTTCAGGTTTAAATATGTGGAGTAATTACTCATGAAGACAAATCCGATGCTCTCCGTCAGGATGGCGCCATTGCGCAGGTGGTCGTAGAGCTTTACATAGTTTCCTGCCAATTGGGGCACCAGGCTCTGGTTGAAGTCTTGCGTGAAGATCGTCTTCTGCATAAACCATCCGCCGCTGAGCTTCAGCACGATGCCTGAATTGGGGTTCTTGGGAATGACGGTGATGATTTTTGCCACTCCCGGCCGTGCCGCCAATCCTCGGTTGTAGGCCGATATCACACCGTCGTATCCACCCACGCTCATGGCATATCCGCCACTGGTGAAGATGTTGTCAAGCCTCGTCTCGCGCCATCGGAGGTTGTTGCTGCTGCTGCCGAACCAGATGTCGGCATCGAAGGTCAGCATCCAGTTGCTGGCATACTTGTAGTTCCACTCCAGGCTGAAATCCAGGTAAGGACCCGTGTAAAGGTCGCTCATGCATCCTCCTGACAGGCCGCCGTGGTTGCTGCCTGTGAGAGGGGACAGCATGCCCACCGTGAAACTCACAACATGGCAGTCCAATGTGTCGGGCGTCAGCTTCACCTGTCCGCTCGACGTCGTCGTGATAAACAACGCTGCTGTTGTGATTATCAGACCTTTATTTATTTTATGTATAAAAGATTTCACCACTTGCAATATTTTGTGTAATTTTGCAACCTGATTCAGTAAACGACAATTCACATAAATTATTGTATATCTCAACGTAAAAATATGGCAAAAGACTTTCCCAAACGCAGCGAGAACTACTCCGAATGGTATAACGAACTTGTGGTGCGTGCCGACCTGGCCGAACAGAGCGCCGTCCGCGGTTGCATGGTCATCAAACCCTATGGCTACGCCATCTGGGAGAAGATGCA
Source organism: Bacteroidales bacterium UBA3834 (assembly GCA_002392965.1). Lineage (GTDB taxonomy): Bacteria > Bacteroidota > Bacteroidia > Bacteroidales > P3 > Colimorpha. The sequence goes on along the minus strand of DGIA01000011.1, from coordinate 1,531 downwards.
CGACCAGCTCGACCGCATGTTCAAGGAGACTGGCCACCAGAACGCCTACTTCCCACTTTTCATCCCCAAGAGCTTCCTCAGCCGTGAGGCCGAGCACGTCGAAGGCTTCGCCAAGGAGTGCGCCGTCGTCACCCACCACCGCCTCATGAACGACCCCAACGGCAACGGTGTCGTCGTCGACCCCGCCGCCAAGCTCGAGGAAGAGCTCATCGTGCGCCCCACCTCCGAAACCATCATCTGGAGCACCTACAAGAACTGGATCAAGTCCTACCGCGACCTGCCCATCCTCTGCAACCAGTGGGCCAACGTCGTCCGTTGGGAGATGCGCACCCGCATGTTCCTCCGCACCGCCGAGTTTCTCTGGCAGGAAGGCCACACCGCCCACGCCACCCGCGAGGAGGCCGAGGAGGAAGCCCGCCGCATGCTCGAGGTCTATGCCGAGTTCGCCGAGAAGTATATGGCCGTGCCCGTGCTCAAGGGCCACAAGAGCCCCAACGAGCGCTTCGCCGGCGCCCTCGACACCCTCTGCATCGAAGCCATGATGCAGGACGGCAAGGCCCTGCAGGCCGGCACCTCCCACTTCCTGGGCCAGAACTTCGCCAAAGCCTTCGAGGTGCAGTTCCTCAACAAGCAGAACCAGCTCGAGTATGTCTGGGCCACCTCCTGGGGTGTCAGCACCCGCCTCATGGGCGCCCTCATCATGACCCACTCCGACGACAACGGCCTCGTCCTGCCGCCGCATCTGGCGCCCATCCACGTGGCCATCGTCCCCATCGCCAAGAGCGACGAGCAGATGGCGCAGATCGACTCGCACATCGAACCCATCATCCGCGCCCTCGAAGCCAAAGGTCTGGTGGTGAAGTACGACAACCGCCCTGAGTATAAGCCGGGCTGGAAGTTCAATGAATACGAATTCAAGGGCGTCCCCGTGCGCCTCGCCATAGGCCCCCGCGACCTCGAGAACGGCACCTGCGAGGTCTGCCGCCGCGACACCCTCGAGAAGATCACTATGCCCATCGAAGGCATCGCCGACCACGTCGCCGATCTCATGGAGCAGATTCAGCAGAATCTCTTCAAGAAAGCCGCCGATTTCCGCGCCTCGATGACCCGCCGTGTTGATACCTGGGACGACTTCAAGGTCGAAATCGAGAAGAACGGCTTCCTGCTCTGCCATTGGGACGGCACCGTCGAAACCGAAGAACGCATCAAGGAGGAAACCAAGGCTACCATCCGCTGCATCCCCTTCGACGCCCCCGAGGAAGAAGGCAAGTGCATCTATAGCGGCAAGCCCAGCCATCGCCGCGTCGTCTTCGCCCGCAGCTACTGATTGCAGTTAAGTGACTGTTGGCCAAGCTGACGGATTTGCCATGGAATAACCCAAAGAGGCTCTAATGGGCCTCTTTTTTTCTGTATATACGCAGTTATTGGTTTTGCTCCCCTATTGCTCTCCTATTGCTCCCCTTTTGGGTGCCTATATGGAAACTCTATACTAAAATAAGGATAATGTATGTGATTTGCTGATTTAGGTTGT
>DGIA01000020.1 GCA_002392965.1 Bacteroidales bacterium UBA3834 | reverse complement strand
CCAATGTTATCAACATCCGTGCCAAAGTGGCATAGAAGCGACCGAAAGGGAGCAACCTGCCACTTTTAACTGCCAGCGACTGCCACCCGCTGACAATTTGTCAGCCGATGGCAGTCGCCGCTAATTGCAAACTGCTCACCGTTTACATCACCACCACCTTCTTGGCTGGGTGCTGGCCGGCATGCAGCAGGTAAACGCCGCTGGCAGGCGTGTCGAGCCATACCTTGTTGTCGTGGGCCACGGCTTTGTCTATCAGTCGTCCCTGTATGTCGTACAGGCTCACACTCTCGCCAATCACCATACCCTCCACGACGATATGCCCTTCGCAGAGGTACACCTTTATCGGAGCCTCTTCCAAGGCGTTAATCCCTGTGGGGTCGAGATAGACGGTGTCATGGATAATCAGCGTGTCGCAATAGACCGTGTCGATGTATCTTATCACGGTGTCATAAATAGTGATATGCACTGTGTCGTAAACCACTATATGTGTCGTGTCGGCAATGGTGGTATCCGTTTCTCCGGAGCCGCAGTCGGCGGTGATGGTCCCAAGGCTGCTCCATACGCTGTTGCCTTGGTAGGCTGTCAGTTGGGTGCAAGGCACCGCAATGGCGAGGCCACTCACGGTGCTGCCAAAATATCCGTCTGAGATTGTCAGCAGTCGGTCGGCGGCGATATTCACGTTGGCTAGGCTTACCAAGGGAAACACGCTGCCTACCAGGTCTTCGGGCAGCACAGTGACCTCGGGGCCTATGTTGATGGTTGACAGGGCATCGCACTCATCCAACACGCCACTGCCGCTGAAGGCAAATACCGAAGCAGATATAGGGTTGAAGTTCAATGTTTCGAGCGACTCGCAGCTGGCAAAGGCCGTCTCCCAGATGGTACGGACACCTGTGCCAATGGTGACATCCTCCAACATGCTGCATCCACTGAAGGCACCGTAGCTGATTTCTGTCACTGTGTTGGGAATGACGACCGACGCCACATCGCTATAGGCAAAGGCGTTGGCACCTATTTCGCGAACTGGACGCATTGTGCCGCCATAGGTGATTGAGTCGGGGATGACCACGTCGGTCACCGACCCCAGCGTGACGTCAGTGATATTGATGCTGTCGGTATATACCGAGCAGCTGTACTGCACACCGTCGGTGTGTGTGTAACTGTAGTTGACACCGCTTTGCGCCCCGGCAACTACGGGAAGCGTCAACAGAATGGTTGCTGCAAGAAAGAATCTGTTCTTCATTGAAGTTTGTTTTTTGTTAGTTTGTTGTTAATCTGATAGATGTAAGGATACCTTCCAGAAGGTAATCCGGTTGCAAAAATATAACAAAAAAATGAGGAAATTCAATGCAGACCACAAAATCACCATTATTGGGGAGTATTGACAAAAAAAAGCCCACCTTGTCGGTGGGCCACGATTTTGTTTTGGTGTTGTTATTTGCTATTCGTTGCGAGCAAAGTTCAGTGTGAGGGGAACGGAGGTGCTGTCCTCGGGGTAGAACATTGCCAGGTTGAAGGTGATGATATCGGTGGCATCGTCGTAGGTGAACTGCAGCTGGCCGGGATTGTCGTTCTCATCGTCAGCCACGCCATTGAGGAAGCCGGTATGGGTGGCGCCGTTGTAGAGGTACTCATAGGAGACCCCCTGGATCTGCTCCAGTACGCCCTCTTCGCCGCCAAAGGCCATGACGTTGGTGGGGAAGGTGAAGTGGGCGTAGGTGCCGTCGAAGTTCAGACCGAAGCTCATGGTGTCGTCCTCGATGCCGCTCATGCAGGTGGTGTCGATGCCGAGGTTGTTGATGAACTCGAAGTAGGTCACGGTGTATGTCCAGTCGGTGTTGTGCAGGTCGGAGGTACTTTTTACACGGACGGTGCTTTCCGTAGGGATGTTACCGTTGTTGCCGTTGTTGGCAGGGGTGATAACGATGGGATCTTCCTTCTGGCAAGCGCTCATGCAGATTGCAAAGGCGGCAATTGCGATAACAATAATGTTTTTTTTCATTGTTTTTGTTGTTTTAAATTATTTGTTTTTTGATTGATTGTTTTTCTTGTTTTGAAATTGCTTTCACATATAAAAACGTAAGAAATGGATGAAAAACTACAGAGGTGGTGTTTTTTTTTTTAATTAGTCCATTTAGAAAACTGTATCATATAGATAACGGGGGTGTTCTCCGTTTCGTAGTCGGTGCGTGATACGATCAGGGTGTTGTCGGTGAGCCAATGGATGCTCCAGCATCCATCGGTGGGTAGCAGTCCGCAGCAGAACTCTCCGTTGTCCGACAGGCTCCAACTTCCGTTTTCGACACCGCTTTCCCGGGTCAATGATGCTGTGCCGTCCTCCGCAAACTCATATAGAAAGGTCTCGCCATCGGCTGGGCTTTGGACAGTGGTGTTGCCAGCTTGTGTAATGGTCATGATTTCCAAGCTCCATATACCGGCAAGGGAGGCAATGTCAGCGGCCGAGATGTCAAGCACCAGATAGCTGTCACCGTGGATATCATGACGGGTCTCTACTGTACCGCAAAGCGTTATCGTATCTTCCTCCATGTCGCCGCCGCAAACCATCGTGTATCCGTCTTTGATCAGTATCAGGACCGAATCTTCGCTGACTCTCAGTGCAGGCACCATATCAGACAAGGTATAGTCATCTGTTTCCGGTACTTCCACGCATTCCATCACCCCAGTGTAGCAGTTGCTCATGTTCAAGGTGTAGGGTAGGGTGGCATAGGCAGAGCCATGGTAGGTGCCTGAATTGGGATCGTAACTCACGCATACAGTCTTCCCCGCTTTTTCCATCGTCTTCATCCAATCCTTCATCTCCTGCCGATCACGGGTGGTGAAGGTGGTAGCATCCTTGCTTGCAGATCCATTTTTGCTATAGCGGGTTTGTGTGCTCATGTTGTAGAATTTTACCACCTTGCCCTCCACTGCGTATTCACAGAAGAGGTCGAGCATGGCATCCCATTCGCTGTCGGTCTGCAGGTTTCTTGCGCCTTCGTCGCTATCCACCGTATAGACAATTATGCGTTTGTTCTCCACAGGTATCGTGGAACCTCCGTTGTTAGAACCGATGGTTTCTTCCGGTTTGGTACAGGCGGCCGTGCAGAGCATCACGGCCATCAAGGCATATAATCCAATTGATTTTTTCATGGTTATAATTATTGGTTTTCGGTTTGTAGTTCGCCCAACTGGTAGTCAATTAGGGCATCGTATTGTTCTTCATTCTCAAGGCGGTAGAAGCCGATGGCATGTCTGTCATGCGAAGCTACCACGCGTAGTACAGGCTCTCCTTTCCATGCCACACGCTCCTCCGGATCTCCTGGGTCGCCCAGCCAGCTGACAGACCCTTCGTTACCACGGATGTCGAATTCCTCCTTCAGCTGCTGCCATGAAGCTTCGTCGTCAGCCACCATCAATACCACATTTATCTTCACGCTGTCGTTGAGCCTGAAGCCCTGCACCTGTGCCACATTCAGCTCCTGTCGTGAGGCATAACGTTGATAGAGAGCATCCTCTACCTGTGCCGTCTGTCCGTGGCGGCAACTCGTGACCAGCGGCAGCAGCAGCAACAGGGGCAATAATCGATTTATAACTTTACATCTCATAATTTATATTATTCATGCCTCCTTCAGCATTATGGCGGCCAAATCGGCCCATTGGCTGGCGCCCGTGTCGGTGCGGTTGCAATAGACATTGTCGAATCTGCAATCAGACGTGTTGTGTGATAGCATCGGCACAGCAACAGCTACCCCCACTGTCAACATCGCCACTGCAGCCAGACTGCGTTGCCGCCGCTGTTGCCACTGCGGGAACTCCGCTGACAGCCGGTGGGCTTTGCCTCGTGCTTCGGTTTCTTGCCACAACTGCTCAAATTCATTGTCGCTCAATCTCCTGTGTTCCATTTTTATATAAATTTGCTTTTTAGTTTCTCTTTCGCTCTCACAAGTCTCACGCTGACGTTTTTCACAGTGAGCCCGGTAGCGGAAGCAATCTCTTCGTAGCTGTATCCGCTGAGTTGCATCGTTACCAGTGTCTTGTCGGGCTCGTCCATCATCCTCACATGCTCCTGCAGCTCGTCGGCAAGGCTACGGTCTTCTTCTGCCTCTTCGTATCCTTCCGGCAATCCTTCTGTCTCTGGTGTCCGTCGCAGGGCGTCGATCATGGCGTTGCGCCCGATTTTCCAAACCAGTGCCGCCTGTTGCGGTCCTGTGCCCATCGTGAGTAGCCGTCCGCTGTCGTGCCACAGTGCCACACTGGCCTCTTGTAACAGGTCGTCAACTTCTAAGCCCCGCCGACGGTAGTGCTGGCAGAGCGAGAAAAGCAACCCCCGGTAGCGGTGTAGTAGCGCCTCGAATGGATCCTGTGGCCTCACAATTGTAATAACGTAGAAACATCCAAAAAAACTACATCCCTCTCCGAAAAAAATCAAAATAATGTTTAAAATTACACGATAATTCTCTGTGTTTTAGTCTAATATCATGCATGGTTGTGTGTAACTAATTGATAAATAATACTCTATACATACCAGGCCCTACCCAAGTCTGTATCAAAACCGTATTAACGTGGTACCAAGTCCGACGCCAGTAGGAAATGGTAGGGTGGAGGTTGGGGTGGGGATATATTTTTTATGCAGTCTGTGTTCAATTTGTAAATTTTATGTATATTTGCCTTTTTAGATATTAAAACTTTGATTATGCATGTTGTTCGTACAGTATTAATTATGTTTTTAGCGGCCGTTGCTGCTATCGGAATGCCACAAACCTTACTGGCTCAAGATCGTGTTTCCTACACTGCAATGTCGGCCAATAGCCTCTCGCCCGAAGCGGCTACTCTGCTGTTGCAGCTCCGCAGCGACAAACCCAATCTGGACCACCTCCCCATGCTGAAGGTGGATGGACAGGATTTCATCTCGTCGTTTGTTATCCCCGCTGTGGATGTGAAAGATGGGAAAAGAGTTGCAGAGTGGAGAAAGACCATAGAACGCCTCGGGGTGAAAGTGGTTTCCGAAGGCCAGCAGTGGACGGTTCTCATCCCTGTTGCCTCTTTCGAGGCGCTCGCCACCTCAGGTCTCTGCAGCTATATCGACCTCGGCCGCAAGAACACGCTGCATAACAACCGCATTCGCGGCCAGTTTGCTGCCGACTATATCCATCGAGGCGAGGGTTTGGCACAGGGCTACGACGGCACCGGCGTGGTGGTGGGCATCATCGACGTGGGCTTCGACTATGGCCACCCCTCTTTTTGGGATTCAACCGGTTCGACGCTTAGAGTCAAGCGAGTATGGAGTCAGCTCGACACTTCGGGTACCCCCCCCGGAAGGGTTTTCCTACGGATCGGAATATGCTACTCCCCAGACCATCCTTGCCGCTCGCAAGGATAATTATGCTCATACCCACGGTACCCATGTGGCCGGCACGGCCGCTGGATGCGGCGCTCCCGATTCCTCTGGCCGCTACTATCGCGGTATCGCTCCAGCCGCCGACCTCGTGTTCGTGGGCACAACCCTTCAAGACCCTGACATCTACAACGCCATCCTCTATATCCACCGCTACGCACGCTCTGTGGGCAAGTCCTGTGTCATCAATATGAGCCTCGGCGACTTGATGGGTGCGCACGACGGACTTACCGGTATCGACGCCAACATCGCGAACTATCTCAATGCGCCGACTCATACCGACAGCATCGTTCTTGTCGCTTCGGCTGCCAACGAAGGGACCATGCCTGTGCACCTGCACCGTCAGTTCTCGGATACAGATACCGCCGTGTCGACGATAATAACCATGCTAGACACGGCCAATATTGAGATGGGTGTCGACATCTGGGGTGAAACGGGCAATACTTTCGACGTGGAGCTGAGCCTCTACAGCACCTCCTCCGGAACGACGGTGGTTTCTTCGCCACTAATGCACTGTGCGGCAGGCATGGACAGCGTCTATTCCTTTGTGTTGGCCGACTCTGCCAGCGGAACCCCATACGTGTGTACTGTGACAATCACGCCCGACAACCCGCAGAACCATAGGGCGAATGCTAGAATAGTAATGACGAAAGCACGGTCGGAGCGAGGATTCCCGTATTTGGTGCTAACGGTGCGCTCGCATTCGGCCAATATCCACATGTGGAGTTCTTCTGGCTACTTCATCTCACGTTCGGAATATCCCACTTCCGTGCGAGGCGACGACAATTATTCCATCGGCGGTGTTGGCACCAACGGCACATCGGTCATCTCGGTGGGCAGCTACAATGTCCGTCAGGCGTGGCGTCGCCCCGATGGAAGCACGTATGTTAACACTATGTGTCCTGAAGGCGCAATCAGCTACTTCTCGTCGCACGGTCCCACCATCGACGGTCGCTCGAAACCCGACATTGCCACCCCGGGAGCCGAAATTGTCTCGTCGGTTAGTTCTTATTATCCCTATTATCTGACGAATGAATATATTTTTGACTCGGTGATATGGGAGGGTCAGACGAAATACTTTGCCACCATGAGCGGCACCTCTATGGCGTCGCCTGCCGCTGCCGGTGTGGTGGCACTGTGGCTGCAAGAGAATCCTGTCCGCAATGTTGACTCTGTCCGTGCCATCATGCATGCTACGGCACTTCAAGACGAGTATACAGGGGCCATAGACGGAAACGGAAGCAACATTTGGGGTTGGGGAAAGCTGAACGCCCTGGCCGGTCTGCCGACGAGTGGACAGTTCTATTCCCTCGTTCTCAGGACTGACAATATACGTGGGGGCACGGTGGAAGGTGCCGGCCGCCACATGCAGGGTATGCGCACCGTCACCGCATATCCCGCGCGGGGTTATGTCTTCGCTCAATGGGAAGACGGTGTCACCGACAACCCCCGCCAGGTGAATCTGGTGAGCGACACAACCCTCGTGGCCTTTTTCGAAAGAACGATGGATTGCGACACCATTGACGAGTTTCCCACAGCTTTGACCGTCGATGAGGAGGCCAACTGCTGGTATAACATCGATGGCGACGGCGACGGCGAGAAATGGGGCCCATTCATGTCGAGAATAGCGGTGATTTCTATTGCGAATACGGATGATTGGCTTATCACGCCGCCAATCAAGGCCGTCGCGGGTCTGGGATTCCGATTCAACGTTCAAACGCTGGTTGGCGACGTACGCCTGTCCGTTACTACGGCCGAGGAGTCGATTGACACCGCTGATTTTACCAATGTGCTCATCGACGAAATAGCGAACACCATGAGTTCGGGTACTACCGTCAACCTTTCGGCCTATGCCGGACGCACGGTGCGGCTGGCGTTACGTGCTTATGGTGCGACACAGGGTTCCCTCCTTATGATAGACAGCCTGCAGTTTGTACTAGGAATGCCGTCTGTGGGCATTCCCAATTCTGATTCCGAAGCCGTGGGCTACTCTCTCGACGGCCGCACCCTCACCCTGTTCAATTCACAGAGCCTGCCCGTGAGGGTTTATGACGTTGTTGGACGCCTTGTCGCCACCTTTGAGACACCTGTGTTATCGCTCACCCTGCCGGCCGCCGGCGTCTATACCATCCGCTATGGCAACAATGTTGCTTGCAAGATTGTTGTCCAGTAAAATTATATTCGCCAATTCTTACTTAAAAAAAAAGTCGTATTTTTGCATTTCGTTTTTAATAGTCCTTTTTTATGCAAAATATTAGAAATATTGCAATTATAGCTCACGTCGACCATGGAAAGACCACCTTGGTCGACCGCATGCTTCATCAGGCCAAGCTGTTCCGCGACAACCAGGAGACCGGCGAACTTATCCTCGACAACAACGACCTTGAGCGTGAACGTGGTATCACCATCCTCTCCAAAAACGTCTCTGTCCGCTATAAAGGTTACAAAATCAACATTATCGACACCCCGGGCCACAGCGACTTCGGCGGCGAGGTGGAGCGCGTGCTCAACATGGCCGATGGTGTCTTGCTGGTTGTCGATGCTTTCGAAGGCCCCATGCCACAGACACGCTTCGTCCTCCAGAAGGCCATTGAGCTGGGTTTGAAGCCCATCGTCGTGGTCAACAAAGTTGACAAACCTAACTGCGACCCTGAGCTCACTCAGGAGGCGGTGTTCGACCTGATGTTCAACCTCGGCGCCAACAACGACCAGCTGGAGTTTCCAACAGCCTACGGCTCAGCCAAAAACGGATGGATGGGTGAGGATTGGAACACCCCGGCCGAGGACATCAGCTACCTCATGGACCTGATTATCGAACACATACCCGCTCCTAAGACCGACGAGGGCACCACCCAGATGATGATCTCGTCGCTCGACTACAGCTCCTACCTCGGCCGTATCGCTGTGGGCCGTCTGCACCGCGGCACCCTGCAGGCAGGTCAGTGCATCACCCTAGCCAAACGCGACGGCACGATGATTAAGACTAAAATTAAGGAACTCTATGTCTTCGAGGGACTTGGCAAGGAACGAATCAAGACGCCCGTGGAGGCCGGCGAGATATGCGCCGTACTCATGGACCTCGACAAGAACGTGGCTTTCGAGATCGGCGACACCATCTGCGACGCCGAGAACCCCGAGGCATTGCCTCCCATCAAGGTTGACGAGCCCACGATGTCTATGCTCTTCACTATCAACAACTCACCCTTCTTCGGCAAGGAGGGCAAGTATGTCACCAGCCGCCATCTGCGCGACCGCCTCTTCGCCGAGCTGGAGAAGAACCTGGCCATGCGCATCGAGGAGACCGGCTCGCCCGACGCCCTGCTGGTCTATGGCCGCGGCATCATGCACCTCTCCGTCCTCATCGAGACCATGCGCCGCGAGGGCTACGAGCTGCAGGTGGGTCAGCCTAAGGTGATTATCAGGGAGATAGATGGTCAGAAGTGCGAACCTATCGAGCAGCTCACCGTGTTGGTGCCCGAGGAGTTCTCGTCGAAGGTCATCGATGTCGTCACACGCCGCAAGGGCGAGGTGGGCACCATCGACACCAAGGGCGACCGCGTGCAGCTCGATTTCACCATCCCCTCACGCGGCATCATAGGTCTGCGCAACACGCTGCTCACCGCCACCAACGGCGAGGCCATCATAGCCCACCGTTTCCTGGAGTTCCAGCCGTGGAAGGGCGACATGGACGACCACAAGTATGGCGCCCTCATCGCCAAGGAGACCGGCGAGGCAACGGCCTACAGCATCAGCAAGCTACAGGATCGCGGCCCCTTCTTCATAGAGCCGGGCGACCACGTCTATGCCGGCGAGGTCATCGGTGAGAGTCTGCGCCCGGGCAACGACATTGTCATCAATGTCGTAACGGCCAAGAACCTCACCAACATGCGCTCCAAGAGCGCCGACGACAAGAGCACATGCTCGCCGGCAATAAAGATGAGCCTCGAGGAGGCCATGGAGTATATCCGCGAGGACGAATACCTAGAGATTACACCGCAAAATCTGCGCATCCGCAAGATCATCCTCGACGAGATTGAGCGCAAGCGCGCCCGCATCGCCGCCGGTTACAAGGACGAGTAGCCGCCGGCGAGTGCCCGTCGGCGGACGGTGTGCGGTAGGTCAGACTTTTGTATCACTCCATCTGCAACTATGACTATCAAGGAAATCGACGTGAAGTCCGTGATGACGAAGAGCAACCTGCCCGTCAGCGACTTCTCTGTGAACCCATACGTGGGCTGCGCCCACGCCTGCAAGTACTGCTACGCCTCGTTCATGAAGCGCTTCACCGACCATCCCGAACCGTGGGGCGACTTTGTGGACGTGAAGCACTGGCCCGCCATCACGAAGGCGTCGAAGTATGCCGGCAAGGAGGCTTTCCTCGGCTCGGTGACCGACTGTTACCAGCCCTGCGAGGCCAAATACAAACGCACGCGCGCGCTCCTCGAACAGCTCCAGGGCAGCGGCATACACATCAGCATTGCCACCAAGAGCGACCTTGTGCTGCGCGACCTCGACCTGATACGCACCTTCCCCGGCGCCCGTGTGTCGTGGAGCATCAACACGCTCGACGAGGACTTCCGCCGCGAGATGGACCGTGGCGTGAGCATCGAACGCCGCCTGGAGGCCATGCGCCAATTCTACGAGGCCGGGGTGCAGACCACCTGCTTCATCTCGCCCATCTTTCCCGGCATCACCGACGTGGATGCCATCATCGAGCGCGCCAAGGGGCAGTGCAACCTGGTCTGGCTGGAGAACCTCAACCTCCGCGGCGACTACCGTGCCCGCATCCTGAACTGGGTGCACGAGCACCGTCCCGAGCTGGACGGCCTCTACCGCGACATCTATGGCCGCAAAGACCGCACCTACTGGAGCGAACTCGACGCTGACATGCGCCACTACTGCGCCGCGCAGGGCATGTCCTATGTCCGCAACGACGACACGCTCCGGGCGCGTCACGGCGAACCACCCGTGGTGGTCAACTACTTCTACCACGAAGAGATTATTCCTTCGTCGCGGAAAGAGCAGCTGCGTCAGACCAGACTCTGCTGCTGACAACCTGTGGCTACAAAAAACATGATGACAATGAACGTCGAGGAACTGCGCGACTATTGCCTCTCGCTGGGTGCCGATGTGGAGGAGAAGATGCCCTTCCAGGCCTTTAAAGCGGCCCGGGGGGTGCTGGCTTTCTATGTCTGCGGCCACATGTTCTGCTATTTCGACGTCGACCGTTTCTCGACGGTAAGTCTCAAATGTCGCCCTGAGGACATCGACGACCTCAAGGAGCGTCACCCCGAGGTGGGTTCCCCCTACAACCTCAGCGCCAAGCACTGGATAGGTGTCGATGCCACGGCCGCCGCCGGCGACCTGCTACGCGGGCTGACACGGAGGTCCTACCTGCTGGTCAAACAACAATACACTCCCCAGAAACGCAAGACTAAATGAACACTAAAGGACAAGAATACGTAGGCAGCGACACGCTCTACGCTGACGTGCAGCGCACCATGCGGCTGGCTGCCGGGATGAACTGCGGCTGGCACAGCGAGGAAGAGGTACGCCAGTGCCTGCGCGAGATTACGGGCCATGACGTGCCCGACGATGTGCGCGTGTTCGCTCCGCTGCATGTCAACTATGGCCCCGGCGTCACTTTCGGGCGCGACTGTTTTCTCAACTTTGGCTGCACGCTGCTGGCCTTGGGCGGCATCACCATCGGCGACGGCGCCTTCATCGGCCCCCACTGTGTGCTGGCCACCGAGTACCATCCCGAAGACCCCGCCCGTCGCCACCAGCTGCTCACCAAGCCCATAGTGATAGGAAAGAATGCCTGGCTGGGCGCCAATGTGACGGTGCTGGCCGGTGTGACTATCGGCGCTGGCGCCATCGTGGCCGCCGGCAGTGTGGTGACCAAAGATGTGCCCCCCGACACCGTGGTGGCCGGCGTGCCTGCCAAGGTGGTGCGTGCCATCAAGAAAGACTGAGATCAGCGACGCATGGCAACGATGCATATAAATGATGTCAAAGCATTGGCCCACAAGGCGCACACCGATGTGGCGATACGGCAAAGCATGTTCGAGGATGTCTTGGCCGACGATGGTCGGCGGTCTTCGCTGGCGGCTTGGGTGTTGACCCATCTGCCGTCGGACGACGACGCCTTCGTCGATTCGCACCGTGACGACCTCGTGCACGTGGCTCTCTCCACGAGCGACACCTCGTTGCGTCGGCTGGCATTGACGCTGCTCAACCGGTTGGAATGGCCCAAAGAGGCCGTCCGTACCGACTTTCTGGACTTCACTCTAGAGCATCTGTCGTCGCCCGACGAGCCGTATGGCGTGCGCTCGCTGTGTATCAAACTGGCCTTTGCCCAGTGTGTCCACTACAGCGAGCTGCGCGAAGAGCTGCGCCAGGTGCTGCTCATGATAGAGCCCTCGGAGATAGGTTCGGGCATAAGGAATACGAGAGATAAGATACTTGGTCGATTATGACAATAGAGAATCAGCTGTTTGCCCTGCAGGATACATCGTATCGCGACTTTCACCGTCGGCTGGTCCCCTCCGCAAGGCCGGATTATATCATCGGTGTGCGTACCCCCTTGTTGCGCAAGCTGGCCAAAGAGGTGGATGCCAACCTCATCCTCTCTTCTTTGCCACATCGCTACTACGAGGAGAACCAGCTGCATGCCTTCATCCTCAACGCCATTAAGGACTACGGGCGGTGTATGTCGGAAGTGGAGCGTTTCCTGCCGTTTGTCGACAACTGGGCCACCTGCGACGCGCTGCGCCCCAAATGCTTCCGGAACCATTTACTCGACGTGCAGAAGCATGTGGCTCGCTGGCTTGGCGCCAATCATGAGTACACGGTGCGTTTCGCGATAGGTGTACTTGAGGCCTACTTCCTTGAGGAAGGCTTCGATGCCGGACAGCTGCAACTGGTGGCTTCCGTCGGTCGCGACGAGTACTATATCAAGATGATGCAGGCGTGGTATTTCGCCACAGCACTGGCCAAGCAGTGGGACGCCACGCTGCCCGTGGTCGCCACGCTGCCCGACTGGGTGCGCCGCAAGACCATACAGAAAGCCTGCGAGAGCTTCCGCGTCCCGCAGGCACATAAGGATATTCTCCGCGCAATGCGTTAGTGCAAGTCCTCCATCGCCCGCTGCACGAATCGGTTCAGCGGTACGCTGGCGCGCCATACTTTGATGACCTCGTCGAAGAGACGGGGGCTGGCGAGCATCCGGTCCGGCATGGTGTAGGAGGTGCAGTAGTCTTTGTATTTCAGCAGGTCGGCATGTTCCCAGTCAGCAGGATAGCCCTTGGGGACGCGGCTCAACACCTTGGTGGTGAAGAAGGTGTTGCCGAAGTATTTCTTGTAGAAGGGTTCGTTCATGATGGCGAGGAACTCGTCGGTGCAGTAGAATATCTCTTGGCGGATGGCGTTGAGGGCATCGGGCATGGGCATGAAGATGCCGCCGCCGAGGTTGCAGGTGCCGGTGAGGCCGTAAGCTTCCTCGGCGCCGATCTGGAAGTAGTAGCCAGGCACACCGCTGTTCTTGGGTCCCCACGAGGAGAGGAAGCAGGAGACGTGGGTCTTGTAGGGGGTCTTGTCGGGCGAGAAGCGTGTGTCGCGGTAGATGCGGTAGACGCTGTTCTTGGCCGTGAGGCCGACGAGGGTGTCGTCGTATTTCACCATCTCGTCTATTAAGGCTTGAGTAAAAACCTCGAAGTCGGCTTTGATGGCCAGCCATCGGTCCTTATGGTCGTTGAACCATGGGCGGTTGTTGTTTACTGTCAGTTCCTGCAGGAAGGGCAGGGTGTCGGGGTGTAGTTGGGGCGTCATTTTGATATATATGTTTTTATTTGTGGACAAATTTCATTATTTCTTTTGCCAATTGGCTACTGTCGCTGTATGTCATATTAATGGCAAAGCGATAGCGGCTGTGGCGACCATAATATACCCGCAAGGTGTCGGGTACAGTGAGGCTGCTACCTCTGCTGCCATCGTAATGCTCTACACGGCGTATGGAAGACAGCGGAATACTTTTATGTCGCCGCATAAAGCTTTTTATACAGTCAATGACAAATGCGTCGCCTTGTATTGATATGGTCTCCTGGGCGTGGAATAGACGTATGTGATTGTCTAATACGAAGAAGAACCCGTATGTACAAAATAGGAAGGCTGCCGTGTAAAAAATCCAAATAATCAAGTTTGCGTCATTTTGTTTTGCCGTTGTAACAATAACAAATATCATCATAATGACAACAAACAGCATGAGAAATGGGGGAAGAGAGTCAAGAATCTTCTCCCAGATTGAACATTTTTGGGGACCGTTGACGGCTAGTATTGTATTATCCATGTAATATTACAAATTCCGCAGCCATTTGATTTCCTCGGCCCAGCGCATCGGGTCGGGGGTCTCTAGGATGATGGGCATGTCGTCGAAACGGGGGTCGTGCATGAAGCGCGAGAAGAACTCTTTGCCGAGGAAGCCCTCGCCCAGCACCTCGTGACGATCGACATGGCTGCCGGCGCCCTTCTTGCTGTCGTTGAGGTGCACGGCGCGCAGGTACTTGAAGCCCACCACGCGCTCAAACTCGTCGAAGCAGAACTGGTAGCCCATCTCGGTGCTCAGGTCGTAGCCGGCAGCCAGCGTGTGGCAGGTGTCGATGCATACGCCCACTCTGGTTTTGTCGTCCACGCCCTCGATGATACGGGCTATGTGCTCGAACTTCCAGCCCAGGTTGGTGCCCTGTCCGGCGGTGTTCTCTATCACCGCCATCACACCCTCGGTCTTGCTCAGGGCCAGATTGATCTCGCGGGCTATCTGGTCCAGGCATTCCTCTTCACTTATTTTGTTGAGATGGCTGCCGGGGTGGAAGTTGAGCATGGTCAGCCCAAGCTGCTGGGCTCTGTACATCTCGTCGAAGAAAGCCGCACGGCTCTTGCTGAGTGTCTCTTCGTCTGGTGAGCCGAGGTTGATGAGGTAGCTGTCGTGCGGCAGCACCATCTCGGGCCGGAAACCGCGGTCAGCCAGCAGTGCCTTGAAGCCGTCGATCTCAAGTTGCGGCAGCGGCTTGCTGACCCAGCTGCGCTGGTTGCGTGTAAACAGGGCAAATGCGTTGGCCCCGATGGCCTCGGCGTTGAGGATGGCGTTGCCAACGCCACCGGATGCGCTCACATGTGCGCCGATGTATTTTGTCATAATGTCAGTGTATTGTCGTTTGTGTAATCGTTGACGATATCAAGCAGTTCTGCCCCGTAGCGTTGCACGGTTTTCTCACCGACGCCGAGTTGTCGCTTCAGCTCGGCGACGGTGTGTGGCATATTTGTGGCTATAGCCTGCAGGGCTTTCTGTTGCAGGATCACGTAGGCTGGTACATTCTGCTCAGCAGCCTTTAGTGACCGCCAGTTGCGCAGGGCGGTGGCCAAGTCAGTGTTCATGCTGTCGCTGCCGCTTTGTTTGGCTGTTTTGGCGGCGCGCTCATGGCTGGTCTTTTTTTCTTTACCGTCATGGTTCATGAGGTAGTCCACCTTGGCACGCTGCACCGTCTGCACGCTGTAGCCATCCTTGACGACGGCTGTAAGGCACGACAGCTTCAGGCCGAGCGCTTCGGCAAACCTGGCACCGTTGTCTTTGATTCGTTCTGCCGTCACCTTGTTGTCCATGTCTACATCGAGGAGGGTCGGCAGCAGGGCGGCGACCTCGGCCAGTTTCCCTTGGAAGTATTCCGCTCCTTGTTGTGCGCGGAGTTGCTGTGCGGCGTTGTCTATCCGCACGAGCTGCGCCTTGAATTTCTCGCTCACCGCCTGCAACTCCAGCAATGTGGATATTTTCGTGCTGAAGGCTTGCACCAAGTCCGGGTAGATATTCTTCAGTTTGCTGTAGTGCTCGTACAGCTTGTCGGCATGGTGCACAAGGTCGTCCATGCCGAAGAGCTCCATGAGCTTCTCCATGCGGTACTGACGCTCGTAGTCGTCTGCCGCCACGCTGGTTTGCTCGAAGCTCGGCTGGGCGCTGACGAAGT
>DGIA01000008.1:55680-134912 GCA_002392965.1 Bacteroidales bacterium UBA3834 | reverse complement strand
GGAACTGGTAGGGGCCGTAGTTGTTCGAGCAGTTGGTGACGATGGTCGGCAGGCCGTAAGTGTCGTGGAAGGCGCGCACGAAGTGGTCGCTCGAGGCCTTGGCGGCGCTGTAGGGGCTGTGGGGCTGGTACTTCAGGTCTTCGGTGAAGAACTTCTCGCCATAGGCCAAGTGGTGTTTGCCGCTACTGGCTTTGGTGGTGAACGGGGGCTTGATGCCCTCGGGGTGAGTCATCTCCAGGGCGCCATAGACCTCGTCGGTCGAGATGTGGTAGAAACGCTTGCCCTCGTATTTCTCCGGCAGGCTCTCCCAGTAGAGCTTGGCGGCCTGCAGCAGGCTCAGGGTACCCATCACGTTGGTCTGTGCGAAGGTGAAGGGGTCCTTGATGCTGCGGTCCACGTGGCTCTCGGCGGCCAGGTGGATGATGCCATCGACGTGCTCGTCCTGCATCAACTTATAGACACCGTCGAAGTCGCAGATGTCCATTTTGACGAACTTGTAGTTGGGCTTGTCCTCGATGTCTTTGAGATTGGCCAGGTTACCGGCGTAGGTCAGCTTGTCGAGGTTGATAATCTTATACTGCGGGTACTTGTTGACAAACAGACGTACCACGTGGCTCCCGATGAATCCGGCGCCGCCGGTGATGATGATATTCATGAATGCGTTAATGTGTTAATGCGTTAATGTGTTATTTCAGCTTCATGCCGCTGTTCCAGGCCTTGCCCACGCTGTCGGCGATGGTGAAGTAGTTGAGGCTCGAGCCGTCCCACACCAGCGGGTTGAGCTTCTTGATGTCGATCTTGCCGTCGGTGAGGATGGCCGGGTCGGCCACGGCGTTGACGATCTCGCCCACCACGAAGGCGCCGCCGTTGCCGCGCTCAATCATCTCCACCACCTTGCACTCCATGGCCAGGGGGTACTCGTCGATGATGGGGGCGTTGACGTTCTCGCTCTTGGTGCAGTGGAAGCCCACGTGGGCCACCTTGTCCTTCACGTCGCGGCCGCTGGCGATGCCGAAGTAGTCGCTCTCGGCCACCGTGCGGGCGTCGGCGAAGCTGAGGGTGAAGGCCTTGTTGAGGCGGATGTTCTCGGTGGTCTTGTGACTGCTCAGCTGGAAGCAGACCTGGTTGCCCTCGTACTGGCCACCCCAGGCGGCCATCATCACGTCGGGGTTGCCCTCGGCGTCGTAGGTGGCGATCATCAGCGCCGGCTGCGGCGTGACGTACAGTTTTGCGCCCATGTTGACGCGCTCGTTCACATTCTTGAATTCCATAGTGGTGATGTTGTTCTGTGTTTGTTCTTCGTTTGCGTTGTTCTCCTGTTTGGTGCCGCAGGCGGCGAAGAGCATGGCCGCCGCAGCCAGGGTGAGAATGGTTTGTTTCATCGGTTGTATCTTTTTTCGGGCTGCAAAAATACGACAATTCCGCGAACTGGCAAAATAAATTTGGCCGCGTCGGAAAAAGTGCGTATCTTTGCATCCGATTTCATAAGGAAATCGTCGAAGCGTTATATCTTCGTCTTGCGAATGGAAACCTAGGAAACTTCCAGCAGCGTCAGCAAGAGGGTATAATGGTTCGCGTGTATTAGCGTGGGCCGTTTTCACATCTGCTGACAAAGGTAATTCCTAGGACCTCCATTCGAAGAAGTGGTATACGGTGCCACGCTTCTTTTATTGTTGCTCAACGCGGCACGGAAGAGCTCGAACTGAAATAACACATCAAAATGAAAAAGCTAAAAGTATTAGTAATGATGTTCTGCATCGCAGCAATGGGATTGGCGACATCCTGTTCCAAAGATGACGAAGACCTAATTGTTGGAGAATGGAAACTCACATACGCCGCACAGACTGTTGTCCAAGTTGATTATTACGGTGAGGTGCATAATATTAGTTGGACGACTAAAGAGAACACGCTTGATGCAAAATGGCAGTTCACAAAAGATGGAATAATCTACTCACAAGCAAAATACAGCAATGGGGAAGTTTACGAACACCAGGACAGATACGTTGTGCTTGACGGATATCTCGTATTATCACAGGATGAGGACATGTTCTGGGTAAAAAAATACAAAATCGAGAAACTTACCAATGAAAAACTAATCCTTACATACAATTACGATGGTGAAATTCCTGACCACATGGCCGAGTACACACAGGACGTCTGGTTAGAGTTCGAAAAAGACTGATACATATAGCCTTTACTTTATCGCGAACCGCCCCACATCATCTTTCTCGCGGAGTTGACAATGACGAAACCGAAATGGTTTGGCATTGAAATGGCCGGCACGGGAGCGAAACGGAAATGAATCGGGGGTGAAATGAGGCATTTTATACTCCGATTATTTGTAGGGAGAATATTGTAACTGTGCAATATTCTCCCTTTATTTATGCGGAGAATATTGTTATGATGCGAGGTTTTCCTTTTATTTGTAGGGAGAATATTTCGGTGGTAAAATATTCTCCGAATATTTGTAGGGAGAATATTTTGGCGAAAAAAGATTTGGCCGGTCGGGAAAAACTTTGTATTTTTGCAAAAATTTTGACGACTATGAAGAGACCGAGACAGGACAGATGGTACGGCGACCTGAAACGGCGTCGGCCGAGGCCGGAGAAGCGGCTGCTGTGCGAGCCTCAGTTCGGGTTGGAGGAGTTGTACAGGATGCCGTTCGCGGAGCGGAGGGAGTTCGACACGCAGTCGGGCGCGGCGCGGTACTTCCCGATAGAGCGGGAGCCGCAGCGGTCGGGCGTGCGGATGCTGGACGAGCTGCTGGCGTGGCTCGACGCGGGGTCGCCGGGGACGGTGGCGCAGTTCTGCGAAAAGCGCGGGCTGAGCTACAACGACCTCGGCGGGCTGGTGTTCTGCCTGACGGGGATGAGCGGCGAGGATTTCCGCCTGACGTACCAGATGCGGATGGCGGACGACCTGATGCGCTACACGCGGATGACGCTGGCGGAGGTGGCGCGGCGGAGCGGCATCGGCTCGCCGTTGAACCTCAACCAGTCGTACCGCCGCGAGTACGACCTCACGCCGGGGGAGCGCAGGAGGCTGCTGCGGCAGAAGGGCGACGTGGGGCGCTATCGCTTGTAATGCCGCATGAAAAGGCTGCGAGGGGGCATCCGTCAGGATGCCCCCTCGCTGTTTTGTGGTGTATGCCTTGCGGGCTTAAATCATCGCCACTGAGCGCTGGAGGAATTTGCTGAGGGCTTCGCCTTTGAGCAGGCCGTTGGCGAGGAGGGCCAGGTCGGTGAGCTGGTGGACGAGCTCTTTCTGCTTCTCCGTGTCGGTCTCGTTCAGGACGCGGCTGATGAGGGGGTGGTTGATGTTGACGACGAGGTTGTAGCTCTCCGGCAGCTCGCCGTAGAAGCCCATGCCGCCGCCGGAGGTCTGCGCCATCTCGCGGTAGCGGCGCATGAACTCGCTCTGCGTCACCTGCATCGGCGCGTCGCTCTCCTCGAGGCTCTCCAGCTGCACGGTGAACTTCTGCTTGTCCACCTCGCCCTCGATGATGGGCTGCAGCTTCTCCTTCTCCTCCTTGCTGAGCTTCTCGGGAATGGCGTCGTCGTGGGGGATGAGTTTTTCGACGGTGTCGCTGTCCACGCGCACGAAGCGGCTCTTTTCGAGCTTCTGCTCCAGCAGGTTGATGAAGTGGCTCTCCAGGGGCGAGTCCATCAGCAGCACGTCGTAGCCTTTGGCCTTGGCTTTCTCGATGTAGGCGTGCTCTTCCTCGGCGTCGCTGGCGTAGAGGTAGCAGACGGTCTTGTCCTTGTCGGTCTGCAGGGCCTTGATTTTCTCGCGGTAGCTGTCGAGCGTGTAGTACGTGCCGTCCACACCCTTGAGCAGGTAGAACTTCATGGCGCGCTCGCAGAACTTCTCATCCGTCAGCATGCCGTACTGGACGAATATTTTGATGTCGTCCCACTTCTCCTCGAGGGCGCTCTTCTCCTCACCTTCCTTTTTCTTCGACATCTCTTCCAGCTTGTCGGCCACCTTCTTGCTGATGTGCTGCGAGATTTTCTTCACGTTGCCGTCGCTCTGCAGGTAGCTTCGGCTGACGTTCAGCGGGATGTCCGGCGAGTCGAGCACACCGTGCAGCAGCATCAGGTAGTCGGGCACCACGCCCTCGACCTGGTCGGTGACGAAGACCTGGTTGCAGTAAAGCTGAATCTTGTTGCGGTTAGGGTCGATGGTCTTGCGCACCTTCGGGAAATAAAGGATACCCGTGAGGTTGAAGGGGTAGTCGACGTTGAGGTGAATCTGGAACAGCGGCTCCTCGAAGTTCATGGGGAACAGCTCGTGGTAAAACTTTTTATAGTCTTCATCGGTGAGACTGCTAGGCGATTTCTTCCACGCCGGGTCGGGGTCGTTGATGATGCGGGGTTGCTTCTTTTCAACTCTCTTCGGTTTTCCATCCTTGTCGCACTCCGTCTCGCTGTCCACCCACACGGTCTCCTCGCCGAAGCGGATGGCCACGGGCATGAAGCGGCAGTATTTCTTCAGCAGCTGCAGCACGGTGCTCTCCTCGAGGAACTCCTTGCAGTCGTCGGCGATGTGCAGCACGATGTCGGTGCCGCGGTCGGTGTGCTTCGGGTCCTCCTCCATGGTGAACTCGGGGTTGCCCTCGCAGCTCCAGTGCTGGGCCGGCTCGTCCTTCCAGCTCTTGGTGAAGATTTCCACCTTGTCGCTGACCATGAAGGCGCTGTAGAAGCCGAGGCCGAAATGGCCGATCAGCTGCTCGTGGCTGTCCTTGTACTTCTCCATGAAGTCGGTCACTCCGCTGAAGGCTATCTGGTTGATGTACTTCTCCACCTCGTCGGCCGTCATGCCGATGCCGCGGTCGCTGACGGTGAGGGTCTTCTTCTTGGGGTCGAGCTTCACGTCGATGGTGAGGTCGCCCAGCTCGCCCTTGAACTCGCCGCGGGTGCTCAGCGTCTTCAGCTTCTGCGTGGCGTCGACGGCGTTGCTGATGAGCTCGCGCAGGAAAATCTCATGGTCCGAATAGAGGAATTTTTTAATTACCGGAAAGATGTTCTCGGTCTGTACGTTCAATTTACCTTCCATAATATCTTTTTTTTGTTTCAATCAAAACGAAAAGAACTAAAAGAATTCAGATTGTTCTGATAGTTCTGATTGAGATAAGACAACATCCGTGCCAAATGGCAGATGGCTGACAAAATGGCAGTCGCTGGGAAGTGGTTCCGGATTGTTGGTACTAGGTTACACTTAGGTTACTCCTAAGTTAGAACTAGGTTAGAGCTTGGTTAAAGTTTGATTATGGTTTGGATGGAGCCAAGTCTCATGGTTGATTGGTTTCTCAGTGTGTCAAAGAACTCTTGTTGAGCTTTTGGGGTTGGATGGAGAGACCCTTCCCGAGTGCAAAGATACGACTATGGGGGTGCGCTCTAAGAATGGCAGAGGAGAAAATGTTTTCCGTTGTCAGGGGGGGGCTTTGAGGGTGCTGTTATACTGTGTTTTGTGGATTGTCTTCCGCAGATATGGAAATGTTTCGTATCTTTGCAACTTCAAAACACAAACGAGAAAAGGTTATAACAAGATAACGAGCAAAAAAAGATATTTATGAAGAAGATTGTCATTATCGACGGAGGGCCGCGGAGGAATTTCAATACGGCCGCTATGCTGCAGAAATTTGCCGATGGGGCAATGTCTGTGGGCGATGGGATTGAAGTGAAGATGGTGCGTCTCTACGATCTCGACTACAAAGGGTGTATGTCCTGCATGGCGTGCAAAATCAAAGGTAAAGCCTCGAATGTGTGCCGTTTCAAGGATGCGTTGACGCCCATATTGGAGAAGATTGCGCAAGCCGACGGCTTGGTGCTGGGGTCGCCGATCTACTTCGGCGATGTGACGGGACAGATGCGTACCTTCCTCGAGCGGCTGGCGTTCCCGTGGCTCTCGTACAACGACTACAGCCTTACGGCTCCGAAGCGGATGCCTGTGGTGCTGGTGGAGACGATGAACGGCCTGCCCGAGCGGAACAACAGCAACGGCTACGGCTCGATGGAGCATTGCCTGGCCGGAGCCCTCGGTCAGCCGCAACGCCTGGTTGCCTACAACACTTATCAGGTGAAGGACTACAGCCGCTTCGAACTTGCCGGCTTCTCGGAAGAGGCCAAGCGCCAATATCGCGACGAGCATTGGCAGGAGGACTTGCAGCGGGCCTTCGAGGCGGGAAGGAAGATGGCGGAAGGTGTTATAACACAATGATGGGGTGACGGGAAAAATGACGGAAGTGTGAAATCTTTGAAAGAAATATTTGGATATCTGCTGGGCGCGTTGCTTTTCGTGGTGCTGATGCCGGCGGTGATGTGGCTGGCATCGGGAATGCCGCCAATAGTGCACATCGGAGCCTTGAAGGCGGTGATTACAGGAGTGCTTATGGTTGGCGGTTTGTCGCTGAGCATCTGGACGATCGTCTATATGAAACGTCGCGGCAAGGGCAACCCGATGGACGCCTTCGGCCACGAGGTGGCGCCGCGCACGCAGCACCTGATGACCGACGGCCCCTATCGCCTCAACCGCAACCCGATGCTCACCGGCACGCTGACCTTCCTGGCTGGGTGCGTGGTGTGGCTGTGGACCTGGCAGGCGGCACTGGTGTGGGTGGCCTTCTTCGCCATCATGCTGGTGCAGGTTATCAGCGAGGAACGGCGTCTGCAACGTGACTTTGGCGTCGAATACAAGGAATATTGTCGTCGCACACGCAGGTTTTAAGTTAAGAAATTATATGATCAGGGTCTTCTATTTCAGCCCTGCGGGAGGCACGTGGCAGGTAGCGCAGCACCTGGGCGACCGGCTGGGTGCGCTGCTGAATGCCGAGGTGGAATACCATTCCTACACCTTGCCGCGTGAGCGCGAGACGCTGCCACAGGTGGAGGCGGGTGATGTCGTCGTGTGGGCGACGCCCGTCTATGCGGGACGCATACCCAACAAGACGCTCGACTACGTGCGTCGTGCACTCCATGCCGACGGCAATCCGGCTGTGGCGCTCGTCACCTTTGGCAACCGCGCCTACGACAACGCGCTGGCCGAGTTGGTGGGCCTGATGGAGGAGGGCGGCATGCATCCCGTCGGCGCCGCCGCTATGGTGACGCGCCATGCTTTCAGCGACACCTTGGGTGCAGGACGACCAAACGAGGAGGACATTGCGGGGCTTGACCGTTTCGCCGCGCAGGTGGTAGATAAACTTTCAACTTTCGACTCTCAACTTTCAACTATAGACGTTCCTGGTGAGGCGCATCCCGAAAAATACTATGCTCCCTTGAATGCCAACAACGCCCCTGCGGGATTCCTCAAGGCCAAGCCCTCGTGCAACAACGAGTTGTGCACGCGCTGCGGCGAGTGTTTGGAGGTGTGCCCTATGGGGAGTATCGGAGCGAAAGATGGAATGCCGACTTTCGACGGCATCTGCATCAAATGCCAGGCATGCCGCCGTCGTTGCCCGAGCGGTGCCATCGTCTTCACCGACCCTGAATATCTCTCGCATGTGGCCATGATTGAGCGCACCTTCGCTGCCCCGAAGCGGGCAGAGTTCTTTGTGGCAGAAACGATAAAACAACAGATAGATGGATATAACGCTCCTCTTGGAATATGATGACCGCGCGGCGTTGCGCCGCTGGTTGTTTGAACACCACCAATCGGAGCGCGAGGTGTGGGTGGCCACCTATCGCGGCAAGCAATCGATGGCCGATGCGCTGCCGTATGTGGAGGTCGTTGAGGAGGCGCTCTGCTATGGATGGATTGACTCCACCTGCAAGCGGCTGCCCGACGGACGGCTGGCACAGCGCCTCTCGCCGCGAAGGAAGAACAGCCACTGGACAGAGCGCAACCGGGAGCGGTGCCGGGAACTGGAGCAGCGGGGATTGATGACGGAGGCGGGAAAAATGAAATTGAATCCTATTTGAAGATGACAATTGATACAACCAATATGTGCTCGCATCTGCAGCGGAAGCTGTTCGACGAGAATGGCGAATACCATCGCCTATGGCTGGCGATGCAGGATGATCCGGAGCTGACGGCCGTGGTGCGTTCGCGGCAGCTGCATGTCTACCGTAAGGGTAAAAAAATTCTGGTGCTGGCCGGAAAGGCGGCGCCGAAGGTCATAAGGGAAGACAAACTATGTGAAATGGTCAAGAATTAGTGGTTATGGAAGAATAATCCATTTCTGTCTGACGAGAGCCTATTTTGAATTGTCGTCAGGGGTATTCCGCTCCTCCTCACCTTTTCTGAAGGTCTTCTTGATAAAGGGTTCAAGACTCTTCAATCCCCAGTTGATGAGGATGATGACTCCAACGGCGATAGCTGCTTCGGGCCAAAAACCGAATCCGCAGATGCAACCCACGGCGGCGGAGCACCATATTGTCGCTGCCGACGAGAGGCCGTGAATGGTCAATCCGTCTTTCATGATGACGCCGGCACCGAGGAAGCCGATGCCGGTGACTACTTGGCTCAGAACGCGCAGGTTGTCGTTGTTTACGGGGCCGCCTGTGGCGATGGCGTGCATGATGACGCTCTCGCTGAGGAGGATGAAAAGGCAGGCACCGACGGATACCAGCGAGTTAGTGGTGAGACCGGCTTGGCGCTGCTTGAGTTCACGTTGGGTGCCGATGATGATGCCAGCGACAAGGGCGCAGGCGAGGCGGAAGATGAATGTTGTGATGGGCACGATTCAGTTATGAGTTAAGTGTCATTGTTTGCCGGAGAGGATGACGACTATTTCGCCTTTGACTTCTTTTTCTTTGAAGTGGGCAAGGACCTCGGCGAGGGTTCCTCGGGCGGTTTCAGCGTGGAGTTTACTTATCTCGCGGCTGACGCTCACTTGGCGGTCTTCGCCCAACACGGCGACGAGTTCTTCCAATAGTTTTACGAGGCGGTAGGGGCTCTCGTAGATGATTATCGTGCGCTGCTCGTCGGTGAGGGCGTGGATGGCCGTCTGGCGTCCTTTCTTGTGTGGCAGGAAGCCGAGGAAGACGAATCGGTCGCACGGCAGGCCGCTGTCGATAAGTGCCGGCACGAAGGCTGTGGCACCCGGCAGGCATTCCACGTCGATGCCTTCTTTTACCGCTTCTCGCACCAGCAGGAACCCGGGGTCGCTGATGCCAGGGGTGCCGGCATCGGTAATCACAGCGATGGTTGTTCCCGCCTTCAGACGTTCCACCAGCCCCGCTACCGTCTGGTGCTCGTTGAAGATGTGGTAGCTCTGGAGTGGCGTCTCGATGCCGTAATGCTGCAGGAGCACACGACTGGTGCGCGTGTCCTCGGCCAGGATGAGATCGACAGAGCGGAGAACCTCGACTCCACGATAAGTCATGTCGCCGAGGTTCCCAACAGGTGTCGGTACTAAAAACAATTTCGACATTATTCCTCTTCGAAGTCGTCGGGGATCTCCATGTCGTGATAGACATTGGTGACGTCCTCGTCCTCCTCAAGGATATTGATGATTTTCATTACCTTGCGGATGGTTTCGGTATCGACCTGACGCAGGGTGTTGGGGATGCGCTGCAGTTCGGCGCTCTCACATTCGATGCCTTTCTGCTCCAGCATCTTCACCATGTTGCCGAAGTCCTCGTAGGCGGTGTAAAGGGTCAGGTATTCGTCGTCGGCCTCCATCTCTTCAAGACCGCCGTCGATGAGCTCCATTTCCAACTCTTCGATGTCCATTTCGGGTTTGCGGGGCACCACAAAGACACCCTTGCGCGTGAAGAGGAAGGCGAGGCTGCCGTTGGTTTCCAGCGTGCCGCCGTTCTTGTTCATGATGCTCTTCACGTTGGCCACGGTACGGTTGTTGTTGTCCGAGAGGGCCTCGATGAAGAGGGCGATGCCGTGATTGACGTGGCACTCGAAGGTGAGCTCCAGCATCTGGGCGGCATCCTTGTCGTTGGCTTTGTTGATGGAACGCTGCAGGGTGTCCTTGGGCATGTTGCAGCCACGGGCGTTCTGGATGAGCAGACGCAGGCGGGGGTTGCTGTCGGGGTCGGGACCACCTTCGCGCACGGCGATGGTGACCTGCTTCAGAATGTTGCTCCACTGTTTCGAGCGCTTGGCATCGGCTGCTCCTTTGGCTCTCTTAATCTTAGACCATTTGTTGTGTCCTGACATAATGATGATTGTTTTATTTGTTTGTTATTGTTTTATGTTAATTGTTTCTCCACTTGATGTAGGTGATGGGTTTGCCTTCGGCGAGGAACATGCGCTCGTAGAAGGTTTGGGTGAGCTTGGCCTCACCCTCATAATTACTGTTGTAGAGGTCGTTGGTGCTGGCGAGTATCTCCACGTCGCGTGTCGGAAGCACCTCGTTGAGGGTGTAGTCGTAGAGATCCTGGCTGTCGGTTTTGAGGTGCATGATGCTTTGCGGCGCGAGGAAGCGGCTGTAGGTGTCGAGGAAGCGTGGCGCCGTGAGTCGTTTGTTGGGCTTCTTGAGCTGCGGGTCGCAGAAGGTGATCCATATCTCGCTCACCTCGCCCTCGGAGAAAAAGCGGTCGATTAGCTCTATTCGTGTGCGGATAAATGCCACGTTGAGCAGAGGCTCTTCGATGGCCGTCTTGGCTCCGCGCCACAGGCGTGCGCCCTTGATATCGACACCGATGTAGTTGCGCTCGGGGTGTATGCGGGCCAAGGCCAGCGTGTAGTCGCCTTTGCCGCATCCCAACTCGAGGGTGATGGGATTTGTATTGCCGAAATGCTCCTGCCATTTACCCTTCAGGGCGAATCCTTCCTGTTCCAATTGCTCAAAGCCTACCTGGAACAGGTTGTCGAACGTCAGGTTCTCGGCGAATCGCTGTAACTTGTGGTGTCCCATCAACTAATCGCTATACACTCAATTACCATTGTTTGATGGCTACATCACCGTCGTACCAGCCCTTGATGTGTTTGAACAAGGCTTCAGCTGCGGTGCGGTTCTTGGCGCTGCCCATGCTGACATAGTACATGTTGTTCTTCTCGATGATGTAGGCATCGCTTCCCAGTTCATGCAGACGTGCGGTGAGGCGTGCCGCGGAGGCGCGGTCGAGATAGAAGCCGGCGATGATGTCAAACCCCTGACGGCTGTCCTGCTCCACATTCACTTTCACGGGAGCGGGCTCTTCTTTGGGCTTGCGGTTTTCAATGGCTTTGCGCTCTTCGGTCTTCACCTGCTGCACCTGCTCGGCGGTGCGGGGTGCTCCTGCGTCGGGTTCCAACCCCAATTCGGTGACCACACGGTCAAGGATGCTGTCGAGGACACGCATGTCGAGCAGCTCTTTCTGCACAGTGAGGCGTTGGCGTGCCGCAAAGCCCTGCTTCAGCCAGGGTTCCTGGTAGTTGTAAATGTAGTCGTTGTGGGGGAAAAAGCGCTGAATGGCGTAACGGTCGGCCATCAGGACGCCGAGGCGGTCGCCGACATATTGGCGCACGCGGTCGATCATCGGCACGCGGGCTCCGGTGAAGTGGCGGTAGGCGAGGTAATTGTCTATGTAGTCGGCCATGTAGCGGCACACCTGGTCACGGTTCTGCTCGATGTCGCGGTTGTTGTATTCCAGCAGGTCGGTATTGTAGGTCAGGTCATTGGCTGAAGGTATGTTGCCCAGATGCGTGTTCGGGGTCTCCGCGACGGCGGCCTCAGGTTCTGTGACGCCGCGCATGTTCATGTAGTAATAGGCGCCACCGGCGAGCAGAAGCAGCAGTAGCAGGAGCAGCAGTATCCACCACGGGAATCGCCGTTCTTTCTTCTCTTTTTTCGCCGGCTTCTTGGGCATTTCATCCAGTTTCTTCAGGGTGTCGTCCATCTCGGGTTGCTTCTCTGCGACGATAGGAACGGGTTCGGGTTCCGGTTCGTTTGGCGTGTTTGCGGGGCTTTCCACAGGAGTGGGTTCCGGCTCCGGTTCCGGCTCGGGAGCGGGTTCAGGTTCGGGAGCAGATTCCGGCTCCGGCTCGTTTGAAGGGCTTACGGGATTTGGTGCGGGAACGGGTTCCGGTTCCGCGACGGGGTCGGGTCTCGGCTCGACATGGGCCCCGGTTTTGTTGGCAACGCCTTCGGCATAGAAGCGGGCAAAGGGGTCGTCTTCATTGTCGTGGGCATATATCTTGACGTTCTCGATGGGTTTCTCGTCTCCCACGCTGAGCATCAACCCTTCGGCCGGCTCGAATCGGAAGTTGCCGTCGTTGTGCTGCAGGGTACCCAGTTCGCCGAAGGGATGGCTGCCCGTCTGGCGCAGTTTGTCGCCGAGGGCATCGGTGTAGTTGCGCCACATCTGGCGTGCTACCTCCATCCCCACACATTCACGCTCCGCCAGTATGCCGACGAAACTCTCGTCACCCGTGATGACGGTGCTGAAAGTGGGAATGCGGTGGGAGGGATAGAAAATGCCCTTGGCGGTGTCGTGGTGCGGCGCTTTCAGTTCGCTGGCGAGGGTGCCGATGCCCGGCAGCTCGACGCTCTTGCCCTGTTTCAGTTGCTCAACGATTAAGTCTGTTATATTCATGGTGTAACTCTTTTTTATCTGTTGTTTTTCTTGAGGTATTCTTCGGCGGCGGCCAAGTCCCCGGGGGTGTCGATGCCGATGTTGGCGTGGTCGGTCAAGGCCACGTGGATGGTGTAACCTGCCGCCAGCCAGCGCAGCTGTTCCAGTTTCTCGGCCTCTTCGAGAACACCGGCTTCGAGGCGGCACACCTCGTGCAGCGCTTTCGAGCGGAATGCATAAATGCCCACGTGCTTCAGGTATTGTCCTTCGTCGAGCCAGCGTTCCGGTTCCACGCCGCGGCGGTAGGGGATGGGCTGACGGCTGAAATAGAGGGCTTTCCCATTGTCGCTGCAAACCACCTTCACATTGTTGGGTGAAAGCAGCTCCTCGGTAGAGGCGATGGGGGTGGCCAGGGTGGCTATCTGCACCGACGGGTCGTCGAAGCAGGCGGTGAGGGCTTCAAGCTGCGAGGGCTCCACGAAAGGCTCGTCGCCCTGCACGTTGACGACGATGTCGTAGATGTCGCCCTGTTTTTCCATGCGGTCAAGCACTTCGCCGCAGCGGTCGGTGCCGGAGCGGTGTTGGTTGGAGGTCATCATCACGCTGCCTTCGCCGGCCATTCGCTCCATGTGGTCGCAGATGCGCTCGTCGTCGGTGGCCACCACGGCGTTGTCGATGCCGTCGGCACGGTTCACACGATGCCACACACGTTCGATGATGCTATGGCCTCCGAGCAGCGCCAGAGGTTTGCCCGGGAAGCGGGTCGAGGCGTATCTTGCAGGAATTACGGCTAAAACTTTCATCTTCTCTCTGTCTCCGTGCCTTGTCGGCCGAACAGGCTGTTGAACTCGGCGTCTATTTTCTCTATGATATGACCCAGATCCTCGCGGTTCTCCACGAAGTCGAGCTCGTCGGTATCCACCACGAGCATCTTGCCGTCGTACTGCTCGGCCCATTGTTCGTAGCGGTTGTTGAGGTTGGTCAGGTAGTCGAGGCGGATGCTGCTTTCCAGCTCACGGCCTCGTTTCTGGATATGGCGTATGAGCGTCGGCACATCGCCGCGCACATAAATCAGCAGGTCGGGTTTGGGCAGCAGGGAGTAGGTCATGTCGAAAAGCTTCGTGTAGGTCGTCAGGTCGCGGGTGGTCATCAGGCCCATGGCGTTCAAGTTGGGGGCGAAGATGGCAGCGTCGTCGTAGAGCGAGCGGTCGCGGATGAAACTCTCGCCGGAGGCCTGCAGGTCGGCCAGTTGCTTGATATTGGCATAGAGCGTGTGAATCATCATGTTGAACGACCAGCGCCGCATGTCCTCGTAGAAGCTGTTGAGGTAGGGATTCTCTTCCGAAGGACCGTAGATGGCCCGGTAGCCATAATGGCGTGAGAGCAGTTTCGTCAGCTCTGTTTTTCCGGCCCCTATATTGCCCGAGATTGCTATCTGCATACTGTTTTAATTACGCCATACACCCTCTTTCTCTTTGAGAGAGAGTTGTATAGCCATTTTATTTTTTTTTCTTTTAAAAGGCAAATATACGTCTTTTTTTCAATCTGCCGAAATTTATTTTCCCATTCGTTATAATATGTTTGCAAATAATTGGCTTTGAGGATAGAAACCCTGATGGCTCCATAATGCCGCCTGGTGATACCTTGGTAGTACCCTAGTGATACCCTAGTAGAACCCTAGTAGAACCCTAGTAGAACCCTGGTAGCTCCTTTATGCATGGAATCAGAGGATGGGTGCTCCTGTGGCGGAGGACAGCTTGGTGAAGGCATTGTGGGAGAAAAGCGTGTCTATTGACTTTTTGCAGGAGAAATCATTTTTTTTCGTATATTTGCAATGGAAACCGGCCTTCGAAAAGAGGTTGGAAAGTGATGTTATATACCATACAACCAGATTGTTATGATGGATATAGAGAACCTTGACGAACTGATTAAAATGGCTTTGGCCGAGGATGTCGGCGACGGCGACCATTCGACACTTGCCTGCATACCTCCCACAGCTGAGAACGCGGCCAAGATGGTGGCCAAGCAGGAGGGTATCCTTTGTGGCGCCGAGGTGGGTGAACGGGTCTTCCATTTGGTTGACGATACATTGCGTGTGGCCCTGTTGAAGCACGACGGCGACGCGGTGGCCAAGGGAGACGTGATAA
The DNA here is from genome assembly GCA_002392965.1 of Bacteroidales bacterium UBA3834. Taxonomy (GTDB): domain Bacteria; phylum Bacteroidota; class Bacteroidia; order Bacteroidales; family P3; genus Colimorpha. The sequence continues at coordinate 120,316 of DGIA01000008.1, read as the reverse complement.
TGACCATAGAGGGTCACGCCGGCAGCATTCTGACCGCCGAGCGTACGGCGCTGAACTTCATGCAGCGCCTGTCGGGTATCGCTACCGAAACGCATCGTATGGTGCAAATGCTCGACGGATTGAACACCCGTCTGCTCGACACCCGCAAGACAACACCCAACATGCGTCTGTTGGAGAAATACGCTGTTGCCTGCGGCGGTGGCACGAACCATCGTATAGGGCTCTACGATATGGTGATGCTCAAGGACAATCATGTCGATTTTGCCGGTGGCATCGAACAGGCCATCGACCGCACCCATGAGTATCTGAAGGCCAAGGGGAAGAACCTCCGCATCGAGATAGAGGTGCGCGACCTCGACGAGCTGCAGCGTGTGCTGGAGCATGGCGGTGTGGATCGCATCATGCTGGATAACTTTGATATACCGACGCTTCGAGAGGCGGTGAAGCGCATCGCGGGCAAGTATGAAACCGAGGCCAGTGGCGGCATTACCGACCAGACGTTGCGGCCCTATGCCGAGACGGGTGTGGATTTCATTTCGGTGGGCGCCTTGACGCATCATATCAAGAGTTTGGATATCTCGTTGGTGAAGAAATAGTGGTCAATATCAAGGCATATATACGTCTGGGGGTCGGCCGGCTGAAGCAGTGGCGGCGCAAGGTGCTCTACTGGCGGCCGGTACGTTCGACGCTGTGGTTCCTGCAGCATTTCTCGCTGCCGGGCAACCGGGGGGTGCCCCTCTACGATGTGCTGCGCTACTTTCTGGTGGGTATCTTCAACGGCGATCTCAACCAGAGGGCGAAAGGGTTGACGTACAGCTTCCTGACAGCCATTCCGCCGTTGCTAATCTTCTTCTTCACATTGGTGGCCTATTTCCCGGTCGATGGTGTTCAAGACGAGTTGCTCTCGCAGCTGGCTGGCATCATGCCGGAGAAAATCATGGGTCCTATGGCCGACACTATCAACGATGTGATGGGTCACCGCCACAGCACGTTGCTTTCCATCGGTTTTGTGTCGTCCATTTTGTTGGCTTCCAACGGATTGATGGGGGTTATTTCGAGCCTTAACTTCGCCAACAAGAGTGTTGAGAAGCGCCCCTACGTGCAGCGCTACCTGCTGAGTATCATGCTGGTGTTCATCCTTTACGTGATGATAGTGCTGACGATGGCATTGCTGATCGGGCACAAGTTGCTGTTGCAGATTATCTTCAGTCAAGGATGGTTGATGGCGACCAAGGCCAACACGCTGATGTTCAATATCGGCCGTTGGGTGCTGGTGACGCTGGCCATCCTTACGTCGGTGTCGCTTATCTACTATTGGGCACCTGTCAAGAAGCAGCGGGTGGGCTTCTTTTCCGCCGGTTCGGTGATGGCTACGGGCATGTTTTTGGTGCTCAGCTGGGCATTGGGGTTGTACCTCAACAATTTCAGTAACTACAACCTCGTCTATGGCTCCATCGGAACGCTTTTGATGCTGATGTTCTGGGTGAGGTTCAACTGCATAGTGTTGCTGGTGGGTTACGAGCTGAACATCAGCATATACAATGGAACAATTGTGAAGAAAAACCGCGACAGCCGTCGCGAAATAAAACAGCGAATACAAAACTTACACGATGATAATACAGAAAAGTCATGGGCGCGTGGTGAATGAGACCTCCGCCCCACGCGAGAAATTCAAAATGGTGGCCAAGACGATGGTCAGCCTCGAGGAAGTGCTGGCCGACGAATTGCGGGCCTTGGGAGCCGAGAATGTGGAGATTCTGAACCGTGCCGTCGAGTTCGAAGGAGATATGCGTATGCTCTACCGGGCCAACTATTCCTGTCGCACGGCGCTGGCAATATTGAAGCCCTTTGCCGAGTTTGATGCCAACGACGATCAGGAACTCTACGAAAAGGTCTATAAAATACGTTGGGAGAAGATGCTCGATTGCGACGGTACCTTTATGATCGACAGTACCACTAGCGGAGAGGTGTTCACCCACAGCTACTATGCTGCCTTGAAAACCAAGGATGCCATCGTCGATCGCTTCCGCCGTAACTTCGGCAAGCGTCCCTCCATCGATACCGAGGAACCGGATTACAAAATCAACTTGCATATCCGCGACAATCACGTCACGCTGCTGATGAACAGTAGCGGCGATTCGCTGCACAAGCGCGGTTACCGTCAAGGCGTGGGCGTGGCGCCCATCAACGAGGTGTTGGCCGCAGGATTGCTGAAACTCGCTGGCTGGAAGTGCGACTGCAACTTCTACGACCCCATGTGCGGTAGCGGTACCATGCTGATCGAGGCCGCCATGATGGCCAACAACATACCGGCGCAATACTACCGGGGCAACCGCTTCGGATTCATGCGGTGGAAGGAGTTCAACCTGGGCGAGTGGAAGAGCGTCAAGGCTGAGGAGGACCGCAAGATTGGCGCGCTCGATTTCGATGGTGAAATATGGGGTAACGACATTGATGAACAGGTGATTCAACAATGCGAGAAGAACCTCGAATATGCCAAGCTGCACCACGATGTGATGCTGCACATCGGCGACTTTGCCGACCAGGAGCCTCCCGAAGGCAAAACGCTGATAGTCACCAATCCTCCCTACGGCGAACGCATCAAAGTGGAAGACCTCAACGCTATGTATGAAAAGTTGGGCGACACTTTCAAGCAGAAGTACGGAAAAGATTGTGAGGTGTGGCTTATCACCAGCGATTTCGAGGCCATGAAACATATCGGATTGCATCCGTCGAGGAAGATTCCTGTGCAAAACGGTGCGCTCGATTGTCGCTTCCTGAAGTTTGAGTTGTACGAAGGATCGAAAAAGGCCAAGTATCAGCAGGATGCTGAGTAGCACGGAGATAAAACGTTTGGCGCTCGAAGTGGGGTTCGATGCCTGTGGTGTGGCGGAGGCCGATGCCTTGACCGATGAGGAATACCCTTTGCGGCAGTGGCTGGCCAAGGGATGGAATGGCGGCCTCGGGTATATGGAGCGCAACGTGGATATGCGAATGGATCCGCGATTGCTTGTCCCCGGAGCTCGAAGCGTCATCTGTTGTGTCAGTGCCTATCCCCCTCCCGAACCGGGTTGTACCGACGGGGTGGCCGCCTATGCACGGCACCGTGAATACCACCAGGTGGTGAAGGAAATGCTGTTTGCCTTGAAGGCTCGTTTGGGGATTGAGGGGAAGTGTTGCTGCGATACGGTGCCTATCAGTGACAAGCATTGGGCCGCCCGAGCGGGTCTTGGCTGGATAGGACGCCACACGTTGCTGGTCACCCCGCAGTGGGGTTCATGGGTCAATCTTGGTGAAGTTGTCACCAATGAAGAGTGCGATGCCTATGACAAGTCGATTGCCGGTAGGTGTACTGATTGTCAGTTGTGCGTGGAGGCATGTCCGAATCATGCTATCGGTGAGAAGATGATTGATGTGCGTCGTTGTACCGCCTACTATACCACCCATCACCGTCGTGATATTCCGCCCGGGGTGGATGCACATGGATACACTCTTGGATGCGACCTTTGCCAGCTGGCGTGCCCTTTCAATAAAATGACAGTAATTAACCAATAATTCATAAAATACAATGAAGAAGGTATTATTTGCAGTATTGCTTGTAGCCATGTCTATGACCGCGAAAGCGCAGTGGTTCAATCTTGAATCGAACCGCGATTACTATCATTTGGGTGTCAACCTGGGTTCGGCTGGCTTTGGTACCGAATATGCCGGTTTCGGTTTCGGTGCAAGTCTGTCGATTTGGGGCGTCTATATCGATTGCCTGGTGAATCCTCCTGCGAGTGCAACCGACAACCACGTGAAAAATGAGTTGTGGTTTGATCATGAGGCATTCGTTATCAATGCAGGATACCAGATTCCTGTCCTGCCGTGGCTCAGGGTTGCTCCCATCATTGGGTACAGCCAAACCAACTATGGGTACGTGGATGCCAGTACGGTGAATGTGAATGTCAATAGTGAGACTTCGACAGGCCATATCTCGCACGACTACATTGTTGATGAGTCATCTCGTAATCATGAGGTCAATTTCGGAGCCGGCATTTTTGTGCGTCCCATCGAGGAGATTAATATCTATGCTGTCGCCACCCGCCGAGCCATTTATGGAGGGGTCAGCCTCAATTTGAATAGCTTCTGAATAAACCGCATGAGAGTTGAATTTCCAGAGGCAAATGAAAAAAATATTTTGCCAGATTGGGAAATTGTTGTATCTTTGCAGCACGAAATTAATAATCAAAATATAAACAATCGTCTAACAATAAACGGGTTAGACGGCAAAAAGTAAGAAAATGAAAAAAGGAATTCATCCCGAAAACTATCGCCTCGTGGTGTTCAAAGACATGTCGAACGACAATATGATTCTCACCAAGAGCTGCGCCAACACCAAAGAGACCGTTGTTTATACCGATGGCAAGGAGTATCCCGTGGTGAAACTCGAAATCTCGAACACCTCGCACCCCTTCTTCACCGGCAAGTTGAAACTCGTTGACACCGCTGGTCGCGTCGATAAGTTCATGAACAAGTACAAAAAGTACGCCAAGAAGGCCGAATAAGCGGACTGCTTGAAGTACCGATTCAGTACAAGACCAAGTAAGAAAAAGGTAATTTGTTTTAGATTTTTAGATCTAGAAACCCCGCCCTGCAAAGGACGGGGTTTTCTATTTTGTTGTATTCCCCCTTTTCTGTTAGAGCAGCTTCAGAAGCATGCTTTCGATGTCGTTACTCTTGGCAGTGGGCTCGAAGCGGCGCACCACGTTGCCTTCACGGTCGATGAGGAATTTGGTGAAGTTCCACTTGATGTCGGGATTCTGGTCGTAGAGGCTGTCCTGCTGTCGAAACATCTGGTCGAGGTAGGCACCGATGCGGTCAGTGGTATCAAAGCCACCGAAAGAAGCTTTGGACTTGAGCCAGACATAGAGGGCGTCGGCCGAGTCTCCGTTGACGTCAATCTTGGCCATCTGAGGAAAGGTAATGTTGTAGGTGCCGGTGCAGAAAGCATGGATGTCGTCGTAGCTGCCGGGTGCCTGTTCGCCAAACTGGTTGCAGGGGAAGTCGAGGATTGTGAAGCCCTTGGATCCATACTTGTCATAGAGCTGTTGCAACTCGGTGTATTGTGGCGTGAAGCCACACTGTGTGGCTGTGTTGACCACCAGTAGCACTTGACCCTGATAGTCGGCGAGGCTGACGGGGGTGCCGATGCCGTCGAGGACGGTGAACTGGTAGATGTTGTCGGTGTTCTGCTCCACGGGAGCTTCCGTTTTCTGTTTGCATGCGCTGAACAGCAGCAGAGAAATGCTGAGCAGTACGAGGAATCGTGTGTGTTTAATCATATTGATGTGAATTGATTTATGACGGCAAAAGTACATATATTTTTCAATACGTCAGAAAAAAAATGTATTTTTGCACCGCGAAAAACAAAAAAACATCATATTATGACGAAGAAATATTTAGCATTAGTCCTCGGTGCCATGCTGGTATGTGGCGGCGCAATGGCTCAGAAAAAGAAACAGGCTCAGCCTGAGTACAATGGCGGCATCACCACCGAGATGATGCAGCAGATGAAGAAAGGCTTCGGCGGAAACGCCAGCGACAAGGCCCTGCGTAACATCATGGTGAACCAGAGCCCCGCCAAGCTGGCCATGAACTATGAGAATGCCACCAAGTTCGACTCGCACTTCTCGAACCGCGTCGTCAGCAAGGCCGTCACCGACCAGAAATCGAGTGGCCGCTGCTGGATGTTCACCGGCATGAACGTGCTGCGCAACCAAGCCATCCGCAAGCACCACCTGCCTGCCGACTTCCAGTTCTCGCAGGCCTACCTCTTCTTCTACGACCAGCTGGAGAAGAGCAACCTCTTCCTGCAGGCCATGATCGACACCTACCAAAAGCCCATTGACGACCAGGAGGTGCAGTGGCTCTTCAAGAACCCCATCGGCGACGGTGGCCAGTTCACCGGTGTGGCCAACCTCATCGACAAGTACGGCCTCGTGCCTGCCGACGTGATGCCCGAGACCTACAACACCAACAACACCTCCAGCATCAGCAACCTCATAGCCCTCAAGCTCCGCGAGGACGGCCTTATCCTCCGCGAAGACGCCAAAACTCTCTACAAACTGTTCCCGAAAGGTGACAAAGCAGCGCAACAACTGCAAGCCAAGAAGACCGAGATGCTCGGCACCATCTACCGCATGCTGGCCCTCACCATGGGCGAGCCCCCGGCACAGTTCACCTGGCAACAGAAAGACGCCAAGGGCGAGATAGTGGAGACCGCCACCTACACCCCCAAGGAGTTCTACGAGAAGTTTGCCAAGACCGACTTCTCGAAGTACTACATGGTGATGAACGACCCCACCCGCGAGTATTACAAGGTATATGAAATCCAGTACGACCGCCATGTCTATGACGGCCAGAACTGGCGCTATCTCAACCTGCCCATGGAGGACATCGCCCCCATGTGCATCGCCTCCATCAAGGACAGCACCATGATGTACTTCAGCTGCGACGTCGGAAAATTCCTCAACCGCGACAACGGCCTCATGGACATGAACAACTTCGACTACGAGAGCCTCATGGGTACCACCTTCGGCATGGACAAAAAGCAGCGCGTGGCCACCTTCGCCAGCGGCTCCTCGCACGCCATGACCCTCTGCGCCGTCGATCTCGACAAGGACGGCAAGCCGCTCAAGTGGATGGTGGAGAACAGCTGGGGCCCCAACTACGGCTGGCAGGGCAACCTCATCATGACCAACGACTGGTTCAACGAGTACATGTTCCGCGTGGTCCTCGAGGAGAAATACATCCCCGCCAACATCCTCTCCCTCATGAAGCAGGAACCCATCATGCTCCCCGCCTGGGACCCGATGTTTGCCCCGGAAGAATAAAGGATGAAGTGCTGAAAACAAGGGATGCACCCGCCGAAAGGCGGGTGCATCCTTAGTTATATGTATCTGTCATTATTCCTCTTTCCACACGTATTCTCCCCGCTTGTTGATGTAGTCGATGGCGAAATCGACGCCGTCGTCCTCGGTGATGAGTTCGCGCTCAAGTTTTGACAGGCCGCCGGAGAAGTCCCAGGGGGTGACGCCCGTCACGGTGAATACTTTTTTCCCTTTCGTGTCGAAGAAACACCATATGTTCTTGCTCTCGTCGAGCCGTACGGCGGCCAGTCCTTCCGAGAAGGGCTCGGTAAGGTTGAATTTCTGTAAAGGGACGATGTATTGCCCGCGCTTGTCGATATAGCCGGTAAGGCCATTGACAGATACTTCGGCAAATCCTTCCGAGAAGGAGTGGGAGAAATCGAATCGGGGTTCGATGGCGAATTGGCCAGTGTGGTCGATGAAGCCGGCCTTGTCGTCGATTCTCACCGCCGCCAACCCCTCGGAGAAGTCTTCGGCGCTGCTATACTGCGGGGCGATGACCATCTGTCCCTTCTGGTTGATGAAGCCGTATTTTTCACCTACCTGCACTTTGGCCAGCCCTTCGCTGAAATTCTCGGTGCGGTCGTACTGGGCGGCAATGGCTATCTGGCCCGTCTTGTCGAGGTAGCCCCACTTGCCGCCGACCTTCACCTGCGCCATCCCTTCCGAGAAATCCATCACTTTGATGTATTGCGGAGGGATGACCACGGCGCCGGTTCTATCGACGAAGCCCCATTGGTCGCTATGATATCTGGTGCGGAGATTGACGGCGGCGAGCCCTTCCTTGAACCAGCGCACCTCGCTCCATTGGGGAGCGACCACCATGTGGCCCTTTTTATCGACGAAGCCCCATCCGCCACTGGTCCGCACGGCTGCAAGTCCTTCGTGGAAGTTCTCCGCCCAGTCGAACTGTGGCTCGATGACCATGCGGCCTGTCGTATCAACGTATCCCCAATGGAAAACGTCGATGGTTACTCTGGCCAACCCTTCTGAGAAGTCGCGGGCATCGACGAACTGCGGCTTGATAACCATCTTGCCGGTACGGTCGATGTAGCCGTAAAGGCCGCCCTCCCTCACGGGGAACAGGGGCCCGTCGGGATACACCTTCTTGGCGTAGGCCGAGAAGGGCATGGAGAGTGCCATGATGGCAAGGAACACTAAGATAGTCTTCTTCATTTCTTTGCTTTTTTATGATGGTTGTCTCTCTTCTCTTTTCTGCCTTTGTGGCTTTTCTGCTGATTGGAAGACTTGCCGGCCTTGGGTTCGTCATCCTCCACCAGGTCGAAATCGATCTGCTTCTTGAGCAAATCAACCTTGCGGACGCGGATGTGCACGGGGTATCCGAGCTTGTAGCAGCGTCCGTGACGGCGGCCGATGACCTGGTAGTTGTCTTCGTCGAGCATGTAGTAGTCGTCTTTCAGGCTTCCGATGGGTATCATGCCCTCGCACTTGCTGTCTTCGATCTCGGCATAGATGCCCCATTTGCTCACGCCGCTGATAAGGGCGGGGAAGACCTGGCCCAGTTTGTCGGCCAGATACTCGGCCTGCTTGTATTTCACGCTGGTGCGTTCTGCATCGGCGGCTTTCTTCTCCATGACAGAGCAGTGGCGGCAGTAGTCTTCGTATTCGTCGGCGTTGACCGATTTCCCGCCCTGCAGATAGCGTTCCAGCAGCCGGTGGACCATCAGGTCGGGATAGCGGCGGATGGGCGAGGTGAAGTGGGTGTAGTAGGGGAAGGCGAGGCCGTAGTGGCCGATGTTCTCGGTGCTGTAGTAGGCCTTGCTCATGGTGCGGATGGCGATGGTATCGACCATGTGCTCCTCGCCGCGGCCGGCGATGTTCTCGAACAGTCGGTTATAGCTCTCGGCCAGTGCCTTGCGGCTGCTGGTCTTCATGCTGAATCCCAGTTTGGCCACAAATTCCACAAAGGTGTTGAGCTTCTCGGGATTGGGCTCGTCGTGCACGCGATAGACGAAGGTCCGGGTTGGTTTCTGACTTCCGGTTTCCGATTTTTTGGTGGGCTTGCCGATGTACTCGGCCACGGTCTTGTTGGCCAGCAGCATGAATTCTTCAATCAGCCAGTTGGCCTCCTTGCTCTCTTTGATATACACGCCGATGGGCTTGGCGTTCTCGTCGAGCTGGAATTTCACTTCCTGGCTCTCGAAGTTGATGGCGCCGCCCTTGTACCTTGCCGCCCTCAGCTTGCTGGCTATCCCGTGCAGTTTCAGTATCGCCTCGGCGACCGCGTCAGCTTTGGGGTCACCGGTTGCCGGCCACCGGCCGCTCTCGATTATCTCCTGCGCTTCTTCGTAGGCCATGCGGCGGTCGCTGCAAATCACCGTCTTGCCCATCCACGAGCGATAGACCTTCCCTTTGGCATCCATCTCCATCACCACGCTGAAGCAAAGCTTGTCCTCGTCCTGCCGCAGCGAGCAGACCTCGTTGCACAGTTTCTCGGGCAGCATGGGGATGGTGCGATCGACCAGATAGACGCTCGTGCCGCGTTCGTAGGCCTCGCGGTCAATCGCGCTGCCGGGCTTCACGTAGTAGCTCACGTCGGCGATATGCACGCCCACCTCCACGTGCCCGTTCTCCAGCTCGCGGAAACTCAAGGCGTCGTCGAAATCCTTGGCGTCGGCGGGGTCGATGGTGAAGGTGGTCACCTCGCGGAAATCACGCCGCGAAGCCATCTCTTTCTTGGTGGGCTTCTTGATTTTCTTGGCCTCCTCCTCGACCGCTGCCGGGAAGTCCAGCGGGAAGTCGTATTCGGCCAGGATGCTCTGCATCTCCACGTTGTTGTCGCCGGGCGTTCCCAGCCGTTTGATGACCTTGCCCACGGGGTTGTTCATCCGTTCGGGCCATTCGGTCATCTCCACCAGAACCTTCTCGCCGTTCTCGGCTCCGCCCAGGTCGTCGTTGTGGATGAAGATATCGACAGGCATGGTGCGGCTGTCGCTCACCATGAAGGCGAAGCGCGGCTGCTTCTGTATCACGCCCACAAAGCGGGTCTTGGCCCGTTTGACAATCTCCACCACCTGGCCCTCGGGCTTGTGCATCTTCCGTTGCGGGAACATCAGCACCCGCACCGTGTCGCCGTGCAGCGCGTGGTGGGTGTTGTTGGGGGCGATTTGGATGTCTTCGCGCCCTTCCTCCTCGGGTATCACGTAGGCTTTGCCGCCCTGCTTCATGTCGATGGTGCCGGTCACGTAGTTCTGCGGCATCAGCTCGTCGTCGATGCTCTTGGGGTTGATTTTGTATTTCCCCTTGTGGTCATCTTCCACCAGGTGTTTCTGTTCGGCGAGCTCCTGCAGGGTGCGTATCACCTCCTGCCGCTCGGCCTTGCTGCCAGCCCCTATGCGAGAGCTGATCTGCTTGTGGTTGAAGGCGTCGAAGGGGTTGTTGGCGAAGATTTTTAGTATTTGTTTGGCTAATTGTTCGTTCATATCAGGTTCATTCTTTTAAGTAATGCTTTGTTGTCGGGCTCGCGGCCCATGAAGTTCTTGAAGAGCACGGCGGGGTGCTCGGTGCCGCCTTTGCTCAGTATCTCGCGGCGGAACTGCCCGGCGGTTTCGCGGTTGAAGATGCCGTCGTGCTTGAAGCGGCTGAAGATGTCGGCGTCCAGCACCTCGGCCCATTTGTAGCCGTAGTAGCCACTGGCGTAGCCGCCGCCGAAGATGTGGCTGAAGTTGGTGGCCGTGCAGCAGCCCTCCACCCGCGGCAGCAGGTTGGTCATAGCGGCAGCCTCAACGGCTTCTGCCATGAATTGAGAATTGAGAATTGAGAATTGAGAATTATTGTCCGCGTCAGCCGAATTTTCAATTTTCAATTTTCCATTTTCAATTTGCACGGTGTGGAAGGCCAGGTCGGTCATGCCGAGGTTCAGCTGGCGCAGGCACAGCCACCCCGCCAGGTGGTTCTGGGCGGCACGTATCTTCTCCACATATTCCGTCGGCAGCGGCTCGCCGGTCTTGTAGTGGCGGGCGAAGGTGCAGAGGAACTCGGGTTCGTAGCACCAGTTCTCCATCACCTGCGACGGCATCTCCACGAAGTCGCGTTTCACGTTGGTCCCGCTCAGGCTCTCGTACCCCACCTCGCTCAGCATGCCGTGCATGGCGTGCCCCATCTCGTGCATGAAGGTCTCCACCTCGCTGAATCGTAGCAGCGACGGATTTAGCGTCATTCCGGACACCGGGTCTGCCGTCGGTTTGCTGAAGTTGCACACCACCTGTATCTGGGGCCTGACGGAGCCGTATTGCCCCCGGAACTCTGTCATCCAGGCGCCGCTGCGTTTCGACTCCCTCGGGTGCATGTCCAGGTACAGCAGCCCCATCTCGCGCTCGCCGTCCTTCACGCGGTAGGTCTGCACGTCGGGGTGATAGACCGGTATGCTGCGGTCCTCCTCAAAGCTGAGGCCGTACAGCCGTCCGTAGAGGCCGAAGATGCCCTCCCTCACCGCCTCCAGGGGGAAGTAGGGCCGCAGGGCCTCGCTGTCGAGGTTGTAGCGCTCCTGCTTCAGCTTCTCGGCATAGTAGCTGAAATCCCACGGCATGAGTGGCGAGGAAAGGGTCTGCACCTCCTGCAAGTCACGCTTGGCGGCCGGCAGCACGGCCTCCTTCAGCTCCTGCATGAAGCGGCGCAGGTTCGGCAGGCTTTGCACCATGCGGTCCTCCAGCACATAGTCGCAGTAGGTGTCGTATCCCAGCAGCCGAGCCTGTTCGGCCCGCAGCTCCACGATGCGGCGTATCACCTCGTTGTTGTCGTGCCCGTTGCCGCGGCCGCCGATGCTCCCGTAGGCGCGGTACATCCGCTCCCGCAGGTCGCGGCGGGTGCTGTAGGTCATGAAGGGGATGTATGACGGAGCCGCCAGCGTGAAGAGCCACCCTTCGAGCTTCCTGCTCCGGGCCTCCTCGCGGGCGGCGGCGCGCACCCCCTCGGGCAGCCCCTCCAGGTCGCCCTCGTCGGTCAGGTGCAGCGTCCATTCGTTCAGGTCGGCCAAGGCGTTCTGGCTGAATCGCAGCTTCAACTCGCTCAGCTCCTCCTCGTTGCGCTTGTATTGCTCGCGGGCCTCGCCTTCCAGCGCCACCCCGTGCCGCACAAACCCCTTGAGCGTGTTCTCCAGCAGGGTTTCCTGTTCGGTAGAGAGACCTGCATCGGCCGAATTTTCAATTTTCAATTTTAAATTTTCAATTTTCTTGTACAGCCGCCGGTCGGTCATCACCCGCATGCCGAACCGCGTCATCTCGGGTTCCAGCTGCATCACCGTCGCCTGCAGTTCGTCGCTGGTGCAGCATTCGTTGAGGTTCGTCATGATGGCTGCGATGCGACTCAGCCGCCGGTCGGCCCTCTCCAGGGCCTCCACCGTGTTCTCGAACGTCGGCTCCCCGGGGTCGCTGGCGATGGCCTCCACCGCCGCCTCGGCCTCGGCAATGGCCTGGCGTATGGCGGGTTTGTAGTCTTCTATCTTGATTTGGTTGAACGGGGGCAATTCCCATTCCTGTAGCAGGATATTCATCTTGAATAAGAAACGTGAAGCGTCGCAATTTATTGCATGCCATCACTTTTAAAAATACTGACTTCTGTAACTGTCTGACACTAAGCCTTGAACTCCTTATGACCTAGTATTGACCTAGTATTGACCTAGTATTGACTATATAGAAAGTACTAGGTCATTGCCTGGGAAAGTGGGTAGTGTTCAGTGTTTAGTGTTTAGTGGGCGCAGGGTGTCGAAAATATCATAAAAAATGTTAAATTTTACTGTTGATGTAACGTTTCCGAAAAAAAAGCGTCTTTTATTTATAACAAAGGGCGAAATATACTCTTTACAAATCGATATATTGTTTTTTTTCGTATCTTTGCACAATGAAACTTGACTGAAAACGCATAATCTTGACAATATGAAAAAGACAGCTTTATTCTTGGTTTCGGTGCTGCTGGTGTTGGGCGGCGCAGCAGGACAGAATGGAAGTTCGACGGGCCATTTCGACTGGGCCAAGGGATATGGGTCGGCGGTGCCGAACAGCCTCAGCTGCATCAAGGGGACGGTGACGGACAGCCTGGGGAACCTGTATATCCTCGGTCAGTTCCGCAACGACGCCGAGTGGGACGGCGAGCGCATCCTGCCCATGACGCCCTATGGCCCGGACTGCAGTCCGACTAACGTACTTATTGCCAAGATCTCACCCTCGGGCGAGATGGTGTGGAAGAGAGTGGTGCACGGCAACTATGGCAACCTGACCCGAGCGGACGACATCAAGCCGCTGGGCGACACGGGGTTCGCAGTGATGTTCTATTTCTCTCCGCACGGTCCCAATCTCGCCAACACTCGTTACCTGTACTGGCTGGACACCTTATACACCTCAGAATACTATCCGTTCAACCCTTATCAGTATCCTGACCGGAGGTTCTCAGACGTTGTCTGCAACGCCTATGTGGCGTTCGACTTCGATGGCAACGTCAAAGAACAGCATTTCCTGGAACGGAGCTACGTGGATAGTGCCGGGAACGACCTTATGTGGCAGCCATGGAGCAATCCGGATTCGCTGCCGTATCTAAGGATGCAGTATCTCCAGTATGCCACATTCGACGTGGATTCGGCCGGAAACATCTATATCTGCCGCCAGTCGGTGGATTCATACGGATCGGACTATCAGGCCAGCGAGGGGACGCTGACTGCGGTGAAGTTCTGGGCCGATCATCGGATGGTGGGCGAATGCAGCCTGAAGCACCGCCCTCAGGAGTGGTACCCGCACCTGCTGAAGTTCTCTCCCCATTTCGACACGCTGCTGGAAAGTAGATATCTTGTACAGAAAACAGACAGTTTGTATTATACACCAGAGTTTTATATCAAGGTGAACAAGTCAAACCTTTTCTTGGTTCTGAACATGTCCTTTTATTATACATCATCTTCGTCATCGCCACGAGACAACACTATGGTTTTTGACTCCGTCAATCATGTGTCGATTTTCATCTCGGAAAAGAATCAACTCAAAGGTTTTGTAACCGTCCATGATTTGGACTTGACACCGCGTAGCTGCTTGCATTTGGACGATAGCGTAATTAATTCCAATTATCTTGCAAACTCACACATGAACGACATTGTTTTTGACAATGATAGCAATTTGGTTTTTATTCGAGGTATTGCGGCAAGAAATTTTTTAGGGCAAGAATCTGTAACAAATTCGTTGTTTGTATTTCAAAACCACATTTTGCCAATAAACAATGATGCATTTGCCATATCTTTTGACAGACAAAGTCTTGATTATCACTCCATCGGAATATTCCCTTCCTTAAGGAAATCAGGGATAGATCATGAACGGGAAAATTTTGCAGCAAAAAACAATAGGGTATATATGCAAGGGTTGTTTTTTGAAGGATTAGCACTACCACACGATACCATAGAGACACCCAATCCAAGTTTTTATGGTTTAGCCTTGGCTGTTTTTGATTACCAGGGTCATCTTATTGACGGTATAGATTACAATTCATATGCTATATTTCATACTGTTGGACCTATCGCCCTGTCAGATTCGACATTGTATCTTGTCAATCATTTGAAAGCCGATGCCGATTTTGGGGAACATCATGTCTATGCGTATGGGGAGCCGTTTGTGTGTGTGACCAAATACACGGATGCATCATTCATGACACCATACGTCTATACGCCGCAAGGGGGCGGGGAGCATGTCGATTTGACCGAGAACACACCTTGCACTCTATACCCCAATCCTGTCCGTGACAAGTTGTATGTTTCAATGGACGAGCCTGTGGTTGAAGCCTCAGTAATGACCCTTACGGGCATCAAGAAACAGATTCCTTTCAATGGAAACATGCTTGATATTGCATCCCTGCAGCCGGGAGCCTATATTTTAGAAATTGTCACAAACCAACATATTTACCGTCATAAAATCATCAAGTTATGAGAAAGTTGTTATTGCTGGCAGTTATTCTGCTATCGTTTGCCCCTCTCTGCGGGCAGAACACCTGTGAGATTACCATCACGGGCAGCTTCGACTCGGAATGCCAGTACGACTTCAAGCAGCTGCCGGTCGAGGAATACCCCGACATCCTGACAGCCTGCGAAACGAATTGTCATAATTAACCACAAATTAATATGACCAAAGAAGAATATCTTGGTATTTACAACATCGTCGGAGCCGCGATGGAGGTACACCGCGAGCTTGGCAGGGGGATGGAAGAGGCTATATATCAGGAGGCTTTGGCAATAGAACTATCCCGTGCAGGCATCTCGGCAGAAAGGGAGAAGCCTTTGCACCTTACCTATAAAGGACAACCGTTGAAGAAGTTCTATATTGCAGATTTTTACTGCGATGGTGTGATTGTGGAACTGAAGTCGGTTGCTTCGCTGTTACCTGAACACAGGGCGCAGCTGTTCAACTATATGCGCATCACGGGGACTTTGAGGGGGATCCTTGTCAACTTCGGGGAGAAAAGCCTTCGGGCAGAACGATACCTGTATCTGCCTGCCGAAGACGACTTTGTGCTTGTCAACGAAAGCAATTACCGCCAATTCATAGAGAACAAATAATTCGTGGTGGAAATTATGGGCATTCGTTTCCATATAAGAATGTCGGCAATTGTGGGATTGCTCTTTTGCACGATACCCTTGATCGCCCAGCAGCCGACACTTGAAATCGTTGGTCCAAACAGGGTGTGCAACGCCAACGAATGCTATTTACACACCGAACCGCTGGTGACTGCCACTTGGCGGGTATATGATTTGTCCAGCATGCAGCCCATAGGCGACGATGAGACTGGCAAATACTACAGCGGGAGGTTCGCCACGGGGCGTTACCTGGTGACGGCGGAGCACCCGGCCTATTGCGGTCCGGCCACCTTTCTGCTGATAGTGAAGGATGTGCCGCCGGCACCCACGGTGGCTGAGATGATGCCGGACAACCGCCACACCTGCTGCCCGTACCAGACGGCGGTGCTCCGCGGCTCGCCGTCGAATCCGAACTACAGCCTTGTGTGGGCGCCTGCCTGCAGCACCGCCGCACCGCAGCAGTACAGCGGCGACAGCGTAGCCATCAGCTATCAGGCGGAGGTCTGCGACGTGCGGGTCTATCACTACGACCGTGTGCTGCAATGCCAATCGACAGGATACTATGTGCATCAGATGAGCGCCCTGGCGCTGGACCCGACCACCCTGCCCACGAGCATCACGGTGTGTCCCAACAGCTTGGTCAATTTCACAGGCAGGGTTCTTGACCAGCGCAGCGACGGGGTGCTGTATGAATGGAAGATACAGCCCACGATGCAGCACTGCGGCTCGGTGCAGGGCAGCCACCTGCTGCCGGATGTCACCCTGTCGGTCAACGACATCACCACCCCGACCACCTTCGATGTGGAGCTGACGCGCACCTACTGCGACGCCAGCACCAATGTGAAACGGGTGACCATCCAAGTGGTTGACTATTCGAACAACACATTGACCGTCACAGGTCCGGACAATGTGTGCGTCCACGACCAGGAGACCTATACCGGCAGTGGCGGCAGCGCTTCGACCTACCGCTGGTCGATGGACGGCGGCCAGTGGCAGGGGAACCCCGTGACCGTGACCTTCGACCGTGCCGGCTTCGCGGACTTGACCTTGCGGTCCAACCCCTACAACTACTGCACCAACCCGGACATGCTGCCCAGCGCGGTGAAGACGGTGCATGTCTTTCCCGGCCCACCGGTGGCCGGATTGCGAAAGGGAGTTATGGGGGGGCTGACTACCGTGGAGGTTTATCCCACCCCGACAGGGTCGGGATACTCCTACACATGGCAATTCATGGCGAACGGCACAAGCACCTTTGTCCCTGTGACGGGCAACACTCCCAGCATTCTCTTGCAGGGCGACGGCATCTATCAATGCACCGTCTCGGACGGCGGATGCAGTGTGACGCTGACCTGGGATAGCCGGAATGACGGACCACTGTTTCCCCCTTGCGACAGCATGGCAGTGAGCGGCAGCTACGACCCCTGTGCCAAGACCATCACCTTCACCGTTCCCTCCAACGAGCCCAACATTCTGTGGGACGTGCGACGCAACGGCACCGGCCTCAGCCCGCAGACGTCGGGCCCCAACAACCACACCGCCACCCTGACGGTCGGCGATGCGGGTCTCTACCATGCCGAGGCCACGGCGGATATCATCGGATGCCGCAAAGGGAGGAAAACCCTGATGGTCGAGGTGGTGCCCGACATCACGATTGAGCAGGTGTGCGACAAGGTGGTGTTGCGGAACCACTCGCAGTACATCGACGGGAGCACGGTGCTGTACTTCTCGGTCAGCAACGACTGCAACAACACGGTGGATTACTTCCAGATGACGGCATCTACCACGTCCTACGAACACACCCCTGCCTCGCCGAATCCCCTGCTCCCATGCACCTACACCTTCACCCTGACGGGGATAGGCGCCAACGGGAACATCACCCCCTGTGTCATCGGTTCCCAGACCATGTTCATGCCCCCGCAGTATGCTTACGTGGATATCACCTCGGCCAATGCCGCCCACAACCACAATGCCTGCGACAACACTCCCATCGAGCTCAGCGCCGTCCTGCACCCCACGGGGCAAATTGTCTCCTCTGTCTGGTCCTTCGGGGACAACAGCGGATTTGAAACCGACGGAGGACAGATTTGTCATACTTTTAAAGAGGACCCGTATCCTTACAATGTTAGTGTTACCATCATGGATGAATACGGCTGCCAGCGGAATGCGATAGCGCCGATTACCGTCACTTCCTTTGCGGATGCACTTCACAATGGATCTTTGAGCTATGACTACCTCAATCTTATTTGCCCCAACACCAATGCGTCCCAGGATGTTACGTTTTCTCCCGGCAACAATGCCTTCGACTACTATTGGACAGCCCCCCATTCGACAACAACGACACACAACCACAACCACGTATATCCCGCCTACTACCCCGGGGACTATAAGGTATATGTGACGAATACCAACTACTGCAAGAAAGAAGCAACGCGGAATGTGGAATTCCTGAAATCGCCGATAGCCGACATCTACGCCGAGAAATTCAGCTGCTGTGTGGGGGACGAGGTGAAGTTCTACGGCAGCCAAGGACCCAGCGCGGACCCTCTGACTTACGACTGGGCCGTCACCTTCGGCGGCAATGTCTATCAGACCGGCAACACGGCCAACATCGTGTTTGCCGCCCCCTATGCGGGGACATTCAATGTGACATTGACCGTCACCAACAGTGTCACCACCTGCTCCTCGACCGACACCAAGACCCTCACGGTCACCACACCTCCGACGGCACCCACCATCAGCGTGACGGGAAGCCCCTGCATCAGCGACGCGCCGGTGCAGCTCACGGCCTCGGGATACACGGGGACCATGCACTGGAGCAACGGACAGACGGGTACGGACGCATACTATTTCACTCACGGCCTGGCCTCGGCCTATTACTACGACCCCTCCATCGGGTGCCCGTCGGAGAAAGGCAAGCATAGAATAGACAAGCAGCCCGACTTCGACGCCCTGCTGACGGGATGCTATTGGAAATGCAAGGAATATTTCGACAATATTCTCCCCGTCTATGGCATCACCGACGACTGGCAGACCATCGACTGGGATTGGCTGCTGGATGACAATTCTTTCGCCACGGGCTCGGGCAACTATACCTATCTCCCCATACAGCTCCCTCTTCCGGGATTCGGCACCTACCAGCTGTCGGTGGATTATGAAGGGGGTGCTTGCAACGAGATCTCACCCAAACTGGTCATTGATGAGAAGGAACTTTGCGACTGCGACAGTGTCAGCGTCAGCTATGAAAGGAAGATGTTTGTGGATGAGGAGTGCAGGGGGGTCTATGATGTCAGTGTGACTGTGTGCAACCACTCCAAAGTCTATGACTTCTGTCCCGGAGCACTTGTGCAGATGCTGCAACTGCAAGGAGGTGCCGCGGTCAGTTCTAACTTTGTTCCGACCACCATTTCCCCGAACGGATGCTACACTTTCTCCCTCCAGATCAATGTGCCGACGTTCGAGCCCTCGGTGGTCTGCTGCAAGCTTGTGGATTCAATCTGTATGCGCTGCGAAAAGGAATTCTGCATTGACCTGATACCGGACAAGATCACCTGCGAGGATACCATGTATATGGAAGATTTGTATGGGATTTCCGGTCTTTCAAGCCTTGTGGCGGGTTATTTCAGCTTCACAGTCGATGTATCTCCCGCAGATGAGGTTCTTGCATTTTGGAGCGAGCCACCGATGGTCATCAATTACATGTACGATGGTACAGCCCATGTGACGGGATTGGGGATGATCGATGCGTCTGTGTTGTCGCAGCTGATGATGGAAAACGGGATGGTATGCTTCCACGCAATTACCTGTGAGGATGGGGAATTGTGCAAACGCACGGTCTGTTTCCCTTCAGGAGATTTTTACGGGATGATACCTTTGGGCAAGACGGCTTCCGACAGCACCATGGACAAAACGCTGGTCAGGAACCACGGCATCGGTGCAAAGGCCGAATCCCGCGACCTGCGCTTGATCCCCAACCCCACCACGGGGGAGGTCGCGATTGAAATGAGCAACCCCCTTTCAGGGGTGACGGTCGTGGGCAAGTCGGACGAGGTGACGGAGGTGGTGGTGATGGATATACATGGACGGAGGTTGGCTACCTTCAAAGATGCCGGCCAGTTCAACATCAAGGAGCTGCCGTCGGGCTCCTACATCGTCCGCGTCAAGACCCGCTCTGACGACGGGGAGAAGGTGAACTACCTGAAACTGGTGAAGAAATAGAAACGAATCAGCGTAATTGTTCCACGAATAAAAGAGCAAGCCTATGGTGACAAATGCCGCCATAGGCTTACTTATGCTTACTTGAGGGAGCGATTTGGGCCTTTCGGCGAAAAAGGCCTTATATTGCATGGACGAAAGGTGAAACGGATTTGGTGAAAGTTTTTTTTTGGTATGTCGATTTTATTTTGTACTTTTGCAATCGGTTTGGTCGCCCGAGGAGGGCGCCAAGAGGGAAGCCGGTGAGAGTCCGGCGCAGTCCCGCTGCTGTAAGCTCAGGAGTTGAAGCCCAAGAAGATATGTCACTGTGCGTCGCCATAGGCGCATGGGAAGACGGGGCCGAGAGGAGCAAGCCAGAAGACCTGCCAAACCATTAAAATATCGGTAACGCTTTCGAGGAGAAGCGACCCGACCATGGTTTTATGCACCGCCGCAACGGCGTGTTTGGCGTGTTTCCATGTTTGCCGTTTTTTTCCCCCGTCTGTTCTTACCGATACTGGAGATTGGAGATAATGCTATTAACAATTAAAAGTATCAAAAACATGGTAAAAAAACTATTAACATTCATTATGGGGCTGGGGCTTGTTTTGGGGGCCTCGGCCCAGTTGACTACCATCGATCCTGCTGATGTGCAGTTCTGGACAGGAAGTGGCAACAACAGTACGGTAGTGGCTATCGGATGGGATGACAACACGGCCGCTTACACTCCTACAGTGGTCATCTGGGGTGTGCGATGGAACGGCAGCATCACCCTGCTCGATGCGCTGGACACTATTGCGGCGTATGACGAGCGCTTTCACTACGTTATGGGTAGCGGCGGATTCCTGCAGGAACTCTACTACAACGACCCTGCCGAAGGTGTCGTGCTGACGCCCTCTATGGAATGGAACTGCAATAGTTATGGTAGTGTCTATGGCTCGACGACATTGACGAGCACGCATCTGAGAATAAGTGAATCGACATGCAGCGACTACACCTTCCCCGGCGTGAATAACATCATCTATGCTGCCGACCCTAACGCGGCCTTTTCTTGTCCCAAGGCGCAAGCCGTCAGCGTGACAGGCATTACGGCTTCCACGGCTACGGTGAACATCACCGACACCACCAATGTGAACGACTATACTGTGATGCTCTTTTCCGGCGACTCGTTGGAGGATAGCACGGTGGTCTATATGCAGACCATCTCTTACACCACCCTTACGCCTAATACAGCCTACACGGTGAAGGTCTATTCCAATTGCGCCGACGGTACGCAGACGGCTTCGCGCAACGCCACGTTCCGTACCCCGTGCGTCACCATAGCTCACAGTGCCTTGCCTTGGACCGAGGACTTCCAGTCGGGTAGCGGATCGTCCTATTCCACTGCGGCATCATTCTTCTCCAACCATGTGTTCTGCTGGGATCTGATTAATCCCTACAGTACCTCTGACCCCTATATCAACAATTCCTCGTCGGTCAACGCCGCCGGAGGCCAGTGTCTCTATGTGAGCAGTCGTCCGTCGAGTCCCACGGTGCTCGTCCTGCCCCCGTTTGAGGATACGCCCCAGCAACTGCAGTTGAGTTTCGACGTGCTGTCGAGCTATGGTCATGGTTTTGAGGCTGGCGTCATCGCCGATGTCACCAATGGGACGACTTTTACCCCCATAGCGACCTGTTTGCCGCAAGGCAGTGGCTGGAACCACTTCGACGTGACTTTCGCTGGTGTAACCGGAGGGCGTCTGGCATTGCGGAGCAACGACAACGGCCCGGCCTATCTTGACAATGTGACCGTTTCCGAACTGCCCTCGTGCGTAAAGCCTTCACAGGTGCTTGTCTCCAACATTACGGCCACCACGGCGGACATCACTATTGTCGATCCCAACAGTTCGAACCATTATATGGTGTATTATACTGCAGATGACAGTGCGGAGGTGTTTTCCGCCAGCTACGGCATCACAGGCTTGTCTCCCAACAGGCGTTATGTGGTGCGTGTAAAAACCCTTTGTACTGATACCACCACGGGCTTCACCGAAACGGTTTTCCGTACTGCCTGCGGCCCACAGGCGATTCCCTACCATGAGGATTTCAGCCAGTTTGTTGATGTGGCTCATCCCAATGGCTATGGCTACGCTGTGAAGGACAGTACACTCCCCTGCTGGAAGTTCTACAAGGGGAGCAATCTCGACCGGCTGGAACTCTTCCGCCCATCGCAAAGTTCTACCGGCGGATACGGTGATGAAGGCTATACGCTGCGTATCTATGGTAACAACAGCAACTCGAAGGACCTACTGGTGCTGCCCGAGTTTGATCAGGAGGCCAATGCCCTCGAGGTGAGCTTTATGGCACGGCCTTCCGAGACCGGCAGCTTCGGGGGCACCCTGCAGGTGGGCTATGTGACCGACGCCGACGACAGCAGTTCGTTTGTCGCCGAGGTGGGCTATCCCTGCGCCCAGTTTGCCGCCGGCTATGGTCTTTGCGCCTCAGTCTTCCCCAATGCACCTAGTGGTTCTCGTATTGCCTTGCGTTACCTTCCCTCGGGAGGTTCGGCCAAATCGTGGTATATTGACGATATTGACGTGCATGAGATGCCTGCCTGCGTCCGTGCACAGGGTATCAGTGTCGATAATGTCACTACCGAAGGTTTTACACTCCATATTGCCGACCCTATGAACGAGGGTTCCTACCGCTGTTATTATACCTTGGGTGACGTCACCGACAGCGTCGATTTCAATGACACTGTATATACGATTACAGGCCTCAGCGCCTCGAGTGATTATACTATCAGCGTGGTTACTATCTGTAACGACGGCAGCCTCACGTTGCCCCATACGACTCCGGTAAGCACGCTGTGTGCACCGGTGTCCACAATACCATTCGTGGAGAATTTCGAGGATTGGACTGCTACTCAGTCGGCTGGCATGAACCGCTGTTGGAATCGTCTGTACAACAACTCTTCCAACAATCTTGTCAGCAACAACTATCCCTATTGCGCGAGTGGCACAGGGAACGCCCTCAACGGCTTCAAGTCGCTCAAAATATATTCCAAAGGCACTTCCAGCGCCGTTAAGGAATACTCTGTGGCCTACTTGCCAGAGTTTGAGACGGCCCTGAATACGCTTAAGATTCGGTTCTTCTATAAATATGGTGGTAATACCACCAATATCAACAAGGTGAAGATTGCCGTTGGTGTTAGCGAGAGCGTATCTGATACTACCACCTTCACCCGTCTGGCTACCCTCACACCTTCCGTGATCGGATGGAACGAATTTGAGGTGGAGTTCGGCGGCTACAGTGGCACCGGCACACGCATTGCCATCATGCAGACTAGCACGGGTACAACCGCCATTACCAGCTACATCGACAGCATCGTGGTAGATACTGTCAGCAGTTGTAACCGCCCTGCTACATTGGTGACATCGGATGTCACGGCCTATGGCGCCACCCTTACATGGACCGACCCCAGCGAAGCTGGCTCCTACATCGTGCGATGGAGTGACGGTATCACTGCCGACAGTGTCACCGTCACTGGCGCGACTACTTATGCCTTGATGGGCCTCACTCCTAGCACCAACTACACCGTTGATGTCCGAAGCATCTGCTGGGGTGAACCCACCAATGCCCGTGCCGCGTCATTTGTCACCAGTTGCGCGGCCCTGCCCCTGCCGTGGAGCATGAACTTTGACAATATCACCAACATTACTCAACTCTCTTCCTGCTGGAACCGCTACAGTGGACTTTATATCGACTCCACGCACAGCGCAACCTTGACCAACACCAGTAGTGGATGGACACGCTCGATCACGGCATTCGATGGGTCGTCGCATGTGAAGGTAAACCTGTACGGCACTAACTGCAAGTATTGGCTGGTCACCCCCGAAATCGATCTCAGTGAGAATGCCGAGTTGTCATTCGACTATATGCTGACAGCATATAACAATGCCGACGCTCCCCAGACAGGGGCTGGTCTTGAAGACGACCGCTTTGTTGTACTGGTTACCACTGACAATGGGATTACGTGGGCTCCTGTGGCTCAATGGGGGAATGACACCGTCGGCCGGGACGATTACTACCTTCCTGATGTTACCAACACTCCTTCGCATGCTACAGTCTCCCTCGCAGCTTTTACCGGACAGGCCGTACGCATGGCTTTCTATGCGGAAAGCACGGTCGGTGGTACTGATAATGATTTCCGTATCGACAACATTGTCGTTGATATTGCAGGTGATACACCCGAGCCCCCCGTGGATTCATGCGCCACCGCACGGGCTCTACCCTACGGGCAGGATTTCTCGGGCTATGTTGACAACCAGGCCATACGTCCCTACATGGCTGGTGCCGCCATGCCCGAATGTTGGTCTATGGTTGGCAATGGTACCACCCAGTACTACTACACACCCAACTCCGAAAGTGCCACCTACTTCGGCGGCATCGGCTATTCCACCAGCACCAACAGCTTTGGCGCCATTGCCGCTAACGATGCTTTCTTGTCTCTTATCGGCAGCCAGATTTATACTGGTGACAATGCTTCGCATACTGCTGGCATGAATGCCACCGGCACGCAGCGTTACGCCATGCTGCCTATGTTCGAGCAGCCGCTGTCGCAGACGGTACTGACTTTCGACCGCCGCACCAATATGAGCGGAGCCCGTCTGGTGGTTGGTTATGTGACGAGCGACACTGCTTCGTTCGTGGGCCTCGACACCATGGCTGCCGACAACCGAGTGCTACATCATGACACCCTCCGCTTTGGCCAGTATGCCAACATACCAGCCAATGCCCGCCTCACCTTCAAATGGGATGTGACTAGCAGTACCAATAGCACGACGGGTCCGGGCTACCGCTACTGCGGCATCGACAACCTCGTCGTCGCTCTCGACACCACTCCCGACACCCCTGAGCCTCCTGCACCTGAGGATGCCACTATCGCAGCCAACGACATCATCTTCTGGGTGGGTACCGGTAGCAACAGTGTCGTGATGGCCGTCAATTGGGCTGACACCGCGCTGGCTTGGGGCTACCGCTTTGACTCTGCCAGCGTCACCGCGCATCAGATGATTCACGACATCGCCGCTGTTGACCCACGCTTCAGCTACACCGGTACTGGCTTTATTGACGACATCAATTATATTGACACCGCTGCCGGTATGACCGACACGCTCGGCATCACCCCTGGCAACTATTGGTGGAGCCTCCTCAACCATGTGAACGGCTGGGGTCTTAGCGACGTGCTACACAATGGAGACTTCTACAAGTGGGGCGACCTCAGCGTTGCCGTCATCACAGACAGCACCAATATGGGCACTTATGTGGACTACACTTACGTATGGCCCTATACCATCTATCCCGTCACAGTACCTGACACTACAGCACCAATTGATACTATCCCTGTGGTGCCTGAGCACGGTCCCTTCTGCGGTGCAGCCGGCACCGAGGGAAGCACGGCTATGGCCGCTGACAGCAACGCCATTGTGGCATGGGCTACTGGCGTGGTGCTAAATCGTGGTCCTGTCAGAATCACCGACCCCAATGGTCCGCTTGCCAGTTTCGGTGGTGACACCAACGCCATTGGTATGGCTACTATGGACAATACAATGGATGCCGCCAGCCTTGGAGACGGCGGTTCGGCGCTGGTTACTTTTGCCCACCCCATCCGCAATGGTGAAGGTCCCGACTTTGCTGTCTTCGAGAATGGGTACTCTGACGGTAGTCTCGAGTTGGCATATGTGGAGGTGAGTTCCGACGGTGTGCGCTTCGTCCGCTTTCCCGCCACCTGCCTCACCCAGACTGAGACACAACTTGGCAATACAGGTCAGACCGATCCCACCAATATCAACAATCTCGCTGGCAAATACCGCATAGGTTACGGTACACCGTTCGACCTTGAGGAACTCCGCGACAGTGCGGGTATCAATATTGACAGCATCGTTTATGTGCGTGTTATCGACGTGGTGGGTAGCATCAACCCGCAGTACGGTACCTATGACGCCTATGGCCACATTGTCAACGACCCGTGGCCTACGGCTTATGAGACTAGTGGATTCGACCTCACCGGCGTTGGTGTGATGTATGAACTCATCGACAGTTCTATTGTCGAAGATACCTGTGTCGTCCCCGCCAACCTCGCTGTCGATAATATTACCGCCAACGGTGCTCTGCTCAGTTGGACCGCTGGTGGTGCAGAGTCCGCTTGGATTGTCAACTGCAACGGAATCGATATTGACGTGACAACCAATCCCTTCGCTCTTACAAACCTTATGCCAGGTACAGTCTATATGGTCAAAATTAAGGCGCTTTGCAGCGAGGATGACGAAAGCGACTGGAGCGACACGCTGAGCTTTACCACCCACGACACCACCCCTGAGCCGGTGTTCTATACGGTCACGCTCATTGCCAACAACCCTGATTGGGGTTCCGTTTATGGTGCAGATACCTACGCTGAAGGTACTGCCATCGAGATCAAGGCTGTGTCCAATGACGGCTACCACTTTGTCAGTTGGAGCGACAGCATTGCCGACTCGGTGCGTACCATCGTTGTCACCTCCGACACCAACCTTGTCGCCATCTTCGCCGAGAATGTTGGCATTGCCGATGTTGTGGCTGTCATTGAAGAACTCTGGCCCAACCCGGCGACCAGCTATGTCAACGTCAGCGTGTGCCGTACTGTCGAAGCTGTACTCTACGACCTCTCCGGCCGTCGCGTGGCGGCCTACACCCTCGTCGAAGGAAACAACATCCTTGACCTCACCAGTCTCAATGCTGGAGTTTATGTGCTCCATGCAGAAGGTTCTGTGAGTAGGATAGTGAAGAAATAACCTTCACTACTATCCGGTTTGTACCCTCTCTGAGACCAAGGAGAGGGTACTTTTTTTGTATTCTTTTCTTGTATTAAAGATTTTTTTTGTATTTTTGCAGTCGGTTTGGTCGCCCGAGGAGGGCGCCAAGAGGGAAGCCGGTGAGAGTCCGGCGCAGTCCCGCTGCTGTAAGCTCAGGAGTTGAAGCCCAAGAAGATATGTCACTGTGCGTCGTCATAGGCGCATGGGAAGACGGGGCCGAGAGGAGCAAGCCAGAAGACCTGCCAAACCGATGAAATCGGTACCGCTTTCGAGGAAAAAGCATTCCGGTGACAGACGGCCAGGCCGCTCTTTTGCCCCCATTGCACAGTTTCCTTTTTTACCGATACCGATATTGAGGTTGGAAAGTATTAACAAACTAAAAAACAATATCAATATGGTAAAAAAAGTATTAGCTATCGCCCTCTGCCTGTTCTGTATGACCGGCTTGAAGGCACAAACAGAAAGCACAATCGCCGCTAGTGACATCCTTTACTGGGTGGGAAGCGGCTCGTCCTCCGCAATCTTCGTTGTTGATTACGGTACTGGTGCTGTGGCATGGGGTTATCATTTTAATGCAGCCGACAACGAGACTGTTGATGATATGGTTACGGCTATCTCCGATGCTGATCCCCGTTTCTACTATGGTTATGGTATGCTTGCATACACCTGTTATCCAGTTGATGCAGACATGAGTTTTGCTTACTTTTTCAAAGTGAACGGTGTGCTTGCAGATGATTATGATGAGTTCTCAGATTACAACCTTGCCAGCAATATGTTTGTAAAGGTCTCGCAAAATACTGAGGACGTATGGAGTACTCCCATCACCCCTGCTACCGTGATGCATACTCCCGAGGATGCCACTATCGCGGCGTCCGACATCCTGTACTGGGTGGGCGAAGGTACTGATTCGCTGGTGTTCGCCGTCAACTGGGGTGTCCCCGATACCGCTCTTGCCTGGGGTTTGAAGTTCAGCGGCGAGCTGACTATCGACGGAGCTCTGCGTGCCATCTGCGCTGCTGACAGCCGCCTCAGTGCCGACAATCCTCTTACTACCATCAACTACAACGATGGTACGGTCAACCTCAGCTTCAGCCCCTCGACCTCGCCTGTCAATATGCCGCAATATATCCTTAACGGCAACGGTAATGTTAACGCTGGCTCTGCAGTTGCCAACGGAGACTTCCTGAAGATTGGTGAATCTCTTTATGGCTTTGGTTACGACTCTGTCATGGGATACGCCATGGGTGTGGTATGGCCGACTGAGATACATCCTGTCACTAATCCCAATGCCGGTCCTGTCGATCCTCAGCCCGAAGAGGCCACCATCAGCGCCGAGCAGATTACCTACTGGGTGGGTGAGGGCAACAACAAGGTTGTCCTGGCTGTGAACTGGGCCGACACCGCCCTGGCTTGGGGCTATAAGTTCAGCACCGACAGCGTGACTGTGCAACAGGTGATGGACGCCATCACGGCCGCCGACCACCGCTTCAGCTACACGATGAATGGCAGCTATCTGGACGACATCTTCTTCGTCATGGGTGGCACCGACACCCTCCGCAAGCAGATGTACAGCTACTGGGAGAGCAAGCGTAACGGCTTCATGGATGGCGGCATGATCCAGAATCTGGGTAACGGCGACTTCGAGAAGTGGGCCGAACCCGCCGCCGGTGTTGTAATTGACAGCTTCAGCTATGAATGGGATGGTGCGACCTACTGGAGCTATATCTATGTCTATACGATGGAGATTCACCCTGTGAGCGATCCTGCCGGTATCGCCGAGGTTGAGGCTGTCGAGGTGACGGTGTATCCCAACCCCGCGGCCACGATGCTAAGCGTGCGTTGTGAGCGCCTGAACCGGAGCACCGAGGTGGCTGTCTATGACATGACGGGCCGCAAGGTGTATGGCCGCGCGGTGGCTGCCGGCAACAGCGAGGTGCAGATCCCCGTCAGCCAGCTGCCCAACGGTGCCTACATGCTCCGCGTAGGCGAGGGTATGGCCAAGGTGGTGGTGCGCCATTAAGGGAAGTGGCCAGTGACCAGTAGCCAGAGTGGCTGGTGGTCAGTGGCCGATGAAAAATGAATTGATAGAACGATGAAACGTATCTTGGTTATCTTGACGTCCATGCTCCTGACCTGCATCATGTATGGTCAGGGGCAGGGCTCTTTCTGCGGAGGCGTGGGCACTCCCGGATGCACCGCCGTGCGCTACGACAGCGCAGCCATCATCGGCTGGGCCACGGGTTGCACGGTGGAGCGCGGGCCGGTGGATATCGTCGATCCCGACGGGCCGCGGGTGCGCTATGGCGAGGAGGGCTACGGAGTGGGTCCAGCATCGACTGCGACCACGTCGGCCGTCAGCCTCGGCGACGGCGGCACGGCTACGCTGACCTTCGCCGAGCCCATCCGCAATGTGGCGGGTCCCGACTTCGCGGTGTTCGAGAATTCCTTCAACGACAATTTCCTCGAGCTGGCCTTCGTGGAGGTGAGTACCGACGGCGTGCGCTATGTAAGGTTCCCCTCGACTTCGCTCACGCCGACCACCGTGCAGGTGGGGAGCAACGGCAGTGTGGATCCCACGAAGCTCAACAACCTGGCCGGCAAATACCGCGTGGGCTACGGCACTCCCTTCGATTTGGAGGAGCTGAAGGACAGCGCCGGCATCGACATCGACAACATCGTCTATGTGCGCCTGGTGGATGTGGTGGGGACGATTGACCCGCAGTATGCCACCCACGATGCTTTCGGCCACATGGTCAACGACCCTTATCCTACAAACGACACCATCTGGGCCAGTGGCGGCTTCGACCTTACGGGTGTGGCGGTGCTGCGGGCTACAGCCGGCATCGACGGCATCGCTTCGGCGGTGCGGATGACGGCGTGGCCCAATCCCACAACAGGGTGGCTCACGGTGTGCGGTGAGGCCGGGCGCGACGTGGAACTCTACGACCTCAGAGGGCGCCGGATGGGCCAGTGGAGGCTGACGGGCGAGCGCACCAGGATTGACCTTGTGGACTTGCCTGCAGGTGTCTATCTGTTGAGGGTTGACGGAAAGGTGACCAAGGTAGTCAAACACTGATATTTGAGCGGGAGTCTGTAGGGCTCCCGCTTTTCTTTTTAACACATTTTACGACACGTCGATATACTATCGGCGTGTGTTTTCCGTTACGGAGGTAAATGCTAAAAAGATAAAAAATGAGAAAAGTTGTTTTGACAATCAGCCTGGCCGTGATGGCTTTGACCGTTGCCTCCTGCAACCAGAAAGAACTGGACGCCCGTCAGTCGAAAATTGATTCGCTGCAGAGCATCGTCGATTCCAAGGATGCTGAGATAGACGGCCTGTTCGAGATGCTCAACGAGATTGAGGACAATCTGTCGATGATCAACTCGAAATACACTAGCGTGCAGGAGATGCGCCGCAACACCACCGAGGGAACCGTCAACCAGAAGCAGCAGATTGCCGCCCAGATGACTTCCATCGAGGGGATGATGGCCGACAACAAGAAGAAAATCGCCCAGTTGAATTCCCGGATCACCACCCTTAGCAGCAAGAATGCCGACCTGGAGGCTTATATCACCAAGCTGGAGGAGCGTGCACAGGCCCAGGAGCAGCAGATCAACGACCTGCTTGCCGAGCTGGAGAATACCAAGGTGGTTATCAAAGGTCTCAACAAGGATATCGAGGATTTGAGTGCCTCGAACCAGCAGAAGGATGAATACATAGCCCGCCAGATCAACGATGCCAACCGTGCATGGTTCATCGTCGGGAGCTACAACGAGTTGAAGGAAGCCGGCGTGGTGAACAAGACCGGCGGCTTCATCGGCATTGGCCGCAAGCAGGGTACCGTGGCCGACATGAATACCGAACTCTTCAACGAGATTGATCGCACGAAGGTGACCACCATCGCCATTGCGAAGAAGAAAGCCGTCGTCATCTCGCAGCACCCGGAGAACAGTTATGAACTTGTGGCCGACGAAGAGGATGCATCCGTGACAGCCTATCTCCGCATTCTCAATCCCTCGCAGTTCTGGAAATATACCGACTATCTGGTCGTCTCGACGAAGTGAACGAATCTAAGCACAATAGGGTTCTGATTGTCTATACCGGTGGTACTATCGGTATGGTGCAGGATGAGAACGGGTCGTTGCACCCTTTCGCCCTCGACCGCATCTATGATGCAGTGCCGCAGTTGCGTGGATGCTGCTACGACATCGACTCGGTGACGCTGGACCACATCATCGACTCGTCGAACATGACGCCGTCGCTGTGGGTGGATATCGCCAATATCATCGAACGGGAGTATGACCGCTATGATGGCTTCGTGGTGCTTCACGGCACCGACACGATGGCCTACACGGCGTCGGCGTTGAGCTTCATGTTCAAGAACCTGGCCAAACCTGTGGTGCTCACCGGCAGTCAGTTGCCGTTGGGAATGCTGCGCTCCGACGGACGCGAGAACATTATCTGTGCGTTGGAGATAGCGTCGGCCCGCGAGGCAGTGATACCGGAGGTGTGCATCTTCTTCGAGAACCACCTCTATCGTGGCAACCGCAGCACTAAACTCAATGCGGAGAATTTCGACGCTTTCGGGTCGTATAATTATCCTTCGTTGGCCAAGGTGGGTATCAATATCCGCTTCAAGGAGCATCTGTTCCTGCCGATGCCCGAGGGACGGCTGGTGGTGAGGAAACAGTTCGATACCCGAGTGGCGGTACTGAAACTCTTTCCCGGCATCGGCCCCGATGTGGTGAATGCGGTGCTGCATGCCCCCAATCTGCAAGGGGTGGTTATAGAGACCTATGGTTCGGGCAATGCGCCCACCGACGAGTGGTTTATTTCCGCCCTTGAGGAGGCCATTAGCCGCGGGATCATAGTGCTCAATGTCACCCAGTGCAAGGGCGGTGCCGTGAAGATGCGCCAGTATGCAGCCAGCTGCGACATGGACCGTATCGGGGTGATTGGTGGTGGAGATATCACCATCGAGGCCGCCGTGACCAAGATGATGTATCTCCTCGGCAGCTTCCCGAACGACAAGCGGCATGTCAGTGAACGCCTTGGCGTCTCGCTCAGGGGTGAGCTAACGGAATAAGATGAAGAAAGAAAACGGAATGTGGAAAGTGTTGGTGCTGGTATGCGTCAGCATCGCTTTCCACATTCCTTTTTCCACTATCCACTCTGTGTACGCGCAAGGTCAGACCGGCAACCTAGGGCATTTTGACAGACGTTTGCTGCATTATGGTATCCAGGTGGGCTACACGCAGTCCAAGTTTGACTTGCATTTCAGCGAAGACGCTGCTCTCCGGGAGACTTTGCAGGGTACTACGTCCTATTATGCACCGGGGTTCCATATTGCTGTTATCGGCGATATGCGTGTGGGTAACTGGATCAATCTGCGACTGCTGCCGGGTGTGACCCTGATTACCCGTGAGGTCAGTTATAGTTGGGAAAAGGCTTATCTTGCCAGTCATCATCTCGCCGAGCGTGGCAGGAATGTGGAATCGGTTTATGGGGACATCCCGATAGAACTGAAATTCCGCTCGGTACGCTATGGCGATTTTCGTCCATATGTGACTGCGGGAGCCAGCTACGGCTTTGATTTTGCCTCGCTGAGAAAGAATAGGAATGAGACCAATCAGAGTATTATCCGTCTGCAGCCGAGTGACTTGCGATATACAATGGGTGTCGGGTTCGATGTCTTTCTGCGCTATGTCAAGTTTGCCATCGAGCTGAAAATGAATTTCGGCCTTATGAATCTCAAGGTTGACGACCCCGATATCTATATTCAAGCCTTTGAGAACCTCCGCACCCGTACTTTCATGCTCAGTTTCACCTTCGAAGGTTGATTTATTGCAGTTGGGCAATCGTTTCGGCGCAGCGGATGCCGTCGAGGGCGCTGCTGACGATGCCACCGGCGTAGCCGGCCCCTTCGCCGCAAGGATACAGGCCTTGCAATTGTGGATGTTGCAGGGTCTCTTTGTCTCTGGGAATGCGTACTGGAGACGATGTGCGACTCTCCACGGCCAGCAACGAAGCCTCTTCGGTGATGAAGCCATGCATCTTGCGGTCGAAGTCTTTGAAACCTTGTATAAGTGATTCTACGATGAACGGAGGTAGCAGTTCGTGCAGCGGTGCATTGACGACTTTGCCCATGTATCCGGTCTTATTCAGTCGTGAGGAGTCTCTCCGCTGCAGGAAATCGACCAGCCTTTGTGTGGGGGCGTTGATGGCATCGCCAGCGGCATGGAACATACGATATTCTGTGTCTTTCTGGAATTCCAGCAGGGGCAGGGTGCCTAGTCCGTCATGGGCAACCGTGGTATAAGGCACGTCCTGCGGATTGACGGTGACGGCGATGCCGCTGTTGGCATAAGGCGAATTACGCCGGCTGTTGCTCATACCGTTCACTACCTGCTGACCTGCATCTGTGGCGGCGGGTACGATGACACCACCTGGGCACATGCAGAACGAAAAGACTCCGTGGTTGCCTGCCTGTGTGGTAAGGCTATAGGCTGCCGGCGGCAGGTATTTGGAATAGCCTTTTCCGTGGTACTGTATCTCGTTGATTAACTCTTGAGGATGCTCCACACGCACACCGAGGGCGAAGGGCTTGGATTCGAGCAGCCATCCATGTCGATGGAACATGCTGTAGATGTCGCGTGCGGAGTGGCCGGTGGCCAGTATCACGGCGTCTCCGATGATTTCACCTGCACCAGTCACGACGCCGGTTACGCGTCCTTTATTGACAACCAAATCCTCCACACGGGTGTTGAAGTGGTATTCGCCACCGTGTTCCACGATGGTTTGCCGTATGTTGCGTATGATACCGCTCAGGCGGTCGGTGCCTATATGGGCATGGACATCCAGCATGATGTCGGGGTCGGTGCCATGGGCTACAAAGGTGCGTAGCACAGCCCCAACATCTCCTCGTTTGGTGGAACGCGTGTAGAGTTTGCCGTCGCTGTAGGTCCCGGCACCGCCTTCGCCAAAGCACCAATTGCTGTCGGGGTTGACTATCTGCTCTTTGGTGAGTTTTGCGATGTCGTATTTCCGTTCTTCTACGGGTTTCCCTCGCTCCACGATGATGGGCCTCATCCCCAGTTCCAGGCAGCGCAATGCGGCGAAGAGACCGGCTGGACCC
This sequence comes from Bacteroidales bacterium UBA3834, assembly GCA_002392965.1. Classification (GTDB taxonomy): domain Bacteria; phylum Bacteroidota; class Bacteroidia; order Bacteroidales; family P3; genus Colimorpha. The sequence goes on along the minus strand of DGIA01000008.1, from coordinate 86,682 downwards.
GCTCCGACGATGACCACCCGTCGAGCGGATGCTGGAAGGTGGGGAAGAGACTGTTGTACAGTGGCTTTGGCTTCGTCGCACTCTCCCCTGTCGAACACTTCCACCGTGCAGTGATACACCACATTGCGTCTCCGGCAGTCGAGGGTGCGGCGGGTAACACAAAAAGACCCCAGAGATTCTGCCTGCTGGCCAAGTTGTTTTGCCACAGCCTTGCGCATCAGTTCCGGCACATGGTATTGTTCGGGGGTAAGGTCAATGTTGATAATTTCCATTAATTCTATAACGCATAATCCCTTCAATTATTTTATTCACCCGCCGGATATAATTCATGGCCAAACATTGCAGGCCGGGCAATAATACGATTTCTTTTCCGTTAATTTTGCCGGTATGAACTTTGAGCTGAAATCGGACTTTGCCCCCATGGGCGACCAACCGGAGGCTATACGCCAGCTGGTGGAGGGCGTGCGTTCCGGCCAGCGTGCACAGGTGTTGCAGGGTGTGACGGGCTCGGGAAAGACTTTCACCGTGGCCAATGTCATTGCACAGCTCAACCGCCCCACGTTGGTGATGAGCCATAACAAGACCCTTGCGGCACAGCTCTATGGTGAATTTAAGCAGTTCTTCCCTAACAATGCGGTGGAGTATTTCGTCAGCTACTACGACTACTACCAGCCCGAGGCCTACATTCCCGCCACCAACACATATATAGAAAAAGACCTCCAAATCAACGACGAGCTCGACAAGTTGAGGCTTAGAGCTTCCAGTGCTTTGCTCAGCGGACGTCGCGACGTGATTGTGGTTTCCAGCGTGAGCTGTATCTATGGTATCGGCAACCCCGACGAGTTCAAGCGTGGCACCGTTACGCTCCATGTGGGAGACCGTCTGCATCGTGACCAGCTGTTGATGCAGCTACTGGAAGGCCAATATGTGCGTAATGAGATTGAATTTACCAATGGACGTTTCCGTGTCAAGGGCGACACGGTCGATGTCTATCCTTCGTTTGCCGATTTCTGCTATCGTATCTCTTTCTGGGACGACGAGATTGAGACTCTGGAGAGTTTCGATCCTGTCAGCGGCCAGCGATTGGAACGTTTCGACGAGGTGGTCATCTATCCCGCATCCAATTTCCTTACTTCCAAGGAGAATATGGGCAGCGCTCTGCTTCAGATACAGCGCGACATGTACGAGCGCCGCGATTACCTTTACAGCATCGGCAAGAACCTTGAGGCTAAGCGGCTGGAGGAGCGGGTGAACTACGATGTGGAGATGATACAGGAGTTGGGCTACTGTTCCGGAATAGAGAATTACAGCCGCTATTTCGACGGCCGTGCGGCAGGTAGCCGCCCTTTCTGTCTGATAGACTATTTTCCCGACGATTTCCTGCTGGTGGTTGATGAGAGTCATGTCACGGTGCCGCAAATCGGCGCCATGTACGGTGGCGACCGCAGCCGTAAGACATCGCTGGTGGAATACGGCTTCCGTCTCCCATCCGCCCTTGATAACCGACCGCTTACCTATCAGGAATTCTATGCCCTTACAGGTCAGACGATCTATATCTCTGCCACTCCGGCAGACTATGAGCTGGCAGAAGCTGAAGGTGTGGTAGTGGAGCAGGTTATTCGCCCGACTGGTTTGCTCGACCCCGTGGTCGAAGTGCGGCCTGCTGTAAGTCAGGTCGATGACTTGCTGGATGAGATTGAAAACACTGTCGATAAAGGCGAACGTGTGTTGGTGACCACCCTCACCAAACGTATGGCCGAGGAATTGACCAGCTATCTCATTAATTTGGGAATCAGAAGTAAATACATACATTCCGATGTGGATACCCTCGAACGTGTTGAAATCATGCGCGATTTGCGTATGGGGGTATTCGATGTATTGGTAGGTGTCAATCTGTTACGTGAGGGGTTGGACCTGCCCGAGGTTTCGTTGGTTGCTATCCTCGATGCTGACAAGGAGGGATTCCTGCGTAGCGACCGTGCGTTGATTCAGACCATTGGGCGTGCAGCACGTAATGTGCATAGTAAGGCTATACTCTATGGCGACAGCATCACGGGCTCCATGCAGCGGGCCATCGACCTCACCAACCGCCACCGCGACAAGCAGATAAAATACAATATGGAACACGGTATTGTGCCGCGTCAGATTGTAAAAACCACCGAAGCCATTCTGGGAACCACCAGCGTCATTGAACGCGCCGCAGAGGAAAGTTCCGGAAAAGCCCAGATTCGTCCCTACAAGGAGCAAGAAGAGAAACAGTTGATGGCCGCTGAATCACCGGTTGAGCAAAAAGCAAATCCATTCTTGGCCATGACCAAAGAACAGCTTCGCAAGGAGATACGCGAGCGTCAGCGCAAGATGCAGATTGCCGCCAAAGAGCTCGATTTTATGGCAGCAGCAGCATTCCGCGATGAGATAAAAGAGTTGCAAAACCTTCTGGAAACGGCGAGATGATTGTCGGCGGGGGAGATGTATTGTGTTGATAATTAGATTTGAGAAAAATAAATTTGGCGGGATGGGAAGAAAGTAGTATTTTTGCAAACTCTTTTAAGAGCGATTGTCCCATGGTGTAATGGTAGCACATCAGATTTTGGTTCTGCTTGCCCAGGTTCGAATCCTGGTGGGACAACTCTCAAAACAAGGGCACCGAACAACCGGTGCCCTTGCTTTTTACATGATAAAACAGACATTCCTGTTGATGCCGTTACATCTGCATACGCATCTTTTATTGTACCCTCAAATAAATAAAGAAGCCCGTCAGTGCTGACGGGCTTCTTCTTTAGCCAAAATAGGGATTATTTCTTTTTGCCTTTCTTGGCAGCAGGAGCGGATTTGCTGTCGCTGATGCCGAGTTTGGCTTTGATATGGGCGGGGATGGCGTCCTTGTGGACGACGATGTTCATGGTTTTGTAGCGGACAAAGGCTTTGCTGCAGAAGAAGTTGCCGCCGAATTCACCGTTGTACTTGCCCCAGCTGTTCTTGACGATATAGTATTCGTTGCCCATCTGATCCTTGGCGGTGCCATAGATGAGCATGCCATGGTCGTCGGTGGTTTCCCAATTGTCGTAGGCCTGCTGGCGCTCTTCCTGGCTGACCCAGCGCTGCGGGGTGGGGTGTTTGGCGGCTTCGTCGGCGATGTCGGCGGCGCTCATGCCACTCCATTTTGCCTGGTCGCTACCGACCTTGGCAGCTGCTTTGCCATCGGTGGCGGGCAGCACGGCAAAACCCTTGCGGGTGTAGCGGAATCCCTGTTCGCTGACATCGGCACCCCAAGCGATGGTATAGCCGTTGTCGATGGCATAGTCAAAGACTTCCATCATCTCGTCGAGCGGCAGGTTCCAGCTCTGGCCCCAGCGCCAGTTGTCCTGGATTTCGAGGACGAACTGCTCGTAGAAAGGATGGTGCGTGAAGCTGGTGATGCTCACATAGTCGTCGGGGTTGAGACCGAGGCTCTCGCCGAAGCTCTTGGGGGTGTATTTGACGCCTTTGTAGGTGAAGTTCTCGGGGATGGGGCCGAGATAGGTCTCGTGGACGGCGGCGATGGCTTTGTGCCACAGGGGCTGTCCGTCAGGGCCCATCTGGAGTTTCTTCAGCTTGCCTTTGGCAACGGCCTCGACCATCACGTCGGTGAGGGCGCTGAGCTCGGTGTGGTTCGAGAGGGTGTCACCGTACATCTTGCCGGCGGGCATCACCTCGTCGGGCACCATGCCGTAGTTGCGCAGGCAGTAGAGCACGTCGTTGAAGGCACCGCCCTGGCTGAAACTCACATCGCCATGGGTACGCACGGCGGCGTAGGCACGGTCGTTGTAGGTCTTCTCGACCACGTACATCTCGCTCAGGTCGTATTCACCCTTGCCCATGCGAAGCAGTTCTGCCTCGAGGAAGGCGAGACCGCTGTAGCTCCAGCATGTACCGGCGTTGTTCTGATCTTTCACGGAGGTGACGGGGATAATCTTGACGGTGTCAAACTTGTAGCCCTCGTCCTCTTTCTTCTGTTCCTGTGCGAACACAGTGCTGGCGCAGATGGCGATGGCGCCAAGGAATAGGAATGCTTTTTTCATTGTGTGTCTGTAATATTGTTTTTTTTGATTGATTTACTTGAACAGGCTGTCTATCTGCTGTTGGTAGGCGGCGGCGACATTGCGGCGGATGAGTTTCTGTGTCGGGGTGAGCATCTTGTTGGCTTCGGTCCAGGCTTCTGCCACAAGAGCGAACTTCTTCACCTGCTCGGTGACGCCCAGTTCGGCGTTGTACTTATCGACCACCTTCTGGAAACGGGCGATGACGGTCTTGTCGGCTATCATCTCCTCTTTGGTTGCAGCGGTGACACCGTGGCGACCGCACCAGTCCTTCAGCATGTCGAAGTCGGGGGCGATGAGGGCGCCGGCGAACTTCTGGTCGGCTCCCACCACCATCATGTCGAGGATGAAGGGTGACTGTTTCATCTTTTCTTCGATGACCTCGGGGTTGATGTATTTTCCCATCGAGGTTTTGAACATGCTCTTGGTGCGACCGGTGATGAAAAGGTAGCCGTCGGGGTCGAAGTATCCGGTGTCGCCGGTGTGGAACCAGCCGTCTTTGTCGATGGCCTCGGCGGTGAGTTCTGGCTGGTTGTAGTAGCCCTTCATCACGTTGCCTCCGCGGCATTGGATTTCGTTGGTGTTCTCGTCGATGCGCACCTCGATCTCGCGCATGGCGAAACCTACGGAACCTATCTTGCGGCCCTTCTTGTTGCTGTTGGTCACAGCGATGAGGGGCGAGCACTCGGTGAGGCCGTAGCCTTCATAGAGGTCGAGTCCCACACAGGAGAAGAAGCGGGTGAGACGGGGTTGGATGGTGGCGCCGCCGCTGACGAGCATGTACAACTCGCCGCCCATGCTTTCGCGGATGCTCTTATAAACCAGTTTGTCGGCAATCTTTTTCTGGAGCTTGTACCAGCCGGAGAGCTTGCTCTCGTCGAGGTCGTATTTGAAGGCCAGGTCGATGGCCCAGTCGAAGATCTTCTTACCGAGGCCTTTCATTTTCTCGCCTTTGCGGAAAATCTTGTCATAGACTTTCTCGATGAAGCGGGGCACGCAGGCCATCATGTTGGGGCTGATTTCCTTGCAGTTGTCGCCCACCTTGGCGATGCTTTCGGCATAGGCGATGGTGAAGCAGAGCCACTGGTAGAGGTAGCCCATCATGCGTTCGTAGATGTGGCACATGGGGAGCCACGAGAGGGCCTTGGTCCAGGTCTTTCCAGGGCTTTCCTTGATTTCCTGCACGTTCATGATCAGGCCGCGGTGGGTGAGCATGGCTCCTTTGGGGACGCCGGTGGTGCCCGAGGTGTAGATCATGGTGCAGATGTCGTCGGTGGTGAGAGCATCCTTCAATTCCTGCAGCTTGGCGGGGGCCTCGGGGTGCTCGGCCACATAGCGGCGGCCGATCTCATAGATGTCGTCCATGGACTTCACGCCCTCCACGGGGACAATGGTGCAGAGGTTCTCAAGGTGAGGCAGGTGCTCGCGGATGTTGCAGATTTTCTTGTAGAGCGCGGGTGTCTCGACAACAAGGAGGCGCACTTGGGCGTCGTTCAGAATGTACTGGTAGTCTTCCTCGCTGATGGTCGGATAGATGGGCAGCAACACGGCGCCTGTCTGCTGCACGCCGAAATCGACATAGTTCCACTCGGGACGGCCGGCGGAGATGAGACCGATGTTCTCTCCCTTTTTCACGCCAAGGTGCATCAACGCATAGCTGATGAGATTGGCTTTTTCGATATATTCATCAATAAAATGCTCTTTCCATTCTCCGTTTTCCTTGAATTTGAACACGGGACGCTCGGGGTGGAGTTCTTTCCTCCATTGGAGCAAGTCGAACAATCGGGTAGGCTCTTGCATAGACTTTGTTAATTTAAATTAATTTGCAAAAGTACATATAATATTCCACATGGCAAAATTTTTTTTACCATAGTCTTTTTGCCATGGCTGCTTATCACCTCCGTCTCACCTCCGTCTTAACTCCGTCTCACCTCCGTCTTACCTCCGTTGAAAGACGGAGGTGGAACGGAGAGGCAACGGAGGTGAGGTGGAGGCAGAGGCAAGTATAGGGGGATGGTTTTTTTTCGGAGGAAGATGTCCAATTCGGGAAAAATTTGTAAATTTGTAGTTCGCAATAAAGTTACGAATACAATGGCAGTGACTGATAAACAGTTGATTGAAGAATTAAAGAAGGGAGACTTCAAGCCGGTATATCTGCTCACCGGCGAGGAGAATTACTATATCGACGTGGTGTCGGATTATTTCGAGAAGGAGGTGATCGAGGAGAGCGTGCGCGATTTCGACCAGACGGTGGTGTATGGCCGCGATGTGGATATGGCCACGGTGGTGAGCACGGTGAAGCGATATCCGATGATGTCGCCGATTCATCTGGTGATTGTGAAGGAGGCTCAGGATATACCTGTGAGCCAGTGGGATGTGTTGGCGGCCTATTTGAAACAGCCGTCGCCGCAAGGGGTGCTGGTGTTGTGCTACCGTCACAAGAAGCTGGACAAGCGTACGTCGGCTTACAAGGCCATTGTCTCGTCGGGCGTGGTGTTTGAGAGCCCGAAGGTGTATGACAATCAGGTGCCGGCATGGATAAGCCGGGAAGTGATGGCCCATGGTTACACCATCAACGACAAGGCGGCGGCGATGCTGGCCGACTATTTGGGCGCCGACTTGGGCAAGGTGGCCAACGAATTGTCCAAACTTTATCCATTGCTGCCGGAGCACGGCAGCATCACCGAACAGCTGGTCGAGGACCAGACGGGCATCAGCAAAGACTATAATGTATTCGAACTGCAGAAGGCCATCGGCCGGCGCGACCCGGTGATGTGCAACCGTATAGTGAACTATTTCGCCGAGAACCCGAAGAAGAATCCCATCCAGATGCTGCTTCCGCTGCTGTACGGCTATTTTCTCAAGATAATGATTTATCACCAGCTGGAGAACAAAAGCGATGCACCGAAGGTGCTGGGGTGTGCGCCGGCATTTGTGCGCGACTATGAGACGGCGGCACGCAACTATCCGCTGGGCAAGCTGGCTACCTGCATCGGCTACCTCTACGAGACCGACCTGCGGAGCAAAGGTGTGCGCAACAGCGGCAACGTGACCGACGGGGAACTGCTGAAAGAGTTGGTGTTTAAGGTAATCCACTAAGAAGGAAACCACGAGATAACAAGACAAATGAAAAAGGGTTTTTACATTTTTTTGCTTATCACTTCTCTCTTTTCTCTTTCCACTTTTGCACAGGGAACGGTGAAGGGGGTGCTGTTTGACGAGAGCAACGGCGAGGCGATTCCGTTTGCAAACGTGGTGCTGGAGGGTACGACGCACGGATGCGCGACAGACTTGAACGGATTCTTCCTGATCAACAAGGTGCCGGCGGGCGAATATGTGTTGAAGGTGAGGTATATGGGCTATGAGGAGTATGGTCAGAAGGTGACGGTGGAGAACCGCAGGACGGTGACGGTGACCATCCATCTGAAACCGGCGGCGCAGATGCTTAAGGCGGTGGAAATCAGTGAAAACAAGGCCGAAGAGCGGAGGGTGCAGACACAGGTGAGTGTGGAGAAACTGACGGCGAGCCAGATACAACAGATGCCTTCCATCGGCGGCACCGCCGACATCGCCCAGTATATGCAGGTGCTGCCAGGTGTGAACTCGACGGGTGACCAAGGTGGACAGCTGTACATACGCGGCGGTTCAATGATACAGAACCTGTGCCTGCTGGACGGAATGGTGGTGTATAATCCTTTCCATTCCATCGGTTTGTACTCCATTTTTGAGACGGACGTGATACTCAATGCCGACATCTACACGGGTGGCTTCGGAGCCGAGTATGGCGGACGGTTGTCGTCGGTGATGGATATCAAAACCCGCGACGGCAACAAGCGCAATCACACGGGCAAGGTGGGAATCAACACCTTTGGAGCCAGCCTCATCTTGGAAGGCCCTTTGAAAAAAGAGACGGAACAGTCGAAGACCACCATTACCTACCTGCTTACGGCTAAGAATTCCTACCTTTCCAAAACGTCGCCCTACATCTATGACCAGTTGCCCAGGCAGTTGGGTATGGACAAGATTGCCATTGCCGGAGGATTGCCTTTCGACTTCATGGACCTTTACGGGAAACTCTCTGTCAATTCGGGTACCGGCAGCAAATTCAGCGTGTTCGGTTTCTATTTTGACGACTCGGTGACCAACTACCAAGCCATTGCCGACTACCATTGGCGTAACTACGGTGCCGGCGGCAGTTTCACCGTGGTGACGGGCAACTCCGCCATTTTGGAAGGAACGTTGGCCTATTCCGACTACCGCATCACGCTCAATGACGGCTCTTTGGGCGAGAGCAACGAGAAATACAGCAGTATCAACGGATTTAACATCAACCTGCAGGGTACCAATTTCAACGGAAACAACAAGTTGAAATACGGGATGAGTATCGAGGGTTACAACACCGACTACCAGTTTGTGAACCAGTATAGCAAGCGCGTGTCACAGCATGAACCCAGCGCCACCCTGTCGTTTTTTGCCGCCTACAAGATGAACACCGGCTCGTGGCTGCTCGACCCGGGAATACGGCTGGCCTACTACGCCACATTGGGCAGTTTCCTGCCGGAACCCCGTCTGGCTGTGAAATACAATGCCTCCTCCAAGTTGCGCTTCAAGATGGCCGGCGGCTTGTACAGCCAGGTGTTCCTCGACGCCCGCTCCGACAACGACATCGTCAATCTTTTCTCTGGATTCCTCACCGGCAGCGCCGCCCTTCATGTGCCGCAAACATTCCTGGGGAAAGATGTGAAGACATGTGTGCAGCAGGCCAAGCACATCATTGTCGGTGCGGAATATGACCTTGCCGACCACATCACCTTCAACGCCGAGGTGTATCTGAAATATTTCGACCAGCTGCTCAATGCCAACCGAAACAAGATGTACGAGATAAACGATCCTGTCTATCAAGAAGGGGGGATCTACGAGAAGTCTGAGTACCTGCTTACCGACTATATCATTGAGAACGGTTATGCCACAGGATTCGATCTCAGCGCTACCTTCGACTTGGACCAACTCTATGTATGGGCAACCTATTCATTGGGTTACGTCGAACGTGGAACGCAGAGCACAGCCACCGTTCACAGTACCGAACGGGTGGGTTACAATCCGCACTACGACCGGCGTCACACGGTCAACCTGCTGGTTACCTATAAGTTTGGCTCACAATACGACTGGGAACTCAGCGGCCGGTGGACCTATGGGTCAGGATTTCCCTTCACCCAGACCCAAGGTGTCTATCAACAGCTCCTTTTCGGCAACATGATTTCGAACGACTATAGGCAGGAGAATGGGGAATACAGCCTGCATTATGCTGAACTTTACAAAGGGCGTTTGCCGGATTATCACCGGCTGGATCTGGGTATCAAGAAACGTTTTTCATTGGGCAGGCGGTCCATTCTGGACATCAGCCTCAGCGCCACCAATGTCTATAGTCGTCAAAATATTTTCTATTTCAACCGCACTACTTTCGAACGGGTCAACCAGTTGCCGTTTTTGGCTTCGTTGGGGGTGAACCTATCGTTCTGAGTTCGCCTTTCTGGCGAATTCAAAGAGCGCTTGAGGCAGGTGGCAGTAGCCGTCGGGGTGTTTGTCGAGGTAGTCTTGGTGGCTCTCGTCGGCGGGAAAGAAGTTCTTGATGGGTTCCAGTTCTACGGCCAGGTCGTTGATATAATTGCGCTGCACTTCGTCATAGACTTCCTTGATGATGGAGTAGTCGGCGGGGTCGATGTAGTAGATGCCCGTGCGGTAGCGAGTGCCACGGTCTTCGCCCTGCTGGTTGATGCTGGTGGGTTCAATGCAGTCGAAGTAGAGGTCAATCAGTTTGCGCAGCGGGAGCACGTCGGGGTCGAACACCACCCGTACGGCCTCGGCGTAGCCCGTTTTGTCGGTATAGACCTCTTTATAGGTGGGGTTTTCGGTGTCACCATTGGCAAAGCCTGTTTCGGTTTCCACCACACCTCGGATTTGTTTCAGGTAGTGCTGTGCGCCCCAGAAGCATCCGGCTGCCAGGAATATTGTCTTCATTGTATGCTTGGTTTAGGTACTTTGATTGGAAACCAGGAGCGGATGGGTTGGTCAAGCCCCAAGCCGTTCATGTAGTTGTAGGTGGCCAGCCGCAGGGCGGCGCCGACAGCCTCGATGTCGTAGTCGAAGCCGGGTTCCCAATCCACTTCGTTGTTGCAGAATGGGTTTGAGTCGAGGGTGATGCGGTGTGCGCCGTAATTCTCCGGGTGGAGTCCGCTGGGAGAGTGGCAGGTCATTGCATAGCGGTGCCAGAACGCGCTTTGTACGATGCCTTCGTCGAACATGCGGCGTATTGTTTCCAGCGCATCGACGGTTTCCTGTAAGGTCTCGGTGGGGAATCCGTACATGAGGTAGGTGTGTACCATGACGCCGGCGTCGTGCAGATGACGGCAGGCGGCAATGGTTTGGCCGACGGTCACTCCTTTGTCGATCAGTTTCAGCAACCGGTCGCTGGCCACCTCCAATCCACCGCTGACGGCCACCAGACCGGATTCGGCGAGCAGGTCGCAAAGTTCTGTTGTGTAGGCTTTCTCAAAGCGTATGTTGCCCCAGAAGCTCACGGCCATGCGGCGTCGCAGAATCTCTCTCCCGACATCTTCCAACAGTTTGGGTGGAAGCGCTTCATCCACGAAATGGAAACCCGTTCGCCCCGTCTGTTCCACGATGCGCTCCATGTGATCTACCACCGTCGATGCCTTGGGGGCGTGGTAGTTGCCGATATAGGGTAGCGAGGTGTCGCAGAAGGCGCAGCGATGCCAGTAGCATCCGCGAGCCACCACCATCTTGTTCCATCGACCCTGGCTCCAGAGACGGTGCATGGGATTGGTCATCTCGGTGAGCGAGAGGTATTTGTCTAAGGGTAGGTCGCTGAAGTCGGGGCACATCTCAAGTGCCGCTTCGTAGCCGTCGATGAGCACCTCATGGCAGAATTCATAGATTCGGCGGTCGCTCAGTTGGCGCCATTCGGTGTTGGGGAAACCGCCGCCAATCTCGACGACGGATTGTGTATTGGCTTTCAACCATTGCCCGCAACGCAGGGCGGCGTACAGGCATCCCGGGAAGGGTACGGTGATGCATACCTTGTCGGGGTGGAACTCCGAAATGTGGCTGGACAGCAGTTCCAACATCAGCTGGTCGATAGGGGAGGGCTTTTGGCGCAATTCGTTGTATAGCGGGTCGAACGTGGGGGCATCGTTGGAGAGGTACTCTGCATAGCGCACCAGATCGAAATGTTTGTCGATGTTTTCCCTGATGTAGTCGGCGATATCTTCAATAAAGAGTGTCGCCAGATGCTGGGCTTTGTCGGAGGTGCCGCTCACACCGAACGACCACTCAAGACCGTCCTCGTCGAGTTGCGAGAAGCGGGCGCCTTCGGGCAGCAGAGAGCGATTGGCGATCCGAGGCCCGAGGGTGTCGTCCTGCCCCCGCAGGAAGCGCTTTACGGGTTCTATCAACTGCGCCTGTCGCTCAAGCCCGATTGGGGCCAGAAACGATTTCGAGAGCACCCTGTCTGCCACCTCGATGCCAAGATCTACCTGTCGCACTTCGTGTCCCTCCGCGGAGAAATACCCTTTCAGGTATGCCGTCGCGGGATAGGGCGTGTTCAGCTGGGTGAGCGGAGGGGTGACGAGCAGGATGCGCATGCCGGATTTTGCTTTCTAATGCGACAACGCGCCTACGCTATTCGAAGTATTTTCTGGTTCTGGGACTGATGAACCACCGATAGATGGTGGTGTAGGCAAATCTGACAGCTTCGATTCCGGTTGAGAGGTATCGCGGCCACTCTTCGTTGCGGTAGGCGGTGCGCTGTTTTTTCTTGGTGGGAGTGACATAGACGATGTCGTTTTGCTGCAGGAAGTAGTAGGGTGAGCCCAATACCCTGCGGGAGGTGAGGTCGATGGTGTCGATGGTCTCCTGTCTGCCCGAGTTGCGCACCACCACCACGCGCTCGGGTCGTCCGTCCATCGTGATGTCGCCGCATTGGGCAATAGCCTCGAAGATGGTCATCCGGTTGCCGTCGGCATGCAGTTGCTGCGGATTGTTCACTTCGCCGATGACCGTCACCCTGAAATTCATCAAGCTTATGCTCACTATCGGGTCGGTCACATAGTTTCCTTCTTTGAGCCTTCTTTCCAATTCGGCTCTCAGCTGTTCAATGGTCATCCCTGCCACCGGTACGGTTCCTATGAGTGGGAACAGCAGCTCGCCTTCGGGAGATACGAAATGCCCCTTCGGCTTGAAGCTCTTCGAGCGGGTGCGATCGACGGTGTAGGCGGTATAATCCGTATGGTTCGTCTCTTCGTTGAACGGGGTCACCGACTCGGGCGTCTGGCTATAAACGTAGATGTAGAGCTGGTCGCCGGGGAAAATCCGCATCCCGTAGGTCTCGCCGACGGGCAGCTGCTCGTTCCGCGGGGCGTCCTTCAGGTATGCGCTTCGCTGCTCGGTGGCGCACGAGAGCAGCATCAGCAACATCGGTAAAATCAGGTATTTTCTCATGGCTAGTTCTTCTTCACCCAAGGCATGGTGGGCAGTTCGACGCTCTTGAAGGCCGAGAAGAGGTTGGAGGCTGAAGGCTTCTCTTTGCCATAGATGTCGGCAATCAAGGCTTTGTATTTCTCGGCCAGCGGCCCGCGACGCAGTTTCAGCGTCGGCGACAGCATCCCGTTGTTGGGCGTCCATTCGTCGGTCACCAGACGGAACTGCTTGATCTGCTCGTGCGGTGCCAAGCTGCTGTTGTACTCGTCCAGCACCTTCCTCATCTTTTCGTGCACCTCGGGCAGGGTGATGAGCTCCACATTGTCGCGGTAGTGCAGTTTGTGTTTCAGCGCCCAGTAGTGCAAGGTGTTGAAATTCGGGCTTATCAGTGCTGCCACCTGCTTTTCGTTCTCTCCGATCACCATCACCTGGTCGATATATTCCGAACCCCTCAGCAGGTTCTCTATCAGCTGCGGTGCCACATACTTGCCGGCCGACAGCTTGAAGATGTCCTTCTTGCGATCCGTAATCTTCAGGTAATGGCCACCCACCAGCTCGCCGATGTCTCCCGTGTGGAACCAGCCTTCTCGGTCGATCACCTGTGCGGTGTATTGCGGATCCTTGTAGTAACCCAGCATCACGTGGGGGCCGCGGGTCAGGATCTCCCCGTCGTCGCCGAAGCGCATCTCCACGCCGCTCAGCACGGGCCCCACCGTCCCTATCTTCACCATGTGGTGCGCGGGGTCGTTCACCGCAATCACGGGGCTTGTCTCGCTCAATCCGTAGCCCTCGTAGATATTGATGCCGGCGGCCGCAAACAGGCGCACCAGCTTCGGCTGTATCGAGCTGCCGCCCGTGATGACCGTCAGCCGCTTGCCGCCGAATTTCTCGCGCCATTGGCGATAGACGGCACGATCCAGGAACCATTGCGCCAGCTGGTAGAAGATGTTGGCCTTTGTCAGCAGCGTGTAGTCGTAGCGACGTCCGTGGCTGAAGGCCCAATCGTAGATCCATTTTTTCACCCCGCGGAAGTCCTTCCCCGCAGCGTACAGCTTGTCATACACCATCTCCAGCACCCTCGGCACGGCGCAGAAACCGTCGCCCTTGATTTCAAGCATGTTCTGCTGGATGGTGCCCAGGCTTTCGGCGTAGTAGATGCTCACGCCCTTCACCTGCCAGTGGTAGTTCAGGCTCCGCTCGTAGATGTGGTTCAGCGGCAGGAAACTCAAGGCGCGGCAACTGCTGTCCATAGGATTCACCTGCGCGTGTGCCAGGAAGTTGCTGCACAGGTTCCTGTGGCTCAGCATCACCCCCTTGGGCAACCCCGTCGTGCCGCTCGTGTAGATCATCGTCACCCAGTCGTCAGGCCTGATCTCGCGTTTGCGGGTCTCTATCTCCTCCATCCACTTGTCGCGGTTCGCTATGCCCGCCTTCAGGATCTCCAGCATGCGGTGCTCGCCCTCGATGTTCGCCAGGGTATAAACCGTCGGCTTCTCTTCCAGCTTGTCCAATGCCGGGCGCAGTCGGCCGAGCAGCATCTTGGTGCTCACAAACACCGCCGTTGCCTCGCTGTGGCGCAGGATGTGCTCATAGTTTTCCGCGCTCAGGGTGGGGTATATCGGCACATGGATAAGTCCGCTCATGGCCAGGGCCATGTCGATGAAATTCCACTCCGGGCAGTTGGCGCTCATCGTGACCACGCGGTCACCCTTCTTGAGCCCCATTTCGCACAGGCCATAAGCCAGATAATGAGCATATTTATAATAGTCGTGCGACGAGTATTTCACCCATTCGCCGTTCACTTTGCCGGCCAGCATATCCTCTTTCGGGAAATTCTCCACCAGATGGTCGAGAAGGTCGAAAATACGTGTGATTTCTGCCATGTTTTCTTTTCGTTTTAAATTGCAAAAATACATACTTTTCCCGATATGACAATAAAAAAGTTGTTTTTTAACATTCTTCTCCCGCCCGATGCCGTGCAGGATAAGACCTTATCCCGCCAAAGGCCCGAATCGCTCTTTCACATCGTCCGGAAGACTCGCGTGTGGGTACGGAGGATGTACCTGGGATCTATGGAGGATCCATAGAGGATGACCAGTCAAACCGCTGGTTTATTTGTGCTTATAGGCAGTGCTTTACGTAATCCCATCCATATCAGACTAATGACACGATGGGGCTGTTGTTGGAAAGAGGTCTTTTAACGTAATACCACCTTGCGGACAGGCAAGGTGCCAATACGTACCATATACACTCCCGCGGGCAAGTCTCTGTCGCCTACAGGAATGCCTTTCATATCATAAATTTTCACCTCCATTCCTTCGGCTCCTTCGACCACAATGCGGCCGCCCTCGGCGCGGACCTTCAATCCATCGGACTCAACCTCGCCGATATCCAGCGTTCTGAACACATACGGCGAGCTCCAGTCGCTCCACACTATTGTGTCGTAGCCGGCTGTGGTATATCGGCAAGACTTGCGCACCCACACCGACTCCATTGCACCCTCTTCCAATTCGGTGATGGTGTAAAACGTGTCCGCTGTCTGCACGATGGTGCCCGCACTGGGATCTGCACCATAGGGCGCGTATGACAGCTGATACTCCAATCCCGCCTCGGCCTGCGTCCATCGAACCGTTGCCGCCCCTGTCTCCTGATTCGCTATGCTCGGCCTTGGTGCCGCACATCGTAGTCCCACAATAGGGAAAAACTTGCCCCATCCGTTTGCCAGTCCATATAATTCTGTAACTAACGGTAACTCTCTGATAGAGTCCCTGCCCCATGAATAACACGAATAATACCATTCTTGATTGACAGGAGTGATTCCACAATAAAGGGAATAAGCGTTCGCGAAGGGCGGTACGGTAACAAGGGAATCATATGCCAACATCCGTTCCACAGACCAATAGTGCGAAATGTAGAATGAGTCCTGCAAGGAAATCGGATGAGGGTGATCGAAATAGAATTCAATGCAGGGGGCGATATAACTCCCGGGGGCACTGCCCTCGCATCGGTATTCGAAGTACCGGTTGATGCGAGGGCCGTCCAAATCGGCCGAATCGGTGATGGTGAAAAGTGTCGGGTCGTCTTCCGACATTGCCTCGTACAGGTAGAATGACGGCGACCATTCGTTCGCATGGTCGGGGAGAGCATGCGCTGTCACAGCGATGCCGTAAACCATCGTGGTTCTGTCCTCGGAAACATATCTGGAAAATAAATTATTGCACATCCAACTCGCGATAAGATTGCCGGGAGAAGTGTCCCAGCAGCCGAACGGTCTGTCAAGTATGGTGTATTCATGATAGCGATGAAACAGATACCATTCATCCAGATACCTCACCGTATCCTGCGCCGAAACAGACACCTGTATAAAAACAACGCATAAAAAGACTGAAATATTTCTTTTCATAACCCCTTTTATTTTATGTTCTATTATTTATTATTGTGTTTTATGGCAATCGGCTTGTGAATTTACATTTGATATTGTGGGAAGTCTGGAATATAGGGTAGTCATATATTGGTTGAGTGGAATATTGGCAGTAGAGGTGTTATGAGGAAAGATTTGGAATATAAGACTGACGGGATACCAATCTTGCATCAGGCAGCTTTTGATGCTAACAGATGTGTTTTCCTGCATAAACCATTTTTTTGAGCTTGTGGCAATAAACTGGTTTGCAGAGATGGCGTCAAGAGAGGTGTATTCTGTTGCAGCGTCGTATAGCGACCGGGCACTGTAATTTGAAGTTGCGGTTGGATTGATATATACAAAGGTGGATGTCGGGCTCTTCTGGTGAAGAACAGTCAATATGGCCGATCCCGAGTTGTATATCAGCCCATGCATGTCTATTTTCTCGTAGGTGTTATATTCATAAGAGTGCGCGGCAGACATGCTCTGCGTGTTGAATGTACGAACCCTGACAGGAAACGGGTTGGGTGTGGTTGTCGTATAGGCCGCGTATGCTATGGCGAAATCTTCCCCTCCCAATGATGCCGCACAAATTTTTGAATTGTATTCAAAATTCATTGGGTAATAATGCAATGTATTGAGGTCGGTTGATGCCAATCCTGTTGTTTTGCCAACTTTTCTCATGGCGATATATCCATTGGGTGGATAGTTGTAGTTGTCTCGCTCGATAATAACGACATTCCTTTGCGTAAAAACGATGTCGTCAACCACTTCCGCGTAAAAAGGAAGTGCAAATCCGAGGCGCACAAATCGATACGATGAGCTGTTTTGAGCATTCGGAAACTCAACTATTGCATTTTTGACAAGATTGTCATTGGGGTCGAAAGACAGCCCTATAGCATAGACAGTATAAGAACCGCCCGTTTTAAATACCTTTATTTTATTCAACGAACTCACCTGCGTAATGGGGGTAACCCTAATGTCATTTGCATTTGGATAATTTATTTCGCCAACACGCAAGACATTGAAAGAACCAATGAAGCTGGTTCCAGTGGTGTCTTTTCCACAAAAGAAAGCAATGCTGTCAACAGCATAGATATCGTTCACTTCCACAACGTCCGCCGTTAGCGTTATTTTCTTTATAGGGAATGTGGTGTAAGGCAACCCCATAGTATAAACAGCTTTAGTAAAAGCATAGAAGGTTCTGTCCTCAGCCACATACGACAGGGAAAAGGGTGTGGTCGGGCAATCTCGGACAAATAACAGACTCCCGTTTGTCGGCAAAACGCTTGCGCCATTAACCGTTTCAGTGACATATTGAGCCCTCGACGAAATGGATAAAACTGCCAAGATGATGATGATTGTTTTCTTCTTCATGGTTATTTGCATTGTTGCGAGGTGTATTAATCTCTTTTCAATTTGCAAAGGTACGAAAAAAATTTGATATCTCGATTCGTAGAGAGAATATATTTCGGGCTTTGTTATAAATAAAAGACGATATTTTTTCGGAAAACTTACAGCGGAAGTAAAATTTAACATTTTTTATAATATTTCCGGCACCCTGTGTCCACTAACCATTGAACACTAAACACTACACATTTTCCAGGGTAATGACCTAGTACTTTCTATATAGTCAATACCAGGTCAATACTAGGTCAATACTAGGTCATAACGGATTCAAGACTTAGTATCAGCCTGTTATGGAGGTCTTGGCGGGCTTTCGCGATTGTTTTTTGTCGAAGAGCTCTTTATTTCGGGAAAAATGCGTAACTTTGCATCGCTTTTTGATGCATATTGAGATATGGAGAATATGGATGTCACGCCTGCTGTTGAAGCGGTTGTGGAACTTGAAAATGTGGTGGTTAGTCATGGTGAAGAACCTCTGCTGAAGAATGTGTCGCTGCGTCTCGAACCGGGCGAATTTGTCTATCTGATAGGCAAAAGCGGCGCCGGAAAGACCTCGTTGCTGCGCTGCCTCTATGCCGACCATCCTGTGTACGAAGGGGCGGCCCGCGTGTGCGGAATGGATGTGGCGCACCTCAAACGCCGTCAGATTCCCGCCCTCCGTCGCCGTATGGGCATTGTCTTCCAGAACTTCCGTCTGCTCGACGACCGTAGCGTCTATGCCAACCTCGACTTCGTGCTGCGCGCCACCGGCTGGAAGAAGGCCTCCGAACGCCGCGAGCAGATAGAGAAGACGCTGGCCGCCGTGGGCATCGCCGACAAGGCGGATTCCTTGCCGCGCCGGCTGAGCGAAGGCGAGCAGCAACGCGTGGGCATCGCACGTGCCCTGATCAACAATCCGCAGCTCATCCTCGCCGACGAGCCTACGGGCAACCTCGACCCCCTCACCTCGGCGGAAATCATGCAGTTGCTGTTCGACGTGGGAAAACGTACCGGAGCCGCCATGCTTGTCTCCACGCACGACTTTATGATGATAGACCGTTTCCCCGCGCGCGTCTTGCTTTGTGAGGACGGCACGGTGGTCGATACACAGGCGGCCAAACAATAAAATGCAAGAAAACACGTTATGCAGGCACTTAAATACAAACGAACGACCATGAAAAAGATATTCAGCCTACTGATGGTGGCTCTGCTCCTTGGCACAGCTTTCGACGCTGCCGCGCAGGCCAAACCCAAAAAAGGCAAGAAGGCAGTCTCTCCCTTCATCGAGGGTCGCCAGAAAGTGCGCCAGAGCGACTATGATTCCGTCTGGCAGTTCTCCAATTTCAACACCAAGGACCTCAATGTCTATTACAGTCCTTACGACTATGCCAATTTCCCGAAGGAAACCCGCTTGCGTCGGCCCGACTGGGGATGCTTGAAGCCGGTGGTGAGCTATCTGCAGAAGAGCTCCCGCGGCACGATGACCATGTGTGCCATCTATGCCGTCAACCCCGACATCGATGATCTGAAAATGCGCGAAGAGCTGGGATTGCAGGCCCGCGAGGAAGCCAAGGCTTGTCTCGACGCCTTCGAGGGTTGGATGAAGGAGGAGGAAATGAGGAACAAGGTGCAGTTCCAGGTGGCCGAGGTGGATTACCGTTACTTCAAAGGCCCCTATTATTTCAATGAGAAGTGCACGGATCAAACCATCCGGGTGGGCCTGCTGATGTATTTCGGCAGCAAGAAACGCCCCATTTTCATCGCTGATACCACAACCCGAACCTTTGCCGATATCAAGTTTTTCCCCTACGATGCCACCATCGTCGAGTCGTGGGTAAGCCATATCGATACGTTGGCCAACTATTTGAAGGATAATGAGCGCAAGAGTGTGCTGCTTATCGGTTACAGCGACAATTCGGGTACCGAAGCTTACAACAAGGGTCTTTCGCGCCAGCGTGCCGTTGAGGTGAAGAAAGCCCTTGAGATGCGCGGCATCGATGTCAACCGCATCGATGTGGAGGCCCGGGGCGACAGTGATCCCATTGGCGACAACGACACCCGCGAGGGCCGTATCCAGAACAACCGGGTGTGTATCAAGATACTGTGACACCAAAGGAAATATGGAAGGGAATTTGTGAAACGGAGGGGCTTTACGTCCCTCTGTTTCAGCAATATTGGTGGATGGAGACCGTCTGTGAAGGGAAGCATTGGGACGTGCTGTTGGCAGGAGAGGACAACCGCATAGACGGCGCGATGCCGTTCCTTTACGGGAGAAAGTTCGGACTTAAGTATATACTTCAGCCGCAATTGACCCCTTGGTGCGGCCCGTGGATTAATCCTAAGGTGGATGCCGACACCCGACAGCGGACCCTTGCAGCCTTGGCGGCTGGTCTTCGCAACCGGAAATCGGCTCTCGCTCTACAATGCTTTCCTCCGGAAGAGACTGATTGGCAGGTGTTCCAGGCTTATGGTTTCAGCCACGTTGTGCGCCATACCTATCGGTTTACATCCTTGTCCGATGTGGATGCTCTCTACCGAAAGGCTTCGCGTCTGCGGCGTAGATACGACAAAAATGTATCGGCTGAATGTGTATTGGATGAGCATCTCCCGGTCGATGAATTCGCCCCGTTCCATACGGGCTATTATAAGAGGAAAGGACATCGGGATCTCATTCCCGAATCGCTATTGCGACGTGTGGTGACAACGGCCTGCGGTCGCTGCCAAGGTTTGCTGTGGGGTTTGCGTCGCCGTTCGGACAATGCCTTGATGGCGGCATGGTTTGTGGCTTATGACGAGCGCTGGGCCTGGTCGCTCCTGCTGGCGATTGCGGAAGATGCTCCCAAGGGGGCAATGAGCTACCTGATATGGCAGATGCTGCACAGGCTCTCTTCGCTCACGCAAGGTTTTGACTTTGAGGGTGGCATGAATCCTTCTCTGGGTTTTTTCTACAGCTCTTTCGGCGCCGAGAAAACCCCCTACCATTGCATCTATCGCACGTGCGTCCCATTCGGTAAACGTATTCTTGGCGTATGAATATCAAGCTGATAGTAGTATCAAAGACAGACGTGCCTTACCTCCAGGCAGGCATCGACGAGTATATAAGTCGCCTGAAGCATTATTGTGATTTCGAGTTGGTTGTTATTCCTGCGTTGAAGAATGGCGGCCGTCTGTCGCCCGAGGAGGTGAAAAATAAAGAAGGCGAGTTGATTCTGAGGCAATTGGAGAAGGTTGACCATACGGTCTTGCTCGACGAACATGGCAAGGAATACACCTCCGTAGGCTTCTCGGAGTTTCTTCAAAAACAAATGAATGGTGGAGTGCGAACGCTGACCTTTGTCATCGGTGGCGCCTTCGGTTTTTCCTCCGAGGTCTATGACGCCGCCCACGCCAAGTTGTCGCTCTCACAGATGACATTCAACCACCAGATGGTCAGGTTGTTCTTCTTAGAGCAACTCTATCGTGCCCACACCATCCTGCGGCACGAGAAGTATCACAACGCTTAGTTATAAAGCCTTAGGGACGAATTCGATAATGGCATACTGCTCGTCGAAGCGTATGTCGCGCAATTCGATGTGGTTGAAGAGGGTGTTGGCCTGTTGGCTTTTGCTCAGGCAGAGTAAGATACGGTTGTCGCTGAGTGGCTCGATAAGCTCGCCTCCCGGGCGGTTCTTGGCCATACCGATAGCTTGGCGAATCATGAAGTCGATGCCGGCGCCACCATTATAGGATAGGTATATGTCGCTGCCGACTATCTGATCGACAGTCAAATCCAGCCCGACGCTGGCGGTTTTGAATAATACGTTGACATCGTAGGATACACGCACAGTATGAGGACCGCCGTACATGAGAGGCAGGGATCGGCCTGCTTTTTGTTCGATAAGGTCGCTGATTTCCTGATAGGTGAGTCTGATTTCCATGGTTCGTTGGTTTATTTTGTTTCGTATGTCAGTCGTTCCGTAACTTGGTTGGCGTAGGTTTTGGTGACAGGAACCACCTTGCTGCTGCCGTTGAGTTCGAGTTGCAGTTGGGCTCCATCGCGTTGCAGCCTGCGCACATTGTCGAGGTTCACCATATAGCCGCGATGGCATCTCAAAAGGGGGGTGTCGGAAAGTAATAGCTCCAGTTCTTTCAGCGAGTTGTGGAGGATGTAGGTGTCTTCGTGCCCCTCGTTTAGGTAGTGTATGTTGGTATAGTTGTCGGCTGCCTCGATATAGAGGATGGATTTACATTCGATGCTGAATACAAGGCGGTTGCCTTTGTTGTGGAAATGGATGATGCGGTCGCCGGCAAGACTGGAAGTCGCTTGTTGGTGCGGTTGCAGTTGATCCAGTTCATCCTGCAGGCGGAGTACATTGTTATGTTCCTGCTGAAGTTGGTATAAAAGGATGGTTATGATGTAAGGAATTGCTTCTATGGTAATCAGCGCTAATAAAAGGTCTGCGGCTAGAGGGGTTAGCATCATGGGCCCTTTGCCGCTGACTTCCCACAAGGTGAAAGCTGCAGTAGCAATGGTTGCAATCAATTCCACCATGAGCCAAAGTGTGTAACCGGCAGGACTGAAGGTGTGCTTCCTGCTGACCCAAAGTAACACAAAACGGCTGATGATAACTGTTATAAGTCCGGAGATGGTGGTAAAGGCTATCTGCAGTTGCGGATGCATGGGGGAAATGCCATGAGTGTGTTCCAGAATCCCCACGTGAGGACCGAAAACCACTTTCATTATGGCGAAGAATAAACAGAGGGATAAAAAATAAAGTACGGCTGTCGTATCATTGAAAAAAGTCTTCTTTTTTACCCAGTTTAACGTTTCCTTTTTGTTCATTACAGTTGAAAATAGAGTTTGTTTGCCCAAAATAACATAATTTTACCCAAATTATTGTACTGTTTGCCCAATTTAACTTTTATATTTTATAAAGATGGTGTTTCTTTGCACTCCGTTTTAATAAAAATTAAGATAATAACACGGGCGGAAAATAGCAAGCACAAACGCCCATAAAGATAATTAATAAGGATGAAAATACTTGGAACAGGAAGTGCTCTACCTAAGTTCACTGTGACCAACGACATGCTTTCCGATTATGTGGAAACAAGTGACGAATGGATTACTACACGCACTGGAATTAAGAGCCGACAGATAATCACCACCGAGAGGTTCGAGGAGATGGCGGCGCTGGCGGGCCAGCGTGCCATTGAGGCGGCCGGATTGGTGCCGGAGGATATCGATTTCATCATCTGTCACAATGTTTGTAACTGCTATGTCACTCCTTCATTGGCAGCATTGGTGCAACATCATCTTGGTATAAAAGGACCTAATTGCCCAACGATGGATCTCAACTCGGCATGTGCCGGTTTTGTCTATGGCCTTGATATTTGCGATGCCTTTATCGAAACGGGGCGAGCCAGTCGAATACTTTACATCTGCGCAGAAGAGGTTACGCGCATGGTTGACTGGACTCAACGTGAGACCTGCGTGCTGTTTGGTGATGCAGCCGGAGCTATGGTGCTTGGCGAGGGAGATAACTATCTGGCCAGTAAGCTAACATCGACTCCTATGCCGGATGTCATCTACTATCGTCTGCCTTGTGAGCCGACCCCATTTGAAACAGGTGAAGGAATCGACACTCACATGGCGATGCAGTTGAAAGGCCGTGAGGTTTTCCGTATGGCGGTTTCCTCGGCACAGCGCGACATTAAAGAGGTTGTGGCTAAAGCAGGCCTGCAGTTGGAAAATATAGACCACTACCTCCTTCATCAAGCCAATCAACGAATTATCGATGCCATCAAGCAAAACTTCGACTTGCCGCCCGAACGTTTTCACTCCAATATCCACAAGCGTGGCAACACCTCTTCGGCAAGTATTCCCGTGCTGCTCGATGAAGAAATCCGCGAAGGGCATATTCATCGCGGAGACCTGATGGTGTTCAACGGTTTCGGTGCGGGCTTTGTTACCAGTGCCGCAGTGGTTCGTTATTAAATAATATGTAAAACTAAAGTAAAAGGAAAAGTATGAACAGAGTTTTTATTACAGGCGTGGGCTGTATAACCCCACTTGGAAACAATATTGAGACGCTGTGGAACAGCTTGATTAATGGAGTCTGCGGTATCGGGCTCATCACCGAGATCGACCGCGAGAATCTGCCGGTGAAGATTGCCGCCGAGGTCAAGGACTTCCGTCCCGAAGACTTTGGTATCGACAAGACCATGATCCGCCATAACGACACCTTCGCCTTGTTTGCTCTTGCAGCGGCTGCCCAGGCTATGCAGGACAGCGGTTTGCGTGTGGGTGAGGATATTGACCCGCGCCGTTTCGGTACCGCTATCGGCAGCGGCATCGGTGGTATCAAGACCTTCGAACGTGAGCATGCCAACAAGTTGCAATATGGTCTGCGTCGCATCTCGCCGCTGTTCATTCCCGAAATGATATCGAACATCGCAGGCGGCAATGTTGCTATTACTTATAACGCCCAAGGACCCAATATCCCTGTGGTGACCGCTTGTGCCACCGGTACCCACTCGGTGGGTGAGGCCTATCGCCTTATCCATGAGGGACGTGCCGATGCCGTTATCACCGGCGGCACCGAATCTGCCATCTGTGAGATGGCTGTCGGTGGCTTTGCCAACATGAAGGCACTCACCACTGTCGAAGACCCGATGGCAGCCTCCTTGCCTTTTGATGCACGCCGCAGGGGCTTCGTCCTGGGAGAAGGATGTGGTATCATGGTGCTGGAAAGCGAAACCTTGGCTAAGAAACGTGGGGCAAAGATATATGCCGAAGTCTGCGGTTACGGCAATACCTGCGATGCCCACCACTACACAGCTCCCCACCCCGAGTGCCGCGGTGGTGCCGAATCTATGCGACTGGCGCTGGAAGAGGCTGGATTTAAAGCTGATGAGCGCCTGTATATCAACGCTCACGGAACGGGTACCCCCCTTAACGACAAAGGCGAGACCAAGGGCATCAAGGCTGCTCTCGGTGAGGATGGGGCTCGCAAAGCGATGATCAGCAGCACCAAGTCGATGCATGGCCACATGTTGGGTGCCACAGGCGCAGTTGAACTCATCATCAGTGCATTGGCACTGAAAAACGGAGTCATCCCCCCAACTATCCATCTTGACCAGCCGGATCCCGAATGCGATCTCGACTACACTCCTCACACCGCCCGTCAGTGGCAGGCCGACGTCGCCATCAGCAACACCTTCGGTTTCGGTGGCAACAATGCCACGGTAGCATTGCGTAGAGTTTAATGTTTGGAAATAAATTTAAATTATGGAAATATTAAAACGTGATGAAATCAAGACCTTCCTGCCGCATCGTGAGCCGATGTTGCTTATCGACGATGTTACGATGGAAGGCGATACCGCCATTGCCCACTACCATGTGCGTGGCGACGAATTCTTCCTGCAGGGACATTTTCCTGGCAATCCTGTGGTGCCTGGAGTCATCCAGTGTGAAATTATGGCCCAGTCGTCTTGCATTCTGGTGCGTGACGAACTGGTCGGTCGTACCCCGCTCTACAGCGGCATCAACAACGTCCGTTTCCGCCAGCCTGTCCGTCCCGGCGACACCATTGAGATCCGTGCCCGTATCACCAACCGTCGCGGTATGATCTTCTTTGTCGATGCCAAGGCCAGTGTGGGTGGCAAGCCCTGTTGCTCGGGCGAATTGACATTTGCGTTAATTGATAATCCGAAAGAATAAGAATAATGAAACTGTTAGAGAACAAAATCGCCCTTGTCACAGGAGCCTCCCGTGGCATCGGCAAGCGCACTGCCCAGCTTTTCGCCGAGCACGGCGCTACTGTGATATTCACCGATTTGCAGGAGAACGACGCCAGCCGTGAACTTCTTGCCGAACTGCAACAGCACAGCCCCAAGAGCACCTTCATCGCCAGCAATGCCGCCGACTATGACCAGACGATGGCCGTCGCCGAGCAGGTGCAGAAGGAGTTCGGCCGTCTGGATGCCTTGGTCAATAACGCCGGCATCACCCGCGACACCCTGTTGCTCCGCATGCAGCCCAAAGATTGGGATCTCGTGCTTGAAGTGAACCTCCGTTCGGTGTTTAACTACTGCAAGGCTTTTGCCCCCATGATGCTTAAGCAGCGTTCCGGCTCTATCATCAACACCTCGTCGGTGGTGGGTGTCAACGGCAACGCCGGCCAGTGCAACTACTCTGCCTCCAAGGCCGGTATCATTGGCTTTACCAAGAGTCTTGCCAAGGAACTCGGTTCGCGTGGCATCCGTTGCAACGCCATTGCCCCCGGCCTTATTGAGTCGGCTATGACGCAAGCTATGCCTAAGGAGGCTCACGATAAGTGGCTCAACGAGATTCCTCTGCGTCGCGGAGGCACAGACCTTGACATCGCCCGTACCTCGCTCTTCCTTGCTTCCGACCTTAGCGAGTACATCACCGGCCAAGTGATTTGTGTCGATGGTGGCGTGTCGCTCTAATACCATGCAGGGTGTCAGGCAATTGAAGCCCGATACCTTGGCTTTTCTATTGTTGGCTGCCTGGTGGGTGTTCAACCTGTTGCAGGCGGCCTTCACTGGTCTTGCCGATGACGAGGCCTATTATTGGTATTTCTCACGACATCTTGATTGGGGGTACTATGATCACCCGCCCATGGTGGCGCTGCTGGTCGCCCTCTCTTCCTGGCTGCCCGGATTGCTCGGCATCCGCTTCTTCGCCACCCTCCTGCAACCGCTTTACCTGTTGCTATTCTGGCACTTGATTCGCCCTGCCGACGCTTCGAGACGCGATGCACTGCTTTATGTGCTTCTTTGCTTCTCGCAGCCGTTGTTGCAGCTTTACGGTTTTATGGCCGTGCCTGACGCACCGCTGATGATGTTCACGGTGCTGTTCTTTTGGGCATACCGCCGTTTCTGTCGCGACAATAGCCTCGTCAGCGCCCTCCTTATGGGTATGTCGGTGGCTTTGTTGGGTTATAGCAAGTACCATGGTGTCTTGGTGGTGGGGTTGGCTTTGCTGGCCAATCCCAAGCTTTTCCTCCGTGGACGTCTTTATGTGGCCGGCGGTGTGGCACTGCTGCTTTTCTTGCCCCATCTTTGGTGGCAGTATGAGCACGATTGGGCATCTTTCCGTTACCACCTTGTGGGACGCAACGCCTGGGGTTACGACCTCAGCTTCACCCTTGAGTATCTGGCTACCGTGGCCGTGATTTTCAATCCCCTCTGGATTGTCCATTTTATCAAGGGTTTGTGCAAACCCGCCTCCGATGAGGATTTGACTTTGCGTCGCATTTTCATCGTTCTATTTGCCGGTTTTGTGCTCTTCTTCCTTGTCGCCACGATGCGTGGCCGGGTGCAACCGCAGTGGTTGCTGCCTGTCAGCATGCCGGTGGTGGCTATGGTTTTCCATGCAGGACGCCGTTCCCGCTTTGTACATACAGCTGCTATAATCTGTGTCGTCCTTTTTACGGTGGTGCGTGTGGTGGCGGTAATCAATCCTACCCATTTACGGGGTCAGCTCTGGGAGGGCGATGAGCCTTACCGCAAGCTTGCCGCTGTCGCCGACGGACGCCCCGTCGAATTCCTTGGATGCTATTCCTTTGCGGCCAAGTACGCATTCTACACAGGACAACCCACCCACTGCAGCTCGTTCTACTACAGTCGCGAAAACCAATGGCAATATGACACTCTCGACCGCACCTTTGCCGGCCGTGAGGTTGTGGTGGCCGATTTGGGTGACTTGCACGGCGAGAGCCTCGAAGTGGAGGCCAACCGTAATATTAAGTACATGGTGGTGACCGACTTCCATCCCATGCGGGAACTGAAGATTACTTGCATGGAACCCATCGACTTCTGTTTTCCCGACAGTTTGCCTGAGTTCCCACTCACGATACGGGTCACCAATCCCTACAGTTACGACATTGTCTCCACAGAAGACAACCCAGTTTGCATCTCGCTTTGGTTCCAGTGGGGGACCAACACAGTGGCTGCTGCTACAGCTCCGTTGTCCGACACCCTTCACGCCCGCTCTGAGAGGGTTGTCCGTCCTGTGATGACCATGTCTTCTTCTGTACCCGAGGGGACCCATCTCAGTGGCCTGGCTATAGGATACGCTGCATTCTACCCAGCGGCCAACAGCCCGCAGTACCGCACCTCTGTCACCCGCACCTCAGGAACAACGACAGTGAAAGGCGACTGGAAATTAAAATGATAAAAAACTAATGCTATGCAAAACGATATGATAGACATCCTCCTACGGCATCGCTCCGTCCGCCGATTCACCTCCGAGACCGTCGCCCCCGATATGTTGGGGGAAATCCTCGAGTGCGGCCTGCGTGCCTCCAACACGGGCAACATGCAGCTTTACAGTGTTATCGCCACTACGCAAGAACCTTTGCGCGGAGAGCTCTGCAAACTGCACTTCGGCCAGTGCGCCACGGCTCCTTTGTGGCTCACCGTCTGCACCGACGTGGCTCGCTACCACCAGTATTGTCGTGTCAATCAGTGCGACGAGCCTTATGGCAACCTTCTGTGGTTCGTCTCCGCCCTTGTCGATGCCTCGCTCTGTGCGCAGAACATCTGTGTGGCCGCTGAAGCCAAAGGGTTGGGGTTCTGCTATCTCGGAACTGTCAATTACAACACGCGCCAGATAGCTGAGTTACTGCAATGCCCCAAAGGAGTGGTCCCCGTCATCGCCATAGCGATGGGTCATCCCGACGAGCAGCCGCGCGAAAGCGAACGTCTGGGACAGGATGCTGTGGTGCACAACGAGACCTACCATGTGCCTACCGACAATGAACTGGTTGAGATGCACCGTGTGCGCGACGAGCACCCGTTCAACCGGCAGATGGTTCGCGAGAACGGTACCCGCAACTACTGCGAGATCTTCACCACCAAGCGTTATCCAAAGGAGATGAACACCGCTGTCAGCCGCGATCTGCTGCAGTTCCTCAAAGATAGCGGCATGTGGGATTTCTGACCGTGGGAAGCCTCCGAGACAATGCCGAATCATCAAGGCTTCACCATTGCACAAAGTGTATAATATGGAACATTTTTTTTGTTATGTCGGGAATTTAACGTAATTTTGCATCTTATTAAAAAAACTGAATATGAGTTTGAAGATTGTTGTACTTGCCAAACAAGTGCCTGACACAAGGAATGTTGGCAAGGATGCTATGACGGCAGAGGGGACGGTGAACCGTGCTGCGCTGCCTGCCATTTTTAACCCCGAAGACCTGAATGCATTGGAACAGGCGCTGCGCCTGAAGGAGAAAGACCCGGAGACGACGGTGGGTCTGCTGACGATGGGACCGCCACGTGCCGGCGAGATTATCCGCGAAGGACTTTATCGCGGCGCCGATACAGGTTGGCTACTGACGGATCGTCTGTTTGCGGGTGCCGACACGCTGGCGACTAGCTATGCGCTTGCCACCGCCATCAAAAAGATTGGCGATGTGGATCTGGTGATCGGCGGCCGTCAAGCCATCGACGGCGACACAGCCCAGGTGGGTCCTCAGGTGGCTCAGAAGTTGGGTTTGAATCAGGTGACCTATGCCGAGGAAATTCTGAAAGTGGAGAACGGGAAAGCCACGATACGCCGCATGATTGACGGCGGCGTGGAGGTGGTGGAAGCTCCGCTGCCGCTGGTGGTGACAGTGAATGGAAGCGCTGCCGAGTGTCGTCCGGCCAACGCCAAGCTGGTGATGAAGTACAAGTATGCCGCCTGTCCGTTGGAGGTTGCCGAGGACGACAATCGCAAAGACCTGCGTGCGGAGCGTCCGTATCTGAACCTAACGCAATGGAGTGTGGCCGACGTAGATGGTGACCCGCAGCAGTGCGGCATGAGTGGCTCGCCGACCAAAGTGAAGGAGGTGCAGAGCATTGCTTTCCAGGCGAAGGAGAGCAAGACGATGACCGGTAGCGATGAAGAGATAAACAATCTCATCGTTGAATTGTTGAACGACAAAATCATTGGATAGTGTGTCAAGGCGTTAATGTGTAGATGCGTCAGCCAATGACATATTAATGCGACAGCACAATAACACAATAGAGAGTATGAACAACGTTTTTGTATATATCGAGATTGAGGGCACAGAGGTGCGCGAAGTCTCACAGGAACTTCTGACCAAAGGCCGCAAGCTGGCCAACGAACTGGGAGTGGAGCTGCACGCGGTAGTGATTGGTACCGGCATCAAAGGCAAGGTGGAAGAACAAATATTGCCCTACGGCGTCGATCGGTTGTTTGTCTTTGACGCTCCCGAACTGTTCCCTTACACCTCTGCACCGCACACCGACATCGTGGTGAACCTTTTCAAGGAGGAACAACCGCAGATATGCTTGATGGGTGCCACCGTCATCGGCCGTGACTTGGGTCCGCGTGTCTCGTCTAGTCTGACCAGCGGTTTGACGGCCGACTGCACGCAGTTGGAGATCGGCCCCTTCGAGGACAAGAAGACAGGCAAGGTATATGAGAAACTGCTGTACCAGATTCGTCCTGCTTTTGGTGGCAATATAGTGGCCACCATTGTCAATCCCGACCATCGTCCGCAGATGGCCACGGTGCGTAGCGGCGTCATGCAGAAGGCTGTCTATGAGGGCAGTTGCAAGAAGGAATTGGTTTATCCCGAGGTGAGCAAGTATGTGAGCCCCGAGGCCTTCGTGGTGAAGGTACTCGACCACCATGTGGAGGCCGCCAAGCACAACCTGAAGGGAGCCCCCATCGTGGTTTCTGGAGGTTACGGTGTCGGCAGCAAGGAGGGGTTCGACATGCTCTTCGAGTTGGCCAAAGTGCTGCACGGCGAGGTGGGCGGCAGTCGTGCCGCCGTCGATGCCGGCTGGATTGACAACGACCGCCAGATTGGCCAGACGGGTGTCACCGTGCATCCCAAAGTGTATATCGCTTGTGGCATCAGCGGTCAGATTCAGCACATTGCCGGTATGCAGGACAGCGGTATCATCATCAGCATCAACAGTGACCCCGAGGCCCCCATCAACAAGATTGCCGACTATGTGATTACCGGTACGGTGGAGGATGTGGTGCCGAAGTTGATAAAGTATTACAAGCAAAACAGCAAATAATTATGGCAAACTATTATACTGACCATCCGGAAATAGCATTCCACCTTGACCATCCGCTGATGAAGCGTTTGGTGGAACTGAAAGAAAGGAATTACATCGATGCCGCAACGCATGCCGACGCACCGGTAGATTATGAGGACGCGATAGAGAACTATCGTCGCATCCTGGACATCACCGGCGATGTGGCGGCCAATGTCATCGAACCCAACTCGGAGAGCGTCGATCTCGAAGGACCGCATCTGGAGAATGGCCGCATGATTTACGCCTCGAAGACCTTCGAGAACCTCGATGTCACTCGCAAGGCAGGCCTCTATGGTGTCTCTATGCCGCGCCGCTATGGCGGGTTGAACCTGCCGATGGTGATATTCTCGATGATGAGTGAGGTGATCAGCGCCAGCGATGCCGGTTTCCAGAACATCTGGAGCCTCCAGAGCTGTATCGACACCCTCTATGAGTTCGCCAGCGAAGAACAGCGCCAGAAATACATCCCCCGCGTCTGTGCCGGTGAAACCATGAGTATGGACCTTACCGAGCCCGACGCCGGTAGCGACCTGCAGCGCGTCATGCTCAAGGCTACCTTCGACGAGAAGGAGA
>DGIA01000008.1:0-55632 GCA_002392965.1 Bacteroidales bacterium UBA3834 | reverse complement strand
ACGAGAAGGAGAACTGCTGGCGCCTCAACGGTGTCAAGCGATTCATCACCAATGGCGACTCTGACATCCACCTCGTCCTTGCCCGTTCGGAAGAAGGCACCAAGGATGGTCGCGGTCTTTCGATGTTCATCTACGACAAACGCAACGGTGGTGTCGATGTGCGCCACATCGAGCACAAACTCGGTATCCATGGCTCGCCTACCTGTGAACTGACCTACAAGAACGCCAAAGCCGAACTCTGCGGCGACCGCAAGCTTGGACTCATCAAATACGTGATGGCGCTTATGAATGGTGCCCGACTTGGCATCGCCGCCCAGAGTGTAGGTGTGGAGCAGGAAGCCTACAACGAGGGCCTTGCCTATGCCCGCGAGCGCGCCCAGTTCGGTGAGAAGATTATCAACTTCCCCGCCGTCTATGATATGCTCAGCCGTATGAAGGCCAAGCTCGACGCCGGCCGCAGCTTGCTTTACCAAACCGCCCGCTATGTTGACCTCTACAAGAGCCTTGAGGATATTCAGCGCGACCGCAAGTTGGAACCTGAGGAGCGTGCAGAGATGAAGCAGTACAGCAAGTTGGCCGACGCTTTCACGCCGCTGGCCAAGGGCATGAACAGTGAGTACGCCAGCCAGAATGCCTACGACGCCATCAGTATCCACGGCGGCTCGGGATTCATCATGGAATACAAGAGCCAGCGTCTCTACCGCGATGCACGTATCTTCAGCATCTATGAGGGTACCACGCAGTTGCAGGTGGTGGCGGCTATCCGTTACGTCACCAATGGCACCTACCTGCAGGTGATCAAGGACATGATGCAGAGCGAGGTGAGTGAGGAAATGAAGCCGTTGAAGGCCCGTATCGCTCCGCTGGTGGATCTCTACGAGCAGGCCGTCAACTATGTTAAGGAGCAAGGCAACCAGGATGTGCACGACTTCCTGGCACGCCGCCTCTACGACATGACCGCCGAAATCATCATGTGCCTGCTCATCATGGACGATGCCACCCGTGCGCCGGAACTCTTCGCCAAGAGCGCCAATGTCTATGTGCGTATGACGGAGGAAGATGTCTGCGCAAAGGCCTACTATGTGATGCACTTCACCGAGGCCGACCTCGTCAGCTTCCGGGCAGAATAAAAATGAAAAGACCAAGTAGGAAAAGCAGGGGTGAGAAGCATGCACTCATCGGGGTGTTGCTTCTCACCCTCTTTTTTGCCTTCTTCGCACGCCCGGTTCATGGGCAACCGACGCACTACAGCCTTTCCGCCACTGCCGGGCAGGTGATTGCCACCAACGGTTCTCCCTTCAGCGGGAAGACGCCGACTGTGGGAGTCGATGCGGCTCTCTACTGGCAACAAACCGACAGCAGTTTCAGCAGCCGTTTCTGGCGTCAGCCCTTTTTCGGATTGAGGACCAACTATGCCCATCTGTTCCATTCGGTGGCTGGTGACCGGATGGAGTTGGCAGGGCTCCTGCAGGGGCCTGTTGCCGGGCATCTCGACTGGACCTACAGTGTGGGGCTCTCATTCTACACTCGCCCGTACAGCCTCTATCCCAACCCCGAGAACACCTATATCGGTTCCGTGGTCAATTGCCTGATTGATTTCGGCTTCCTGTACAACATACCCCTGTCGGCCGGCAACACACTCTTCCTGGCAGCCAAACTGGTTCATTCCAGCAACGGCTACCTCTACAAGCCCAATCACGGGCTCAACTACCTGCAGATGGAGCTGGGTTTGCGCCGCGGGCCGCATCAATCGCTCCTTCGCGGACTTCCCCAAGCCCCCCCGTCGTCGGTCCATGGTGCCCCGTTTGTGCTGGTGGCGCCGGGGTTGGTGCAGTCGCGCTATGATGACAGCGAGGTGATCAGCTACCATCCTGTCTATACGGTTCAGTTAGGCTATATCTGGCACGCTCACCCCTGTTTCTCCTACGGTGCATCGTTGGACCTCTCCTACAACTTTACCCACCGACAGGTGGGCCCTGCCGACGAATGGCCTGTCTATCCCGCCGCTTTTGTCTTTGGCGACTGCCAGTGGGGACCTGTCGTTCTTCGACTCGGCTTGGCGCATTACCTCGCCTATTATCCACTCAACTGGGAGCAATATTACGAACGCGTAGGCCTCTATTACCGCTTCGGACGCCAGATGGCCGGAGTGGGCATGAAAGTGCATTACGACCACATCGACTATATCGAGTGGTCGTGGGCTATTGAGCTCTGAATGAGGGAAGAGACAGAAAGTTTTTGGTGCATTCCGGAAAAAAGTGTATATTTGCAGTTCGAAAAATCACGACAAAGAATTATAAAATGAAAGTAAGAGAACTTGTTGAAAAATTGAATCTCAAAGTGTTGAGCGGCGCAAACGGGCTGGATCGCGACATCGATGGCTGCTATGTCAGCGACCTGTTGAGCGACGTGATGGGCAATGCCGAAATGGGCAATGTCTGGGTAACCCTTCAGACGCACAAGAATGTGATGGCTATCGCCTCGCTGAAAGAACTGGCTTGTGTCATCCTTGTCAAAGGACTCACCGCCCCTGAAGACACAGTGGAGCAAAGCAATGAAGAGGGGATACCCTTCCTCAGCACAGAGATGCAGACCTATGAGACGGTCGGTAAGATCTACCAGCTTTTGAATGCGTAGATGCCCTAACCATTTAACGCATTGACGCGTTATGCTATCACCCTTCAAGGCCGACCTGCACATCCACACGGTGCTTTCGCCGTGCGGTGACTTGGAAATGTCGCCCACGGCCATTGTTGACCGTGCGTTGGCTCGTGGATTGGATATGATCGCCATCAGCGACCATAATACCACGCGTCAGGTCAAGGTGGCGCAAAAGGTGGGGCGTGAGAAGGGCCTTTTTGTCCTCGGCGGGGTAGAGGTGACCTCGCAAGAGGAAACCCATTGCCTTTGCTACTTCAAGGATGATGCACAGCTCGATGCCTTCCAGGAGTTTTTGGATGCCCATCTGCCGAAAATCCCTAACGACGAGGACCGTTTCGGCTACCAACTTATCGTCGATGAGAACGATGAGATTGTGGGCGAAGAGGAGTATCATTTGCTGAACGCCATCGACGTCGATATCGACGGCATCTATGACGAGGTTCACCGTATCGGCGGCCTTTTTGTTCCGGCACATATCAACAAGGGCACCACCTCGCTGATGAGCCAGTTGGGTTTTGTGCCGCCCGACCTGCGTGCCGATGGGTTGGAGATCAATTTCCGCATCACCAAGGACGAGATACTCAAGAAATTCGCCTATCTCAAGCGGTTCAACTTCATTACCGACAGCGATGCCCATTTCATTGACAATGTGGGCGATGTCTATAATCTTGTCTATATGGAGCACCGCACCTTCGAGGAGTTCTCCATGGCCCTTCACGGAGAGGAAGGCCGCTGGATAGACACCATGTATTTCAGGGAACACAAACTGAGAAAAATCCTGTAGTTATGAAAAAGGTTATGTCTTTTGGTTTATCGCTCACGAAGCTGCCGCTCTGGCTTTGCCTACTGGTCGCTGGTCACTGGTCGCTGGTCACTTGGGCGCAGGCCCAGTCACCCCAGCTGCCGCCGCCCACCCGCTATACCGTCAGTTTTGAGTCGCAGCACGGTGAAGCATTCACCGTCTTCATCGACGGCGACCCGGTGAACCGCATGCCCCAAAGCCGCGTGCTGGTGAACGACATCAGCGACCAGAACCACCAGGTGGTGGTGGTGCTGAAACGGCCGGCCGAGAAGGCGGCCGTCCTCAACCTGCGCCCCGGCGAGGCCAATGTGGTGGTGAACGTCAACTACGATTCGCGTCTGGAGCAGGTGTTCCTCTACACCCCGACACACAACAGGGCCGAGGCCTATGACAAAGAGTGGATCCGCACACGAGATGAAATCCGCCGGCGGCAAGAGAGGAAGCCCGCTGTCGAGCCCATTCCCCATCCCGCGCCCCATACGGCAGCTCCGGTGGTAGTGCCCGCCTCCGACGACGATGTGGCGGCTATGGAACAGCGTATGAAATCACAGTCGTTCGACAGCGACCGTCTGGCATTGGGCAAGGTGATTGTGGCCTCGGCCAACCTGACTGCTAGCCAGATAGCTCGGCTGGCCCGTACCATCGACTACAGCAACTCGCAAATAGAGTTCCTCAAGTACGCCTACCACTACTGCCTCGACCGCGAGAATTACTACCGCACCATCGATGTGCTCACCTTCAGCAGCGACAAGAAAAAGGTGCTCGACTACATTGCCACGCAGCACTGATCCTATAGTGCAATCTGGCGTGAAGTATTGTCCCGTGTGTTGAGGATTTCGACCGTATTAGAGAAACTTACGGTGATGTAGGCCTTCGTCCCATAGACGACCAGGTCCTGTGCCACATCGCCCAACCCACGTCCGTTGGCTGTCGAGAAGACATTCTTCACGATGGCCCCCGACCCCATGTCGATCCTGTCTATGGAAGCCTCGTTGGCGCCCCAGTTGCCTTCGTCGAGCACATAGGCCGTCCCGTCGCCGAGGGCCGCCACCTTCGACGGCAGCATCCCCGCTTCGGTCAGCCACTGTTGCGTGCCGGTCGAGTCGAAGCACACCACGTCGCCCGCGGCGCTGTAGTGGCCGTCGGTGGTGACATATATCTTCCCGTCGATGGTGTTGATGCTGTAGGGATTGCTGATGCCGCAACCCGCCAGGATGGTCTCGCGGCTGTTCGTCAGTGGGTTGAAGCGGAAGAAACTGGCCGCCGCGGTGTAGCCGCCGCTGTATCCATAGACCTCGCCGTCGCTGACATCCATCGCCGTGATGGCGAGCCCCAGGTCGGTGGCGCTGTAGGTCGTCGCGTCGATCAGGTACGAGGTGGCCGGCACGTCGCCCCCGTAGCCGCAGGTGACGACGACGTGGGTCGCATCCACCGCCTTCACCCGTTGCGGGTCGGCGCCCACCGTGACGACCTTCACCAGGCTGAAAGTGGCCAGGTCGATGACGAACACGCGGTTGTCATAGACGACGGTGCCGCTCTCGTCGGTGGTCCACGAGCTGGCCACGAACAGCTTCCCGTTGGCCGCCGCGATGCCCTCGAGGTCATAGACGGTGTTGAATTTCAGCATGCGGTCGATGCGCCCTTCGGCGGTGTCGATACGCAGCAGGGCAGGGGGGTAGCCGCAGGTGACATACACCTTGCCGTCGGCACAGGCCATGCTGCGCGGCTTCTGGGCGGCCGAGGGGCTGTAGGCGCTCTGCACGGCCGTCACCTCGTCGCCGTTCTGTTCCGTTGTCTGGGTGGGAGTGGGAGCCACCGGCTCTTTGACGCAGGCCGTCAGCAGGCCGGCGACCCATACGATGGCGATTACACGGAGTAAATGTTTCATGTTCTTATAGCTCATAGATGATTTTCAATCTGTAGTTTCGTCCCATCATGGGGTACGAGCGCACCACCTCGTACTGCTCGTCCAGCAGGTTCATCACCTGCACCTGCACCCGCATCGTGCCCCACCGCAGGGCGAAGCGGCGGTCCAGCGACAGCCCCAGGTCCAGGTAGGCCGGCATCCTCGTCTCGTCGCTGTTCTGCATGCGGTAGTAGCGCTCGCCCACCACCATCGCGGTGGCGCCGAGGTTCACCCACTCGTTCTCCCACCGCAGGCTCCCGCCGCCGCTGTGGCGCGGGGTGTAGGCGATCTGGTGCCCGTAGGTCTTGCTGTACGAGGGGTCGTCGGGGTCGGTGCGGTCCAGCGCTTGCTGGAAGGTGTAGGTGAGCTGGCAATCGACCGAAGCCACGTGGCAGCTGAAGGTGGCGTCGTGGCCCAGAATCTCCACCTTGCCGATGTTCTGCATGCTCCACAGGAACATGTTCTGCGTCGGGATGGCCAGTATCTTGTCCGTCACACGGTTATAGTAGGCGTCCAGCGTCACGCTGAACCAGCGGTTGCTGTGCGTCAGCCCGATGTTGTGCTGACGGGCCCGCTCGGGCCGCAGGTCGCGCGGAAGGGTGAAGAAATACAGCTCGCTGAAGTTGGGCGCGCGGAAGGTCTCCTTGTAGAAATAGCGCAGCGTGGTGTGCCCGAAGAGGGTCAGGTTGATGCCCACGAAGGGCGAGAGGCGTCGGTAGGTGGGCATGGTGTCAAGGTCGGCCACGCGGTCGCGTATCGTGGTGCCCAGCAGGTTGGCGTTCAGCTCGAAGCGGTTCAGCAGGCTGTCCGTCGAATGCAGCCTCACGGCCGCCACCGCCATCAGGTTTCTGCGGTGCACGTCGTTGCGTTGGGAGAGGTTGGTGCGCAGCGACGCGAGGCTGCCATCCACCGCCCCCTTCAAGTCCATCCACGGAAGCACCGCCCATGCCGCGCTGCCGCTCAAGTAGGCCTCCCGTTGCAGGTACTCGTTCCGCAGGTAGCGGCTCGCGGTGCTGGCGGCGCTGTCCTCATAGCAGTCGTAGGTCTGCTGCAACTTCCCCAGCACCAGCGTTCTCCATGCCCCGCGCTCCCTCTTCCACTTTGCCTGTGCAAAAGCCACCTCCTCCTGCGTGCTTTGGGCCGAGAGCTTCTGGTTGTAGTACTGCACCGGGCCTGGCAGCTGGTGTTCCCCACGCATGTAATGCACCTTGGCCGAAAGCGTGTTGTCCTTGTCAATCGTATAGAACAGGTTGCCGTTGGCCGTCAGCATCCTCATCGCCGAGTGCTTGCGCTCCTCGCGACTGCTGCTGTCGCTGCGGTTCTGCGTGTAGTAGAGGGTGAATGGGTAGTTCCCGTCGCTCTTCAGGTAGTTCATCCACACGCTGCTCTTCAGCTTCCGGCTCCATTTCTGCTCCCACAGGGCCGAGGGACTCAGCATCCCGAAGCTGCCGGCCTCCATCGCCACCTTCAGGTTCGTGCGCTCCTTCAAGTAGAACGAGGGCTCGGCGGTCTCCAGGTTCAGCACGTTGCCGGCGGCATAGGCGCGTGCCGTCATCAGGCTCTCCTGCTGCTGTCCTTGGCTCAGGCTCACATAGGCCGCGTTGCCCAGCAGGTAGCGTCCCAGATCCACCTGGCCGTTCTGCGCGTCGCTGATGGCGATGCCGTCGATGGTCACCGTCGAGAACTGGCTCCCCAGCCCGCGGGCCGACACCGTCTTCATGCCGCCCACCCCACCGTAGTCCTTCAGCGTCACCCCCGCCATCTGGCGCACCGCGTCGCTCAGCTGCAGGGCGCCCGTCTGCTCGATGACGGCGGCGTCCATCACCTGGGTGGGCGTCGAGGTGATGAGGGTTGTGGGGGCGTGCTGGGCGCTCACCTCCAGTTCGTCGAGGGTGCGTATGGTGTCCTGTGCCTCAGTTAAATAAGGCGCCAGGAAGAACAAAATCAACAAAAAAGCCCTTGGGCGGGGGACTCCGATGAGCGGCGGGGCGGCATATCCGTGGGAGATGCTGCAGATAAACGATACAATACAATACTTTTTTTTGCTCATGTCCTGACCTTTCCTCGAGGGCTTGGGATGTTACTCCAGTTTCGGCAGGTCTTCTGGCTTGTTTCCCACCGTCCGCCTTCCCACATGCCTATGGCGGCATGCAGTGGCTCGTTGGACGATGCAACTGTTTGAAACTCACAGCAGCGGGACTGCTCAGGTCTTGCACCTGATTCCCTCTTGGCCTCCTTGCGGGAGGACCGAAACCGGGTGCAAAAATACGAAATAAAAACGATATGCAAGCAAAAAAACGCAGGATATTTCTTTTCCACACACAATATTCCCCGCCACCGGACGTTATCTTTTTGTTCCCAAAATCTTACTTCGCACTTTTCCGGTAATCCTATGGAAAAGATAGGGTAATTCTAAGGTAATTCTATGGTAACTCAATGGTGACATGGTATTAACTTAGTGATAACAAGGCATTGACAAGGTATTGCCTATACTCTATAATTGGATCCACTACCTGGTCACTATATAGTCACTACTAGGTCACTACTAGGTCATTACTAGGTCATTACTAGGTCATTGTCTAATATCAACTGATTATCAATCTGTTGCCGGTACATTGCGTCATGCCCTACCGACCACACCTTCCTGACAGGGCTCCTCTCCCGCCCGTGTGAAAATCTTTTATTTTGCCGTTGACGAGATGCAGGAGAGTAACCAGAAAAGTAACCAGAAAATACTTGCTGCCATGCAGCGCGACCCTTCGGTTACCATCAAGGGACTGCAAGGCATCACGGGGCTCTCCTTTCAACCGGATGGAGATGACCGCAAATAGATTGCGCAGGACAATTGTACCTTTGCGGCCACATAACAACTTGATAGTGATTAGTGTAGCAATTTAGGAACAGGAATGTCAAGAAACGACAGCTTGCAGGGCCGCCCGAAAGGGCGGCCCTTTCTTTATTGTTTATCTAAAGGATTGTAGAATAGGATGTTGAATAGTTGGGTTGAAAAATTTTTGCAATTTTAAGAAAAAAAATTTTGCTGTTTTTTTTTTTTTTTATAGTTTTGCAATCAGGTTTGGTCGCCTCGGGAGAGGCGCCAAGAGGGAAGCCGGTGAGAGTCCGGCGCAGTCCCGCTGCTGTAAGCTCATGAGTTGAAGCCCAAAGAATTACGTCACTGTGCGTCGCCATAGGCGCATGGGAAGACGGGGCCGAGACGAGCAAGCCAGAAGACCTGCCAAACCATAGAAAATCGGT
The DNA here is from genome assembly GCA_002392965.1 of Bacteroidales bacterium UBA3834. Lineage (GTDB taxonomy): Bacteria > Bacteroidota > Bacteroidia > Bacteroidales > P3 > Colimorpha. Next base: position 47,008 of record DGIA01000008.1, on the reverse strand, counting down.
ACCGCTTTCGAGGAAAAAGCACTCCGGTGACAGACGGCATGGCCGCATTCGAGTCCCCCATTGAGCGTTTTCCTTTTTACCGATACCGATATTGGAACAGAGGATGTTAACCACTTAAAACATTATCGTTATGGTAAAAAAGTATTTGTTGTTTGCCGTCGGCCTTCTCTGTATGGGGATGGCGTCGGCGCAGATCACCTCGTTCCCCTACAGCGAGGGGTTCGAGACCGGCCTCAACGGCTGGACCACTATCGACTACGACTACGACGATGCCAACTGGCGCGTGGTGGATATGTGGAACATGTATGAAATCGAACCGCGCACCGGCGACAGCCTGGTGATGTCGTTCGGTTGGGACGAGGAGAATGTCTATGCACCCGACAACTTCCTGGTCAGCCCCCAGATTGTGGTGCCCAGCGACCGCAATGTGATCTTCTCCTTCTGGGTGAAGAGGGGCTGCCCGAGCGACTTCTGGATTGACGAGTATATAGACGTCTATGCCTCGACGGGCAGCACGGCGAGTGATTTCTTGACGACCATGCCGCTGAACACCACCGTGATCGGCGGCTACTTCGACTACTATAACAATCCCTGGCAGCAGGTGTCGGTGTCGCTATCGCCTTATCAGGGACAGACCATCCGGCTGGCTCTGCGCCACTATAACAGCGAGTACCTGTGCGCGGTGGCGGTGGATGACATCGAACTGAAGGTGGAAGGTGGCAGCGAGGTCTCCCTGCCCACCTGGCAGATGACCGCCGAGATTGGACGGCCGCTGCCGATACAGGCCCACTACGCCGGCCAGACCACCGGCCTGAGCTTCACCTGGAGCTCGACGATGCAGGCCGCCGGCGGCGCCACGATGACCCCCAACGACAGCACGCTGACTATCACCTACAATACGCTCGGAATAGACACCCTCATCGTCACGGCCAACAACCCCATGGGGGCCGCCTCGGACACGATGACGGTGTGGGTGATCGACACCGTGCCAGTGTCGGTATTCACCTACACAAACGGATTTGAGACAGGGGAGGATACCAACTGGATGCGCATCGGCACCAAGAACACTTGGTACATAGGCTCTGCCGCCGCCGCGGGTGCCAGCAGCCGCGGAATGTATATCAGCAACACCCGAGGCACAACCCAGAGCTATGACGACACGGAGCCGAGTGCCAGCTACGCCTGCCGTAGGTTGAGACTCACGGCAGGTTCCTATGTGGTCAGTTTTGACTATAATACGAATCAATACTATGGTGATTATCTGCGGGCTTGGATAGCGCCGCTCGGTACCTTCCCCGAGGCCAACACGTTGCCCGCGGGCTTCAACAACGACTATGACGTGAGCCCCATGGGGTGGATGCCCATCGGAGGCGCTCTTTACGGAAACGGCTCATGGACAACGGCCAGTGCCGATATCGTTGCTCCCGCTGACAGGGACTATATGCTAGTGTTCCTATGGTACAACAATGGCAATGATTGTTGTGGCGACCTGCCTGCCGCGGTGGATAACATCAGCATCGTGCAGGTGCCCTGCTACGGCGTGACCAATCTGGACCTGGAGTCGCTGTCGGCCCACGACGGCGAGCTGACGTGGCTCGACGTGGAGAACGCCTCGGCGACCTATACCATATATAATATGGCAGACACCTCGGTGGTGGCCACCGGCATCACCGGCAGCAGCTACCAGCTTACCTCCCTCGCGGCCAACACCGACTACACCATCGGCGTGGCCGCCAACTGCTCGGCGGTGCAGTCGTCGGTCATCCACACCATCGACTTCCTGACCCTCTGCGACGGCATCACCACCCTGCCGTGGACCGAGAACTTCAACAGCTTCACAAGCACGATGTACTTGTGCGATTTGGACTGCTGGAGGATGACAGAGTACAATCCCTACTGGACGGGCGTGTCCAACACCGCGAACCACGGCGACGCCCCCTCGGGCAAGTCGCTCCGTGTGCAGGGTACAATCGATTACCCCACCTACATCGCCCTGCCGCCGGTGGCAACGCCCACAGCCAACCTGATGGTGCGCTTCTGGATGACCGCGGCCGACACCAGCGCCTACCTCGAATGGGGCTACATGAGCCACCCTGACGACCCCGGCTCCTTCGTGCCCTTCATGAGCACCAAGGCCACGGCGGCGAATACCTGGGAGGAACACCTGGTGAGATACAACAACACGGCCTACGGCTTCATCGCCTTCCGCTACAAGGGCAACACGGCCGCCGTGATCCATGTCGATGACGTGACAGTGGAGCTGCATCCGGTATGCGACGCCCCCACGGCAATGACGGTCCAGAACATCTCCGCCACACAGGCCTTCTTGCACATCACGGATACCATGAACTCGGAGCAGGTCAATGAGTATGCGGTGGTGGTCTATGACGCCAACACGGGCGACACTGTGATGAACACCGTTGCAGCATCCACCGTGATAGCGATAAACGGCTTGACGCCCAACAGCCACTACAACGTGCAGATGACGGCCACCTGCAGTATCGACATACTGGTGCAGCCCGAGAGCTACACCGCCTCGTTCTGGACGGAGTGCAGCGTGCCGGTGCTCACTGCCGACCTGCCGTGGATCGACGGCTTCGAGAAATACGATGTGAACGAGAACCACGAGAATCCGGAGATGCCCTGCTGGACCTTTATCGGACATGAATACATTTATGAGCCCTACATCTTCAAAATTAACGTGGACACCTCCTTTGTCTATGCGGGACAGAAGAGCCTGCAATTCCATCCTACGGGATATGGGACGACAGAACACAATCCGGATTTTGCCATCCTGCCGCCCTTCGAGGAGGAGATACGCAACTTGAAGCTGGACTTCTGGATGAAGAACGAACTTAACTTTGCCAACAACAGTTGCCTGGAAGTCGGATACCTGACCAATGTTGCGGATACCCATTCGTTTGTCGTCACCGCCACCTACTGCAAAGGGCAGTTGCCCTATTATCTGTGGGTGATGGAGCACGGCGAGGTGGCTTTCGTCAACGCCCCCAACGGTTCGCGGATAGCCTTCCGCTATACGGCGCCGAACAACATCTGCTACTGGTACATCGACGACGTCAGGGTGTCGCTGCTGCCCAACTGCGTTCCCCCCGTCGCCTCGGTGCTCAGCGTCGATTCGAGCAGCTTCACCGTCCAGATTCTCGACACCACGGAATCGTATAACGAGTTCGATGTGGTGGTCTATGACGACAACATGACGGTGGTCGATAGCGTCCTCTGGACGAGCACGATGGGCGACTACACCCTCGACAGCCTGATGTCGGGCTCCGACTACACCGTATATGTCAAGACACTCTGTTTGGGTGGTGCCTCGGACAGCGTCATCCTCCATATCCAGACCCTCTGCCAGAAGATGCCGTCGCCCTATACCACCGGTTTCGAGGACGACGAAATCATGGGCCAGCCCCATTGCTGGAAGCACCTCTCGGCCGATACCTATCAGCAATCGTCCTTTACACAGGACGGCGGCGGTGTGGTGGATGCCTGGGGCGGGCATTCCGGCCCCAAGTGCCTCTCGTTCCAGGGCTCGGTCAGCAATGTATATGCGCTGCCCGCCACCACCCACGAGCTGAACGATGTGATGCTGAGTTTCTGGCATAGACCCCTCCGGCAGAATGACAGCATTGATGGGACCTTCCAGGTGGGCTACCTGACCAATCCCGACGACAAGAACACCTTCGTGCCCGTGGCCACCTATGCCTCGTTGGTACAGAGCGACAGCATTTTTGTGCCTGGCGTGTTCCGGTATGAAGAGGTGACCTTCCCGATGGTCCCTGCCGGCAGCGTGGCGGCCATGCGGCATAACGGCACCTACGGTCTGGGAAGCATCTGGTTTGTCGATGATGTGACGCTCATGCATCCTTATTGCCTGCGTCCCCAAGGGATGACGGTGTATTATGTGGATGACACCTCGGCCCGTGTGCATGTGGCCGACACCAATCAGCCTGCGGGCTTCTACTATGAGCTCACCCTCAACGGCGATGTAATCGACTCCGGCCTTGTCGATACCGACACCATCCTTCTCACGGGTCTGACGCCCGGCTACCGCTACAGGATCACTGTGTCGGCGGCATGCGACAACGGCAACAGATCGTCGAGCCTCTCCCAGTACTTCTCGGCCACTTGCTCACCCATCGCCCATGCGGCGCTGCCCTGGAAGGAAGGCTTCGAGACTTATACGACGGATGCCGCGCTGACTTCCGTCGCCAGCTGCTGGAGCGTCATCAACGGCTATCCTCCGTCGCCGAAAATCGACGTGACCACCCAGCGTAGCGGCATCAAGTCGCTGTATGTCAATACGCGCAATACCGTGAATCAGCGTCCCACGACCCTCGTGCTGCCGCTGTTCGAGGATGCGCCCGCCGACCTCAGGCTCACCTTCTGGGCCAAAGCCTTCAATGCGGGTACGGGCCTGGAGATTGGCCTCATTGGCAATCCGCAGGACGAATCCACCTTCGAGCCCGATACCGCCATCATGTTCGAGCAGGTCGGTTCGTGGCAGTTCTTCAACCAGACCTTCCACCCCTCGACCAACCGTCATTTCGCCATCCGCTACACGGGTGCCGACAACGGCGTGTTCTATATCGACGACATCATGGTGGATTCCAACTCGCTGTGCATGCGGCCCTCGGCTATCGTGGTCGATAATATCCAGCCCACCCTTGCCGATGTCCATATTTTTGCCGACTCGGTGAACAGCTTCAGACTCTACTATACCGCCTACGGCGACAACTATACGGACACGGTGATTGTTGCCGATACCAACGGGGTCATCCTCACGGGACTCATTCCCAACACCCAATACACCATCACGGCCCAGTCCATCTGTTCGGATCAGTCGCTCTCGGGTGCTTTCACCACCACCTTCCGCACAGACTGTCCGCCCATCGCCGAATTGCCGTGGACCGATGACTTCACGACCCCCGACGGTGGCGGCATGAACCATCCTCTCCCGTGCTGGGATATCCTCTACGGCAACGCCACGAATTACGGATGGTCTGCCAATTCGACCCTTATCTATCCGATTGACGGCATCCTGTCTCTCTACGCTGAGGTCAATCAGGATTTTGTCGGCAATACCGGAAGCATCGCCATCCTGCCCGACTTTGACATCCAGATGAGCAACGTGACTGTCAGCGCGGATATCAACTGGTGGGAATTGAATGATTATCCCCAATGGTTGGAAGTGGGCTTGATTACCGACATCGCCGACGGAGGCACCTTCACGCCCATTGACACCTTCAGATATGAACCCGTGGCGGGTTATATACGGGATACCGTCACTGTGGGCAACTACAACCCCGAGGACGGCCGCTTGGCATTGCGCTACCGTATCCAGTATAACAACGCCTGGTTGAGAGTCTATGTGGACAATGTGACCGTGGATGGCACGATTGTGCCGGTGGTGAATGACGACAGGTGCTCCAAGCCGATAGTCACCGATACCATCGTGACGGAAGACACCATCGGCATCGCCTGGACGGGTTCCGCCGGAAGCTACGAGCTGTACATGGCGACCAGCTGGCCGGCCGGTGGCCCTGATTCGGTCATCACCGTGACGGACAATGAATACACCTGGACATCGCTCGAACCCTCCACCACCTACTACGTGGGCGTGCGGTCGGTGTGTACGCCCTACCTGCGTTCGACCTGGAGGATACTGACGCTCACCACGGACGAGCATCCGTGCTACCTGCCGACCGAGGTGTCGGTGACGGAAACGGGATTCTCCTCGGCACGGGTGACCTGGCAGGCTGGCGAGGACATCCAGAACCACTGGAGCGTGAAGGTGGCGATGGGCAATGTGGAATACTTCTATGACACCTACGACAGCACGGTGTATAACGTCACGGGTTTGTATCCCGGCGTGGAGTACAGCGTGCAGGTGCAGGCCGTGTGCAATGACACCAGCTCGAGCGAATGGACGGAGCCTGTGCTCTTCCAGACGGTGCCTTGCGCGATACCGTCATTGGTGATGATAGAGGATATCCACAACACAATGGCACACATCATCTGGCCTTCGACAGGAGCGGAGAAGTACGAGTTGCGTTACGGAGTGGATATTATCACCACCACCGGAACCTCGGTAATCGTTGAGGGTGACACATCCATCTACCTCACCTCGCTTACGGCCAACACGACATACGACCTGTATATCAGGAGCATCTGTGAAGAGGGTGTGGAGTCGGAGTGGTCTGTCAAGATGCAGTTCACCACGACGAATGTGGGTATCGAGAGCGTGAAGGCCACATCGACGACCGTGCGCCCGAATCCTGCCCATGAGCTGATTGTGGTCGGGACCGAGGAGGTGCCGTCGGTGATGACGCTCTATGACGTGCAGGGCCGGAAGATGCTCGAGGTGAAAGCCAACAGCGAGAGTGAGAAAATCTTTGTGGGCGACCTTCCACGAGGCATCTATATGCTGCGTGTGGCGAACGCTGGCGGAACGACGCTGCACAAGGTGATTCTCGAATAATAGACCCGTGATTGCATGCTCGTTGAGAGCAATATAAACAGTGGGCCGCCCGGAAGGGCGGCCCTTTTTTTACTCAGGTAATAGAACACGGATTATTCCGCGATGCCGGAATGCAGGAAGCAAGGGGTGCAGATAGAGGTGTTCAGGACTGTCAGAAATTAAGAAGGGACCGATAAAGGTTTTATCCCACAATCTCGCCGATGAGGTCGTTCTCGAGGGCGTCGGTGACAAGGACATCGACGAAGGTGCCGGGGACGGATAATGCGTTGATGCGGGAGTGCGTCAATGCGTCGGTGGAGATGAGCACTTCATCATCGACTTCGGGGCTGTCGTACTGGGTGCGGCCGACGAGGTATTGCCCTTCCTGCCGGTCGATGATGCAGCGGAAGGTTTTCCCGATGCGGGCCTGGTTCTTCTCGAGGGAGATGGCTTCCTGTATTTCCATGAGTTCGCTGACGCGACGCTGCTTGACTTCTTCGGGCACATCGTCGTGCAGGGCATAGGCGGCGGTGCCTTCCTCGGGGGAGTAGGCGAAGCAGCCCATGCGGTCGAAGCGTGCGGTGCGGACGAAGTCTTTCAGCTCCTCGAATTCGGCTTCGGTCTCGCCGGGGTAGCCGACGATGAGGGTGGTGCGGATGGCGGCGTCGGGCAGCTGTGCGCGGAAGCGCTCCAGCAGGCGCAGGGTGCCTTCGCGGTCGATGCCGCGCTGCATGGATCCGAGGATGCGGCTGTTGATGTGCTGGAGGGGGATGTCGATGTAGTTGCAGATGTTGGGGTGCCGGGCGATGGCGTCGATGGCGTCGAGAGGGAAGGAGGAGGGGTAGGTGTAGTGGAGCCGTATCCACGGTGCACCGCTTTCGTCGGCCAGCCGGTCGAGGAGTTGGCCCAGGGCGCGGTGGCGGTAGAGGTCGAGGCCGTAGTAGGTGGTGTCTTGGCTGATGACTATCAGCTCTTTGACGCCTTGGGAGACGAGCTGCCGCGCTTCGGAGACGATGTCCTCGATGGGGCGCGAGCGGTGAGCGCCGCGGATGAGCGGGATGGCGCAGTAGGAGCAGGAGCGGTTGCAACCTTCGGCAATCTTGAGGTAGGCGTAGTGCGAGGGGGTGGAGAGAGGGCGGTGGTCGGAGGTCGGAAGTCGGAGGACGGAGGTCGGAAGTCGGAGGTCGGAGGCGATGGCATCCCACTCGTGGACGCCGTACCAGGCATCGACTTCGGGTATCTCCTTGGCCAGTTCGTCGCGGTAGCGTTCGACCAGGCAGCCGCAGGCGATGATGTGTCGGGTCTTGCGACCACGGCTCTTGACGGCGACTTGTTGAAGGATGGTGTCGATGGATTCTTCTTTGGCGTCGCCGATGAAACCGCAGGTGTTGATGATGACGGTGTCGCAGTCGTTGAGGCTGCGGTTGAAATGGACGGTGTGCCCTTGAGCTTTCAGTTTTCCGGCGAGGTTTTCGCTATCGACGGTGTTTTTGCTGCAGCCGAGGGTGATGATGTTTATCTTCAATGTGTTAAGGTGTTATTGCGTTAATGCATCAGTCGAAGAGGGAATCGACGAACTGGTCGGGGTGGAAGAGCTGGAGGTCGGTCATCTTCTCGCCGAGGCCAATGTAGCGTACGGGGACCTGGAACTGGTCGGAGATGCCGATGATGACGCCGCCTTTGGCGGTGCCGTCGAGTTTGGTGAGAGCGAGTGCATTGACGTCGGTGGCGGCGGTGAACTGACGGGCTTGTTCGACGGCGTTCTGGCCGGTGGAGGCGTCGAGGACGAGGAGCACCTCGTGGGGGGCGTCGGGGAGGAGTTTCTGCATGACGCGGCGGATCTTGGTGAGCTCGTTCATGAGGCCTACCTTGTTGTGGAGCCGTCCGGCGGTGTCGATGATGACGACGTCGGCGTGGCGGGCGATGGCGGCGGAGAGGGTGTCGTAGGCCACAGAGGCAGGGTCGGCGCCCATGCCTTGCTGGACGATGGGCACACCGACGCGGTCGGCCCAAAGGGTGAGCTGCTCGACGGCGGCGGCACGGAAGGTGTCGGCGGCCCCCAGGATGACGCTGCGGCCAGCCTGCTTGTATTGGTAGGCGAGTTTGGCGATGGTGGTGGTTTTGCCCACTCCGTTGACGCCGACGACGAGGATAACGTAGGGGGAGGCGGGGAGCGGCGCGTCGAAGGTGGCCGGGAGGTTGGTGTTGGGGCGGCGGAGGAGCTGTGCTATCTCGGCCCGGAGGATGGAGTTGAGCTCGGAGGTGGAGATGTATTTGTCGCGTCGGATGCGCTGCTGCAGTTTCTCGATGATTTTGAGCGTGGTCTCAACTCCGACGTCGGAGGTGATGAGCGTTTCTTCGAGGTTGTCGAGTACGTCGTCATCGACGGTGGATTTGCCGAGGATGCTCTTGGCTATTTTCTGGAAGAGGTTTTCTTTGGTTTTGGCCAGCCCGTTGTCGAGGGTGGCGCGATCTTCGCTGGATTCTTTTTTGCTGAACAGGCCCATGAGGCTTTTATTTTAATTGTTTTTCCATTTGGGGTCGGATCTCTTTGTCGAATATCTGGCTGTAGCGCTCGAACGGGTAGCGGTCGCAGTCGCCGGAGGCGAAGTACCAGAGGACGACGACAAATTCGGAGGGTGAGTAGAATCCAGGGATGGCCTGGAAGGGTTTCCCGTTGGAACGGTAGAGGCAGTAGGTCGGGTAGCCGCGGAGGCCGGCGGCGAATTCGTGTTGACGGTTGCGGCCTTGGGTCACGGGCTTGTAGGTGTTGCCGAACCAGGTGACGGTGGCGTTGCTTTCGGCGTTGAACTTGACGGGGTAGAAGTATCGGTTGAGGATTTTGGCCACGGTGGGGTCGGTGAAGGTCTCGCGGTCCATCTTCTTGCAGTAGCCGCACCAGGTGGTGTAGAAGTCGATGAAGTAGAGCCGATCGCCGATTTGGGCTTTGGCGGCGTCCTCGATGGAGTGCCACTTGACTTGAGCCTGGGCGGAGGAGGCCAAGGCACAATGGCCGATGACCAGAATGCAGACGCTGAGCATCAGTTTCTTCGTCAAGCGTAAACCGTATCGGGTAACGTTTGTAAATGAAGCCCTCTCCGTGAGGACGTGGTTACCATTCATATTGCCAGTCTTTTTCATTGTCTTGTTCGGATTCGATATAGATTTCCTCGCGTTCCTCGCGGTCGCGGATGCGGAAGAGGCGCCCCAGCCAGTCGTCTTTCTTGGAGTGCACCTGAGTCTGGCGGTTTTTGTCTTCTTCGATGATGCGAGCCAGCTGGTTGGCATAGTTTTCGACGTAGTTGCGGTTGGAGAGCGGGTCGTGGTGGAGGAGGGCACCGGTGTAGTAGTGGCGGAGGATGCTGTCGTAGGAGTAGCCGAGAGCGACCATGCGGATGGCGCCTTCCTGGCTGAGCCCGACGCCGTGTCCGTAGCCGTGTCCGTGGAGGATGACGGAGCGCGAGGCGCTATCGACCGAGACGGAGAAGAAGGTGGATTTGAGTTGGAAGTCAACGCGGATGCGTGTGAGAGGGATGCCGAGGAGGCGAACCTTGCGTTCCGGCTGGTCGAAGTGGAGGAGCTGGTCGAGATTGGCGCTGTCGTGGATGTCGATCTTGTGGGTTTTGCTGAAGTAGTTGAGCCAGCGGTCGAGGCTGATGGTTTTTACCCAGTCGCTTTGTCGCATGCGCAGGGAGAAGGTGTCGGGCACGGAGCGGAGGTAGGGGAGAGCCGAGCGCCAGACGTCTTCGGAGTTGGCGGTTTGTCCGCCGGAGTTGGAGTGGAAGGGTGTTTCGATGAGCCTGCCGGCGGAGTCGGTGAGAGTCTCACCGCTGCTTTGGATGGCCCCCATCATGATGTCGGGTCGGATGCAGCGGTTCTGGTAGGCCTGGCAATGGACGAAGTCGCAGAAGTTGTAGCCCTCGGCGCTGTGTTTATTGAGGTTGCGGAGGGCCCATGTGCGGCTGATGATGGCTTGGATGCGGAAGATGTCGGTATGGGAGCCGTAGATCTCGCTTTGTACCACGCCAGCGATATAGGTTTCGAACTCCACTTCGTTGATGATGAGTAGTGTGGCGTTCTTGGTGGGTGTGATTTCGAGGCTGCCCTCATAGGTGCGTTGCTTGCATTTCTCGGGGTTGAGACAGAGGATGCAGGCGGTGTCGGTGGCTATGAGACGTATTGTGTCGAAAAGACCGTAGTCGTCGTTGTTGACGCTGACATGCAGCTTCTTGCCTTCGTGGCGAATGAGGACGGAGCGTCCTTCACCCAGCATGTCTTCCAGAAGCGCGTCGTTGCCGTAGAGGTTGTAGTTGCCGAGGTCGAAGGAGACGTTGAGGGTGGATATGTCGTTGCCGGAATAGAGCCGTACCCGCACGTTTTCCGCATGGAGACAGGAGCAGGAAAGGAGCAGTGTGAATATGAACAAGAGTCGTTTCAAGACAGTGGTGGATTCTTGGTGAGGAGTTTATGGATTGCGTCGGCTGTGCGGACAGAGGCACCTCCGTTGCCGAGGAGAATGCGCATGTCGGCATATTCGGAGAGCATCCGCTCGCGGTTGTCGTTATCGGCGGTGATGAGGTTGAATTCCCGTTCAAGCCGTTCCGCATTGTAGTCTTGTTGGATGAGCTCGGTGACGACGGGCCGATCGACGATGAGGTTGACCAGAGAGATGTAGCGAATGCGGCTGCCAACAACGGCTTTGGCGATGAGGTAGGAAAGCGGGTTGCCGCTGTAGCAAACCACCTGTGGGACATTGAACAGGGCGGCTTCGAGTGTGGCGGTGCCGGAACAGACGACGGCGGCGTAGGAGGAAGCCAGCAAGGGGTAGGTCTGGTCATAGACAACGTCGATGTTGCTTCCGGAGGGGATGTATCGGTTGTATAGTTCTTCTCCCAGCAGGTTCATGCCGGCGACGACGAAGTGGTATTCAGGGTGCTTCTGTGCCAGTTGGACCATCTTGGGTAGGCTTTCCTTGAGTTCTTGTCGGCGGCTGCCGGGCAGTAGCGCAATGACGGGGAGAGAGTTGTCGAGTGCAAGCTGTTGTGTGTCGATCTGGGATGTGGCGATGGCGTCGAGCAGCGGATGGCCGACATAGCGTGCCTGTGGCATATTGTTTTCGGCAAAGAAGGCCTGCTCGAAGGGGAGGATGCAGCAAAGCATGTCGAGAGTGCGTCGCATCCCTTTGATGCGGCCTTTCTTCCATGCCCACACGTTGGGTGATATGTAATGGACAGTGCGCATACCCTGCCGATGGGCCCATGCTTCGATTTTGAGGTTGAAGCCCGGGTAATCCACGCCGATGACTACGTCGGGCCGGAAATCGGCGATGTCGTGTTTGCAGAAGCGTATGTTGCCGAGTACGGCGGGAAGATGAGAGATCACCTCGATGAATCCCATGAAGGCGAGCTCACGGATGTGCTTGACGGGGGTGCCGGCCAGGGCCGCCATCCGGTCACCGCCCCAGAATCGAAAGACGGCTTGAGGGTCTTTCTGCTTGAGGGCCTGGATGAGGAGTGCTCCGTGGAGGTCTCCCGAGGCTTCGCCGGCGATGATATAGTATCTCATTTGAAATTGAGAATGTGATGACTGATCAGGAAGTACATGAAGGGAATGAAGGTGAGGAAGAGCAGGGTGGCAATGGTTTTGGTGATGACTGGATGTTGCTGCGTGCGTGCAAAGTGGCGCAGAAGCAGGATGGGTGGAAGGTAGCATGCGGCATACCAGGAGATATGCAGTTCAATGGGTTGATGGGCAAGAATCAATCCGAGGGAGAGCAGAAGCGCCACCGCCACCTCGGAACCGAGGGAAAGTAGAATTCCGGAGAGGATGGTGTCTTTAAGGGAGTGCTTCTGTGTCATTGTCCGAGGAAGTAGGAGGCTGGTTGAAGGATGTTGTCGAAGGTGTAGTATTGGATTAGCACGGTGTCTTGACTTTTGTCTTCACGGCAGAGGATGGCATACAGCCGGTTGAGGTCGAAGGTTTCATACATCTCGGGGTCGGGCATGTTGCCGATGTCGTCGGGATTGGAGTATTTGATGTAGGTCTTGAGTTCGGTGGTGTTGCCGGCTGTGTCGGTGACGGTGAGGATGGATCGAGGTTGCCCCGAGACACAGCTGTCGGCAAAGGTATTGGGAACGATTGCGGCGAACTCGTCGAAGTTCATCCAGGAGAATGACGAGAGCATTTGAGCGACCCGTGCGGTGTCGAAGGCCGGTACGGGAGTGCCATCATAGAGGAAGAAGGAGAAGCCGTCTCCGGAGCGGCGCACCGAGAAGGATTGTTCCGGCGAGGAGGGAAGCTGGAGCTGGATGCTTTCAATCTGGTGGACGTCGAGGTCAACAATGAGGTGGCTCCGCCATTTGAGAGGGTCGGTGACAAAGCGAGGGGTGAGGAAACCGCGGAATCCGGGGATGTGGATGATGTAGGGCACTTTGTCGCCTTCGCGGAACATGTAGGAGGCAAGCATGTCTTGTGTCTCGCGACCGACGTAATAGGTGGCGGTGAGTTTCTCGTGAGGGAAGAGTCTCAGTTTCCCATGGAACCAGTTGATGAATGGCACGCGCTGATAGACTTCCACCTTGATGGCACGAGCGCTGAGATCCTTGATGATGGTGGGTACGGCATTCCGGTTCACCTGCTGTCGGATGCGCATGGTGTTGAGCGTTTCGAGCAGCAGGTCGATCAACGGCTGGTTGGCAGGATACTGGTTATCGACAATCCACGTAGAGTCGCCCACACGGGACAGGAGGACTTGGTTGTCTTGTTTGTCGGCGAGGAAAATCCGTGTCACCGAGTCAATGTCTTCGATGTGATAGTTCTGCTCGAAGGTGGCTTTCTTGGAACCGCGCAGGGCAACGATCACGGCAGCAAGTGCGATGAGCAGTGCGGCGGCAATGAGTATGAGGTTTCTTTTTTTCATTTGGGTTGGCGTTTGGTGTATTTTTTACGGCGCACCAGCAATATCACTCCACCTGTGACGGCAAGGAGCAGCAGTGGGCAAATGATGTTGATGATTTGGTATTTGGTGCGTTGTTCGCGGATTTTCAGCACGTCAAGTTTGCGGAGTTTGATGCTGCGCGAACGGGAATCCATCATGCCTTCGTCGCCGACCAGGTAGTTGACAGCGTTGAGCAGGAAGTCCTTGTTGGCATACATGGTTCGGGTGTAGAAGTCGTATCCCAGCGGCAGCACAGCGTCCTCTTCTTCGATGTAGCGGTTTCGGATGATGTCGCCGTCGCTGATGACAATCATCTTGGTGGGTTCACTTTCTTCGCGGTATCCCATCGCTGCCTGAGAGGTGAATACGGGTGACAGTCGGTTGCGCCAGGCGGAGAGGAAAGAACCTTCCAGGAGGACGGCGATGGGTAGCTGAGAAGCAGAATATTGCCTGCGGTCGGGTTGTGCTTGTGCGTCGGCAAGATCGACCAAGGCAGGGGCATTCTTTACTCGGGTGTATTCCGATGTGGTGAGCAAGATGGTCTTACGGATGTCGTTGTCGATGAGGTCGATGCTGGAGACAAAGTCGGTTTTGAGCAGGTCGAGATTGCGCACAATGGGATGTTGCGACAAGGGGACAATTTCGGGAAAGTAGTACCACGGGCAGAAGCGCATTTGAGGTTTGTCGCCCACCTGCCCCACTTGGATTGGGATAGGGCGGCAACGCATGTCCATCAGCAGGTTGGGGTTGATGCGCACGCCGTAGGAGAAAAGCATCTCGTCGAGCCTCAGGGGATAGCGGGTGGCCATCATCTGCCCGCGGTCGGCCAAGCTGTCGAGGTCGGCGTCGAGGGGGTCGATGAGCCACAATACTTTACCGCCATACATGATGTATTGGTCAAGGATGTAGAGGTCTTGATCGGAGAACGCTTGGGTGGGTTTGGCAATGATCAGAAGGTCGTAGAGGTTGTAGAAGTTGTATTCCGTCGAGTCGGTATCGCTTTTCCGGTGGGCAGTGAGCGACTGAATTTTTCCGTCGATGGTGACATAGTCGAGGTTGTAGTGCTCCTGCAGAGAACGCTGCAAGTCGTAGATCACCCCGCCGAACAATTCTCCGTGCCCTTGTAGGAACCCGATGGTTTGCTTTTCGTTGCGGGTAAGTCCGCGGATGGCGTTGATTAGCACATATTCAAGGTTCTGGATGGAGTTGTTGAGCAGGTCGGCGTCATTTACATAGCGCTGGTTCTGTATGAGTTGCACCGATGTCTCGCGTCCGCGATAATACACGTCGGCCGCTGGAATCAGGATCTGTGTCGTCATCCCGTTGCCCGATGCTACCTGTATCTGAGTGGGTTGTATGCCTTTCTGCGCCAGTTTCTGGTAGAACACCTGTTGTTCTTCGCGGCTCTCGAAATTGTTGGGATTCACGAATTCATATTCGATGTTGCTGTTGTAGGCCCGGAACTGGTTGAGCATCTCCTTTGTCTCGTTCTGCAGGCGTTTGAAGTCGGCCGGGAATTCGCCCTCAAGATAGACGCGGAAAAGCACGGGCTCTTCAATCTGTTTGAGCCATTGCTTGGTTGATTTACTGAGAGTGTAGCGTCGCTCAGAAGTGAGGTCAAGTCTCAGGAAGAGGAAGTTGCTGATGACGCTGACGGCGGCGATGATGGCTACGGTGACACCCATTTCAATCCAGTGGCTTCTTTTCAAGCTCCGGCGGTGTGTCCAGCCTCCCCATTTGCGGCTTTGCAGCACCAAGCGTGTGGCCATCAGGAAAAGCATCATGACGCAGAGGAAATAAACCACGTCGCGAGTATCCACCACGCCACGGCTGATGCTCCCGTAATGGTGCATCAGGCCCAGTTTCTTGATGAATAGGTCGGCGCCACCCAGCAATCCCATGTTGTAGATGCTTTCGAATCCCAGATAGGTCACGGCGCAAAGCACGGCGGCCAAAATGAAGGAGACAATCTGGTTATTGGTGAGCGAGGAGCAGAAAAGACCGATGGCCACGAATGCCCCGCCGAGCAGCAGCAGGCCGATGTAGGACCCTACCACACTGCCGGTATCGATGTTGCCCACAGGGTCGCCCAAAGTAAAGACACTCACATAACACACCAAGGTCGGAAGCAGGGAGATGAATACCAGCGTCCATGACGCCAGGAATTTGGCCCACACAATGGTCCAGTCGCTCAACGGCCGTGTCATCAGCATCTCGATGGTGCCTGTGCGCTTTTCCTCGGCCAGCGAGCGCATGGTGATGGCCGGTATGAGGAAGAGGTAGAGGAACGGGCCGATGAGGAACAAGCCGTCCATGCCGGCATAGCCGTAGTCAAGGATGTTGAAGTCGCTCTTCAGTACCCACAGCATGAGGCCTGTGAGTACGAGAAACACGGCGATGGTCAGATAGCCGATAAGCGACGAGAAGAATCCGGATAGTTCTTTCTTGTAGAGTGTAAACACGTCGATAAAATGATAGGTTGATATAAGATTATTCGCGGAAACGTTGTGCTTTGCTCTGTGGGCTGCGGCCTTGGTACAGACCTTCTCCAATCTGACACACAAGATCGGAGGTCAGTTGTGTGGCCATCGTCAAGATACGGCGGTCGATGTTTTCCCAGATGTCGGTAGTCACATGGTTGTTATGCAGCCCGTCGTGGGTGGTGATGACCAGCGAGGGGATGCCCATTGCATCAAAAACCCTTGCATCCCCCTTAGGATCGCTCTTTTCTTTCGAGAGCATGATTTGGTGGCGGCCGTTTGCTTGGTAAGTGTGGCTACCCAGCTTTTTCATCAGCGGGAAGCGGCAGTCGTCGATCACCGCCACGCTGTCGCCCTTGATGTTTCCGTGCATGGTGGCCGACGGCCAGATGCGTTGGAGGTCGCTGAAGCTTTTGTCGAAGGTGCGGATGCTGGTGTCGCAGAAATAGGCTTCTTTCCACAATGTCGGGTAGCGGTTGTCCCCCAGCACCATCAAGCTGTCACCATATCCAATGTTCTGCACGTTCACGAAAGCCTCCACCCGGTTCAGGTTCGGATAGGCATTGATAAAGGCCCTTGAACCCAGATATTGTTGTTCGCTGCCGCTGAAAAGGACAAAAGCCACACTGCGGCGCGGGCGGTAGTCTTTGTCGCTCAGCACGCGTGCGGTTTCCAGCACGGCAGCAACGCCCGAGGCATTGATGTCCGCCCCGGGGAATAGGCATGTCTCTCCTTGGATACCGCTTCCGTCGAGTGAAGCTCCCACCACGATAATCTCGCGGCGCAGTTCCTTATCGCTGCCCTCAAGCAGACCCACCACATTCACCGTGGTGGCGCGGGGACGGTAAAATGCATTGATGTCGATCTCGGCCTTTTTCAGCGTTGAGAAGGAACACACGCGGTGGTCGTTGTCGATGGCTGCAATGGCGGCGTCGAGGTCCATTTCCTCACCCGTCAGCAACTCTCGGCCGCAGTCGGCTGTCGCCTGCAGGATGGGGAAAGTGCCCAGATGCGGCAACTCGCCGCAGTAGATCCGACTCTGGGGCTCGTAGCTATGGCAGCTGTGGCTGATATTGACCGCTATCATACCGATGGCGCCGTGCCGTTCGGCGGTGCGTGCCTTGTCGCGTAGGCTCCGGTAGTGTGCACCGATGCTTTCAGGCAACCATGAGGGTAGGCCTGTCAGTACCACGACGATTTTGCCTTTCACATCCACCTGTTTGTATTCGTTTAACAAGCCGTTATCTACTCCGTAGCCGCAGAACACCATCTGTGCATCGACATAGCCGCGGCCCGTCATACCGGCACAGCAGAACTCGTTGCCCAGTGTGAAGACGCGCTTCTCCTTGCTGCCGGGGGTGTAGATGTTGAACTTGCAGTTCTCCACCTCGTTGCACTCTACATCGAACGGCTGCTCCTTTATCTCGCGCACGCCGTAGCGGCGCAGCACATTCTCTACATATTTCACCGCGCGTTCATGTCCCCGCGTGCCGGCCATGCGGCCTTCGTAGGTCTCGGACGAAAGTTCGATGATGTGTTTCATCACCGAGTCTGGGTTGATTACGGGCATCGGCACCGGTTCGCGGTCCTGGGCCGATACGGATACGCAGGTCAGCGCCAGTGCTGTCAGGCAGAGGCCCATAATGTTGCGGCGGATTCTTTTTTTCTCCATCTTTATTATCGTTGTTTTTATCTCAAAAGTTTGTCCGCGTGCGCTTTGCGTTCGCGCACGCGAATAATGTAATGTGCAAAGATACGTTTTTTTTTATTTGTGACAAAAAAACATGCCCCGAAGGGTAAATAAAAACAGGCCATGACTATGGTGTCGTGGCCTGCTGAATGGGTGTGGTAGGACCTCAGTTCTCCATCGCCTGGAGCAGTTTGTCGAGGTCTGGGGTGAGAATAATCTCAGTGCGGCGGTTGATGGCTTTGTTTTCGGCGCTGGTGTTGGGTACTTTGGGGGCAAATTCACCGTGGCCGCATGCTTCGATGCGTGAGGGGTTGATGCCTTTGCCGTGCTGCAGCAGCAGTTTTACGATGGCGGTGGCACGCATCACGCTGAGGTCCCAGTTATCCTTGACAGCGGTAGAGCCACGGTAGGCATCGTTGTCCGTATGGCCTTCCACCATGATGTTGAGGGTCGAATCTTGTTCCAGCACTTTGGCCAGTTCCTTGATGGCGTTCACACCGTCTTTGCTCACCGTCCAACTGGCTGAGGGGAAGAGCAGCTTGTTCTCCATCGATACATAGACCTTGCCGTCTTTTGTCTCTACCTTGAGACCTTTGTCAGAGAAGCCGGTAAGGGCCTTGGTCACCGAATTGCGTACGGCTTCCAGTTCACGTTCTTTGGCATCAAGTTGGGCTTGGGTGGCTGCTTCTTTCAGTTCGAGCTCTTTCTGTTTGGCCAGCAACTCACTCCGCTGCAGTTTGAAGTCTTCCTGCTGTTCCTCGAGTTCCTGTTGGCGGGCTTGCAGTTCACGCTCTTTGTCGCCCAGCTCTTTGGTACGGGCGGTGAGCAGGTTCTGGGCGCGGGTCAGGTCGCGGCTCTTCCCGGCCACCTCTTGGATGTAGTTCTCCATGGTGGTGTCGTAGTGGTGGGTCATCTGTTCGATACGACGGCTCAAGCTGTCGGCCTTGGCCTCCGCCATGTTCTTGGCGAGGGCAAGGTCGGTGTAGTCGGCATTGAGCGACTGGTTCTGGCGTGCCAGGGCGGCGTTCTCTTCCTTGAGTTCCAGCAATTCCTGTTGGGTGAGATTGTACTGTTTCGAGGTTTGGTCGTATTTGGCCTGCAGGCTCTCGTGTTCTGTCAGGGTGACACAGGAACTGAGGCTGATGGCAACAAGGCTGCCGAGGAATAGGATTTTCTTCATTTCTGTTAATTTTTTGTGTTAGATAACGTAATTAAAAATTATTTCGTATCTTTGCCGCCGATTTTTTTGAATAATGAGTTTTTATAAGTCTATCCATCGTTGGCGTCTGCGCCATTTGAACGAACAACCTTTGCTATTGCTGTTGGCTGTGGGTGTGGGGCTTGCGTCTGGTCTTGCCGCCGTGGGGCTTAAGACGGTGGTGCACTATGCCGGTGCTTGGGTGACGCGCCTCTCAACCGATTCCACCCTCATCACTCATCATTCTTCTCTCATTATTATTTTTTTCCTTCCCTTGGCGGGTATCCTGCTGACCATGTTGTTCGTACGTTATGTGGTCAAGGGTGACATCGGACACGGGTTGCCGTCTGTATTGCTGGCCATTAGCCGCAATCGCTCCGAACTTCCGGCCAAAAACATGTGGTCGTCGCTCGTCGCCTCCACCATTACGGTGGCTTTCGGCGGCAGTGTGGGTCTTGAGGCTCCCATCGCCTCTACGGGATCGGCTATCGGTAGCAATATCGGTCGCTGGATGCGGTTGAGCCCCAAGAGTGTGCGTCTGCTTTTGGGATGTGGTGCCGCAGGTGCCATTGCCGGCATCTTCAAAGCACCATTTGCCGGAGTGCTTTTTGTCCTTGAGGTCTTTATGTTTGACCTTACTGCCACCACAGCGTTGCCATTGCTTCTTTCGGCACTCATAGCTTCCACGGTGGCTTACTTCCTCATGGGTACCGATGTGCAGTTCAAATTTACTGTCGCCGAGCCTTTCGCTCTGTCGCAATTGCCCTTTTACATCGTGATGGGAGTTTTTTGCGCGTTGGTGTCGCTCTATTTCCTTCGTGTGACCGACCGTGTGGAGGGATGGTTCTCCCGTCGCCGCAACCCTTGGCTGCGGGCGGTCGCAGGCGGTTTGCTGCTGGGTGTGATGGTGGTGCTTTTCCCTCCGCTCTACGGCGAAGGGTATTCCTCGTTGACGGCTTTGCTTCACAGCGATCCGGCAAGCCTCTTTTCGGGCACGCTCTACCCTTCGTTGTCCGATGCCCCGTGGGCAGCTTTGGCTTTGTTGCTTTTACTGATATTCCTGAAACCTTTGGCTACCGCCACCACCATCGGATCGGGCGGTGTGGGTGGCACTTTCGGCCCGTCCTTGGTGCTGGGTGGATTGAGCGGATATTTCGTTGCTTTGCTGAGCAATCAGTTGGGCCTGCCGCCGCAGAACACAGCCAACTTCGCCCTTGTCGGCATGGCCGCCGTGATGACGGGCGTGATGCATGCTCCGTTCATGGCCACGTTCCTCATCGCCGATATTACAGGCGGTTACGGCCTGCTGGTGCCCTTGTTGACCGCTTCGGCGGTGACCTATCTGGTGGTCAATCCCTTTGAACATCATTCGATCTATGCCCGCAAATTGGCCGCCCAGGGCAACTTGCTGACCCACGACAAGGATGCTTCAGCGTGGAACCTGATGAGCATGAAACAGCTGATAGAGACCAACTTCGTCGTGGTGCGGTCGGGTGACAAACTGCGCGACCTGGTGACAGCCATCCAGGATTCCCGCCGCAATCTCTTCCCTGTGTTGAGTGACGATGATAAGTTCCTTGGAGTCATTGTGATGGACGATGTCAGAAAGATTATCTTCCGGTCGGAGCTGTACGACACAGTGGTGGTCGATGACCTTATGCACCCTTTGAGCGAGGGCGACCTCGTGCGGTCGAGTGACAGTCTGCAGGATGTGGTGGAGAAGTTCCGCGTCGGCAACCGCTACAATCTGGTGGTGGTCGATGATGAGAATAACTATCTGGGTTTCATTTCTCGTGCCAACACCTTCTCCGCCTACCGCCGCTTCATCAGCGACACCAGCGACGAGTAATCGCCTATTGGAACAGGCGGCGGGCAGTCAGATACCTTTTCTTGTAATATTCCTCTGTCGAGCGGCTGATGGTGACGCCGCTGTGTGTGGCGGCATGGATGAATGTGAAGACGCCGGTGGCGGTGTCGGTGCCGATTACGATGCCGGTATGTCCTATGGTTTTATGCTTGTGGCGTCCTCCGAAGAAGACGAGGTCGCCGGCCTGCAGGTTCCGTGTGTCGCTCACCTCGGTGCCCAGTTTGGCCTGTGCGCCGCTCCAACCCGGCAGGTTGTGTCCGAAGTGGCGGTATAGATAGAGTGCGAATCCTGCACAGTCGAACCCTTTGGGGCTGCGTCCTCCATAGTGGTAGGGGGTGCCGAGATGTTCCTTGGCCATCGCCACCAGCAACAACCCCGAGTCGGACGGGGCGATGATGTATGGCGTTGGAGCGATGTTTTCCTTGAATGTGATGTCGATGTCCCAGCAGTTATGTCGGGCGGCTTGTGGAATCTGGGCGTGCAGGCAGCACACAGAGGCAAGCAGCATCAATATGAGCATTGCTCTCCTCATGTCGTTTCCTT
This sequence comes from Bacteroidales bacterium UBA3834, assembly GCA_002392965.1. Taxonomy (GTDB): domain Bacteria; phylum Bacteroidota; class Bacteroidia; order Bacteroidales; family P3; genus Colimorpha. The sequence continues at coordinate 25,818 of DGIA01000008.1, read as the reverse complement.
CTTCTCCGAGTACAGATCCAGCGCCACCACGGCGGCGGTAAAGCCCCAGAAGGGGACCGACAGTTTGTCAGTGTCGAGGAAGTTGTTGAACACGCCGTGGATGTAGTAGGTGAGCAGCGACAGGGTGAATGCCAGTGCCATACGGGCCACAGCGGGGTCTTTGGCGGTCCGATAGACTCGCACGCCGGTGGCGAAGGTGGTCAGGAACAGCGCCACCACGAGCAGCACTCCCGGCAGACCTTGCTCCGTCATGGGACCGATATATTCGCTATGGGCGTTCCCCAGGTCGCCGGCGTTGGTGCTGATGGTCGAGAGCTGGTAGCTTTTCTGGTAGCTGCCGTAGATGAACTGGTAGGTGCCGGGTCCCACGCCCACCACAGGGCTTTCTTTCCACATGCGCATGGCCGATGCCCAGCGGTTCAGCCGTTCAAGGTTGCTGGCATCGGTCGAGATGTTGGATATGCTCTTCACCTGGTCGGCCAGGTCGTAGCTGCTGTCTTGGTGGTTCTTGCCCAGCTTGTAGAGCACGTCGCTCTGGTAGGCGAAAAACAAGCCCACTCCCAGTCCGAAGAGCAGCACCATCCACTTTACTTTCATGCCCATGCGGATAAGCGCATAGACTCCGACGGCACCGATCACGCTCAGCCAGGCGGCACGGCAGTAGCTGAAGAACAAGCCGGTGCAGAGACCGGCGAAAAGCAGCAAGGTGAGCACCCGGCGCCAGCCGCGGTGCGAGTGGCTGAAGATGAAATAGACCGAAGCCGGAAGCAGCAGGGCGATGGCGCAGCCGTAGGCTGTGTGGTCGTTGTAGAAGGGGCGCATCACGCGGTGCAGCGTCTGCAGGTTGCTGAAGTTGCCCAGGGTCTTCGAAGTGGCGATGAGGATGATGACCCCCAGTCCGATGGCGTAGGCCCAGTAGAACTGGCGGATACGGTCGCGGTTCCGGAATATCTGGGTCGCGGCGAAGAAGAAAGGCACCACGAACCAGATGCGTGCCAGCAGGTATTTGAACGACACCCACGGCATTCGCGAAGTGCAGCTGGTGATGAGCATCCAGGCCAGCGAGGCCAGCAGCAGCAGGCTCACAGGATGGCGCCAGAATGAGGTTGATGGCTGGATGTCGGAGTCCGGTGTCGGCTGTTGCGTCTGATATCTCCGACTTCCGACTTCCGACCTCCGGATTAGTAAAATGCGGAAGAAGAATATCAGCGTGAAGAGTATCATCATCGGCTCCACGGGCATGGAAAGCTCCATGCCGGGCATCAGTGCCATGTTGATGGCGAAAGGCGTGCACAAGGCCATGAGCAGCAGGCCCGTCTCCAAGCGCACCACGAAGAGCCACACCACGAGCAACGCCAGCGGCACCAGTGTCATCGTGTAGCCGCCCTTCCAATAGAACACCAGCGCCTCGGCGGCAATGAACACTGCCGTCAGCGCCAGCGCCGCTATCAGACCTTTATTCTTCATCCTCCTTCTTGGCGAAGATGAGCAGCCCGAAGATGCACACCACCACGGCGCCCAAGGTGCCGGCCAGCACGATGAGCAGCCGTTTGGGATAGGCCTTCTTGTCGGCCGGAGTAGCCACATCGACCAGATATTTATAACTTACCTTCAAGTCTTTATCGACGTTGGTCTGCATGGCGCGGGTTTGCAGGTCGGCCAGTTGCTCGCATTTGTCTTTGATCAGCTCGTCCTTCCAGCGGGCACCGGGGGTGGAGGAGAGGGAGTCGAGTTCCTGCTCCATGGCTCCCACCACACCGTTCATCACCGTGGCGGCGCTCTCGGCGCGGTCGGCATGAATCTCATGGCAGAGGGTGTCGTACATGGCCGCCATATAGTTGGCTATGTCGGCCGCCCACTGCGGATCCTGGTCGAGGACGCCGATTTCGACTCCGAGGAAGTCGGTGCGCTTCACCGAGATGTTGCTCTTGTATTGTTTCTCGAGCTTGAACAAGGGGTTGGCACCCTTGATGGCATAGTGTTCCATCAGGTTGAAATGCTCGCACACGGCGTGCTGCATGCGCTTCGAAGAAAGTATCTGGATGGCATACTCGCAGTCGCGCTCGATTCCGTAATCCATGAAGTCGAGGCTGTAGTGGTAATCCATGATGGCCTTCGAAAGGCGGTTGGAGCTGGTGGGAAAGATGACGGCGGAGGATTTGTAGAGGGGTTTGATGAGCAGCGATACCACGAGGCTTGCCACTGCCGCCACCACGCCGACGATGACCAGTACCTTCCACCAGCGGCTGAAGAAGCGCAGGGAGGCACGATGGTCGTAACTGTTGCCGAACGATTGTTCCATAATCGGTTTGTTTCTCTGATAAATAATGTAATAATTTGTAATAACGAGAACACTCCCTTCTTATTGTGTCAGGGCCTTATTTTTTGTCCCCTCGGCCTACATGTCAACTACCCGTCAACTCCCCATCAACTCCGTCTCACCTCCGTCTCACCTCCGTCTCACCTCCGTTTCACCTCCGTCTCACCTCCGTTGAAAGACGGAGGTGAGACGGATGAAGAGTGGAGGTGAAGTGGAGGGAACTGGGAGGGATTTCCTTGCCAGAGACTTGTTAAAGTGTTAAATTCTGTTAAATTTCAAATTTTCTTTTGCCAGTATTGAAATATGTGTTACTTTTGCAGTGTACTAAGATACTAATACACTAGTATAGAAATTAAATAACACAATGAAAATGATAAAGATAGGTAAAATGTTCTTGGCAGTTGCGACCTTGTCTTTGGGTCTTGTGTCAGCCGTAAACGCCCAAAACGGGCATGTGGGAGGCCGGGTGACCGATCGTGAAACGGGCGAGCCGATGCCTTTTGTGAATGTGGCGCTGATGCGTCCGGCCGACACGGTGTTCATGCGCGGTGCCACTACCGACTTCGATGGCCGTTTCAGCATTGACGATGCCGACACAGGACACTACCTGCTGCAGGCTTCGTTCGTGGGGTATATATCTTATATGGATAGGATAGAGGTGGCAGAAAAGATGGATCAGGTTGATATCCGGCTGCAGCGGGGTACCACACTGGAGGCTGTGCAGGTGGTGGCAGACAAGCCGCTGTACCTGATGGACGGCGAGAAGAACATGTACAACGCCAAGGAGGACCCGAGCATCCAGACGGGCACGGCCAGCGATGCCCTGCAGAACGCTCCCGGTGTGGAGGTGGATGCCGATGGCAATATCACGCTGCGCGGTGTGAGCTCGGTGGAGATATGGATTAACGACCAGCCGAGCCACATGAACGAGGAGGCCCTGAAACAGTACATCAAGACCCTGCCGGCGGGCGCCATCGAGCGCATCGAGGTCATCACCAATCCTTCGGCCCGCTACTCGACCAACGGCGGCGTCATCAACATCGTCACCAACCAGACGGTGACGCGCAACGAGTTGCTGTGCGTGGGTCTGCGCAGCACCCTGAGTCCCGACGGACGACCTGTGTTGTCGAACATAAGCCCGTGGCTCTCCTACGTGTGGGCCAACGAGAAGGTGGACTTCAATATCTACCTCAGCGGCAACTACGGCCAACATGAGTCGGCAGCCGACGGCGACGCCACCTTGTTAAACCCCGTCACCGGCGACACCAGCCGCTATCAGAAATACAAGACCGAAGGACGTATGCCTTTCTATGGTGGCTATGCCGGCTTCAACATGAACTGGAAGATAGACAGCATGACCAACCTGGCGGCCTGGGTGGGAGCCTACCCCTACTGGGACCGCAACTCGTACAACCACGACTACCAATACTATGAATATAACGGCGGCACACGTTTCGACCCCAGCACTCGCAACCTTGGCTACTACGACACCGTGCGCAACAACGGCTTCAGCAGCGGCGCCTACGGCGGTGCCTGGTTCGAGCACCGCTTCGATACCACAGGACGCAAAATCAGTGTCAACCTCAACGGCAACTATTGGAGCAACGGCGGCTACAGCGACCAGTGGCGCGACTACCGCTCGGCTGCGCTCACCGACTTCACCCGCCACATGACGGGCGACATGTTCAACGGCAGCGGCCAGCTGGGCGTAGATTATACCCTGCCGTTGAAGCACGACATCACCATCGAAGCCGGCGCCGAGATAGGCTATGGCTACAGCCGTAACAACGAGATATACGACAGTCTGTTGCCTTCGGGCGACTGGAGCAGCATGCCCTACCGCTCCTATGCGTCGAACGGAACAGCCTTCGAACCCAATGTTTATCTGACGGCACAGAAGCGCTGGGGCGGCTTCACCGCCAAGGCAGGCCTGCGCTACGCCAACAACTTCAAGAGCGGCATGATCGAGCACCCGGGCCTCGGCGACCGTCAGAGTATTGATACCGTCTTCTCCGGTTTGATTCCCAGCATCCACCTGAGCTACCAGACCAAGACCTTCACCAGCTACAGCTTCAGCTATACCCGCCGCTTCTCGCACGACGGCGACCTCAGCAGTTACCTGCCCTTCCGCATCTACGACGACTACTCCTTCCGCACCGGCAACCCCAACCTGCTGATGAGCTACACCCACAATCTGGAGGCTGCATGGAGCAAGTACCTGATGGGCTTCGGCATGGTGAGCCTCAACGGCTACTGGCGTGCCAACACCGACGAGATCGGTACCATGACAGCCGCCACCCTCGACCCCGTTATCGGACCCTATATGGTCAACTACACCTATCCCGTCAATATCGGTTCTTCGCACACCGAAGGCCTCGAGGCCAACATCATGTTCCGTCCCACGGGCTTCTTCAATGTGCGCCTCAATGCCTCGGTCTTCAATTACGGCTACAGCTACGACGGTCTCGACACCAACAAGGTGAGCTGGAGCGCCCGCCTCAACGTGTGGGCCAAGGTGTGGAACAAACTGGAGCTGTTCGCCAACGCCCGCTACAGCAGTCCGCGTCTGGGTCTCTACAGCCTGAGCAACGCCAACAAGAGTGTCGATTTCGGTGTGAGCAGCGACTTCTTCAACCGCCAGTTGAGCGTCAACCTTACGGTGAACGATATCTTCGGATGGGCCGAATGGGGCAGCAACACCACCGCACCGCAGTATCAGACCACTGGCAGCCAGCGCTGGAACACACGCTTCGTGAGCGTCGGTCTCACTTGGCGTATCGGCAAGATGGAGCTCGAGAGCAAGGCCCGCCAGGGCGCCACCGACAATGTTGGAACTCCACAAATGTAAAAAAACAACAAACACATAAAGATATGAAAATCGTAACAGTGGAAACCCTGCAAGGGTGCAATTATGAAGCGATGGGCATCGTCAGCGGCAGCACCATCCAGAGCAAGAACTTCGTCAGCGACTTCGGCCAGGGGCTGAAGAGCATCGTGGGCGGCGAGCTGCACAGCTACACCGACATGATGGAGAAGGCCCGCGAGAAGGCCACCCAGCGCATGATTGACAATGCTGTGCGCATGGGTGCCGACGCCATCGTCGGCGTGCGCTTCACCACCAGCGCCATCATGGCTCAGGCCGCCGAGGTGCTCGTATATGGAACAGCAATTAAATACAAATACTAAAAAACAAAAGCCTTATGATTGAAATTAAAAATCTTGACTTCAGTTACAAGAAGACGCCGGTCTTCTCGAACATCAACCTGAGTTTCCCGGAAGGGTCCATCTATGGCCTGCTGGGTGAGAACGGCGTGGGCAAGACTACGCTGCTCAAGATTATCTGCGGCTTGCAACGCCCACTCAGTGGCACCTGCACCGTCGACGGCATGACCAGCCACGACCGCCTGCCGGAGATGTTGCAGCGCATAGTTTTCCTGCCCGACGAGGTGACGCTGCCCGACAACGCCACGCCGCAGAAGTATGTCGACGAGCTCAGCCCCTTCTATCCCACCTTCTCGCAGGGCACCTTCCTGCATCTGATGCAGGAGCTGGAAGTGGAGCCCGACCGCAAGTTCCGCGAGATGAGCTTCGGCCAGCAGAAGAAGAGCCTCATCGCCGCCAGCCTCTCGCTGGGCACCGACTATGTGCTGCTCGACGAGCCCACCAACGGCCTCGACATCCCCAGCAAAGCGCAGTTCCGCTCCATACTGAGCAAGATTGCCGACGAGGGCAAGACCATCATCATCTCCACCCACCAGGTGAAGGATGTGGAGAATCTGATCGACCCCATCGTCATCCTGAGCCACAACGCCGTGCTGCTCGATGCCTCGGTGCAGAAGATTACCGAAAAGCTCTTCTTCGAGTATGGCGGCGAGGCTCACGAGGATGCCCTCTACAGCGAACTGCTGCCGGGCGGCTACATGAATGTGGTGCCCAATACCACCGGCGAGGAGAGCCAGCTCAACATCGAGGCCCTCTTCAACGCCGTGCTGCGCAACAAAGAACGTATCAAAGAGTTGTTCGCATGAGTCAGACTTTCGACATTAAACGCTTCGGCAAGGTGCTGGCTTACGATATCCGGAGGCTCAGCCCACGCAATTTCCGCAGCGGCGAGCGCACAGGCAATATGGGGATTAACATCATCTCGTTTGCCTTCATGCCCGTGGTCATCAGTCTTGTCACCATACTGATGGGTGAACAAGCCGCTGGTGTACCGATATGGGTGCGGTGGTTCATGCTGCTCTTTACGGCTGTCATTATGGCCTGTCTGGTGCCAGAGGTGCACTATAACGCGGTCAACCAGAAGAAGGGTGGCTCATACTACGCCATGCTGCCGGCCTCGAAGCTGGAGAAATACCTCTCCATGCTGCTGATGACCCTTGTTATATGCCCGCTGCTGACATTCTGTGGTGCCTTTGTGGTCGACACGCTGATTACATTTCTGCCGCTGCACGTCAACGAGGGTTACCTGTGGCAGATCGACAGCCTGCTGGGCCACTTTGGTATCAACCCTTACGAGGGACTGCCGGCGATATACAGTGTGCGTGCCTATATGGTTGCCATCTTCGGCTACATCCTCTTCGCCATGGCCTTCGTCTTCGGCAACACGCTCTTCCGCAAGAGCAAGACCGCGCTGACCATGCTCTGCCTCTTCGGCATCGGCTTCGTGGTGAGCGTCGTCTCGGTTCTCGTTACTGCGTGGCTTGTCGCTGACTTGGGCATAGAGATTGACCTTGCCGACCGTGTAATGAATGTTGCTACTGGCTCCATCTATGGCTGGGTGAACAACATCGGCCTCGGCATGCAGGTGTTGCTCATCACCCTGCTCGTCTATTACAGTTGGAGAAGAATAAAGAGAATGGGTTATTAAAACAATACAACAATGAACAATACATTTGACTGGAACCGTTTCTGCAAAGTCGTCAACAAAGACTTTCGCAATATGTGGCCGATGTTCGGCACCACAATGATTATCCTGGCCGCCCTGCCGTTTGCCGCGTGGCTGATGATGTATGTCTTCGGCGGCAGCGACGCCCACATGCCGGCCGACTTGCGCCTCATCATGATAGAGGCCGTGGCCTATATTGCCGCCATCATGGCCCCCTCGCGCATGTACCGCACCTGGAACCTCCGCAACGAGGGTATCTACTACGCCATGCTCCCCGCCTCGAAGGCGGAGAAGTTCTGCTCGGCGCTGCTCTTCTCGCTCGTCGTGTGCCCGCTGGCCGTCTATCTGGGTAGCCTGGTGCTCGATATGTTCCTCACCGCCATCCCCTTCGGCCCGTGGCAGGAGTGGATCTGGCAAGGCGAGATGGGCTTCCCCTTCACCTTCGACATGTCGACCCTGAGCGAGTATGCTGCCGCCGAGGAGGGGGCCGAGGCCTTCCTGCACTTCGGCTGGATGTGGCAGGTGGCCTGCTGGATAGGCTACATCTCCACCGTGCTGATGTTCCTCTTCACCAGCACCATCTTCAAGAAGCACAAGGTGCTGCAGACCATCCTCTGGCTGTATGTCATCAACTTCGTGCTCAGCATTGTGCTGGTGCCGGTGCTGGTGGCCGTCTTCTCCGACAGCAGCTTCATGGACTGGTTCATGCAGCTGCCTGACCGCATGAGCGGCGAGCAGATGGTCAACTGGATCTTTGGACTGGCCCTGGGCTTCGACGTGCTGATGACGGCCCTCTTCGGCTGGCTCAGCTGGCGCAGACTGAACCGCATGGCGTATTGAAAGTTAAAAGTTAAAAATTAAAAGTTAAGAGTTATGAAACGTATAGCAATTATAGCCGTTATGGCCACCATGCTGCTGGCCGCCTGCGGCGAGAATACAAAGATTGATATCAAGTACGACCACCCCGAGCGCTACAGCGTCGGTGACGCTACGTTGCAGCAGCCGATTAGCGGCATCAGCGTCGACTGGCTCTTCGGCGACATGGAAATACTCTACACCGACGACTCGACGGTATGCATCCATGAGGAGATTCAGGAGGGCTTCCTCCCGCTGACCGACTCGCTGCGTATGCGCTACTATGTAGATGAGGAGGGCGAGCTTGAGATACAATACTGCGGTCATGGCAAGTACCGCTATGGTGATTTGAAGAATATTCGCAAGCACCTTGTTGTCAGGGTGCCGCGCAGCACAGTGCTCGACGATATCGACATCGACGGCGTAGAGACCGGCGTGATTATCGAGAATGTGGCGAGCCGCAAGTTGACGGTGGATGGCGTGAAGGTCAACGTCAATGCCAACTACCCCAACACCCTGCCTGACGAGATTGACATTGACGGCGTCCAAAGCCTGCTTGCGCTCCATGTGGTGCCCGAAACGGCGGGACTGACCATCGAGATGTCGGGCATAAAGCCATACCTCTCGTGCGACCTGCCTTCGCGCAAGGAAGGCGAGAAGACCATTGTGGGCGACGGACGCTGCAAGGTCGAAGCCGACGGCGTCGACGTCCACCTGAGCATCCGTAAACTGAAATATGGAGGAAACGACTATGGACTTTAGAAAACAGAAACCGATATACCTGCAGATAGCCGACTGGTTGATGGAGCAGGTGCTGCAGGGCCAGCTCGTGGCCGACGACCGTATGCCCAGCGTGCGCGACGTGGCCACCCAGATGGGCGTCAACCCCAACACGGTGGTGCGCTCGTTCGACTACCTGCAGCAGGAAGAGATCATCTATCAGCGCCGCGGCGTGGGCTACTTCGTCAGTGCCGATGCCCGTGAGCGCATCCTCTCCCACCAGCGGCGCGAGTTCCTCGAGGAGGACTTGCCGCTCATCCGTCAGAAGATGAAACTTCTGGGTATCAGTATAGACGAACTAACCTTAGATGATGTGATATGAAAACAAGACTCTTTATCATTGTTACGGTGGCGACCCTGATGGCTACGGGGTGCCGGCACCGCGAGGCGCCGGTGCTGGACGGCTTCCAGGGCGGCGTGACGGCCAGCGAGGTGGACAGCACCTGCGAGGCCGAGGGCTACGACTTCGCCCTCATGGCGACCACCAAGGAGCGGCAGCTGGTCACCTACGGCTGGCGCGACAGCCTGCATTTCTTCACCTACGTCTACGATGGCAGCGACGACACGCACCACATCGACCACGCCTCCTCCCAGTCACTCGACGACGACGGCGTCAGTCTCGAGGCATTGAACGACAGCGTCTGGTGCCTCCGAATGCGGGGTGTGCCCAAGTGGGTGCTCAACGTGCGACTGGGCTGGACGCGCGTGACCAGCGACGGCGTGGAGTTCGACGTCCGCTTCTGGGACAGCTCGATAGCGCACTGCACCTTCGTCTGCGACGACCCGGCGCTCCTCTCCACCCGTCTGCTCGACATGGCTGAGGTGCGCGAGCTGGTGCTACATGTGGTCTTCGTGCAGCTGCTGAACGCCGACTTGGGTGATTGGGAGGACGAGTGGGACGATGTCATGGAGGAGCTTGACGACGCCCAAGAGGAGTCTGAAGAGGCCTGGCAGGCCGCGAGCACGACGCTGATTGACACCGTCTTCGTCTCGCACGGCTGCTCGGCCGACCGAGCCTTCGACCGTCTGGAGCGTCGTGCCAAGGAGTTGGGCTTCGGTAGCTTCGAACTGCATCACCAGGCGGGGCACAAGGGCTGCTACATGCAGTGCACCCACGGTCTGGGCGGCGTCAATAAGTGCCTCAGTCGTATGGAGGAGATGTCCAAGGTGGCCGCCGATGTGGGGTTGGCCTTCAGCATCAAGCACAACGGCGACCCACACTTCGCCTGCACCTTCCGCGCCTGGAAGTCCAACTGAGGGTGGTTCCTTAACTCGTATTACCTAAGCATTACCTTAGCATTACCTAAGCATAACCTAATCTCTTCCTCCGCATCACCTCCGTAGTTCCTCCGTACCTGCTCCGCCGTTTATCGGACCAGATACGGAAGTAGCCCCTCGAAAGCACCTTCGGGGGGCTATTATATGTAGTACATCAGGCGTGTGTCCCTTTACTGAGCGGTGTGCTCCATCGGCACCACCGTATTGTGGTCGATGCCGTAGGGATCGGGCGGTTCGTTGTCAAAGTCGGAAGTCGGTGCCTTCAAGGTGGAGTCTTTACGGTATTCGAGGCCTTTCTCGGGTCGGGCACAGTCGCTCATGTTGTCCTGTATCTGTTCGATTTCTTCGGCGGTGAGGGCGCGGTCGGTATTGACAAAGCGTTGCCGCAGGAAAGGGAATGCTGCCGCAAGTTCGCCACTGTAGTAGAAGTCGAACCCGATGGCACCAAAGGTATATTCACGGTCACCTACGGTGATGTGGCTACCGCCCGGCATGGGGTCGGGCTTGGGATGCGACTGGCTGAAGCCTACGTTGAAGAGTGTGAAAAGCACATCGGGACGGTCGCTGATGTCGTAACCCGCACGACGCCATTGGAGCATGGTTTGGTGCAGGATGCAGCCGGTATAGATGTAGCTGTAAAGGTGATTGCGGTAATCGACGAGGCGGTTGTAGCGTTCGGTCTCATGGTCGTCGGTGGTGAAGTCTAGCAGGTGTTCGTAGGCAGGTCCCATGTAGTATTCCGACAAGGGGTCTTTCAGGTGCTCTTCCACCGCCTCGGCGGTGAAGTCCTTGATGCCGTTTACGCCGTAGCTAAACTGGCTCTGCACACTCAGCACCTTCACCGGCCCGAGGTATTTCTTGAACATCTCGCGCTTGGAGTTGAAAAGGCGTATCTGTTCGCCGATGAGGCAGCCGACGATAAGGCGGGGCTCGACGCCTGTAAGGCGCCCGGCTTCACGAATGAGAGCGCTGTCGCGCAGGATGGCTTCTTTGAGGGCTGGCCATTCGGGACCAGCCATCCAAGGTATGGCGTTTTGTGTGGTGGGTGCCGATTGTTGGGTGTCGAGGGTGTCGGTATAGATGCTCAGGGCGGCAACCATGCGGTCGATCAGCATGGGGTCGTCGCTGATGGAGGAGGCGTTCAGGATAAGACGCGCGTTGACCGGATAGCGGTGGGCCAATGCTGCCAGACGGTCGAGTTGCGAGGCCCACAACTCATCAAGTTCCTCGGGAGTCATCTCCTTGGCTTTCTCTATTTCGCTGACTGACATCAGGTAGCGGTAGTTCTGGTCGATGGCCCCCCGGTTGTTGGTCACTCCCAGTTGATAGAGACCCCAAGCCCCGATGATGGCCATGCCTGCCAGCGCAAAGAGCACCAGGATTATGTCTATGGCTTTGCGCCACCAGGGACGCTGCAGAAATTCAATCCACAATTGTTTCATCACCCGATTACAGGATTACACCATGCTGCTCCACCAGTCGAAGGGTTCGAGCATCAGGTTCATGCCAATGAATACGATGGCGCCGGCGATATATCCGACCAATGCGAGCCAGGATATTTTCTTGAGGTACCAGATGAAGTCGATTTTCTCCATGCCCATGACGGCCACACCGGCGGCCGAGCCGATGATGAGCAGCGAGCCACCCGTGCCGGCGCAGTAGGCCAGGAATTCCCAGAAGGGATGGTTGGCGATGAAGCCTTCGGGACTGATGGGATACATGCCTTGAACGGCTGCCACCAGCGGCACATTGTCAACGATGGACGAAAGAACGCCGATAATGAGGTCGATGAGGAAAAATCCGACTGTGTGCGGACCCACGGTGATGTCGCGCATGGAGTCGAGTCCCATGGCAAGACTGCCGAGGATGCCGGCCACCTTGAGGCAGCTGACAGCCATCAGGATGCCGAGGAAGAAGAGGATGGTGGGCACATCGACGTGCTCAAGAGTAGAGACGGCAGTGGGCAACTTGTGACCCTCTTTGGAATGTTTTCGGCTCAGGATCTCGGTGGTGACCCACAGGACAGAGAGGCTGAGGAGCATGCCGAGGTAAGGGGGCAGGTGGGTGATGGTTTTGAAGACGGGCACAAAAATGAGGCCGCAGACACCCATGATGAGCACCAGCTTACGCATCCAGGGTGCCACCTCGATGCCGCTTTGGGCCTCTTCGGGACGCTCGATGTCGCCTTTGAGCTGACTGCCCAGAATGACGAGAGGCACCACCATGCAGACCAGGCTTGGCAGGAGGGTCTTGACGATGATGTTGACGGTGGTCACCTGCCCTTTGATCCAGAGCATGATGGTGGTGACGTCGCCGATGGGGCTCCAGGCGCCGCCGGCGTTGGCGGCGAGGATGACCATGCCGGCAAAGAACCAGCGTTCCTTGCGGTCGGCGATGAGCTTGCGGAGCAGGGCGACCATGACAATGGCGGTGGTCATGTTGTCAAGCAGGGCCGAGAGGAAGAAAGTGAGGATGGAAATGACCCACAGGAGTTTCTTCTTGTCGGTAGTGGTGATGTGGTCGGTGATGACGGTGAATCCTTGGTAGTCTTCAATGAGGGTGACGATGGTCATGGCGCCCAGCAGGAAGAAGACGATTTCGGCCGTCTCGCCGAGGTTCTCGATGAGGCTTGTGCTCACGAAGGAGCGGTAGCCTTCGAAGCCGCCATAGCTGGCCAGCACCTCGGGGTTGTTTACGTTGAACATGTTGAAAACAGCCCATGTGAGGCAGCCCAGCAACAGCGCTGTGGCGGTTTTGTTGATTTTCAGCGGGTGCTCCAGCGCGATGCAGGCATACCCGAGGATGAATATTGTAACTAGTGTAACAACCATTGTATTGTAAGTTTATCGTTTTTGCTGTTTTTGCATCTGCTCGGCCTGCTTCTGCAGCTCTTCGAGGCGCTGCTGGAATTTGCTTTTCTTGGGTTTGTTGCCCTTGCCGTTGGCGTGTTTGGCGTCGTAGGCGGCCATGCGCGCGCGTACCTTCTTTTCGCTGGTGAAGCGACGGATGAGCATCATGGTGCACATGGTGAAGGTCAGCGAGATGAGGTAGTAGAGGTTCAATCCTGCGCTCTGGCTGTTGAAGATGAAAAGCATCATGAAGGGCATGAAATACATCATGAACTTCATGCCGGGCATGCTTTGCGTGCCTGCCTGCTGCTTCATGGTGTACCAAGTGTAGAAGAACTGCATGCCGAACATCAGCAGGCAGAAGAGCGAGATATGGTCACCGTAGAGCGGTATGTTGAATCCGAAATCGAGGATAGAGTCGTAGTTGGAAAGGTCGGGACACCACAGGAAGGGCTTCTGGCGCAGCTCGATGGCGATGGGGAAGAACATGAACATGGCCGTGAGGAAAGGCATCTGTATCAGCACGGGCAGGCAGCCGGCCATCGGGCTGTAACCCGCCTTTTTCTGCAAGGCCATCATGGCCTGCTGTTTCTGCATGGCCTGCTCCTGGGCCGGGTATTTCTTGTTGAGGGCGTCCATCTCGGGCTTCAGGATGCGCATGATGGCGCCGCCTTGGTAGCTCTTGAAGACCAGGGGCAGCAGTACCAGTCGGATGAGCAGCGTGAAGACGATGATGATGATGCCGTAGTTCCAGTTGAAACGCTCCAGGAAGTTGAACACCGGGACGATAAGGTAGCGGCTGATGCTCTTCGAGATGATGGTCCAACCCAGGGGCAGCATGCGGTCGTAGCCGCGATGCATCTTGCGCAGGTCGCGCAACTTGGTGGGGCCGTAGTACCAACTCATGTGCATCTCGGGATGGTTCTCGTCGTATTGCAAGCCGATGACGGCGCCCATGTCGGTCAGGTAGTTGCGGGCGGTGTCGTTTTTGTCGGTCGCCACGGCCAGGGCGGCGTTCTCAAAAGGCACACCTCCTTCGGCATTGATGATGGCGGCGAAGTACTGGTCCTTGAAGGCCACCCAGTCGAGGTTCACCTTCACCTGCTTCTGCTTGTCCTGACCCATCGTGAGGTTGTCGGGGCTCTTGTCCTTGGGCGTCTTGTAGTAGATGCTGCTGTAGTAGCGCTCGCGGTCGCTGTTGCGGTTGCTCTTGCCGCGGCTGCCGCTGTTCACCTTCTCCTGGCGCAGCATGCGGTTCTGCCATTGGAAGTCCATGTACGGGGTGTTGCGCACCACTTCTTTGAGACCCACGAAGTTGATGTCGAAATCCACCTCGTAGCTGTCGCCGTGCATGGTGTAGGCAAACTCGAGGTAACCGGGGTTGACGCTGTCGTCGATTTCGGCACGGAAGCGGACGCGTAAAACTTCTTCCAAGTCAAGGGCGAGTTCGTTGTCGAGGAGACTGTTGTAAACAGGTCTGTCTGTGTCGCCGAGGTAGGGGACAAACACCAGGTCTTTGGTGTTGATTACACGGTTGTCCTCGGTCGAGAAAACGAGGTTCATATTGTCCTCCGAGGGCGTGATAAGCACCAGCTCGTTGCTGTCATAGGTCTGGTAGTCGGTCAGCACCACCCGATCGACGCGGGCGCCGAGGGTGTTGAATTCCACGGTCATCAGGTGGTTGCTCATGGTGAAGCTACGCACCTCGCCCTGCGCGGCGGCATTGAAGACACCCATGTCCTGCACCCGGCGGCCGGCGATGTGTTGCACGGTGGTGTCGCCGGCGGCGGCCAGGCTGTCGAGCCGGGCTTGCTCGGCGGCTATAGAGTCGGCTATGCGTTGTTCTTCCAACTGTGCCTGCATGGTGCTGTCATATACCCGCTGGCGTTCGGCCAATTCCTCTTTCGAAGGGGCCACCCAGAACATGTATCCGACAAAGATTGCGAAAATCAGTACCAGTCCGATGATTGATTTCTTGTCCATCTATTCTTCTGTGTTGTCTGTTATCAATTGATTAGCAATACAATATCCGAACCTCTCGGTGTGGTTTGAATTTGCAAAGATACGAATAAAAACGGAATTGTACGTCTCTTTTTTGTATTTACCCTTTTGAATATGGTTTATATGTGATTGCTAAGGGGGTACCTATGTTGTCTTTGAGAGGGAGCTACCAGGTTACTACCAGGTTACTACTAGGTTACTACTAGGTTACTACTAGGTTACTACTAGGTCACTACTAGGTCACTACTAGGTTACTGCTAGGTTACCCCTGTGTTGCCTCAAGAATGACGCAAGATTATCATCGAAGATAAGCGGTATGACGATGATTCTGGGGTTGAAAGACAGGGAGTTGTATGCTGTTGATAATTATTTGGTGCCATGGGCAATATTCGGGCACTCTATACGTTAATATATATAACTTTTATATATATAATTCTATGAAACTGCAATTTATGGGTGCCACCCGTGAGGTGACGGGCAGCAAGCACTTGATTACGACCAAGAGTGGCTTGAGGATATTGTTGGATTGCGGCATGTATCAGGGCAAGGGATTGGAGACCGACGCCATGAACAGGGATTTGGGCTTCGAGCCGTCGCAGATTGACTATCTCATTCTTTCTCATGCACATATCGACCATAGCGGCCTGATTCCGTATATCTACAAGTTGGGATTCCGCGGCACGGTGCTTTGCACTCCGGCTACCCGCGACCTTTGCGCCATCATGTTGTCCGACGCAGGACGCATCCAGGAACAGGACACCCAGACTTTCAACAAGAAACGCAAGGAGCAGCATCTCGACCCGGTGGAACCGATCTACGACGAGCAGGATGCACGGGATTGTATGAGTTGCTTTATCAGCGTGCCGTATCACAAGAAGTTCAACATCGAAGGCGAGGTGACGGTGGAGTTTTTCGACGCGGGCCACATCCTCGGCTCGGCCCTTGTCTATCTGGAGATCAAGGAAGGACGACGCAGAATCAAGCTTGGCTTCACGGGTGACATCGGCCGTTACGACAAGCAGATACTCAAAGATCCCGAGCCTTTCCCGCAGGTCGATTATCTCGTCATGGAAAGCACCTACGGCGACCGTCTGCACGAGAGCATCCAGGATGCCGAACAGGAGTTGCTGATGGCGGTGCTCGACACCTGCACCAAGAAAAAAGGCAAGCTGATCATCCCCAGTTTCGCCATCGGCCGTGCGCAGGAAATCATCTATGCCCTCGACCGGCTGGAGCATGTGAAACTGCTGCCCGACATCGATGTGTTTGTGGATAGCCCGCTGAGTATCAGCGCGACGAATATTATGAGGCTGCATACCGAGTGCTTCAACCAGGCCATTGCCGACTATTGCCAAACCGACCCTGATCCTTTCGGATTCAACCGGTTGCATTATATCCAGAGCGTGATGGAGAGCAAGCAACTCAATGTGCGCCACAAGCCTTGCGTCATCATCGCCGCCAGCGGCATGATGGAGGCCGGACGGGTGAAACATCACTTGGCCAACCACATCGAGAATCCCTCGACAACCATCCTCTGTGTGGGTTACTGCGAACCCAGTACTCTGGGGGCCAAGATTATGCGTGGCGACAGCGAGGTCTCCATCTTCGGGCACATGCACAAGGTGCGTGCCGAGTTGCGGAGAATCGACTCGTTGTCGGGTCACGGCGACTATTCGGAGATGTTGCGCTATATCTCCTGTCAGGAGAAACGCCGCATGAAGCACATCTTTTTGGTGCACGGCGAGGAGCAGACGCAGGTGCACTTTATGGAGACGTTGAACAAAGCCGGCTGGAAGCGGGTGAGCATACCGGCCTTCCGTGAAGAAGTGGAAATATAAGGGGCGATGAAAGCGTTGACATTCATATTGCTGCTGCTGTTGGCCACCTGCTCGACAGGGGGGATGCGATGTGCGTCGCCCTCTGCCGAGGGATTGGAATTGCCCGCCTACGATGCGTCGGAGGATATCGTTGTGCATCTGGGCTATACGGCTTCGTATAACCACACCACCTTGATTCCCGATTGGGTGGCTTGGGAGCTGACGGCCGAGGAGGCCGGGGGAATGAACGACGGACAGTACAGTTTCAGCCGCGACCCCGAGGTCAAATTCCCCAAAGCCAGTCGTGAGGATTATGCCAACAGCGGCTGGGACAAGGGCCACATGGCACCGAGGGCCGACATGAAGTGGTCGTGCCAGGCGCTGGAGGAGAGTTATTATTTTACCAATATCTGCCCTCAGAACCACGAGATGAACAGTCAGGCGTGGCGCAAGATTGAGGAACTGACTCGCCGTCTGGCACTCCGTTACGGAAGCGTCTATGTCGTTTGCGGGCCCGTTGTCGGCACAGGCAGATATGGCACCATCGGCAAGGCTGGTGTGCAGGTGCCGGATGCCTTCTTCAAGGCTTTGGCGGTCAATACCCCGGACGGATACCGTACAGTAGGTTTTCTGGTGGAGAACAGCCGACAGGATGGCTCGCCCCGCCGCTACGCGATGACGGTGGATAGCGTGGAGTCGGTCACGGGTCGGAATCTCTTCCCTTCGCTGCCCGAAGTGTCAGAGGCTTCATTTGATTGGAACGATTGGAAATAAAAATACTTGAAGATATGAAGATTAACTACATTGTTGTCCCGATGCTGGCAGTCGCTTTGCTTGCCGGCTGTAAACAGAAGGAACAGGAGGCCGCGGTGGATGTGGTCGTTCCGGTCGAGGAAGAGCGGATTGCCGAGGAACCGCAGGAAGAGAAGCCTGTGGAGTTGGTGCCTGTCATCCGCGACGTGAAGCATGTGAAACCCGGAACCCCGGTCCAGGCAACGAGTCCCGCGAAGAAAAAGGAGAAAGGGGAGACCCTCTATGTGGAGACCGACGGCGCCCAGGGACGCGTGTGGGGCCACGTGACCATGTATGGCGACCGCGGCACCGGCACCATCCACGACTGGGACGAGAACACGCTCACCGTCAGCGTCACCCGCCACGGCAACGAGCTCTTCGCCGTCGACCAGAACTCACGTCAATATGTATTCAAACTGAAACAAAAATAAAACACAATAACAATGAAAACAACAGCAGAACTCCAGCAGATTGCGACGCAGGTGCGCCGCGACATTCTCCGTATGACCACCAACGCCAAGAGCGGACACCCGGGCGGCTCGCTCGGCACCGCCGACTGGTTCGTGGCCATGAACTTCAACCTTATGGACTTCGACCCCAAGAACTTCACCATGAGCGGTGAGGGCGAGGACATGCTCTTCGTCAGCCAGGGCCACATCACGCCGGTCATCTACAGCACCATGGCGCGCCGCGGCTACTTCCCCGTCAGCGAGCTCAACACTTTCCGCAAGTTCGGCACCCGCCTGCAGGGCCACCCCAGCACCGAGCACGGCCTGCCGGGCATCCGCATGGCCAGCGGCTCGCTGGGCCAGGGCATGAGCGTCGGCGTCGGCGCCGCCCTCGGCAAGAAGATGACGGGCGACAAGCACATGGTCTACACCATGCACGGCGACGGTGAGCTCGAGGAAGGCCAGATTTGGGAGGCCGCCATGTTCGCAGGTGCCAAGCACGTGGATAACCTCATTGCCACCGTCGACTACAACAACCAGCAGATTGATGCCACCGTCGACGAGGTGATGACCCTCGGCGACCTGAAGGCCAAGTTCGAGAGCTTCCTCTGGAAGGTCGTGGTCATCGACAACGGCAACGACATGCAGCAGGTGCTCGACGGCATGGCCAAGGCCAAAGCCATGAGCGGCCAGGGCAGCCCCGTGTGCGTGCTGCTGAAGACCAAGATGGGCTACGGCGTCGACTTCATGCAGGACACCAACAAGTACCACGGCTCGGTGCTCTCGGCCGACGACCTGCCCAAGGCCCTCAGCCAGCTGCCCGAGACCCTCGGCGACTTCTAAGATTATTAAGAACGGCGAATTATGCGAATTAAACGAATCTGCCTGCCACTTGAATTATTGGCGAATTTCTCGAGCCGCACAATTCGAGTAATTTTCTCATAATTGACCTGCGTAGCCTTCGCTAAATTCGTTTAATTCGCCGTTAAAAACATTACGATGCGTAGAATATTCATATTTGCCGCGCTGTTGCTGCTCGGCGTCGCCGTGCAGGCCCAGCAGCCCGAGAAGACCCGCCTGCTGCTCATCATGGACTGCTCCAACTCCATGTGGGACCACTGGCAGAGCAATGCCAAAATCAAGGTGACGCAGCAGGTGCTGCTGTCGTTCCTCGACAGCATCTCGCGTCAGCACGACGTCGACGTGGCGCTGCGGGTGTTCGGCCACCTCAACAAGGAGCAGTTCGGCACGCGCCTCGAGGTGCCCTTCGGCAGCGACAACATCTACCGGCTGCAGAGCAAGATCAAGACCCTCGTGCCCCAAGGGGGCTGCACGGCGGCGGCGGCGCTGACCGACGCGCTGAGCGACTTCCCCGCCACGGGCTCCAGCCGCAACCTGATACTCATCATCACGGACGGCATGGACGACTGCGAGGCCGAGATTTGCGACGTGGCGCGACAAGTGCAGCTGAGCGGCGTGGTGGTGCAGACCTTCGTGCTCTGTATCGGGGGCAACATTTCGGCCCACGCCTCGTGCGCCGGCAGCGTCTTCCCGGTGGCGCATGAGGAGGAGTTCGCCAAGACGCTCTACGACATCTTCCGTCTCAGCGGCCACAAGGCCAAGGTGGTGCTGAACATGGTGGACGCCACCGGCGACCTCTACGAGACCGAGCACCCCGTGGCCTTCTACGACCACCGCACCGGCGTCATCCGCCAGAGCACCATCTACAGCGTGGACAGTAAGTTGAAGCCCGACACGCTGCTGATGGATCCGCTGGTGACCTACGACATGGCCGTCTTCACCCACCCGCCCCTGCGGCGCGAGGCCATGCAGTTCAGCATCGACCGCCCGAACAACGTCGACATCACCGTCAGCGAGGGCACGATGAAGGTGATGTACAGCGGGCAGCGGCCGCAGTGGCAGCAGACAGCCGTTGACGTCGTGGTGCGCCGTGCCGGCAGCGGCGAGCGCGTGGCGGCGCAGGAGGTCGGCGAGACCGGACAGTACCTCGCCGGACGCTACGACGTCGAGGTGCAGACCCTGCCCGTGACCACCCTGCGCGGCGTCGAGGTGCGTGGCAATGCCGCCACCGAGCTCTCGGTGCCAATGCCCGGCATGCTGGTCCTCAGCAAGCCCAAGGGCATCACCACCGGCGCCATATTTAGATTAAGAGACGGCCAGGTGGAGTTCGCCACCGACCTCAACCCCAGCACCGCCGGCGAACGCCTACTGCTCCAGCCCGGCCAGTACGAACTAGTCCTCCACCCACAGAACGCCACCAAATACGACAAAGTGCAGACCAAACGCTTTGTGATAGAAAGCAGCCAAACTACAAAGATACAATTTTAATCTATGAAAGCAAAAACCATACGCAGAATTATTGGCATCACGACGTTGGTGCTGTGGGTGTTGGCTATTGTGCCGAAGTTTGCTTGCGACTGTCTGGTTTGGCAGTTAGACAACTGGGCGCTGGTTTTTGCGCCGGTCTTCACGCTGGCATACGCTGTGATGCTGACGGTTCAAAGCAGCAAGGGGAAGCCGTGGTACAACAAACTGCTGAAATGGATTGGTTGCATTGTTGTGGCGTTTGTGTGCATCTTCATATTCTTTTGGGCCAATGTGTTCCGCTATGTCAACATATGGCACGACAGAAACTATGTGGTTTACAGCGAATGGGGTGGCTTCGCCGACCCTGACGTGTACGTACTTTACAAACGCAATGGTTTCGAAAACAAGAGAATGTACATTATCGGCTCGGACAACTTTAGACAAATAAAGAATATCCAGTTCGCCGTTTACGAGCCGCTTGACTTGATTGAATCAGAATTTGACGTCACCGCCTTCGAAAGCGACAGCGTGTATTCTCATGACACCGTATTCTACCGTCTGAGCAACGGTCAGCAGTATGACCAAGAACAGAATGACTCGCTGTTTGCTCTTATTAAATAAGTAGTTATGGACAACAAGGACTTTATACGGCAAGATAACAACTATCGCACGTTGAAGGCGTTCCAGAAAGCGGAATGTGTCTACGACGTGACGTATTACTTTGCCAACAAGTTCTTGTGCAAGGGCGACCGCACCATTGACCAGATGGTGCAGGCGGCGCGGAGCGGCAAACAGAATCTGGCAGAGGGCAACATCGACGGGGTGACCTCGAAGGAGATGGAGCTGAAACTCACCAACGTCAACCGTGCCTCGCTGCACGAACTGTTGCTGGACTATGAGGACTACCTGCGGGTGCGCGGCTTGGAGCAGTGGCCTTACGATGACCCACGCTGTGTGCAGACGCGCGAGTTCTGCAAGCGGCACCTCGACTCGGCGGTCTACCGCGAGAAGATAAAAGACCGCTCCGACGAGACCATCGCCAATATCGCCATCACGCTGATACACCAGTGCGACGTGCTGATAAAAGGCCTCATCGAGTGGCAGAAGAAGAACTTCCTCAAGAACGGAGGAATCAAGGAAGAGATGTACAGGGCGAGGAAAGCCTACAGAGATAATAATGGGTTTAATGGGCAGAATGGGTCTAATGGGCAAAGATAATCATACCGCCCATTAAACCCATAAAACCCATTAACCCCATAAAACAGAAAACAAACAATAAAAAACAAAAATATTATGACCCACTACGAAAAACAATCAATGAAAGAACTGCGCGCCGGTATGGGCGAAGGCCTTGTGGAAGCTGGCAAGCGCAATGAGAATGTCGTGGCCCTGAGCGCCGACGTGAAAGGCAGCGTCAAGATGGACGGCTTCGCCAAGGAGTTCCCCGAGCGCTTCATCCAGTGCGGCATCGCCGAGGCCAACATGGTCGGCATCGCCGCCGGTCTGAGCCTCTGCGGCAAGGTGCCCTTCCTGGGCGGCTTCGCCGAGTTCGTCACCGGCCGCGTCTACGACCAGATCCGCCAGGTGGTCTGCTACTCGAACAAGAACGTCAAGATCTGCGGCTCGCACGCCGGAATCTCGCTCGGCGAGGACGGCGCCACACACCAAACGATGGAGGACATTGCCTTGATGAAGGTGCTGCCCAACATGACCGTGCTGGTGCCCGCCGACTTCAACCAGGCCAAGGCCGCCACACTGGCCGCCGCCGAGCACGTCGGGCCCGTCTACCTGCGCCTCGGCCGCAGCAAGATGCCCTGCTTCCTGCCGGAGGGAGAGAAGTTCGAGATTGGCAAAGCCCAGATGCTGAGCGAAGGCCGCGACGTAACCCTCTTCGCCTGCGGACACCTGGTGTGGGAAGCCCTGCAGGCCGCCGAAGCCCTTGAGAAGGAAGGCATCAGCGCCGAAGTCATCAACATCCACACCATCAAGCCGCTCGACGTGGAGGCCATCGTGGCCAGCGCCCGCAAGACCGGCGTCGTCGTCACCTGCGAGGAGCACCTCTTCAACGGCGGCCTGGGCGACAGCGTGGCCCAGACCCTCGCCCTCCACTGCCCCACGCCGATGGAGTACGTGGCCGTGGACGACAAGTTCGGCGAGAGCGGCACGCCCGACGAGATGCTCACCAACTACCACCTCCGCGCCGCCGACATCGTCGAGAAGGTACACGCGGTGCTGAAACGCAAATAAATCGCCTTGCCGCTGCGCGGCAGAGATTTCGTAGATCTTGTAGATTATTCTCGCTTGCGCGGATTGTTGCTGCGTCAGCAGATAATCTACAAGATCCACAAGATCTCGCGAGCGTAGCGAGCAGGAGAATAAATAGATTAACAGAAAGAAAGCTATGGACAATCCCTTCCCTGAAATCCAACACTTCTGCCAGAGCTGCGGAATGCCGCTCAGCGACGAGGTCGTGAGCGACAATCCCGACTACTGCAAGTACTGCCACGCCGACGGCCACTTCACGCAGGACTGCACGATGGACGAGATGATAGAGGTCTGCGTGCAGTTCCTCGACGAGTTCAACAAGAACACAGGCCAGCACCTCACCGCCGACGAGTACCGCGAGGGTCTGCGGCAGTACTTCCCCACGCTCAAGCGTTGGCAGAAGAAATAAAAGATTAATAAACTGAAATAAATGATTAATAAACTATAGAAATATGAAACTATTCAAGAAAAAGAACTGGGCATACTACCTGTTCCTGTTTGGCGTATTCACATTGGTAGATTTCCTTGTGAACATATTGTTTTCGCACCACGAACTTCGCCACTCTATCATTAGCGGGGTGGTATGTGGCGTTGTCTTCACCATCCTTTGGTGGTTTATCGACCAAGGCCACGAGCAGATAAAGGCCGCGGCCAAGGAAGACGAGGCCGAGCGCAAACGCAAGGAATAACCCGTGGCGGATGTTTCGGCGCGGCGGCAAGCCGCCGCGCCGAAACATCCCCTCCCGACCGCAAACTCACAAAACAATAACCTATAAATATAATGTATATGGACTTAACCAATCAAATCCCCGACGTCACCGTCGGCCGCGCGGCCAACGCGCCCCATTACGAGTACATGACCACCTTCGGCAAGCGCACCGCCGAGCTGCCCGTCGACCACGAGCTCTGGCGCAAGGGCAAGGACGAGTTCGACACCGCCTTCAAGGCCGAGGACGAAGCCTTCAAGCGCTACCGCGACAGCGAGCTCACCGACCCCCTCAAGGCCGCCGACGAGGAGCGCGACAAGCTCTACGCCTCGCTGCGCGACACCGTCAAGGCCTACGCCAAGTTCCCCATCGCCGAGACCGCACAGCACGCCGAGCCCCTGCTGCGCGTCGTCAAGAACTACAAAATCAAGACCACGGAGAACTACATGAAGGAGAGCGGCCTCGTCGACAACATGCTGCAGGACCTCTTCCAGTACCGCACCCAGCTGCGCCGCCTCGGCCTCGAAATCATCGCCGACCGCCTCAAGGCCGCCAACGACCGCGTGCGCCAGTTCCTCGCCGAGCGCAACGACCAGCGTTCGGCGCAAATCATGGGCGAGCTCAAGGCCGCCCGCGAGGCCACCGACCGCGCCTACCTCACCCTCGTGCGCCTCACCAACGCCTACGCCCTCCTCAACCCCGACCGCGCCGAGGCGCAGAAACTCGTCGCCCTCGTCAGCGAAGACCTCGAATACTTCCGCAAGCACGCGATGTCGAACCCCAACGCCAACAAGAAGAAGAAAGACAGCTCCGACACCGACCCGCAGCCCGACGCGGAGCCGTCCGAGGCGTGAAAACGTACCGCGCATATATGCGGGGTCACGAATCGGCCCGGTAAACGCACCCCGCATCGATGCGGGGCCGGTTTTCGACCGGAAAGTGCGCTCCGCATATATGCGAGGTCTTTTTTCACCCGGAAAGTGCTCCCCGCATATATGCGCGACCGATTTTCGCACCGAAAGTCCACCCCGCATATATGCGCGGTGAAAATGACCGGATGAAACAACAGATTGCACGGAAACAATAAACACAGACAGACAATGAAGAAGATAGTGCTCCTATGCGCCGCCCTGCTTGCCCTGTCTGCCAATGCATTGGCGCAATATGAGGAGTTTGATTCATTTATTATCATCGATTCAAATGGTGTGGCACGCCAGATAACATGCAAACTTCCTATTTGTGATAGCGACGATGTGTACACTGTTGTTGAAGTCGACCCGGAGTTTCCTGGCGGATTAGATTCGATGTATGCTTTTATCCGACGCAATATCAACCTAAAGAAGGTTGAACAATGTGACGCAACAGGGAAAATATTTGTTGGAGTGATTGTCGAACCCAATGGTTCTCTTTCTGATATACGTATAATGCGTGATATAGGATGCGGTATTGGTGAGGAAATCGCACGTATAGTTGGAGTGATGCCGAAATGGAAACCCGGTATTCATCGAGGTAAGTCCGTAAGGGTACGTTATTATTTCGCATTTCCTTTTACCTTCCCTTATTTAAAAGAAAATCAATGAACATCTCCGTCTTCTGCGGGGCGTCGCTCCCGCACAGCGAACAAATCACAGATGCCGCGCGGCAGCTCGGCCGCGCCATCGCCCGCGGCGGCCACACGCTGCTCTACCTCTGGACCGACAGCTCGTGCAGCTGGCAGTACTACCCGCGCCACGGCTACGAGCAAGTGGGCTTCGGCCGCGTGCCCGAATACAGCACCGCCGACGAAGAGTATACATACCGATTGTTCCGAAAAAACATCACACAATAACGAGTAGATATGTGGAAATTCTATGCACTCCTTTCGGCGTTCTTCGCCGCCCTGACAGCCATCTTCGCCAAGGTGGGTGTCAAGGATGTCAACTCCAACCTCGCCACGGCCATCAGAACCACCATCATCCTTGTGCTGACGTGGGGCATCGTGCTGTTCGGCTCACACCTGCGGGAGATTCGCGATGTCAGCCGCCACACGTGGCTGTTCCTCATCCTCTCGGGGGTGGCCACAGGGCTGTCGTGGCTCTGCTACTTCAAGGCCATCCAGCTGGGCGATGTCTCACGGGTCGCCCCTATCGACAAGCTGAGCGTTGTCATCACCATCATCCTCGCCTTCGTGTTCCTGCAAGAAAAGGTTAGCGTGAACGTGATTGCCGGAGCCGTACTGATAACCCTCGGCAGCCTGCTGATGCTGATGAAGGCGTAATGCGCGCCGTCGGCGAGGGCGTGTTTTAAACGATAAACCAACCGAATATGACGATAAAAGAAATAGAGACCAAGAGCATGATGACCAAGTCGAACCTGCCAGTGAGCGACTTCTCGGTCAACACCTACGTGGGGTGCGCCCACGCCTGCAAGTACTGCTACGCCTCGTTCATGAAGCGTTTCACCAACCACTGCGAGCCCCCCGTGGTGGTCAACTACTTCTATCACGAGGA
>DGIA01000025.1:22807-31048 GCA_002392965.1 Bacteroidales bacterium UBA3834 | reverse complement strand
GACAACCTAAATCAGCAAATCACAAGTTACTATCGAGGATGGCAGAAGGGGAGCAGAAGAGGAGCTGAAGGGGAGCAGAAGGGGAGCAAAAGGTAAAGGCTGCCGCCAGCCCTGCCAGAGGGTAACGACATGCCCCCGTCCGGGAGTCCCGAACGGGGGCATAAGTATCTGTCATTGTAGCCAATCAGTCTTCAAAGGCGTAGCCGAAGCTCTTGAGGGCACGGTCGCTGTTACGCCAGTCTTTGAGGACCTTGATGTGGAGGCTGAGGAAACAGCGCTTGCCGGTGAACTCCTCGATGTCCTTGCGGGCCTCGATGCCCAGTTTCTTGATGGCCTTGCCTTGATGGCCGATGAGGATGGCCTTCTGGCTCTCGCGCTCCACATAGATGAGGCACGAGATGTTGTCGATGCCGTCTTTCTCCTCATAGGCCTCGACGACCACCTCGCAGCTGTAGGGTATCTCTTTCTGGTAGTAGAGGAGAATCTTTTCGCGTACTATCTCGCTGACGAAGAAGCGCATGGTGCGGTCGGTGAGCTCGTCGGTGGGGAAATAGGCGGGGTGCTCGGGCAGGCGTTCGAGGATGAGGTCGAAGATTTTATCGACGTTGAAACCCTCGGTGGCGGAGCAGGGGACGATGACGGCACGCGGTATCTCGGCCTGCCAGTAGGCGATCTTCTCCTGTATGGTGGCTTGGTCGGAGAGGTCAATCTTGTTGATGACGAGAATGACGGGAACGTCGCTGTTGATTACCTTGTCCAGCACATGGCGGTTCTTGAAGGTCTCTCCCACCTCGGTGACGAGGAGGAAGAGGTCGGCATCCTGCAGGGCGGTGCCGATGAAGCCCATCATCTGCTCGTGGAGCTTGTTGGCGGGGTTGACGATGCCCGGGGTGTCGGTATAGATGATCTGGAATCCGTCTCCGTTGGCTTCGCCCACGGCCTCTGGCGCTCGGCCATCCAAGCAAGCTTGATGGCGCTCGCTGATGCGGCCGTTCACGATGCCCATCACGCGTTTGCGGGTAGTCTGGGCTTTGGAGGTGATGATGCTCAGCTTCTCGCCCACCAAGGCGTTCATCAACGTGGATTTCCCCACGTTCGGATTACCTATTATATTTACAAAACCGGATTTCATCTTACGGAATTGGATTTTGCATTACAAAAGCATTACAGAAACAACAGAAAAAGACAGAAATTTCTGTAATGCTTCAGTCATTTCTGTCTTTTTCTGTAATATAAACATATTATGTAACGCAATCCTAGAAGTACTCGATGGTGCGGACTGTCGTGTAAGTCGGGATTTTGCGGTCGCCGAGGAGGTCGTACTCTGTGCAACGTATCCAGTTGCCGTGCGAGTCGTATTCGCGCTCGTAGAGGGTAATGAAGAGTTCCGGTTCCTCCTCGGTGTAGTCGTAGAGGGTGTAGCTGGTGGGATACCCCTGCTCGTCGTATTCCCATCGCTTCTCCTGCACCTTCTGCTTCGAGCGGTCATAAACAACGGCCTTGTTCACCGACCCGTCGGGGTTGAAGACATAGACTTCGCGCTTATAGACATTGTTCACATGGTCGTTGAAACTGCGCTGGCTGATGCGTCCTTCGGCATCGTGACTGAGGAGCATACGGTTCTCCACCTGTCGCTCAGCGTCTTCGACATAGACCTCGGTGAGGGTGTGTTCGGCATCATAGACGTAGTAGGTGCGACCGATGACACGCTCTTGGTTATCAACGACATGCTCAAGGGTGGTCAGTCCGAAACCGTCGTGCTTATAGCGTGTACGGAAGATAATGTCTTCGGCCACCGAGAGGTAGGTCTGGCTGCGACGCTGACCGTTCTGCTTGTATTCAGTGACGAGATGCTCGAGCTGATCGCCCCTTTCAAGGTTGTCGTTGAGGTCGTAGCGGGCCTCGTACATACGCGAGTCGATGCGCTTCACCTCGCCGTGCAGTTCGTCATCCTGGATGTCACGACCACTCTGGGCAGCCGCAGCAAGACTGGCAGCAGAAAAGAGCAGCGCCAGCAATATCTTGTTTAATTTCATGCCCTTAATATAGTTTTATTACGCAATTAACGCAACACGCGCATAAATATTGCACATCGGGACAAAAAAAATATTGCATGTATTTGACAACAAAAAACATCGAAAGGGTATCTATTGAAATAAAAAGAGTATTTTTGCAGTGATTTACGGTTTGACAATGCAAGTCCTAAAGAAGACATACTGCACACTGCTACTGCTGTTTGCCGTCATTCTGTCCGCAAACGGACAGGCGGACGTATGCATTGATTTCGACACCGTGACCTATGGAGAACACCCCATGCCCGAAGGGTGGACCGTCATTCGAAACGGCAACATGGTAGTCACCAACACCGGCGACGCCTATGTGACAGGCTATGGATTCTGCCGATCGGCACCTAAAAACTTGTACATATACTCCTCAAACACCTACGTGGCGACCCCAGACCTCGGCATCGACTTCACCCAAGGGGCAGTACTCTCTTTCTGGTGCCACTTTGGCAACGGCGGCAGCCGGCCCAATTATTCCCTTATTGTCGGCACTATGGACAACCCCGTGTCAGGAGCCAACTTCCATCCGCTCGACACCATTGACGGCATGCCCCAGTCATGGAAATTCTGCATGGTCGATCTCTCCAACGCCGTACCCGGAGACCGTCATATCGCCTTCTACAAGCGGTACAGTTCTTTCAATATCGACGACATCAAGGTGGGTAGTCTCTGCGGCACAAACGACTTGACCGAGGACAGCGTCACTGCCGACTCCGCCTACCTCTCCTGGACCCTTTTCGGCACCCCTCAGAACGTACTGTACA
This sequence comes from Bacteroidales bacterium UBA3834, assembly GCA_002392965.1. GTDB lineage: Bacteria > Bacteroidota > Bacteroidia > Bacteroidales > P3 > Colimorpha. Next base: position 28,221 of record DGIA01000025.1, on the reverse strand, counting down.
TAATCGACATGGACACCGGTGATACCGTGAGCTATCCCATCGCACCCCTTCAGCACAGTATCAGCGTGCCCCACAACCTCGACCACTCTTACCGAGCCTTGCTAGAGACCATCTGCGACACCGCCGTCGGTGCCTGCTCCACGAATACACGAGACAGCATCACCCTCTCACTCTACGACAACAGCACCTGCATCAATCTCAGCTTACTACACTCCAACCGAGCCACCCCCTACTACGGTTCCTACACAAATCCCTATGCTAACATCGGTATGATTGACAACGGTTCAAGTTCCGATAATAGCCGCCATACGATCAACACAGACACCATGATGTACGACCCCGTGGTGGGACCGCCGTTGAAAGTGATACCTGACGGCGAAAGCATGTCGGTGCGTCTGGGCAACCGACACACCGGTGCACAGGCAGAGGCCATACTGTACGATATTCCCGTCGATACCACCCAGATGGACATGCTCATCCTGAAGTACGCCGCCGTGATGCAAGATCCCAACCACGTCTCTACAGAACAGCCGCGATTCCGTATCGAAATGCTTGACGACACCTTGGGACTCATCGAACCCGCAGGATGCAACTCGGCCGACTTCATTGCCAGCCCCGAGCTGGGATGGAACAGCATGAACGGAGGTCAAATCCTGTGGAAAGACTGGACCATCGTGGGCATTGACCTCTCGGGCTACCATGGACGCACGGTGCACCTGCGCCTGACCACTTACGACTGCAGCCAGGGAGGCCACTACGGCTATGCCTACTACACCCTCTCCTGTGCCCAGAAAACCATTGCATTCTCGAGTTGCGAGAACGGCGACAGCAACCGACTGGCGGCTCCCGAGGGATTCACCTACCGCTGGCATCTGGCCGGCGACGACTCCACCCTCAGCACCCAGCGCGAGGTGACGCTCCCCATCGACAACAACATCTACTACTGCCACATGGGCTTTATCGGCAACCCGACCTGCGAGGTGACGTTGAGCGTGCTCTCACGGCTGGTGAGGCCTGTGGCACGCTTCGACTACAGCGTGGCCCGAGACAGTTGCCGTTTCAAAGTGACATTCAACAACCTGAGTTTCCCGACCGACGACAGCACCGGACATTGCGACAACGCCCAGTGGACATTCCAGGGCGCCGGTAGTTCGACGGAATACAACCCTGTCGTCATCTGGCCCGATACCGGAACCTACACCGTCACGCTCATTAGCGGATTGGACATCGTCGAATGCACAGACACCCTCACCCTCCCCGTAAAACTGCAATATGGTCGCGACACAGCGGAAATAATCATCTGCGCCGACACTTTCTATACATTCATCGACACCACTATTGCCGAAAGCGGCACCTATGAGAAGATGCCCAACTGCGACAGCATCATCACCCTGCAGCTAACCGTGCTCGACACCAACACTATAGACACTGTCGCGGAGGCATGCGTCGGCTATTTCTACCGCGACAGCACGCTCACTACCACCGGCACCCACAACTTCCACTACTCCAACATCCACCATTGCGACAGCACCTACCGGCTGCACCTGACGGTGTATCCCGCCTACGAGACAAAAGATTCAATTGTGGTGTGTCCATGGCGTCCATTCCTCTATGAGAACATCGACTACGGCCATCCTACACAATTCGACACGACGCTCACCTCGGTGCACGGATGCGACAGCCTGGTACATGTGCAGTTGGTTCCGCGCGACAGCACCTTCCGTCCGAGTGTTTTCTACCGCATCGGCGATATGATATGGACCGACTCACTCCCTATCCGCCTCTGTACCCCCGACACGCTATTTCTGCGAGACACCACCCCCGGAGCGACTGACTGGCACTGGTCGATGGACAGGGGTGACACCATCTTCACCGAGACCACCTCGACCGCCGAGTTTGCGTTCAGCGAAGCTGTGCAGACGATTGGAGAAGTGAATCTGATGGTTACAAGCGACTATGGTTGCATCGACACCCTCGACTGGAAGGTCTATGCCCTCACCTCTCCGCTGCCGGAATTTCAGTGGGATCCCTACATTCCAGTAGATATCGACCCCGAGGTGCAACTGATGAATGCAACGTGGCCCGACGGATGCACATATCTCTGGTGTATTGAACCGGAGGCCGGCTCGCCAGCACTGGATTCCTTGACGGAGAAAGACCCGGTGTATCACTGGCCGGGCGATTTGCCACAGGGCGAATTCGGCATCAGTCTTGTCGCCAGTTTGACCGCCACCTTCGACACCGTGACCCACACCTGCATCGACAGCATTCGCCATACCATCGAGATTGTCACCGCCCTACTACAGTTCCCCAACCTGGTGACCCCCAACGGCGACGGAGTGAACGACACCTGGGAGGTGGTGAATCTGGTGGAACTTGGCCGCTACCCCATGAACGAGTTGTGGATCTACGATGCATGGGGAAAACTGGTGTTTCATGCCAAAAACATCCGCAGTCACGACCAGTTCTGGGACCCCGCTGCTGAGAATGCCCCTGACGGCACCTACTACTATCGCTTCCTGGCCGAAGGTCGCAAAAAGATCATGGTGCAACGCAACGGCCTGATTGAGGTAGTACGATAAAGTTTTTTTCGTATCTTTGCAGGGTCATTTTGATTCAGAAGAACATGGAACTCACTATACTATTGTGTTTTGCAATCTACACAGCCTTGTTGTTTCTCATCATGTGGCTCACAGGTCGTCGTGGTGCGAAGGGAAACGAAGCCTTCTTCCGTGCGGGCCGGCGGTCGCCGTGGTTCGTGGTGGCTTATGGTATGATCGGCGCCTCACTCTCGGGAGTCACCTTCATGTCGGTGCCCGGCGGCGTCTATAGCGGCCAATGGACATATATGCCAATGGTATTCGGTTATGTACTTGGCTATGCCGCAATTGCGCTGATTCTACTTCCGCTCTACTACAAGCTGAATCTTACCAGCATATACTCCTACCTTGAACAGCGATTCGGTCTTGCCAGCGAGAAGACAGGCGCCCTGTTCTTCATCCTGAGCCGTTTGCTGGGCTCGGCATTGAGGATGTATCTCGTCGTGTTTGTGCTGTATGAATTCGTCTTCCGTGCATGGGGTATCCCCTTCTGGGTGCCTGCAGTGGTGTTCATTGCCATCATCCTGCTTTACACTTTCACTGGTGGCATCAAGACAGTGGTATGGACCGACACGTTGCAGACGACTTTTCTTCTGCTTGCAGCAGTGGCCACAGTGGTGGCCATCTTGAACAATCTGGACATGGGCGTGGGCGAGTTGCTGAAGCGTTCAGCCGAGAAAGGCTACACCCACCTCTTCGAGACCGATCCCACAGCACCGAAATTTTATCTGAAACAGATATTGAGCGGCATGTTCATCACCATCACCATGACCGGTCTCGACCAGGACATGATGCAGAAGAACCTCACCTGCAAGACCCTGCGCGACGCACAGAAAAACGTGATGACCAGCTCGATGCTTTTCATCGTGGTGAACATCCTTTTCCTGATGCTGGGAGCCGCCCTGCTGACCTACGCCGAACAAACGGGCTTTGCGCTGCCGGTGAACGAGGCGGGAGCCGTGGTACCCGACAAAATATTCCCGTCGGTGGCCTTCTCTCTGAGCGGCTTTACGGCGGTGTGCTTCGTGTTGGGCATGGTGGCGGCGGGCTACAGCAGCGCCGACGGCACCCTCACCGCCCTCACCACCACCTTCTGCTACGACTTCCTAGGGTTTGACAAAAACTCACCCTCCCGTCGCACCTCGCTCTCACCCCTGAAAATCCGCAGGATTGTCCATGTAGTTTTTGCATTGCTCTACTTGCTGGTCATCATCGCCTTCCGCCCCTTCCACCGGCAGTCACTGATCGACACCGTTTTCGACGTGGCCGGCTTCACCTACGGTCCCTTGCTCGGCCTCTATGCCTTCGGCCTCTTCACCCGCCGCAAGGCCCGCGACCGCTGGGTACCCTTCATCGCGGTGCTCTCGCCCGTACTCTGCTACATCCTCAAACTCAACGCCCCCGTGTGGTTCGGCTACCACTTCGGATTCGAGATACTGCTCCTCAACGGCCTCATCACATTCCTTTTACTATGGTTCTCCTCACTAAACACTAAACACTGCCCATGAACTTTCTTATCACCATATTAGGATCGGGGGCTGCCCTCCCCATCGGCGCCCGCCGTTGCAGCGCACAGGTGCTCAACATCGGAGGCTTCAAGCTGTTGCTCGACTGCGCCGAAAGCACACAGGACCGCATCCGCTACAACCACCTCAAACTCCAATCCATAGGCACCATCATCATCTCCCACCTGCACGGCGACCACTTCTTCGGCCTGCCGGGATTACTCAGCACCATGCACCTCTGTGGCCGCACCGAGCCCGTCTTCATCGCTGCCCCCAAAGGAGCCCGCGAGGTGATAGAGACCACCTTCGCCCTCACCGGCAACCACGTGGGATTCCCCCTCGAATGGCATGAGATGGACTTCGGCGAAGGCTGCCAACGGGTCTTCGAGAACCGCAAATGCACCGTCGATGCCTTCCCCATCGACCACACTGTCCCCACCTACGGCTTCCGCATCTCAGAAAAAGCAAGCTGTGTTATGCGTCCAGCGTTCACTAATGACACTCAACACGATGCACCAGCCACAAAAACTTACGTCTATTGCTGCGATACCGCCTACAGCGAGAGCCTCCTGCCCTACCTCAGCGGAGCCGACTTGCTGTGTCTGGAGTGTACCTTCGCCAACGAGTTGGCCAACCTGGCCGAGGAGCGCAAGCACCTCACCGCCGGACAGGCGGGACGACTGGCGCGGATGGCTGGAGTGCGCCAGCTCATGCTCAGCCATATCAGCGCCCGCTACCGCGAACCCGACCTCTTGCTCCAGCAAGCCATGCAGGAGTTCGAAAACACCTTTGTGGCAGCTGACAACATGCGTATAGAATTGAAGAAAGACGAGGCGAGCGTCATAAATTTGCCCACACAAAAGAACTGACAATCAATCTTCAACTTTCGACATTCGCCCTTCAGACAAAAAAAGTTTTGGCCATGTCGGCAAAAGTTAGTACTTTTGCACCCACTTTTTGAAAATGAGGAAGAGGGAAATTTCAATTTTCAGCTTTCAATTTTCAATTCGGAGAGATGCCGGAGTGGTCGATCGGGGCGGTCTCGAAAACCGTTGACCAGCTTGCTGGTCCCAGGGTTCGAATCCCTGTCTCTCCGCAGGGAAGATAAGGAGCTGTCTGTTTTGGGCTGACGGCTCCTTGTTTTTTTTTCCGCTTCAAAGTCGGCAGCAAGGACATCCCACCTAAGTGTTCCTTAAGTATGACACCTCAGGTATGACTAAAGTATGGTTCAAGTATGACTAAAGAAACACTTGGGCATGATGAACGAGTGACTGGGTAATGACTTAGTACTTTCTATATAGTCATTACT
>DGIA01000025.1:0-22734 GCA_002392965.1 Bacteroidales bacterium UBA3834 | reverse complement strand
TAACGGATTCAAGGCTTAGTATCAGACCGTTACACAAGTCTATTTTTTTAAGGAACAGACGGCATACCTTCGTGTTTAGGAACATTAAACACTGAAAAGGAATGCGGGGCGATTTGTCCGGCGGCCTTTTTTTGCTTTACAGCACTTCGGGGTACTGCTGTTCGACGGGGTGGGAATAGATGTCGAGGAGGAGGCTCCGCTCCTGGGGGGCGGCGGCTTCGAGGCGCTGTTGGAACTGGATCCGTATGTCGGAGGAATAATGGTCGGCGAATCGCGAGGAGCGGTGCAGGAGGTCGTAGGCGAGATAGTTGGTGGGATGGAGATGGTAGGCGCCGTTGATGCGGCGGTCGATGAGTGCGGCAAGGTTCTCGAAGGGGGTGTCGGTGGCGGAGCAGCGGTCAATCTCCTCGTCAGTGACGGGGGCGGTGATACTGAGGTGGACGTGCCCCTTGGGTTGTAGGATGCCGGTGAGGACGCTGTTCATATCTTCGCCTTGGGCCTTGCGGTAGGGACCGAGGGAGCGGAGGTGGAGCTCACGGGCTTTGAGGAGGTCGCAAGGTTCCCATTCGTAGCTGATGCTGACAGGAACAATATTGAGGCTTTTGAGGGGCATGAGGGGTGCCTCTCGGGTGGCACGGCCGCCGAGGGCAAGCATCTTGAGGAGCGACACCTCGGTGCGGTCGAGGCCGTTCTTTGTTCGTCCATTGCGCTGGGCTATCCAGACGGAATGCTGGTCGGCGACGATGACCTGACGGATGTATTGCGAGACCTGGAGCATGTTGCGGTAGAACTCCTTGGGGGTGCCGCCGCGTTCGACGCGGAACATGCGGTTGGCACGACCGACAAGGGTAATGAGGGGGTCTTGCATGAGGTTGGCGCCAAAGGTGATGTAGAGCTGGTTATAGGCGAAGAGGAGGTATTGGAGGAGGAAGGCGTCGAGGGTGATGTCGCGGTGGTTGGAGATGAAGAGGTAGGGGCGGCCGGGAAGGATGAGGTCGGTGCCGGCGTGGGTGAAGTCGGAGACGGAGCGGTCGAGAATCTGATGGATGGCGGCACGCATGACGGTGTCCTGCATGGTGTGGATGTCGGGCAACGCACAGAGACGCTCGGAGACCTGCTCGAGGGTCTCGCCAGGATAGACGAAGCCGGCTATGGGTTTCAACAAGGGCGACTCCACCAGTTGCCGCATAGCACCAGGAAACTCGGAATCATTGAGGGGTCGGATGTTGTCGAACATAGTTAATGCTTTAATGTGTTAGTGTTTAGCTCGCAGGTCGATAAATTTGACAGGTTTGCGGCTTTTGGCCGGGAAATTGATGCGCTGCACCTCCTCGGCAGGAAGCACCACAATTTCGGGAGCCACACGGATGCGGGAGCGGAAGGAATCCTTGAGCTCCTTCACCACTGCGTCCGTATAGCCTTCACGAAGCCCTATCTTAACTTTCACGTCGTCGGTGCCGGCGCTGTTGGTGGATACTTCGATGACGTAGTTGGCCACATAGTCGGTGTTGTCAAGCACATCGTTGATGGCGGGCGGATAGAGTGTAGTGCCTTTGAACTTGATCATGTTGTTCTTGCGGCCCACCAGCGGAGTAAGTCTGTAGCTATAACGCCCACACTGACAGCGGTCGGTGATTTTGGCAGCGATGTCGCCTGTGCGGAAACGCAAGAGCGGCATTCCCTCAACGCCAAGGGTGGTCACCACTATCTCGCCGGGTTGTCCGTCGGGCACGGGCAGATCGTCGTCGCCGATAATCTCGACGATGATGAGTTCGGGGTGCACGTGTCCACCGCAACCATAGGGACATTCGCTGAAGGTGGCGCCCATCTCGGTGGAGCTGTAGGTGGCAAAGAGTTCGACATCCCACTTTTCCTTGATGCGGCGTCCCAGGAGGTTAAGGCTAAGGTCTTGCTCACGGAGGCCTTCGCCGATGCCGATAATGCGACGAATTGAGGAGGCTCGATAGTCAATATCGTGTTGCTCGGCATATTCAATGAGTCGGAGTATGAAGGAGGGCACGCACATGATGGTGTCGGGCTTTATGCGGCGGATGGTGTCCCACTGCAGTTCGGGGATGCCATTACCCACACGGATGATGGAGGCGCCCATCTCGCGGATGCCGAGGAAATAGGCCAGGCCCGCCATGAATCGCTTGTCCATGGTTGTCATCAGCTGGAGTATGTTACCGGGTTTGAGCCCTGCACATTCGAAACTTTTCTTTTCATTGTAGGCCAGGCGCTGGAGGTCCTTTTCGGTACAGCAGAAGGTGACAGGGTCGCCGAGGGTACCGCTGGTGGTGATGTAGTCTATGACTTTCTCCCGAGGACAACAGAGAAAGTCGTCGTTGAAGAGCTGGAGGTCTTTTTTCTCGGTGAAGGGAATCTTGACGAGGTCTTCCAGCAGCCGGATCTTGTTCACGTCGATACCATAGCTGCTGAACATGCGCTGGTAATAGGGCGAATGGCCAGCAAGATAGACTAGTGCCTCGTGAAGTTTGTCTTCTTGGAAGGCTTTTATCTCTTCGGGGGATTTGAATTCAATATCTGTCATTTATATAATCCTTTTATCCATTTGAGAAATTCTTCTTTCCAGGGGCGGCATTCAGGGCTGCCTTTTGTCTCGCTCATGCCAAAGCCATGTCCGCCAGTGCGGTATTGGATATAACGATGGGGCACATGACTTGCTGTGAGGGCACTGTCGAGGAGAACGGAATTGTGGTAATCGACGATGGGGTCATCGACGCAGTTGACCAGGAATACAGGCGGGCAGTCAGGGCGCACATGAAGTTCAATTGAAAGGGAGTCTCGAAGAGTCTGGTTGTTTTTCCCATATTCGCCGAGTAAAGCGCGCCGGGAGCGGGAGTGACAGCAGGCCTGCCGCATAGTGACCACAGGATAGACGGGAACCACAAAAGCGGGCTGGCGAGTGTAGGTGGTGAGCATGGCGAGGTGACCGCCGGCCGAGAAGCCCATAACGCCGATCTGCCTAGGGTCGATGGCGAGGCTGTCGGCATGGACAGCCAGCCAGTCGAGGGCTGCTTCGGCGTCGCGCAGGGGGTCAGGATATTGGTTACCGCGGAAAAGGAGACGATAATGCGTTGCCCACGCCCACCAGCCTTGCACGCGGTAGCGCAAAACGTAGGCTGCAATGCCGTGAGCTTGCAGCCATTGGGCCACTTCAACCCCCTCCACCTTGTAGTCGTGCCAGCTGTAGCTTCCACCGGGGCAAACGACCACTGTGGCCAGCGGATGCGCGACATCGTAGCATTCCAAAGTAGCCTTGCTGTCTGGGAGGTGAACAATGGTCTGTCCCTGCACGGAGCAAAGACAAAGCACTAACGCTATTATGGAGACGAGGCGACGCATCAACTGACGATTTTCTTCACTTCCTCGGAAGAGAGCTGACGGTAGCGATGCTGAGGGTCGGCATTGAAATCAACCGCAAAATACTCTTCATCGTAAAAGGAAAGTTTCGAGTTGGTGTCGGGATTGCATTCCAGATAGATAATCTCTTCTGGATTCAGTCCTTTGGCGTCACATATTTGGTCCCGGAGAGATTGTCCAGCGTAGGTCACCGAGGTACCGGGATTCTCCTGATAGAGTTCGGTAACGATGACATAGGTTTTGCCATCGACGACTCGAATCTTCAATCCACAGAGCGACTCCATATCCCACTGTCCGCGGAAAGGGAATTGCTCGTCATAGTATTTTTCTGAGACTTTCATTGTTCAACAGTTGGTATTTAGAAGGCATTTTGATGGGTTTTGACGCTGCGGTCGATATCCTTGCCGAAGCTCTTGTTGGCCAACGCTCGGTTACGGGGGCGGTAAGTGCCTTCGTTCATCTCGCGCAAAGCCACATTGCAGAAGAGGCGGAACATCTTCGACTCCTGGGTTTCGTCAGCATAAAAACTCTTCCACGCATATTCATATACATCTTGCAGTTCGTCGGGTGTCATCTGGGCGGGTTTGAAGACCACTTGGCCGGCGTTGTAATGATTCCAGTCAAAGTCGAAGATACGTCCCTGACGCAAATAGTCGTCGTAGGCTTTTGTATGAGGGAAGGGGGTCATGATGGTGAATTCGGCCAGGTCAAGATCGATTTCACCAAGGAAATCGATAAGGCGCTTGCAGTCATCGACGGTCTGGTTATCAAGACCGAGCAAGATGGTTCCTTCTACACCGATTCCCACATCATGATAGCGCTTGACACGCTCCTTGATGTAGTCGGAAGTGTCATAGACAGCCTGATAGACATACCAGGCACCTGCTTTGGCAGCGAGGTCGAGCACTTCGGGATCATCCTCGATGGTGTGGGAGATCCATTTCTTCTTCAAGGGAGCGATGGCACGGAAAAGCTCCTTTTCCCACTCCTTGTCCTGTGCGAGCGAGTTATCGACGATGAAAAGACGGTTGTTGTCGATGGCAGCCATATCCTCCACCACCTTGTCGATGGGACGAGGACGGAACTTGCGGCCACCGAGGTATGAAACGGCGCAAGGATAGCAACTGAAACGACAACCACGTGAAGCATGGAACAGATCAACCATCTGCACACCCTTATGGTTATAGAGTTCACGCTTATAGAGGTCGCGCCGACAGGGACCCACACTCTCGATCGGAGGCTGGTTGCCGAGATAGTTATATACCTTTTTCAAACATCCGTTCTTCCAATCCAGAATCACCTGCTCGGAGCGGCCTTCACTCTCGCCGAGGAAGAGGCTGTCCACATGATTGACATATTCTTCTGCATGCAGCATGGCGCTAATGCCTCCAGCAATGACTTTCTTGCCACGCTTGTGATATTCTGCGGCAATCTCCCAAGCACGCTTCACCTGGGTGGAGAGCATGGTGGAGAGAGCCACAAGGTCGCAGGGGTCGTCGAAGTTGAGTTCTTCCACATTCTCATCCACAAAGTCGATCTCAACATACTCGGGCAATGTGGCGGCAAAAGCCACAGGGCCGTGAGGGGGCAGGTTGAATGTCGTTTGCCCGGGGAGCTTCTTCCACTTGGGATAGATGAGTTTCATTTTGATTGTATCCATATCGTGTACCGTTTATTTTCTCGCGTTGATTTTGTTGACAATAACATTCTGCCCCACCAGCGCTTCGGCAGTAAGTACGGAAGTGAGGGTGGTGCCGACCATACCGTGGAAATTAACATCCTGACCGGTAATGTAAAGGTTGGAAATCCGTGTATTGGGAGAGAGGTGGGTCTGAAGAGGGTTGAGGCACGAAGGGTGGAGACCATATATAGCCCCCTTAGAATTACCATAATAGTCACGGATAGTGAGGGGAGAGCCGGCTTCCACATAGGCCACTGCCTGCTGCAGCGGCACTTCGAATCCAACAGGTTCTATCATCTTCAATGCCTGCCCGATCATCTTCTCTTTCCAACGGTAGTAATCCTCGGGACGGTGCCCCGTCCGGCTGCCGGCCCACCGTTCAACGGCCGAATAATCCATAGGGCAGACAAGGGTGAGAGTTTTGGCATAGCCTGGATTGCAGGGGTCCTCGTCGGGAAGGACAAAAGCCAAGGAAGGCCATCGGTCTTCGCTGACAGCGGCGGCGTTCCATGGATCGCTCGAGAGATGGGTACAATAGTAAGCTTCACGGTTGAAACAGAGTGTACGTGGATGCAAACCGACAAAAACCGTCAGGGCGGAATAGGTGAGCGGTGCTGTGGTGATGCGACGGCGGAATGCCGGTGAGAAGGCTGTCTGCGAGGCGAGATCGAGCAGTCGGGTAATAGGCAGTGCGCTGACAAAGACATCGGCCAGATAGGTATCCTTCACTGTTTTCACACAGGTAACCTGACGATTATCTACCTCAACAGATGCCACCTCCTCGCAGGTATGCACCTCTCCCCCAGCCTGCTTGATAAGGTCGGCAAGAATATTGGCGAACGAGAGGCTTCCGTGCTTGAAGGTATATGTGCCGTTGATATGGGAGCAACTGATAAGGGAATGGAGCATGGCTGGAGAATTTTCCCTACCGGCATAGAAGAGCGAAAGATATGGCATGATGGAACGCAGCATCGGCAAATCGATACTACTGTCAATCAATTCCTTGGCCGAGACACTAAGGTCGGGTATCTGGTAGTCGTTATCTATTGGACGGAGATGGTAGAGCGGTTCCTGACAGGTGAGATCATACATGGTTTTAAGGTATCTCTCCAGTTGCTGCCGCACCAGTGGCACCTGTTCTCTGCCAAGCAAAGCACCCATTGCACGGCTCCACCGCTCCACCCACGCCCGCGGGCCGAATGGCAAGGTTAACCGGAGGCCGCTGCCGACATCCATAAGGGTGTCGCACCGAGGAACAACCTCCACTTTGTCCTCGATGCCGAGGTAGCGGCAAATAAGTCGTATCTGTCCATTTTCTCCCATGCCGCCGAAACAATGCATGCCGGTGTCGAAAAGATAATCTCCGCGACGGAAACTCTGAAGGCCGCCTCCAATGATGGCGTTCTTTTCCAACACGATGACACGAAAACCCTCTTTGGAAAGAATGGCTCCCGTCATCAGGCCACTGAGGCCGCCTCCCATAATGCACACACTCCTCATGAGACAGCCTCCTTTCCTGGTCTTCCGTTCCACACTTCCCGACCTTTGTACAGATACTGGTATTTCGTCAATCGACACTTGTATTCAGGAGTTTCCAACCGCTCACGCATTGCCGACAGTTCCTCCTCGAAGTGGCGGCGCATACCGCGACTGTCATCGTGGCAGCGCTCACCGATGCGGATGGTGATTCTACCTCCTGTGATGAGACTTTCTGTCTTGGGCCACACATCGTAGGCTCCATGGATGAACACCGGCAACAACGGCAATCCCAACTCTTCGGCGAGTAGGAACGCCCCCTTGTGGAAGCGGTGCACCTGCCCATCGACACTACGGGTCCCCTCAGGGAAGACCATGACGGAATAACCCCGCGCAACCAAATCGCGAAGTCTTGGCATGAGGTTGTCGTATCCCGCCTCTGCGGGCAAGTATTCCGCATAGCGGATAATATGGGCATAGAGAGGATTGCGCCAAACCCAATTCTTGGTCAGCACCACCACCTTGGGCGTGAGCATCAGGATGCTGACCAAGTCGAGGTGCGACTGATGGTTGGCCACAATGACGGCGGGCCGGTCGAAATTCTCGTCGTAGGGGTTCTCCACCTTGAAACCCACCCTTGGCATCAATCTGGCACCGCACCGCATGGCGCTGCAGATAAAGCGGTGGAAGCTGTCCCGCTTGCGACGTTTCTCCATCGGCAGCAGGAAATAGACCAAGGTCACAGGCGTTGCCACCAGCAGGGCAAACAAGATGAATACCACCAACGGCACCACCGTGATAAAGATCCGGCCAACGGTAACCGGATAGCGGCGGGGCTGCCCATGCCGCCGTGTAAGCCATCGGAACACTACCGGCGGCACCACGCAAGCCATCAACACCACACAACCCATCCCGATGACAGCCACCTCGGCCAACGAGCGCAGGGCTGGATGGCGGGCCGTCAGCAGGGTGCCGATACCAGCGAACATCAGCAGTGCCGACACGATGACGCTGCGACGATACTCTTTCAGCCGCCGCTTTCCGGTGGCGTTCTCATAGAGGAGTCCTTCCGTAATGAAGATCGTATAGTCGTCACCCTGGCCGAAGATAAAGGTGGCAAGAATAATGTTGACAATGTTGAACTTGATGCCGAGCAAAGCCATCAATCCCAGTATCCACAGCCATCCCATAGCCATCGGGAGGAACGCCAGCAGGGCCAGCTCGAAACGGCCAAGGGCGAGCCACAGGAACGCGAAGACGACAAACGAGCAGACATAGAGGATATAGTTGAAATCGCCGTTGAGGGCATTGACCAAGCCACTGCCGACATCCTTCTGGGTGAAAACAAAAGAGTGTGTGGTGGGCAGTTGAGAATCGGCAGTCGGGAGTTGATGGATATAGTTGACCACGTAATAGCCCGTGTCTGTCTGCATTATATAATTCTTAGCCAACTGACCCGCAGCACTTTCCAAGGTGCATTCCGCTGCCTTATAGTCGGCTGTCAGCGTCTGGACAAACGGGGAGAAAGCCCCTTCGACAAGACCGGCACGGACCGCCTCCCGGGCCACCTGTCCTCCCAAATCGGGATGCCTGGTGAGCATCTCGTTCCAGCGTTCCAGGGCCTCCCGCTGACGGCTAAGGGAAGGCATCAAGGCTCCAACTCCGGGCAAATGAAGGCTGTCGTTGGTACGGAGGGCCTCGTCGAGCGTGTGGCCTTCCGACACCACATACGCCAATTCTCCCTCTTCAACAGCGCTGCCGAGCAGTTTGAGATCCTCCTCCTGTTGAGCCGTCATGAAGTTGATATTATGGAGGTCGGAATCAAACTCCACCTTAGTGCTGAAATAGCCTAGCACCACAGTAACCGCCACCATCACCCAAAACACCCAGACAGGAGTCCGACCCCTGACCCCAGAATCCTGAATCTTGAATTCTGAATCTTGAATTCTGAATCTTGAACCATGGCTTCGTTTGCCTCCCTTCGCCCACAACGGCAGGAATATCATAGTGAATCCGATGGTCCCCACCAGCATCAGCGACCCGAAGAGGCCCAAATCACGCATCGCCTCCGCCCTCACAAACACCAGACAGGCAAACGCCGCCACAGTGGTGACATTGCCCGTCACCAGGGGTTCCACCATCTCGCGCAGGGTCTCACGACGGTCTGGATGGTCTTTCAGGTGTTCCAGATAATGCAACGGGTAATTGACCGCAATGCCGACAAGCACCGAGCCGATACCCACCACTATGATCGATATCTCCGTCTTGAAGATGGCAATGACCGCCAAAGCGAACAACCACCCGCAGGCGACGGAGAACCCCATCCACAGGATGTTGCGACGGTGACCCATCGTGCGCCACAAGATGATGGCTATCAGCACCAACGAGAGCAACATCGCCACCAGGCTGTCGCGCTTGATTTGGTTGGCGTTGGTAACGGCGATAAGCGGAGCGCCCACAGCAGAAACGCTGACCGTTGGCATCTGACCGCTGACCGCATCTATAGCTTCGGCTATATCCTTGGCCAAGCGTCCGTTGCGACGGGTATCACTGGCATTGTAGGGGCTTGCCATGAACGCATAGCCTCTCCCCTCTCCATCCATCACATAGCCGTCGGTCACCACATAGCGGCTGCTGGGGCTGAGCGCCTGCAACCGGCCGATGGCAGGAGTGAAAAGTCCCAGCGGGTCGGCCACGATCATCTCGGTAACCATATCAGGCAGCGGCATTCCGAGCGTCTGCTTCACCTCGTCCATACGGGTGGCGACAAAGTCGGGATTAGCCAGCAATGAATCAATTCTCTCGTAGTCGGCGGCCGTCAAATAGAGGGCAATATTGTTCCTCACCTCCTCGATGGCCGCCATCGCGTCGCTCTCATCGGCACGGGCCTGGAGGGCGATGTCGGGACGAATCCAGGCAAACTGCTCGGCAAAAGCATCAATGGCATCCATCACATCCTCGTCGCCTGCCTGTTCCGCAGGACGGAAAACGACGGTGATCTGCCCTTGGTCGCCCAGCGCATTATAGACGGCAGCCTGCTTCTCGTTTCCTTTGTCGATGGGCAGGAAACGGGCTATATTCTCTTCATAATGAAGCTGCAATGCCAACAGCGCCCCTGCCGCAAGCATCACTGCGAGCAGCACCACAGCAGTGATGCGGTGGCCTGTCAGGTAGTCGTATATGCGCAGGAGCAACTTGGTCATATTCAGCATTCAATGTTTAGACAGCAACATGCGGGGGTATCCGTAAAACAAGGCTCCGAGGCAGAGGAGCGTGTTGAGAACGGAGATGCGGAAGAAATCTCCAAAGGGCCGGAAGTGGCTGACACGGTCGTCGGGATAGATCACGCTGACCGGCACGCTCAGCAGCCTCACTCCACGCCAGGCAGAAAAGACCAGCAACTCCAGTTCGCTCTCGTAACGGGCTGTCAAGAGACCGAGACAAGGCAGATGGTGAAGCGGATAGAGCCGGTAGCCGCTCTGCGTGTCGGTCAGGCGGACTCCCGTCTGCAATCGGAACCAGAAGTTGGAAAACCGGTTGGCAAAGGTGTTGCCCGAGGGCATCCCTTGCACTGGTTCGGACTGTGCGGAGAAGCGGTTGCCCACCACCAGCACCTTGTCGGTGCCGGCAGCGAGAGCCGCCGCCACCAGGCTTGGAACCTCTTCGGGGCGGTGCTGCCCGTCGGAGTCGAGGGTGACTGCAAAATCGTATCCCGCCCGCCGGGCGGCGGAAAGGCCGCGTTTCAACGCATGGCCCTTGCCTCGGTTGCGGCCATAGGTGATGAGGTGTATGGTTTCCTTGAAGGATTCCAATTGCCTCAAAGTGTCGTCGGTGCTGCCGTCATTGACCACCACCACATCCGGGCACACAGCCAACGAACGCCGGACGATGTCGGCCACGGTACGGCTGTTGTTGTAGGTCGGTATGACGATGCAGTAGGACATGTTGTGAATTATGAGTTGAGGGTGAGTTTCATCTTGGCGTAAGTGGTGGAGTTTTTGGTGTAGGTGGCAGTGGCAATGCCGTCGGGAGTGAGGGTGGCTGCCAGAGTGGCTCCATCCACATCGTCCGGGCTCATCATCCCCAAATATTTCACACTGTTCACCTTGCGGAGCGACAAGACCTTGCCCGACACCTGCGACAACAGGTCCACCACTGCACCGATCATGGCCACACCCGGAGTCACCGGGCTGCCGGGGAAGTGACCGCGATAGACCGCACTGTCGCGGCGGGCCGACAGGGTAGCCGCCACACGCAGGGTGCCTTCAACATCCTCAAAGGCGGCCCGTTCCACTTTAAACAACTCTTCCAATACCTTCATTGCCGTGTGAAATCGATTTGCGTATATCCATCCTTCTCCACCAGGCGCACGCTCTTGATGCACATGCTCTTGCGGTCGAATGTCAGTTCGGCTTGCTGCATCATGCGTCGCATATCCCGCCGCTTGGGGGTCAGCAGGGCACGGTAGCAGGTGGACTCCTCGGTGAGCACGGTTTCGAATATCCGTTCGTCAGCCAGGCTCGAGCCGTCGGTCATCTGTTTCATCATCTGAGCCAGCCCCCGCGACATCTTGTCGGCCGCTCCCGAAAGGCTGCTACGCTTGCCGTCGTTGACCGTGTAGATAGAGTCGCCATCGACCACCAACGTGAAAGTCATCGGCTCGGTGTATTGCCACTGCATGGTGCGCTCGCCGAGGGAAAGCCTTCCTTTCGATACGGCATCCTCGGCCAACAGGCGCGAGTGCTTGGTCTGGCGGAAGCTGTAGTTCAGTGTCTTGCCCGGCTTGGGCTGTTGGGCGGCAGCGATGGCCGTAAGCACCTCGGTACGCTTGGTGCCTGCCAGCGCCTCGCTTTGCGCCTGCATGGTCAAGCAAAGACATATCATCACCACCATTGCCACTACACCTCTCCACCGTTTCACCTCCGTTCGCCGACGGAGTTGAGACGGAGTTGAGACGGAGTTGAGACGGAGGTGAGACGGAGGTGATACCTTGTCAATGCTTAATGTGAGCGATTTATCCATTACGGTATTTATTAACGCATGATGAAGAAACAACCGGCGACGATGAGCACCACACCTATCCAGCGGCTGAAGGGAACGCTCTCGCCGAAGACGAGGATGGCGGCCACCATGCCGAAGACATAGCCCAGGGCGGTGAGCGGATAGGCCTGGGAGAAGGGGAAGTGCTTGAGTATGTAAAGCCAAAGCACCGTGGCGGCACCGAAAGAGAGGCCGCAGGCGGCGAGCCACCAGTCGGTGAGCACGGCACGGAAGTAGGACCACGTCCAGCTGAACTTAGGCAGCTGGGCCAGTGCCAGCTTGAGCAGTACCTGCCCACCGCTGAGGAAGGCGGTCTGGATGCACACGAGAATCAAAAGTCTCCACATGGTTTGAGGAGTATCAATGAATAATGGTTTTCGTCACAGTAGCGCACCACCACGGGCTTGTCGCCCATGAGGTGTGCGGCTGCGTAAAGGTCAAGGGCAGGAGTGGTATAGTTGACACCGAAGAGTTCGGGATAGCCGTCAGCGACCACCACGTCGGAAGAGGCGACAAGGCTGTCGAAGGCCTGTTGCTTCTCGGCCTCGGTGGGACGGTAGAGCATGCGCATACCAGCCACCTCGCAGAGGGCCCGGCCATTGTTTTCTGTGGCCAGCATCATGCTCACTGCGCATTCGGAGGCTTTCTTCCCTTTCAAGAACCCTCCTTTGCAAAGCAAGGCATGGTAAGAGGGTGTCATTTCATCGTGGGCGCAAACCATAGCGTTATGCACCGCACCACGGCGCAGCTGCAAGAGGGCGTCCATCAAGGCGCTCTGGAACGAGACGGTGTTGTGGGCATAGGTGGCATTGTAGCCGTTGGCATGCAGGTTGATGGCCACGATGGAAGACATGGTGTTATGGGTGGAGGACATGAAACGCGTGGGCATCATCTGATCCTCACCCTGACGGCAGAGGGCATCGAGGAATATTTCGGTGTTCTCTATACAGCCAAGGCCGGTGCCGGTGACAATGGCCTCGGGAGTACCCACCCCCGCATCGGTCATGGCAGTGCAGGCGGTGGCGATGGCACGCTTGAGGATACGGCCCATGCGACGTGCCTCAAGGGGCGGGATAAACTGCTTGTAGTCGGCCTCACGGCTGCGTGTGAGCGGCTCGGTGAGTGGTATTGGATGGTCTTTCCATTGGTCGCACAACGGCTCCTGTGCGGAAACCTGTGCGGCAGATAGCAGATAGATCTTGTTGACCGAAGGGCTCTCGGAAACGACAGCAGACGCCTCTTTCCTTTTTACAAATTCTTCATTCTCGAAAAGCAATGCGCTGTCGTTGCCACCGAAACCGAAGGCATTGCTGAGGACATACCGCAGCGCTTTCTGCGTGGGCTCATGGACAGGTGTCAGGCCTTCGCCGGCGTCCTTGAAACGCAGATTGACAGGCAGGAACCCATGTTGCATGGCCAGCATGCAGATAACCGCCTCGATGGTACCGGATGCGGAGGTAGTGTGTCCCGTGAATGCCTTGGTCGAAGAGAACGGCGGCATCTGGTCGCCGAACAGACGACGCATAGCCACGCTCTCTGTGAGGTCGTTGTTGCCGGTGCCGGTACCGTGGGTGTTGATGTAATCCACCTGTCCAGGTGTTACTCCGGCACTTGCAAGAGCCTGTTTCATGGCACGATAAGGGCCCTCGCCGTCGGCCGATGTAGCCGTCTGATGGAATGCGTCGCAGGCGTTGCCGTAGCCAGCCAGTCGCATCAGCGGCGTGACTCCACGGCGGCGTGCATGTTCCTCTGTCTCAAGGACCAGCCAGGCGGCACCTTCTCCGAGGTTGAGACCGGCACGCGAAGCATCAAATGGACGGCAGGGTTCCTTGTCGAGAATCATCAACGACGCAAAGCCGTTGAGGTGGAACTTGGTGATACCCTCAGTGCCTCCCACTATCACACAATCGGCAAGGCCGGCACGGATAAGTTCAGCTCCGGTAATCACCGCGTTGGCGGCCGAAGAGCAGGCCGTGGAGAGGGTGGTCAGCATGCGGAAGCGGCCGAAATGGTCGGCCATCATCTCGGTGCAGGCACCGCAGTCGTGGGTACGTATATACTCGTTGCGGCTGTCGTTCTCCAGGAAGTCGAGGTAGTACTGCTCGCTCTTGTCCATACCGCCGACGGTGGTGCCGGAAATGAGAGGAATGGATGGATACATGTCGGAGGTAAGACCCGATTGTTCCAAGGCTTCCTTCAAAGCCACCATACCCATCAGTGCAGTACGCGTGGTAGGTTGGGTCTGCGGGTCGATGCCGAGGAGGGCGCACATCTCGTCGTTGGAGAGTTGCACCTCGCCCACAGGAAACTCATGGTGGTCGGTCTTGAGGTAGTGCACAGGGCGTATGCCGCTGCGCTGCTCAAGCAACGAACGGAGAGTCTCCTCCTTGCCGACACCAATGGCCGACACGATACCAGCCCCTGTGATGAGGATGTTGTTCATCCTTGCTTACTTGGTGCGGTTCTTGCTGATGTAATCGGCCATGACTGCCACAGACTTGAAGATTTCCTTGCCCTGGTTGGGGTCTTGCAGACGGATACCGTAGTTTTTCTCCATGAGGACAATGAGTTCAAGGGCATCGATGCTGTCGAGGCCGAGGCCCTCGTTGCCGAAGAGAGGGGCGTTCTCGTCGATATCCTCGGGACGGACGTCTTCGAGGTTGAGCACTTCGATAATCTGTTTCTTCAGTTGCAAAATAAGTTCTTCCATGTGAATGAATAATTTATTGAATTATTTGATTGATTTTCTCTTCAATGGTTTCCATGGTTGTCCCTTGCGGTACCATCAGCAGGATGGCCTGATAATGGCTGTCGTCCATGTAATCGACCCAGCCTGTAATCATGGCCGAATGCTGTGCGGCCAAAGCGGCCTGCTCGGCTATCACGCGGGGACGGAGACTGTCAAGCACCATGAAATTGGTCTCGGTCTGGAAATGGTTGCGGATGGCTATCTCGCCGGTGACGATGTTGGGAAGGGTATAGACAAACAGGGATGGCGACGGGAAGAAGTTGGCATGGTCGGCGATAGTGGCCTGATAGGCTCTGTCGTCGGCCAACGAGGAGGACCGGTTGAACAGCAGTACTCCGTATGGAGTGTCTTGTGCAATGTTTTCAGACTTGAGTTTCTTCAGCAGCATCTCGCTTGCCACAAAACCCAGACGGGCCAAGGGGTCCATCTTGAAGAACTTGGGATAGTCGCCGACACTGGTGCGATAAAGGTCGGCAAGATCTCCGTCGGAAGGGGTAAGTTTTATAGTGTATAGTGAATCGTGGTTAGTGGGTTGCACTTGTCGTCCTGTGCTCCCCCCTACACAATCCCCACCCCAAATTTGCTTGAAGAGCATCGCGGCATTGCATCCGCCAAAGCCGGACATGAGCTTGACAAAGCTGTGGCGGTCGGTAGTACGGGCGTCGGCACTGACGGTGACTTTGCCGCTGACACCGACATGCTCGAATCCACGGGTGCCAAAGACCACGCCGTGCTCTACGGCCTGCATGGAGAGAATGGTTTCCAACACGCCGGCGGCCCCCATAGTGTGCCCATATACACCCTTCAGGCTGAAGAGCGGCACATCGGAAAGCCCGGCACGTTCAAGCGCGATGCTCTCCATCTCGTCGTTGTAGAGTGTCGAGGTACCGTGCACCGACACAAAAGCAATCTCAGAGGGGTTGATATCCAACGCCTGGAGGCAACGGTAGGAACCTTCGCCTGTGCGGGAGGGACCCGAGATATGGTTGGCGTCGTTGCACATGGCACCGGCCGCCGCCACCCATGGCTGACCACTGACCACTGGCCACTGGCCACTATAGACTATCGTTGCAGCCGCTTCGCCGAGGTTCAGACCGCATCGGTCGCGGTCGAAGGGTCGGCATGGGTCGGGAGAGAGGGCATGCAGGCACTGGAACCCGCTGATGATAAACTCACTCTGTACGTCACATCCGATGACGACTGCCGTGTCGCAGAGCCCCGCCTCGATGCTCCGCATGGCGACAATCTGGGCACTCACTCCACTGATGCAGGCATTGCTGATGACCACTGGCGGATTGGGGTTGCCGAAATGGCGGCATATCAACTTGGCTGATGTACCCAACAAGGCACGTTCCTCTTTGCCCTCGGCCAACAGGTGCACATTGCCCTTGGTGGTGGAGAGGAAGAACCGCACACGGTCTGAACGGGGGTCGATGCCGGCACGGGCAACAGCATCCGAGGCGGAAACTATGCACAGTTGCTCGAAGAAAGTATAAGTTGCGTCATCGTGGCGTTCCGCTTCCGGGAAGAGCGACGCGGTATAGCGGGAACCGTCGGGTAGCGAATACTGACGCAACATGGTGCGCCCCTCCATCACGGCATCGTAGTTGGCACGCGTGGTGGCCCCCAACGGGGAATAGATATTATCTGCCAGTTTTACAACCATTTCTTCTTCCACTCTTCAAAAAACGGAGGGTTTCCAAGCACCAATTTGTACTCTTTGTCCATAAATACTTGCACGCTATGCGCCGTGGCAAGCAGTCGCTCCCCTTCGGTAATTTTATAATCAAACACGATCTTGGCCGCCTCGGTGGGATGATAGACAATCTCCACTTCGGGATGCATTCCATAAATGATGGGCTGTTTGTATTGCAACTGCACATCCACCAAGGGGGCATAATACCCCTCGCCAAAGAAGCGCAGGTATCCCAGGTCGTATTTCTCCCCGAATGCCTCTCGCGCATCCTCCAGGTAAAGCATATAGCTTCCATGCCACACCACACCCATCGAATCCACTTCGCTGAATCGTATGTCCAATGATTTCTTTATGCTCAAAATATTGCTCACAACAATGCAATCTTTATTGTTCCACTGGCCAACAGGTGCTCACCCCAGTGCGAGGAGGCCTGTGCCAATGTCATTCCAAATATCTCGTCGCTCACCTCAATCCGCGTCTCTATCGTCGCTCCCACCGGTGGCAAACTGCATATATCTATATCGCGCAAGGCGCCTATCACACCCACCCTCACCTCTTTGCCGGCAGAGAGATTGATATAACCCATGCGCGCTGCGCAGGTCTGGGCGATGTTCTCGATGAGACCCATTTCCGACAGACACCCGTTCTCCACAAGGATATTATCCTCCCTGACATCCAGTTCGGTGGTCGTCACCACGGTGTCGCAATGCACCAACCGGCTGACCATCACCATCGGTGGCCGCTGCGGCAGAAGGGTCAATATATCATACTCATTCTCCATCCCAGAACTCATAATAGTTGTACCATTGATGCGGGTAACGGCGCACAATCCCTTCCAGCGCGGCTGCAAACTCCCTGGCCATCCGTTCCATTCTTTCCCTGCGATTGCCTTCTCCGACGTGCAGCGGAATCACATAGGCCTTGTACTTCCTCACACCCTCCTTCATCACCGCGACGGCAAGCGCCGGCACCTCCTTCTGCACGGCGGTGGCAAACGGCCCCAACGGGAACCTGGCAGGTGCACCCAAGAAGTCACATGTGACACTCTTGGCCGATCCAAAACAGCGGTCCGCCGGCATACTGACAATCTGGCCCTCATCCAGCAACTGGTTGATACGGAACAGATGCGACATGTCCGGCAAAACAGGAATCATATTGATCTGCTTGTCGGCGAAACGGCCGCGACGGCCATTCATCACCACCTTCGACTCGCCGGCATATATGAGGGCGTGGAACTGCTTGCGGTCCGAACGCAACATGTAGCCCGCCTGCTCATAGTTGCCCACATGCGACGAAAGCATCAGGAATCCACCCTCCTGCTCCGTCAGCCGCAGGAAATGCTCGTTGCCCTCCACCGTGATCTTGAACCGGTGCCCGGCATAGGAGGCAAATCGGTCGAGCACCACCTGTCCGAAAGCAAAGTGGTTGAGATACACATGCCACACAGCAGCCAAAGGCCCCTTCCCCACCCTGCGGCAGAAGAAGTTGTACATAGCCTTGTAACCCTTGCGGTTAAACACCATATAGAAAGGCACCACCAAGGCCATCAATCCATACATCACCTCCAACGGCACCACCTTGAAGAGCACTATCAGCGCCCTCTGCATGAAGGGAGTCCCGTCGGTACGGCCTGTCCACTCGCTATGTGCTGGTTCCTGCACCCTTTATGCTTGAATCTTGGTCTCTATGTAGTCGCAGAACTGGCCGAAGGTCTTTATGTTTTTCATGTCTTCGGCAACAATCTTGAACCCGAAAGTCTTTTCGACAATCACCACGATATCGACGAAATCGAGGCTATCCACGCCGATATCCTCTTTCAGCCGTGCTTCGGGCTTGATATTCTCCTCGTCAAACTCAAGTTCTTCCACGAGGAAGTTCTTCACTTTTTCTTCTATTTCCTGTCTGGTCATATTATTAATTCTTAGTTTTTTTCACTCTTATCTGACTTTGCACACCATGATGCTGTGTCCCTGACCCAGATTGTCGTGGATGGTCTCCACCTGCAAGCCGGCCTTCTCCACCAGCCGCGTCATATCCTCCGAGTGGTACATCTTGCTGTTGCCGTTGGCGATGGCAGTGAAGTAGAGGCTGGTCATCGTCAGGCAGAAGGCGGCGGGCTCGAAGCGCTGGCGGTCCCACAGGGTCTCCATGATGTAGAGACGGCTGTCGGCGTCCATAATCTTGGCTGCACGGCCCACGATGCTCACAATCTCCTCCTCGCCGAAGCAGTCGAGGAACTGGCTCATCCAGATGGCGTCGTAGTGATTGTCGGTGGGGAAAGGCTGGCTGGCGTCAAGCAGATTCATGCCGTAGCCGTCGATGCGGTCGGCGCCGGGCTTGCCGGCTGTGTCGCGGCGCATCATCTCCAGCTGCTGCGGCAAATCGACGATGGTCACCCGCACATCCTTGTCGTATCCCACACACTGCAGCGCCCAGCGGCCGGTGTTGCCTCCCACGTCAAGCAGTCTCCTGGGATTCTTGTCAAAAACTATCTTCAGCGCCTGCTGGAACGAGCTGTCGCTGTAGAAGTGGTCGAATCCGAACCAGCTCTTCTGCACCTGCGGCGGCAGCTGCGACAATCCTTCATACACCGTCGGCCACGGGCCGAAATGCTCCAAACCTGCGGGACGTCCCTCTTTCAGGCTCTCTTCCAGACGGAACCAGCCTTCGTAGTTCACATCGTGGTTGAAGTCGATATTGACATTCGTGGCGGGGTCGGTAATGAAGAACCAGCCCGTCTTGCTGAGGCTGTAGCGGTCGGTCTCCGTGTCTATCAGAACCGTACCGATGCAAAGACTGGCCTCCAGCATCACCTTGGCGGCATAGCGGCTCAGCCCTGCAGCTTCCGCTATCTCGGCCTCGGTCATCCCGTCGTCGCTGTCGCGCAACATTTCCAATATGCCGAACTTCTTCATCAGTCGGCTCACTTGGAACACCACCGGGCCCCATGCAATCCATTCTGCCTTCTCCTGTGCCTCTCGGGCAGTCAGATGTTCCTTGCCGTACGCTTCTTTCAGTTTAGGGTTTAGATACATGTATTTTGAATCTTAATTCTTGACTTATAACTTCCTCAAAACCAGCGCCGAGTTGGTGCCGCCGAAGCCGAAGCTGTTGCTCAGCACCGTGCCGACCTTTGTCTCGATGGTCTTGGTAGCCAGTTTCAGGTGGGCGCTGGCCTCGTCGGGGTTCTCGAAGTTGATGTTGGGTGCCACGAAGCCGCCGTGCATCATCAGCAGGCTATACACCGCCTCGCTGGCGCCGGCCATCCAGCACTCGTGTCCCGTCATGCTCTTGGTCGAGCTAATCCAGGCGCGGTGGCCTTCGAAGAGGCGTCCGAGTGCCTTGGCCTCGTAGAGGTCGCCCTGCGGCGTGCTTGTGGCGTGGGCGTTCACATAGTCGATGTCATCTATCGTCAATCCTGCATCCTGCAACGCACGCTGCATCGCCAAGGCGCTGCCGTCGTCGCTGGCCTGCGAGATGCCGCCGCCGTTGCTCGAGAAGCCGTAGCCGCACACCTCGCCCAATATCCGTGCGCCGCGTTTCATGGCGTGCTCGTACTCCTCCAGCACCAGTGCCGCCGCGCCGCCGCTGGGTATCAGGCCGTCGCGGTCGCGGTCGAAGGGGCGTGAGGCTTTGGTCGGAGCGTCCATGCGCTTGCTGAAAGCACCCAGCGCGTCGAACGACGCCATGCTGTAGAGGTTCGTCTCCTGCGCTCCGCCGCAGAGCACCATATCCTGCAGCCCCTGGCGGATGAACATCGCACCGAGGCCTATCGAGTGGCTGCCGCTGGCGCAGGCAGCGCTCACGCTGAAGTTGATGCCGCGCAGGTGGAAGATGGTGCTCATGTTCATGTTCACCGTCGAGTTCATGCTCTGGAATATCCAGCCGCTGCCCAGCAACGCCGAGTCGTGCTTCTCCAGCATCAGCGTGTGGCTCTCCACGGTGGCTTTGGCCGACGAGTCGTTGCCCATCAGCACACCCACTTCGTTCTGCAGCAGGTAGTCGTCATCGACTCCAGCCATCTGGAATGCCTCTCTCGAAGCCATGTAGGCATATTCCGCCTCCTCGCTCATGCCGGCACGCAAGCGTCGGTCGAGCAGCCCTTTCAGCACCGGCTTCTCCACGATGCCCGTCAGGGTCGATTGGTAGCCGTAGTCTTTGCGGGCTTCCTCGATGCCGATGCCCGACTTGCCCTCATATAGCGACTGGCGCACCTCTTCGACGTTCTTCCCGAGGCATGACCAGATACCGATTCCTGTGATTACTACTCTTCTCATGTATATAAACCTCCGTTGATTGACACCACCTGTCCGGTGATATAGGCAGCCTCCTTCGACGCCAGGAAACCCACCAATGCCGCCACCTCCTCGGGTTTGCCGAAACGGCCTGCGGGTATCAGCTTCTTCAGTTCTCCTTCGTCGAGGTCCTTGGTCATGTCGGTGGCGATGAATCCCGGGGCCACGGCGTTGACCGTCACCTTGCGGGGAGCCACCTCCTGCGCCAGCGCCTTGGTGGCGCCGATGACGGCAGCCTTGGCGGCACTGTAGTTCGTCTGTCCAGGCATGCCCTTGAGGCCGCTGAGGGAGACCACATTGACGATACGACCCTTGCGCTTGGTCATCATGCCCTTCACCACGCGGCGCGTCAGGTAGAAGAATCCGTTCAAGGTGGTGTCGATCACCGAATGCCATTGCTCGTCGGTCATAAACACCAGTATGTTGTCCTGCCGGATGCCGGCGTTGTTCACCAGCACCGATATATAATCGTCGGCGTGCTGTGCCTCCCATTGCTCCACGGCGGCCTCGATGGCCTTGGGGTCCGAGGTGTCGAAGGGCAGCAGCTCACAGCGCCCGCCCGCAGCCTCTATGGCCGCCCGGGTCTCCTCGGCCGCGGCTGTGTTGCTCTTGTAGTTGATCACCACAGGCATCCCGTCCTGCGCCAGCCTCATGGCCACCGCCCGTCCGATGCCTCTCGAGCCTCCTGTCACTAATGCGTATTCCATTGCTGTTGTCTTGTCTCCTTGTCTGCGTTCCCTTTATTTTCTGAGCATCGCCTCCACGTCGGCAATTTCCTCGTAGAACGGCGTGTCCTCGACAAACAGCGGGATGATACCACGCACCTTGTCGTACATCGCCTTGCTGGCGGGGCACAGCCTGTCGGCCTTCTTCAGGCAGTCGGTGGCCTGCGCCAGGGCAATCATGTGGATGGCCATCACCTGGTAGGCGTTGTCGATGACGCGCTTGCAAAGCAGCGCGCTGTTGGTGCCCATGCTCACGATGTCCTGGTTGTCGTTGTTGTTCGGTATCGAATGCACGTAGTTGGGCATCGACAGCGTCTGGCACTCGGCCGTGGTGCTCGTGGCCGTGAACTGGCAGGCCTGCATGCCGTAGTTCAAGCCCAGCGTCCCCATGTTCAGGAACGGGGGCAGGATGCCGTTGATGCGGTCGTGGAACAGATAGTTCATCTGCCGCTCGGCCGTCATGGCCAGCCGCGTGACGGCAATCTTCACCTTGTCGGCCTCCAGCGAGATGTAGTCGCCGTGGAAGTTGCCGCCGTGGAACACATTCTTGGCCACGGGATCCACGATGGGATTGTCGCAGGCCGAGTTGTACTCGTTCTCCAGTACCTCGCGGCTGTTCATCAGCGTGTCATACACCGGTCCCAGAATCTGCGGCGTGCAGCGCAGCGAATAATAGGCCTGCACCTTGTGCTCGAAGTAGGTCTTGCCCTTCTGCTCCTCGCTGTAGAGGTGGTGCTCGCGCTTGGTCAGGCAACGGCTGCCCTCGGCCAGCTCGCGCATGCGGCGGGCCGCATACTGCTGTCCCGGCTGGCGGCGCACGCCGTTCAGCTCCTCGGCCATCCAGTCGTCATAGCTGGCCGCTATCTCGTTCATCCACACCGCCGCCAGCAGCGAATGCTCCAGCAGCCGCTCCGCAAACACCTGGTTCACCGTCGCGATGCCCGTCATCACCGACGTGCCGTTGGTGATGCTCAAGCCCTCGCGGATGTATATCTTCAACGGCTCCAGGCCGCACTCCTTCAGCACCTCGGCGCTCGGACGCCACTCGCCCTTGTAGTGCACCTTGCCCTCGCCTATCAGCGTCAGGGCGATATGCGCCAGCTGCACCAGGTCGCCGCTGGCTCCCACGCTCCCATGCTGCGGAATGAATGGATAGATGCCGCGGTTGATAAACTCTTTCAGCAGCAGCACCACGCTGGGATGCACTCCGCTGCGAGCCTGCATCAGGTTGGTGGTGCGCGCCACCATGGCAGCCTTCACATACATATCCTCCAGCGGCTCCCCCGCACCCGTTGAGTGGCTGCGGATGATGTTGTACTGCAGGTCGCTCAGGTACTTGTCATCCACCCTCCACTGAGCCATAGGGCCGAAGCCCGTGTTGATGCCGTAAATCACCTTCTCGGAAGCAAAGTCCTTCAGGAAGTTGTGGCATCGCTCCACCTCCTGCAACTCGCTCTCCGCCAAACTGAACTTCGCTCCGCGGAAAACGATTTCCTTCACCTCATCAAACGTTATATGTCTCATAATATACTTATTTGCAATAATATATCCTCGCTTCACACAAAGAAGCGAATTTGCAAATATAATCATTTTTTCCGGAACGTAAAGAATAAATTTATATTTAACATCGGCAAACCCTCATAACCCGCTGATACTAAGCCCTGAATCCGTTATGACCTAGTATTGAC
>DGIA01000012.1:66823-99575 GCA_002392965.1 Bacteroidales bacterium UBA3834 | reverse complement strand
AAGCTCGGCTGGGCGCTGACGAAGTGACTGACGGATGTGTCGTTGAAGGCCACACCGGCTGTCAGGGGCGTCGAGAGCGAGAGTCCCTCGAGGGTGCGGCAGCGGCTGAGGGCCACGTAGACCTGGCCGAATGCGAAGGCGTCGGCGGCATCGATGACGACGTGGTCGAAGGTGAGGCCTTGCGCCTTGTGGATGGTGACGGCCCAGGCGGCCTGCAGTGGGTACTGGCAGAAGGTGCCCTCCACCTCCTGCGTGATGTCGTTGGTCTTGGCGTCGATGCTGTATTTCATGCTCTCCCACAGCTCGCGGTTCACGGCTATGGTGTCGCCGTCGTCGCTGACGACCTCTATGTAGTCCTTGTCGTCTTCGCGCAGGAAGCCGGTGACCGTGCCAAGCATGCCGTTGTAGTAGCGGTGGCCGCCGCTGCTGTCGTTCTTGACAAACATCACCCTTTCGCCCACCTTCACCTCCAGCCGTTGGTCGCAGGGCAGCGCTTTGTCCGGATAGTTGCCTTTGACGATGGCCTCGAATGTGCGTTGTTCGCCATGCAGGGCGTCCATGTGACGGCGGTTGATGGCGTCGGCCTGTCGGTTGTGGGTGGTGAGGGTGATGGCGCCTTTCTGCGACGTACCTACGCGGGCGTTCAATGCGGCGAGGGTGGCGGAGTCGATGTTGTTGTCGCGCACGTGGTTCAGCAGGTCGACGAAGGCGGCGTCCTGCTGGCGGTATACTTTCGTCAGCTCTATGGTGACGTAGTTGATCTGCTGCAGCGCCTTGCTGGCGAAGAAATAGGGCGAGGGGTATACGCGCTCCATATAGGGGCGCTCGGCCTCGGTGACCACGGGCGAGAGCTGGTGCACGTCGCCGATGAGCAGCAGCTGCACGCCGCCGAAGGGACGGCTGCTGCGGCGCACGCGGCGCAGCGTCATGTCGATGGCGTCGAGCAAATCGGCACGCACCATCGACACCTCGTCGATGATGAGCAGCTCAAGCGTGCGTATGATGTTCTGCTTGTTTTTGCTGAGGGCCTTGTAGCGCTCCGGCATCTGGTATTCGGTGACCAGCTCCTTGACGTCGGGCAGGTAGGGGTCGAAGGGCAGTTGGAAGAACGAGTGTATGGTGACGCCGCCGGCATTGATGGCCGCCACACCCGTGGGGGCCACGACGGCATGCCGCTTGGTAGTGCTCGCTACAATGTCGTGCAGGAAGGTCGTCTTGCCGGTGCCTGCCTTGCCGGTCAGGAACACCGATACGCCGGTCTGCTCCACATAGCGCCGCGCCAGTTCAATCTGAGGGTTGGTAGTCATGTCAGATGCTTTTTCCGTTTGCAAAAATACACTTTTTTGCCCATCCGGCAAAATAAATTTGGCCAGTCAAAGAAAACTATCTTCTTTTGCACTTATGGAGTAGAATAGACTATATTGTGGTGGATACGGATACATTGGCACCTTCGGAATATGCAAAGGAGAGATGGGCGGCGGAAAATGGATGGAAATTCACGTTGACCATTCGCTAATGAAAAATAGGCTCCGCATCTTGCGGAGCCTATTTTTCGTTTTGGTGTAATATACGATATTGACGTTTTACGCTTTCAGCAGGAAGCCGAGGTCGGCGTCGAGGGGAAGCTCCTTGGTGTTCTCCATCTTGGTCTTGAAGACCTTCATCTTGTTGGGCTTGCCGATGAGGCTGAGTTTGCCACCTTCGAGCAGCAGGGCCGTAGCCTCGCGGATGGCGGCGACGGTGGCCTTGGGGTTCACCATGATGTACTCCTTCAGACGGTCGTCGCGGGTCTCGCCGCCGTGCTTCGGGTCGAAGAAGTCGGTATAGTGCGGGTTGATTTGGAAGGGCACCAAGCCCATGCAGTCGAACGAGGCGGGCATCACGATGGGCATGTCGTTGGTGGTGCAGAGGGTGGGGCCAGCCACGTTCGAGCCGGCGCTCCAGCCCATATAGGGCATGCCGTCGAAGGCACGCTGGCGGATGGCCTGCATCAAGCCCGTGCGCTGCAACTCGCGCACCAAGTGGAAGGTGTTGCCGCCGCCCACGGCCACGCAGTCAGTGTCATAGACAGCGTTGACGGGCAGCGCCTTGTGGTGCACGGAGGTCAGCTTCACGCCGAACTCCTTGTACACGGCGGCCACCTTGGCCTCATAGGCGTCGTAGCTCTTGGTCAGTCCGTTGGGAGCCAGGCTCACGCCGGCATAGGGCACGAAGAGCACTTTCTTCACATTGTGCCGGCGGCAGAAGTCGGCAATCATGTCCTTGCACCAGCCGAGGTAAGCCTCGCCGCGCATGGTGCTGTTGCTGATAAGGAGGAGGTTTCTTTTATCCATAATGATATTATTAGGGGAGTGTGGGAGGAGTGAAGGAGGAGTGTGTGTGGAGTGAGGGGGATAAATGATGTTTGTTGCTCATTTGGTCATCGTCTTGTTGACTATAGATGAATTGTCCCTCTCACTCCCCTTTCACTCTCCTCTCACTCCCCATTCACTCCATTTGGTTAAGCGTCGATATTAGCGTAGGTGGCGTTGGCTTCGATGAAGGCACGGCGGGGCGGCACGTCGTCGCCCATCAGGAGCGAGAAGATGCGGTCGGCCGAGGCTGCGTTCTCGATGGTCACCTGGCGCAGTTGGCGGCCTTCGGGGTCCATGGTGGTGTCGCGCAGCTGGTCGCTGTTCATCTCACCCAGACCTTTGTAGCGCTGCACGTGGATGCCCTTGTCGCCGAATTCCAGCAAGGCCCGCTCGCGGTCGTCCTCCGTCCAGCAATACACCTGCTTGTTGCCCTTCTTCACCAGATAGAGCGGCGGTGTGGCAAGATAGACGTAGCCGTTCTCGATGAGTTCCGGCATGTAGCGGAAGAAGAACGTCAGCATCAGCGTGTCGATATGTGCGCCATCGACATCGGCATCGGTCATGATGATGACCTTGTGGTAGCGCAGTTTGCTGAGGTTCAGTGCCTGCGGGTCCTCGGGGGTGCCCACGGTGACGCCCAGTGCGGTGTAGATGTCGCGGATGGCCTCGCTCTCGAAGGCGCGGTGGCGCATCACTTTCTCCACGTTGAGGATCTTGCCTCTGAGGGGCAGGATGGCCTGGAACTTGCGGTCGCGGCCCTGCTTGGCGCTTCCACCTGCCGAGTCGCCCTCGACGAAGAAGATCTCGCACTCCGCCGGGTCGTTGCTCTGGCAGTCGGCCAGCTTGCCGGGCATGCCTGCGCTGCTGAAGACATTGCTACGCTGCACCATCTCGCGTGCCTTGCGGGCGGCTTGGCGCGCACGGGCGGCCAGGATGACCTTATCTACTATCGTGCGGGCCTCGTTGGGATGCTCTTCCAGATAGTTCTCCAGCATCTCGCTCACCGCCTCATCGACGGCTCCGCGCACCTCGGCGTTGCCCAGCTTGGTTTTCGTCTGCCCTTCGAACTGCGGTTCGGCGACCTTCACCGAGATGATGGCCGTGAGACCCTCGCGGAAGTCGTCGCCCGTAATCTCCACCTTGGCCTTCTGCAGCAAGCCGCTGCGGTCGGCGTAGTTCTTCAGCGTGCGCGTCAGGCCGCTGCGGAAGCCCGCCAGGTGCGTGCCTCCCTCGTGGGTGTTGATGTTGTTCACGTAGCTGTGCAAATTCTCGCTGTAGCCCGTGTTGTACTGCATGGCGATCTCGATGGGGATGCCTTTGCGCTCGCCCTCTATGTAGATGGCCTCCGGCATCAGCTTCTCGCGGTTCTCGTCGAGGTAGGCGATGAAGTCGCGCAGGCCCTTCTCGCTGTAGAAATGGTCGGCGCGCACAGGCGTTACTCCGTCCTCCTTCATCTCGCGGAGGTCAGTGATATTCATCTCGATACCCTTGTTCAGGTAGGCCAGCTCGCGCATGCGGTCCAGCAGTGTGTCGTACTTGTACTCGGTGACGGTGAAGATGGTGCCGTCGGGGTGGAAGGTCACTTTCGTGCCGCGTTTGTCCGTGGCGCCAATCTCTCGCACAGCGTACAAGGGCTTGCCCTTGCTGTATTCCTGCTGATACACTTTGCCGTCGCGATAGACATTGACAGTCATGTGGTCGCTCAGCGCGTTCACGCAGCTCACGCCCACGCCGTGCAGGCCGCCGCTGACCTTGTAGCTGTTCTTGTTGAACTTGCCGCCGGCGTGCAGCACCGTCATCACCACTTCCAGGGCCGAGCGGTGCTCCTTCTCGTGCATATCCACAGGTATGCCGCGGCCGTTGTCTTCCACCGTGATGCTGTTGTCGGGGTTGATATGCACGTCGATCTTGGTGCAAAAGCCGGCAAGTGCCTCGTCGATCGAGTTATCGACCACCTCATACACCAAGTGGTGCAGACCGCGCTCGTTCACGTCGCCGATGTACATGGCCGGACGCACGCGCACAGCCTCCAGTCCTTCAAGTACGGTAATGTTACTCGCACTGTAGTCAACATTCTGATTCTCTTCCATATAGTATGTTTCTTGTTTTCGTTTTAGAATGCAAAGATACGAAAAAACTCCGATATGGAGGGCAGAAAAGAACGAAAGTTATTAACATTGTACGCACACGCGCGTAGATGGTGGGATGTCAGTCCTTTCGTGGCTCCTTCGTCACCTCTCCGTTGTCTCTCCGTTCCACCTCCGTCTTTGAACGGAGGTGAGACGGAGGTGAGACGGAGTTGAGACGGAGGTGAGACGGAGGTGAGACGGAGGTGATAGGGAGTCACAGGAGTGTTGAAATACAGGACAAGCGGTCGATTTGTCTTGCAGGAATTGTAAAAAAGTTGTATCTTTGCAGGGAAATTTATGCGTCGAATATTGTCTATAGTATTGATAATGTTCTGTTTCTGTGTTGTGCAGGGGCAGGAATTCCGGTGTACCGTGCAGGTGAATCCCCAGAAACTGATGACCACAACCCAGGGCTATTCTTCGGACAGCGACAAGAAACTCTTCGACAATATGAAGCAGGCCATCGAGGATTTCGTCAACGGCCGCCGATGGACCAATCTCGACTTCCAGCCGGTGGAACAGATCGACTGCTCCATCGCGCTGATACTGAACAGCCGCACCAGTGCTACCGAGTTCGGCAGTCAAGTGCAGATCCAGATGCGGAGACCGGTATATAATTCGACATACACCACAGGTCTGTTCAACTATATGGAATCGGGCACGTTCAACTTTTCCTATACCGACGGGCAGCCGCTGGATTTTGACGTGAACAACTATTATGGCAATCTCTCTTCGATGCTGGGCTACTATTGCTATCTGATGCTCGGCATGTATTTCGACAGTTTCTCACCCAACGGCGGCGACCCCTTTTTCCAACTGGCCCAGCAGGTTCAGCAGGCGGCCGAAACCGGCGGCGCCTCGGGGTGGAACTCGTCGGACAGCAAGAACCGCTACTGGTTCATGGAGAATCATGTGAACGGTGCCTATGCCGGTTTGCACAATGCCTACTACCTCTATCACCGCCAAGGACTGGACATGATGACCAAAGACCAGCCGACAGCGAGGCAAGCCATCATCAGCGCGCTGGAAAACCTGCAGCAAGTCAGCAAGGTGCGCCCGAATCTGATGTCGGTGCAGCAGTTTGTGGATGTGAAGATTCAGGAGCTCGTCTCCATCTTTACGCCCGCTCCGGCCGACGAGAAGCAGCGGGTGTATGACCTGGTGAAGGATACGAGTCCTATCAATGCGGTGAAAATCAAAGATTTTAATACTAAAAAATAAATATATCATGACACAAATACCTATACAGAAAGAAACGATAGACCGCATTGCCGCGGCCAACAAAATCCAGAACCCCGGCAAGGCCAGCATCCGCGAGATGCGCAAGATGATCCAGGACGTGGAGAAAGAGACCGGCATCCGCTTCGTGAAGATGGAGATGGGCATCCCCGGCCTGCCTGCCCCGCAGGTGGGTGTGCAGGCCCAGATCGAGGCCCTCAAGAGCGGCGTTGCCAGCATCTATCCCGAGATCTACGGCACCGCCGACTTCAAGAAAGAGGCCGCCCGCTTCGTGAAGAACTTCCTCGACATCGACGTCACGCCCGACTGCTGCGTGCCCACCGTGGGAAGCATGCAGGCCGGCTTCGCCAGCTTCCTCACGCTGACGCGCTACGACGCCAAGAAGACCAAGGTGCTCTTCATCGACCCCGGCTTCCCCGTGCAGAAGCAGCAGTGCCGTGTATTGGGCATCCCGATGAAAGCCTTCGACGTCTATGAGTACCGTGGCGACAAGTTGCGCGACAAGCTCGAAGAGGAGCTCCGCGACGGCGACGTGGCATGCCTCATCTACAGCAGCCCCAACAACCCCGCCTGGTTTTGCTTCACCGAGCATGAGCTCCAGATCATCGGCGAGATGGCCAACAAGTACGGCGTGGTGGTCCTCGAAGACGACGCCTACTTCCTCATGGACTTCCGCAAGGACTACAGCGTCCCCGGCAAGGCACCCTTCCAGCCCACCGTGGCCAAGTATACCGACCGCTATGTGCTGATGATCAGCGGCTCCAAGAGCTTCAGCTACGCCGGCGAGCGCATCGCCATGATGATCTGCAGCCCCACTCTGTTCAACATGGAGTGCCCCGACCTGGCCCGCTACTACAGCCAGACGCAGCTTGGCCGCGCCCTCATCTTCGGCACCCTCTACTGCCTCAGCAGCGGCACCGCCCACAGCGTGCAGTACGCCATGGCCGCCATGCTCAAGGGCGCCAACGACGGCACCTTCAACTTCGTAAAGGATATCAAAGAATACGGCGAGAAGGCCGGCATCATGAAGAAACTCTTCACCGACAACGGCTTCTATATCGTCTATGACAAGGACATGGGCGAGGACATCGGCGACGGCTTCTACTTCACCTTCTGCTACCCCGGCTACGAGGGTGTCGAGCTGCTCAACGAGCTTATCCGCTACGGTGTCAGCGCCATCGCCCTCGACATCACGGGCAGCCACAAGCAGGGCATCCGTGCCTGCGTGGCTCTGGTGCAGCGCGACCAGTTCCCCGACCTCAAGGCCCGCCTCGAGGCCTTCCACAAGGACCACCCTGTGAAATAAGGACTATAGAAAAAAAAAGAAGAAGCCCTGCAGCAGCAGGGCTTCTTCTTTTAGCGTGTGTGTGATTTATTTCTTCAGGTTCTTGTACTCTTCGTTGAGGCCATCCACAATCTCCTGCGTGATGTCCATGCCGGGGTTGAGGTAGAGGGTGGGGGAGTCGTTGAAGGTCTGGCGAAGGATGACGTCGAACTGCTGGTTGGCGTTGTTGTACTCGCGCACGAAGGCGAAGATGGCGTTGAGCAGCTTGGTGTTCTCGCTCATCTGACGCTCCATGATCTTGGCGGTCAGCTCCTGCTCGAGGGTCTGCATCTTCTCGGCGCGTTTTTTCAGCTCTTCCTCCTTGGCCTGCTGTTGGGTGAGGGTCATGGTGGAGCCGGTCTTCAGGTAGTTCTCATAGTCTTTCTGGAACTGCTCCATCTGCTGACGGCCGCTACGCTCCATCTGGTCTTTGTAGGCCATGAGTTCCTGCTCCATGTCGATGGCATATTGGTACTTGGCCAGCAGGGTGTCGGTATTGACGTAGGCCACGGTGAGGCCGCCCTCTTTCTGCAGAGGTGCCGTGGCCTCGGTATTGACCTTGCTCTTGTTGTTGCCGCCGGTGAAATGCAGCACATAGATTCCGATGAGGCCGAGCAGCAGCACGGCATTGCAGATAATCAGGATTTTGTTTGTCTTGTTTTCCATGTTTGTATTGTCTTGTTTGTCAGTTGTCTGTTATTGGTTTTCGACTTCCCCGATGGTGTCGATGGCACGCTGCACGCGGCGGATGGTCTCGTCTTTGCCCAGCATCATTACGAGCGTAAGCATGTCGGGACCTACAGTCTTGCCGACTACGGCGAGGCGCAACGAGTTCATCACGGAACCCATATTGAGTTCGTTGCCTTTGATATAGTCTTCGAGGAGGGCTTGATGGATGGCGTCATACTCGAAGGGTACGGTGTTGAGAATCTCGATGACCTTGGCCATGTGGACGGTCATGCCGGCTTTCCAGCGTTTCTTGATGGCGGCGGGGTCGTATTCGGTCGGCGCCTGGAAGAAGTAGCAGCAGGTGTCCCATAGCTCGCTGGGGAAGGTGATGCGCTCCTTCATCAGGGCTGCCACCTGCATTGCGTATCCGTGGTCGGCTTGGATGCCGTGGGCGGCAACTTGCTGTTCGAGCATCGAGGCCACCTCTTCGTCGCTGAGCTGCTGGAAGTATTCGTGCTGGAACCACTTGGCTTTGTCGAGGCTGAATTTGGCGCCGTTCTTGCTGATGTGGCTGATGTCGAAGAGTTTGGTCAACTCGTCCATGGTCATCAGCTCCTGGCCGGTGCCGGGGTGCCAACCGAGGAGGGCCAGCATGTTGACCACCGCCTGGGGCAGGTAGCCCTGCTCGCGATATCCGCTGCTGACTTCGCCGCTCTTGGGGTCGTGCCACTCCAGCGGGAAGACAGGGAAGCCCAGACGGTCGCCGTCGCGTTTGCTGAGCTTGCCGTTGCCTTCGGGCTTGAGCAGCAGGGGCAGATGGGCGAACTGAGGCATGGTTTCCTCCCAGCCGAAGGCTTTGTACAGCATCACGTGCAGCGGAGCCGACGGAAGCCATTCTTCGCCACGGATGACGTGTGAGATTTCCATCAAGTGGTCATCGACGATGTTGGCCAGGTGGTAGGTGGGCATCCCGTCGCTCTTGAAGAGCACTTTGTCGTCCAGCAGACGGCTGTTCATCGTCACGTCGCCACGTATCAAGTCGTGCACCGTAATATCTATGTTGTCGGGGAACATGAATCGCACCACGTAGGACTCGCCGGCGTCAATGCGGCGTTGTGCTTCTTCCATGCCGAGGCTGAGACTGTTTTCCATTGTGCCGCGTGTAGTGCAGTCGTACTGGAAGGTCTTCTTCTGTGCCTCGTATTCTTTACGTTTGGCATCCAATGCTTCGGGCTTGTCGAAGGCATAGTAGGCCCAGCCGTCGCGCAGCAACTGGTCGGCATACTGGCGGTAGAGAGGCTTGCGGTCGCTTTGACGGTAAGGTCCGAAGGGTCCTCCGAGGTGGACACCTTCGTCAAACTGGATGCCTAGCCAGTCGAGGGCATCGATAATGTATTGTTCGGCTCCAGGAACAAAGCGGGTCTGGTCGGTGTCTTCGATGCGGAGAATCATTTTTCCGCCGTTCTGACGGGCAAAGAGGTAGTTGTAGAGGGCGGTACGCACACCGCCGATGTGGAGAGGCCCCGTAGGGGAGGGGGCGAATCTTACTCTTACCATGTAAGGTTGTGTTTTATGGGGTTGGAATATACGTTATTATTTGCTGAAACTGCCTAGACGGTAGGCCACCGAGAACATCACGGCATTGTTGTGGCCGTTGGGTATCCGCACTTTGGAGTTGTCGGTGTTGCCCGACTGGCTGTTCTCGATCAGCTGCAGCACGTCCTCGCCTTCCGAAGTGGCCATGAATCCATGGTCGATGAACAGTGAGAAGGTGAAGTTCCGGTATTCGTAGCTGAGGCCTACGATGGCACCGATGTCCAGCCGGTTGATGTGGCTGAACACATCGCGGTCGGTGGAAGTACCGGTAACATTGACATCGTAGTTGGCGCTGGCCGCCGGATTGCCGGGGGTCACCTTGCGGTCGGCATAGCGGCCGAAGAGTCCCACGCTGACCGCCGGTCCCAGGTAGAACCCCACCACATGACCCGCCTTGCGGATGGGCAGCTCCAGGTGGACACCGGCCAGAATGGGAATCTGGGCATACAAGGCATGGTAGAACCCCGTGCGGACCATCAGGTCGTTCTCATGCTCATGAATCTCTTCGAAGTTGCTGCCACGATGGATGATGTTCAAGCCTGTCTGCAGGTAGAAAATCTCGGCCAGCACACTCTCGCTCTGGGCGAAGGTGAAGTTGATGTAGCCTCCGGCGTTGAGACCCAGCACGGGCGACTTGGTGGAAAGGTCGTCTTCGATGGTGGCCATGCCGACTCCCAGCTTGACGCCATAGTCACTGAACTGCGCCTGGGCGCCCATAAATCCCATCAGGCACATCAGGCCCAATAAAAATATCTTCTTCATTGTCTTATAATTTTCTCATAATGAAATCAGTCATCAGTTGGTAGAGGTTGAGCCTCGTCTGACCCGTGGCGTCGTAGATGCTGTGGTTCTTGTTGGGGTAGATGCGGAACTCGAACTGCTTGCCTGCATTCTCCAGCTTCTCCACCATCTCGGCACTGTTCTGGAAGTGCACGTTGTCGTCGCCGGTGCCGTGGATGAGCAGGTAGTTGCCCTTGAGCTGCTCGGCGAAGTTGAGTGGCGAGTTGTCGTCGTAGCCCTTGGCGTTGTCCTTGGGCAGGCCGAGGAAGCGCTCGGTGTAGATGTTATCGTAGTAGCGCCAGTTCATCACGGGGGCCACGGCGATGGCCATCTTGAAGACGTCGTTGCCCTTCAGCAGCGAGAGGGTGCTCAGGTAGCCGCCGAAGCTCCAGCCCCAGATGCCAATACGGTCCTTGTCGACCCAACTCTGTTGGCCTAACCAGCGGGCGGCCTCGATGGCGTCCTCGCACTCCATACGGCCCAGGTCGCCGTAGGTCTGTTTCTTGAAAGCAGCGCCGCGTCCGCCGGTACCGCGACCGTCGAAGCAGAAGACGATGTAGCCCTTCTCGGCCAGCATGTGGTACCAGTAGTAGTCGCTGTAGCCGTAGCTGTCCGAGACCTGCTGGTTGCCGGGACCGCCATAGACGTAGATGAGCACGGGATAGCGCTTGTTCTTGTCGAAGTTTTTGGGCTTGATGGTGTAATAGTTGAGCTGTGTACCAATGGAGGTGGTGAACGAACCGAAGGTCTTGCGATGGGTCTCATATTCCACCTTCATTTTCTTGTTCAGCTCCATGTTGTCCTCCAACACCTTTATCAACTTGCCACCCGCGTCGTGCAGCGTGTAGAGGGGGGCGTCGTTGGCGGTGCTGTAGGTGCGGATGTAGTATTTGCAGCCGTTGCTGAAGGTGGCGTTGTAGGTACCCAGCACGTACCGGTCTTCGGTGTTCTTGACATTGCGGGTCACGTCGTTGAGGCACTGCTTCTTCTTGCCGTCGAAGCCGATGACGAAGAGGCTCTTCTGGGTGGGATGGTGCTCGCGGCTGGTATAGTAAAGGCGCTGGTTCTTCACATCGATGCCGGGCACGTCGCACACCTCCCAATCGCCTGTGGTCACCTGCTTGACAAGCTTGCCGTCCATGCCGTAGAGGTAGATGTGGCGGTAGCCATCCTTCTCGCTGGTGATGAGCATCTGCTCCTGTGCTTTCTTGCCCTTGCCCACAGTGATGAACTGCCACGTGTCAGGCACCTCCACGTACGTGTCGCACTGCTCCTCGTAAAGTTTGCTGATGGTATTGTTGTTAAGGCCGTTGTTCGAGGTGTTTACGGCCAGTATCTCCATTGTGTTCTGCAGTCGGTTCATCACCATCACGGCCAACACGTCGGGAGTGTTGGTCCATTGGAAGCGGGGGATATACTCCCACTTCGACTTGCCGTCCGCCACGGTGGTGCTGCGTCCGTCGAGAACAGGGGTGAAACGTCCTTTGGTCTCGATGTTGTACACATGCAGGCTCACCACGCTGTTGTCCTCGCCGGCTTTGGGGTACTTGTAGCGGTAGTCCTCGGGATAGAGGGCCCCCCACATCTGCATGTTGTATTCCTTCACGTTGCTCTCGTCGAAGCGCATATAGGCAATTTTCTTCGAGTCGGGGCTCCACTGGAAGCCCTGCGTGATGGCGAACTCCTCTTCATAGACCCAGTCGGTGGTGCCGTTGATCACCTCGTTCACCTTGCCGTCGGTGGTGATGGCGTGCTCCTCAAGTGTCTCAAGGTCCATCCAGTAGAGGTTGTTGTCGCGCACGAAGGCCACCTTGGTGCCGTCGGGGCTGAGGGTGGTCAGGCGCTGCTTTCCGTTGCGGCTGATCTTGGTGAAGCTCTTCTCCTGGACGTCATAGACGTAGTAGTTGCTCACCCCGCTGTGACGGTATAACGGCTCGAAACCGCTGCTGAGCAGTATCTTATGTTCGTCCTGGCTGAACTCGTAGCCCTCCATCGGGGGCAGCGGCTTGGCTTTCTTCTGCATGTCGGGGCCGCCGAAAAGGCAGATGTCCTCCACCTTCTCACCGGTGGCATAGCTGTACTTCGTGATGCCCGTGCGGCTCATCGTGCAGTAATGCTCGCCGTCGGCCATCGAGCGGATGCCATAGACGCTTTTCGGACGGAACGTCCCCTTGGTCCAGATGTCCTCCAGCGTGATATTCTGGGTTTGTGCCACTGCGCTACCACCGGCAGCTACCATCGCAAATGCCACATACATAAAGAGTTTCTTCATTATGCGTTGTAAATTTGATACATCTATAAAAATGCAAATATACTATATTTCCTTAAAATATGGTTTTCTTTTTTTCAACAGGCCGGAGCTCGGACGCTGGAAAAAAAGGTTTGGTTGGATTTTTTTTCAAAGGGTTGATAATCAGTATAATAGTTTGATTTTTTGTTTGCAATTGGTTGATTTACAGCTCTGAATCCCTTCTGGTTCAGTTCTGCTTCCAATCGCAGGACGGAGGCAGAGGGGTGGGGGAGCCTTCCGAGAGATGTGTATGGCGGGTGTGAAAGGGGAGTGGCTGATAAAATGTAAAGGGGATATTCGCTCTTTTTCGGCAAGACAAATTTCGACGCTAAGCGATTTTCTCTTCAAAATAGAACGCGGACCCCACACATGCGGAGAACGTCGAAATATGGCGAAATTTTATTGGTTACAGTTGTAAGCTGTTTTAATGCACGAACCATCGTTACGATTGTAAAAGCGTAGCAGAATTGTGCGTTATTACAAATGTAAACATGTCACAAGTGTAAAATATGTTAATTATTTTAAATAAATATTCCGTATTAATAAAATCATGTTGGTGATCAGTATTTTATACTATGTTATATAAAGTGATAATATGTATAAAGTATAATACTGTTGTGTCTGTTTCAAATGAAAGTTGTTTTGTTCTTATCGTATTGATATAATGTAATTTAAAAGTAGTTATTTAAATATTTGCTTTTCCGAACCTAAGTGTTTATAAATGTAATATTGTAAAATTGTTTGTGTGGAATGGAAAAAGTGTGTATTTTTGTAATTTGAAAATGTGGTAAATTACAAATGTAAGATTATGATAAACAGGATAAATCTTATTTTGCGGGCGAAAAATCTCACCGCAAGACAGTTTGCTGAGGAGATCGGAATCCAGCCCTCCGGCATGTCGCATATATTGAGTGGCCGCAACAACCCGAGTCTCGACTTTGTATCGAAAGTGATTCGTCGCTATCCGGAGATTGATGCCAATTGGCTTCTGCTCGGTCGTGGGGAGATGTATGCTTCGTCCCTGTCGCCCGTGTCGCAGCCTCCTCAGCCTGTCGAAGAGGTGCCCCGCGAGGCTCCAACCCTCTTTGGAGATGGGTTGGAACCTGTGCCTCAGGCTGAACCTGTACATCAAGCACCCGTGAAACAGGCGCTTGCCTATCAGGACGATTTTGAGTATCCTGTTGGTCGTCAGGCCGGTGAAGATACATCAACCGATTCTAGGCCGCGAGTGGAGGAGTATGCTAATACTGGTATAGCCACGCCGCCCATCCCTGTCGATGAGGATGGCGACGAACCGAAACTGAAACGTATTCTCTTCTTTTACAGCGACAACACCTTCCGTGAGTATCGTCCTCGGGAATAATGGCTAAAATAAATTTGGTCAGTTCGGGAAAAGTGCGTATCTTTGTACGTTTCGATTCTGTAAGGAAACATTAAAAATAATTAATAATCAAAAAAATAAATCTTTATTATTATGCAGAAAAAAGGCAACAAGTACGGTACCCACCGCGTCATCGAGCCCAAAGGCGTCCTGCCCCAGCCCGCCAACAAGCTTGACAACAACATGGATGAGATTTGGGACAACGAGATCCTTATCGACGTCCAGACCCTGAACATCGACTCCGCTTCGTTCACCGACATCCACAACTATGCCAAGCAGCAGGCCGGTGAAGGTGCCAGCCAGGAGAAAATCATGGAAGAGGTGAAGAAGGAGATGCTCCTCAATGTCGAGCTCCAGGGCAAGCATCGCAACCGTCGTACCGGTTCGGGCGGCATGCTCCTCGGCAAAGTGGAGAAGATCGGCGATGCCCTGAAAGGCAAGATCGACCTCAAGGAAGGCGACCGTATCGCCACCCTCGTCAGCCTGAGCCTCACCCCGCTGCGCATCGATGAAATTCTTGACATCCGTCCCGATGTGGATCAGGTGGATATCAAAGGCAAGGCCATCCTCTTCGAGAGTGGCATCTATGCCAAGATTCCGACCGACATGCCCGAGAAGCTCGCCCTGAGCGCCCTCGATGTGGCCGGTGCTCCCGCCCAGACCGCCAAGCTCTGCCAGTACGGACAGACCGTCGTCATCCTCGGTGCCGGTGGCAAGAGCGGCATGCTCTGCGCCTACGAGGCCAAGAAGCGTGTCGGCGTGACCGGCAAGGTCATCGGCATTGCCAACAGTCCCAAGAGCACCCAGCGCATCAAGGATCTCGGCTTCTGCGATATCGTCGAGAGTGCCGCCGGCATGACCCCCGTGCAGGTCTATGAGCTCATCGAGCGCCTTACCAACGGCAAGATGGCCGACGTCACCATCAACTGCGTCAATGTGCCCGACCAGGAGATGACTGCCGTGCTTTGCACCAAGGACGACGGTATCGTCTATTTCTTCTCGATGGCCACCAGCTTCACCAAGGCCAGTCTTGGTGCCGAGGGTATCGGTGCCGACGTGAACATGATCATGGGCAACGGCTACACCAAAGGCCATGCCGAGTTCACCCTCCAAGAGCTCCGCGAGTGCCCGAAACTCCGTAAGATTTTCGAGGAACTCTACGCATAAGTCCTGATAAAGGCAAAGAAAAAAGGGGATTGGATTTCCAGTCCCCTTTTTTATTCCTCCGGGTGGAAGTGGCGATAGACGAGTGCCGCTTTGGCGGGTCCTATGGCGTCGCCGAGGTCGTCCAGGGTCTGTATCTGTATCTGTTTCACGCTGCTGAAACGCAGCAGCAGGTCGTGGGCAGTTTTCTCGCCGATGCCGGGGATGTCGGTCAGCACGGTGCGGAAGGTGCCCTTCGAGCGCTTCTCCTTGTGGAAGGTGATGGCGAAGCGGTGCACCTCGTTCTGTATCTGCTCCAGAAGGTGGAAGACAGCGTCGGTAGGTTTGAGTCCTGCCACCGCAATCCTTCCCTGCTCGTCGAATCGCAGCAGTTCATTGGTGTGGTGGCGGTCGTCCTTGGCCAGTCCGGCAATGGGGATGTCAAGATGCAACTGGATTTGTATCACCTCCCGGGCCACATGCATCTGCCCTTCGCCTCCATCGACGATAATCAGGTCGGGCAATGGTTCTCCGGATTCGTGCAACCGTTTGTAGCGCCGCAGGATGACTTCTGCCATCGAGGCATAGTCATCGGGGCCTTCCACACTCTTGATATTGAACTTGCGGTAGGCCTTGCGGTTGGGTTTGCCGCCGGTGAAACGCACCATGCCTGCCACGGGATAGGCACCCTGTATGTTGCTGTTGTCGAAGCATTCGATGTCCATGGGCAGGCGAGGCAGGTGGAGTTCTTTTTGTATGCGTTCGAGCAGCCGGATGGCTTGTGGTGCGGCATCTCCTTGGGTCAAGGCCTGCTGGTGAAGGAATTGCTTGCGATAACTCTCTACGTTGCGTAGCGAGAGTTCGAGCAGCTTCCGGCGGTCGCCACGAGGGTCTGTCGATTGTTTTAGGTATTCCTCTGGCAGGTCGGGCACCGCCAGGGGAAGCACCACCTCGGTGGCTGTACTTTGGGTTTGTTCGTGCAGGGCGGGGATGACGGTGGCCAGTATCTCGGCGTCGCTTTCGTCGAGTTGCTTGTGTATCTCTTGGCTGAGGCTGTAGATGACGGCACCGTGCTTGACGCGCATGAAGTTGATATAGGCTTGTTTTTCGTCGCTGAGGATGGTGGCCACATCGACATCGCGCACGTTGGTATCCACCACCGTCGAACGGCTCTGGTATTCTTCCAGCAGGTGTATCTTGTGTTTCACAGCTTCAGCTTCTTCGAAGCGCATCTCGTCGGCAAGGGCGTACATGCGCTCTTTGAGGTCGTCGAGCAGGTCGCCGAAGTCTCCTTTGAGCAGCCGGCGGATGCTCTCCACGGTGGCCATGTATTCCTCGTGGCTCTGCAGGCCTGCGCAGGGGGCTCCGCATAGCCCTATCTGGTGTTTCATGCAGGGCCGTTTACCCATGTGGGTGCAGGTGCGGTACTGGAACAGTTGTCGTATGATGTCCTGCAGTTCGCGCAGGATGCGGCCGTTGGGATAGGGGCCGAAGTATTGCCCCTTGACTTCGTTTTTGCGAGAGGGGTCGTTATGGCGACGGGTGTAGAGCAGTCGCGGGTATTCTTCGTCGGTGATGCAGAGGTAGGGGTAGCTCTTGTCGTCTTTGAGCATCGAGTTGTACCGTGGCTGGTAGCGCTTGATGAGGCTGTTTTCCAGC
This sequence comes from Bacteroidales bacterium UBA3834, assembly GCA_002392965.1. Classification (GTDB taxonomy): domain Bacteria; phylum Bacteroidota; class Bacteroidia; order Bacteroidales; family P3; genus Colimorpha. The sequence goes on along the minus strand of DGIA01000012.1, from coordinate 83,011 downwards.
AGCAGGGCATCGACCTCGGTAGCCACCACCGTGACCCTGATGTCACAGACCGACCGTACCAGCATCTTGATTTTGGGGCTCTTGTCTTCGTAGTGCGAGAAGTAGCTGCTCACCCTTCGCTGCAGGTTGCGGGCTTTGCCCACATAGATCACCTTCCCGTCGGCATCCAGGTGCTGATACACTCCGGGGTTCTCGGGGATGGTTTTCAGCCGCAGGGCGATGCGGTCGATGTGGGGGTTGATTGAGGCGTCAATCAAGGTTGCTGTAGTCTAACTTGGCTTTCTCTATTTTGACGGCTACGCTGTGGATGCCTTCCAGGTCGTACTGGCTGGTCTGTTGTCCCACCTCCATTTGGTATTGGCCTTTTTTGTTGAAGCTGAAGTAGCTGCGCGTACGCCCTTGGGCGGTACGGTAACCGTCCTTCATCTCGCCGCGCCAACGGTCTTTCTCTTTGAGGGCCACGCTGGTCAGTATGCGGCGTTTCTCCCCGTCGGGGCTGATGAGGTTCACCGCCAGCGGCACCATGTCGTAGCGGTAGCGTAGGGTATCTACCGCCACCATGATGTCTATGTTGTAGTAGTCGTCGATATTTGGCACATTGAACGAGAACTCCTCCATCGTGAAGCGGTTCCAGATATTGCGGTCGAACGTATGTTTTTCGTCTATTATCTTTTTATTGTTGCAGGAGCATAACAGGCACACTCCCATCATTGCAATCAGTAGCTTTTTCATCGGTCTTGTCTCTTTATCTCCTGATCAATCCCTCCATAATCTCGATGGCGTTGGTAGCGGCGCCTTTGCGTATGTTGTCGGCCACCACCCACAGGTTGAGGCTGTTGGGTTGCGAGTGGTCACGTCGCAGGCGTCCCACCCACACCTCGTCGCGATGGTGGGACAGGATGGGCATGGGGTATTGGTTTTCGGCCGGATTGTCATAGAGGATAATCCCCGGGGTGGCGGCGATGAGCTGGCGTACTTCCTCGAGGTCGTAGTCTTTCCTCAACTCCACATTCACAGCCTCGCTGTGTCCACCCACCACGGGCACTCTTACCACGGTGGCGGTGATTTGTATCGTCGGGTCGGCGAATATCTTGCGGGTTTCATCCACCAGTTTCTGCTCTTCGGTGGTGTATCCGTCCTCCTGAAAGTCACCCCCGTGGGGGAAGAGGTTGCGATGGATGGGGTAGGCATACGCCATCTCGGACGGGGTGTGCCCTTGTTCCTCGGCTTCCAGCTGGCGCACAGCCTTGATGCCGGTGCCGGTGATGCTCTGATAGGTGGCTATGACCAGCCGGCGGATGCCGTATTCCCGTTGCAGGGCCGAGAGGGCCAGCACCATCTGGATGGTGGAGCAGTTGGGGTTGGCGATGATGCGATCTGTGGGTTTGATGGCGTCAAGGTTTATCTCGGGCACCACCAGCGGTATCTCGGGCAGCTTCCGCCAGGCCGAGCTGTTGTCTATCACCGTGGTGCCCACTTCGGCAAAACGGGGGGCATACTGCCGTGAGGCTGCCGCTCCGGCCGAGAAGATGGCATACTCCGGACGGGCGGCGATGACATCTTCCACGCTCTGCACCGTCAGCTCCCTGCCGGCGAAGCCTATCTTCTTGCCTGCCGACTTGGGCGATGCGGCCGCCATCACTTCCTCTTTCCCGAAGCCTCTTTCCTCCAGCACTGTGAGCATCTCGCGCCCAACTAGCCCGGTGGCTCCTATGACTGCTATTCTCATCTCGGTTTTTTTATTCTTTTACCTCACCAGCGTCACCGTGCCTTTTTTCACTCTTGTACGGTCGGGTTCAAAAATGTTGGTATAGCGCACGAAATAGACGTAGGTTCCCTGCTCGCAGAGGTTCCCTTTCGAGTCGCGGCCGTCCCATTGGCAGTTCACCTCGTCGCATTGGAACACCAGTTCGCCGCGACGGTTGTAGATGTACATCTCCTGGGTCAGGGTATGCTCGCTGACGGGACCGAAGTGGTTGTCGCCCGCCGTGTTGCCGGGAGTGAAGATGTTGGGCATGTAGAGGGTTTCCTTGTTGAAGGGTATCACTACCGATGTGTCGGCGCTGCATCCGTAGGGGCTGCCGGCCACCAGTATGATTTTGGCCTCTTCGATGTCGAGCGGGGCTGTGTAGAACGCTTGTGTTCCCGTCTGTTCCGACCCGTCGGGCATCTTCCACAGGCTGCTGTTGCCGCCTTCCGACACATCGGTCAGCTCCACGGTCGTCTGGTCATAGGTGAAGTGGTCGATGTTCGTGTGGATGCGGGGGGTCAGTGGATACAGCGTGAAGTCGAGCTGTACGATGTCCTCGCAGCCGAATTCGTTCAGCACTCTCACCGTGTCGTTGGCCGACGTCGAGGCGTTGCTATGGTAGTAGGTCTGTCCGTTGCCGTCGGTCCAGGTGTAGGGCTTGCAGTCAGACACATGCTTCACTATGTGGCGCACGGTCAGGAACTTCAGATCCAGGTGCACGATGCTGTCGCATTTGGGCATCGACACCGTATCCACGCGGAGTTGTGTATCCGTGCGGTAGGTCTCGCCGGTCAAATCCCAGTAGAACGACTCTCCCTGGCATCTGACCACTTTCACCACCGTGTCGAAGTTCGGGTAGATGCACACCATGCAGTTCGAGTTGCTGTCGCAGCCGTTGTTGTACGACATACTGACCTGGATGAAGATGCTGTCGATCTTGTTCTCTCGGGTTCCCTCCGCGGGCAGGTTGGCCGAGTTCAGTTTGACGGAGATGTGCTTCAGCGAGTCGTCGGCTTGTATCTGGCCTATCTGCAGCAGGTTCAGCGGCAGTTGTATCTCTTGTCCGTCGCTGATGCGTGCCAGGTGCCAGCTGGTGCCGGTCGTGTCGTTCAGCGAGGGGAAATCCAGCGTGAGGTCGGCTGTCTGGCCGGCGCAGATGTTCTTCGAGTGGATGTCGGCTGTGGTATCCACGGGGTGCAGCGACGTGAAGTTGTCGTTATCGACACCGACGACGATGGTGTCGCGCAGGTTGTACCACATGCTGTCGGCGTTCTGGAAGCGCAGCACGAAGCAGTACTTGGAGGTTCGTTTGGGCTTGATGTAGGCCAGCGTGAGGGTTTCGCATGAAGGGAATTCGCGCTCGTAGGCCGGCAGGTTCACCTGCATGGGGATGTAGTAGCCGTTGGTGTCTTCCGGATCCCTGGTCAGGCGCGCGGTGTCGCCGTTGTCGAATATGCGAATCCAGTAGTTTTCTGTCTCGGTGAGGCCTTGGGGGGTGAAACGATAGGCCGTCATGTCAATCTGCTCGGCGTTCGTCATGGTGTTCGTCCCTACGGGAAAATAGGCGGCATGGGCGCCAGCGTGCACGAACCGTGAGGGGGAGTTGGGATCTCCTGGCTGCTGAGGTTTGCCGTCTGCGTTCTGGATGCCGATCAAGCCCCAGTTGCACCAACCGCAGTTTGTCTCGCCGCGACGGCGACGCTTCACGTGTATCTCGATGATGTTCGACCCCTCGTAGCAGATGATCTGGTAGCTCTGTCGGTTGGAGGTATTGCTACCGTGGGGGTACCAGGGCAGTTCGTTGTAGGATGCGATAATCTTGCGGCAGGGGTATTCATCCTTGATGCCGTACCAGATGCCTTGGAACCCGCTCATATCTCCTCCTGGGTCGGTGTCCTGATACACACCGTAGATGGCATCGCGGTAAATATTATCAATGCTGTAATAGTGAGTTTGATCGTTTGGGTCGCTTGACCAGGGGATGGGGGGCTTTACATTGTAGGTGCAATGCTGTCCTGCAGCTGAAGGGTTGAATGCAATAATACCGTTACCTGCCGCCACAAACGAGGTTTTTTTATTCCCGAAGAAGTAGAACGGGAAGGGGTGGGCCCCGTTGGCCGAGCTTTGCGGCAGCTGCTGCAGGGCGCAGAATTTGTCGTCGTCGTTGTTCGGCAGCTGGGTACCGAAGTGGAAGGTGGTGTCGGCCGGGTCGTAGGGAATCTCATCCACCGTGTATTGCCCGTTGAAGAACTGCACGGGGAGGTAGGGCATGCAGGAGAGGATCAACTCGCGCTGGGTGCAGGTGACGGCGGTGTCCCATCCGCGCTCGAGGTATTTCTGCTGCGGGGTGTGGTCGTGCTTCTGCTTGATCTGCACTTCGGGGCAGGGGGCCAGCACTTCGGGCCATTGGTATTGGCCGCAGTCCCATGCTGGGGTGGTGTCGCTGGTGCCCCATTCGGTGAACGTCTGTGCCTGTGCGCCTGCGGCGGTCAGCAGCAGCGCGGCGGCAAGGATAAGAATGTGTTTGTGCATATTGTTTATTATTGATTTCACATTAAACTCATAATTCATTACTCTATCTCAAAAGCGTCACCGAGCCTTTCAGCGTGTGGGTGATGTTTGGTTCGTATTCGGTGGTGTAGCGTATGACATAGACATAGGCTCCTGTCTGGCACGGGTTTCCTTTCAGGTCGCGTCCGTCCCATCGGCCATCCACCTCGTGGCTGTGGAACACCATCTCGCCCCGTCGGTTGTAGATCAGCGTCTCCTCACTCAGCAGGTGGCGGCTTGTGGAGCCGAAGGTGCCGTTGCGGTCGCTGTTGCCCGGGTTCTCGGGGGTGAAGGTGTTGGGCACCCAGATGACATCCTTGCGGAAGGGCAGGGTGATATAGGCGGTATCCACACATCCGTGCTCGCTGTATTCCACCATCTTGATGGTGGCTTCTTCGGCGCTCAGGGGAATGGTGTAGTAGGTGGTCGGCGTCGTGGCCGTCTCGCCGTCGGGGAATATCCAGTTGCGGCGGGCTCCGTTGACCGAGAGGTCGGTCAGCTCCACTTCAAAGTGGTCCAGGTCGAAGTATTCCAGGCTTGACCCGATGCTGGTGGTCATCGGGTAGATGCTCAGCTCCAGCTGCACCGTCGAGTCGCATCCTGCCGAGTTCTTGAGCCTCACCGTGTCGGTGGCCGCTGTGGCGTCGTTGCTCACGGTGTATGTGACGCCGTTCTGCCAGGTCACAGGCTTGCAGTCGCTGATGTGGTCGATGGAGAAGCTGGCCGGCACCACCTTCAGGTGCAGGCGGACCACCGAGTCGCAGTTGGCCACCGCCGTGGGAAGGGTCACTCGGGGCGCTGTGGTGCTCTGGCGGTAGTCGTGTCCATCCACCGCCCAATGGTAGGTCTCTCCTTCGCAGATGGTGTCGCGGATGATGGTGTCGTAGGAGGGGAAGGTGCGCAGCAGGAAGTATTTCGTCTGGGGGCATCCGCTCACAAAGTGGGCGGTGTATTGTATCAGAATTGAGTCGATGTGTCCCGGACGCACGTTGAGGGCGGTGCTGTCGGGATAGAGCAGGGCGGGGATGCGCTTCAGGCCCGCCACCTCGTCTTCATAGAGTTCGCCCAGCACAAGGAGGCTGTCGGGCAGCGTGGCGCCGTTGTTGAGGCGCGTGATGGTGAGGTCCGTGCTCACCGTGTCCTGCAACGGGGGGTATTCTATCATCAGCCTGGCGTTGGTGCCCGAGCAGATGCTCATCGATGTGTCGGCCGGGGTCCCTTCGGAGGGGCGCAAGGTCAGGCGGTGGGCCGTGTCCATGCCGATGGTGATGGTGTCGCCGATGGTGCGCACCACGCCGGCGGCATCCGAATAAATCACCCGGAAGGCATAGCGCGAGTTCTCCGTCGGCCTGACATGGGCGCGGCTCAACTTCTTGCAGGTGGGAAACTGCTGCATCGACGCCGGTTGGTCCTGCTGCATCGGCTCGCACCAGCCGTTCGTGTCCTCGGGGTCCTGCGTCAGCTGGTGATCGGGCCGTCCGTCGTCGAATATGCGGTACCAGTGGCTGGTGGGGAAGGAATTGCCCTGGGGAGTGAAGCGGAAGGCGATGCTGTCGAGCGGGGTGTTGAAGAGGTTCTTGCCCACGGGGTAGTAGGCGGCCGGCGAGTTGGGCGCCACAAACACCATCGGCGAGGTGGGGATGGTGTCGGGTTGCTGAGGCAGGCCTGTGGCGTTCTGTATGCCCAGCATGCCCATGCCGTTCTGCCAGTTGGTGTTCACCCCACGGCGCTTCACGTGCACCTCGATGATGTTCGACCCTTCATAGCAGACAATCTGGTAGGTGCAGCGGTTGTCGAGGTTGCGGGTGCCGGGGAAGGTGGGGATGCCGTTCCACGAGGCGATGATTTTGCGGCAGGGTGCCTCGCCCTGGATGCCGTAGTAGATGCCCTGGTCGCCGTGCAGGTAGGCCGCCACGGGGTGGGTGTCTTCATAGATGCCGTATATCGCGTCGCGCATCTCCGCCGTCGTGCAACCCATCGAGCCGGGGACACCGGCCTTGTTGTTCGTCCACGGCAGAGTGGCTGAGAACCGCCAGGGGCAGTATTTGCCTGCCGTGCTCGTGTTGAAAGAAATCAAGCCGTTGGCGCCCAGTACGAAGTGGCTTTTTTGATGGCCGAAGAAAAAGAAGGGGAACGGAATCTCGGTCGGGGTGGCGGCGAAGTCGTCGTCGGTGTTCACCGGCATCTTTGTGCCGCCAGCGAAGGTGGGGTCGGGCGGGTCGAAGGGGATGGTATCCACGGTGTATTGCCCGTTGAAGTATTGCACCGGTATGTAGGGCATGCAGGAAAGCTCCAGCTCGGTCTGTGTGCAGGTCACCACCGTGTCCCACCCGTTCGCGCGGTATTGCTTCAGGGGCGTGTGGTCATGTTTCTGCTTGATCTGTACCTCCGGGCAGGGCGACTGCACCATCGGCCATTGGTACTGGCCGCACTCCATCGGCTCGCTCGGGTCGCTGGGCCCATAGGGAGCCTGTGCCTCCGCGCGCGTGGGGGCGAGCCCGTACATTATTAGTACGATGCCTATTATGCTGATAATTCGACTGATAGTCTTCATCTCCATGAATGAATAATCATGCAAAGATACGATTTTTATCCCAATAGATGCCCCTTTGACACATTTTGTTGTCAAATTAAGCGAAAATTAACCATTTTTAACAGTCTGCTACACCTTGATATTCAAGGACGACCTAGTGATGACCTAGTGATGACCTAGTGATGACCTAGTGATGACCTAGTGATGACCTAGTGATGACCTAAGGGATGACCTAAGGATGACCTAAGGATGACCTAAGGATGACCTATTGATGACCTATTGATGACCTATTGATGACCTAAGGATGTGAAAAGCTATATACCTCGGCGGTTGAGGGCTGTGTGGAAGGCGGCGGCGTTGCGGTTGTGTTCGGCGAGGGTGGCGGCGAAGCGGTGGGTGCCGTCCATCTTGTCGGAGGCACAGAAGTAGAGGTAGTCGGTTTGAGGTGCGTTGATGACGGCATCGATACTGGTTTTGGAGGGGGTGCAGATGGGCGCAGGCGGCAGGCCTGTGTGGAGGTAGGTGTTGAAGGGACTTTCGGTGGCGAGATGTTTGTTCAGTATGCGCCTGAGGGTGAAGTCGCCCACGGCATACTTCACCGTCGGGTCGGCCTGAAGTGGCATCCCGCGTCTCAACCGGTTGAGGTAAACGCTGGCAATCAGCGGTTTCTCCGGATTGTAGTTGGTCTCCTCCTCCACTATTGACGCGAGTATGACTGTCTCCTTGTCGAGATTCTCGCGTTGGTATTGTTTTCTCATGCGCTGCATGAACTGCCCGGGGGTGACCGTCCAATAGAACTCGTAGGTTTCTGGCCGGATGAGGTGGAAACTGTCAAGGGTGACGTTGAAGTCGTTGCGCATCAGCTTCTTGTTGAGGTAGTCGTTAAGCTGTTGCGGGGTGCGGAACTTGCCGATGGTGAGGCGTATGGGGTCCTGCTGGCCATTGCGGAGTTTTCTTACAAGGGCGAGGTTGCTCATGTGGGGTTCAACGACATAGGAGCCAGGACGCACGCGCTCGTCGAGGCCCAGGGTTTCGGCGAAGAGGCGGAAGGAGCGCGAGGCATCGAGGCTGTCGCATAGGGCCTGGTAGGTGGTGCCCTCGGGGAGGAAGAGGCGGCGGGGTTCGCTGTTGGTGGTTCGGGAGTTGAGGAGGAAGTAGAGTCCCAAGGTGGCCAGCAGAAGGAGGGTGAGGATTATAATCAGGATGATTTTTGTTTTGCGATTCATAGTATTTTTTGCATTCTTATGTTGTCGATGAAGTGGCTGTCGAGTTCGAGCCATTCTTTGAAATGGCCGCATTCTTCATATCCGGCTTTGCGGAAGAGCTCTATGCTGGCTGTGTTGGTGGCGGCGATGTCGGCAAACAGGGTGTGTAGCTGGTAGTTTGTGGCGGATATCTTTTCGAGCTCGCGGAGTATGGCGAGGGCATAGCCTTTGCGCCGGTATTGGGATGCTACCATGATGCCCACGGCGGCCCGGCGGTTCAGCGGGTCGTAGTTGTAGAGATCCACGCAACCGTAGGGTAGGGCATAGAGCCGTATGCTGCCGCTTGACAACGACGTACCTTCCTCAGCAACAAGGGCTATTTCCTTTTCAATTTTCAATTTTCAATTTTCAACTTTCAATTTTCAATTTACGAAATCTTCCCCCATAGCAGTTTGTTTTTTGAGTTGTCGAGGTGTTGCCGCAGGAGTGGATATCGGCTGAGGGTGGGGTCGGAGTTGAGGAGGTCGTGGATCAGGTTGCGTGTGGCGGCGACGAGGGGTTCGTCGTCGATGATGGAGGCCAGTTTGAGGTCGAGCAGGCCGCTTTGCTGGAGGCCCTGCATGTCGCCTGGGCCGCGTAGCCGCAGGTCTGCTTCGGCAATTTGGAAGCCGTCGGTGGTGGAGCACATGGTGCGTATGCGTTCGCGGCTGGTGCCGCTGAGGTTGTCCTTGGTCATAAGGATGCAGTAGCTTTGTTCGGCACCGCGTCCCACGCGGCCGCGCAGCTGGTGGAGCTGGGCCAAGCCGAAGCGTTCGGCGTTTTCTATGACCATCACGGTGGCGTTGGGGACATCGACGCCCACTTCGATGACGGTGGTGGCCACCATGATGTGGGTTTTACCCTGCTTGAAGCGATCCATCTCGAAGGCTTTCTCGTCGGCGCGGAGTTGTCCGTGGAGCATGGAGACCTGGTATTGAGGCCGAGGAAAATAGCTTTGCACCATCTCGAGGCCGTCGATGAGGTCGCGCAGGTCGAGTTTCGGATTGTCGTGGATGAGCGGATAGACAAAGTATATCTGCCGGCCGGCGTCGATTTGTTTTTTGAGGAAGCTGAACACGAGAGGACGACGGTTCTCGGTGCGGTGGAAGGTGCGCACAGGGTGGCGTCCCGGGGGGAGTTGGTCGATGACGGAACAGTCGAGGTCGCCATAGACGGTCATGGCGAGGGTGCGTGGAATGGGGGTGGCGGTCATCACGAGCACATGAGGGGGTGGGGTGGATTTTGCCCAGAGTCGGGCGCGTTGTTCAACGCCGAAACGGTGTTGTTCGTCGATGACCACGAAGCCGAGTTGGTGGAACTGTACGTCGTCTTCGATGAGTGCGTGGGTGCCGATAACGAGTTGGGATTTGCCCGAGGCAATGCGTTGCTTGATGCTTTTCTTCTCGGCGGGCCTGAGGCTGCCGATGAGGAGTTCGACGGTGATGTCAAGTCCGTCGAGCATGCGGAGAAAGGTGTAGTAGTGTTGGGTGGCGAGAATTTCGGTTGGCGCCATGAGGCAGGCCTGGCACCCGTTGTCGAGTGCAAGGAGCATGCACATGAGTGCGACGAGGGTTTTCCCGCTTCCGACGTCGCCCTGCAGGAGGCGGTTCATCTGGTGGCCGGAACGCATGTCCTCGCGTATTTCCTTGATTACGCGTTTCTGTGCATCGGTGAGAGGGAAAGGTATTTTCTCGTTGTAGAAGCGGTTGAAATGGTCGCCGACGGAAGAGAAGATGCGCCCGGAGGAGTGGTGTTGTCGTGAAGAGTGGGCGTATTGGTAGTCAAGTTGCATGAAGAAGAGTTCCTCGAATTTGAGACGGGTGCGGGCGGCATCGAGCTCTTGTTGGTTTTGGGGATAATGGATGGCGATGAGCGCTTGACGGCGGGAGGTGAGGTGGAATTGTTCGAGAATGTCGGGTGGCAAGGTTTCGGGTACGTTGCCGAGGGCGTTGCATAGGGTCTCGGTGAGACGGGCCATTGCACGGGTGCCGAGTCCGTGCTGCTTCATGCGGTCGGTGGTGTTATAGACGGGCAGGAAGTTGGTTTGCAGAGGGGCGGTGTGAGGTGTTTCTGCGGGTGCCGATTCCAGTTCGGGGTGAGTTATCTGCCACTGGCCGTTGAACAGGGTCGGTTTACCCATAATGAGGTACTGCACGTTGGGTTTCAGCTTCTCGCGCACCCATTTGGTACCGGCGAACCATACAAGCTGGATGCTTCCGGTACTGTCGCTGAAATCGACGGTCAGGCGCTCGCGATGGGGGCCTGTGGAGGTGGTTTGCATGTTGCTCACGGAGCCGCGCAGCACGACATAGCCGGATTCTTCGCTAAGGCTGGCCACGGTGGCCATCACGGAGCGGTCGATGTAGCGGAAAGGATAGTAATCCAATAGCTGGCCACAGGTATGGATGTCCAGTTCGGCGGCCAGCACTTTGGCCTTGGCAGGACCAACGCCTTTGAGATAAACTATGTCGTCGGAGAGTGTCATTGGTGACTGATCCGTTCGCGCTCCAAGGTGCTGCTGATGTTGATATGCTCGGGGTCGGCCATCACGAGTAGGGTTTCGATGGTGGGGTCCTGCAGACGGTTGACGGCAGCCACGGTTTGTTCGTATTCAAAGTCGTCAGAGGTGCGTATGCCACGAATAATGCATTGGGCACCAATGTGGTGGCAGAGGTCGATGGTCATTCCGCTATAGGCGGTGATTTCCACGGTGGGGCAGTCGTTCAGGATTTTGCGGATACGTTGAACGCGCTCCTCCGGGCTGAACATGCATTGTTTCTCCGAGTTAACGCCCACCGCCACCACCACCTTGTCGAAGAGAGGAAGTACGCGCCGGAGAATGGCCTCATGGCCGGCGGTGAAGGGGTCGAACGACCCGGGAAACAAGGCAATTGCCATAGTCTTGATTTTTATATTCTTGTTTCTAAAACTGCCAGATGAGGCGGAAGATGATGCTGAGATTGTAACAGTTGTTGGTCCATTCATGCCAACGTCCTTGCCTGTATTCCGAGAATGCCCAGTCGCGTTTGACCGGGATTACAGAATATTGCCAGCGGAAGTTAAACTGCAATCCGCGCCAAACCGTGAAGCGTGCGTCGGCCACCACGGCGAAGTCGTCGTAGAGGAAGTTGTAGTCGGTGGTGTCGGGGACGAAGTAGTTGGGGGTGTATTCACCGAGGAATCGGGGTTGCTGCACCAGTCGGCCGTAATTCATGCCTAAACCAATCAGCATGCCGCCGTAGGGGTCTTGATAGTGAAAAATCAGGGGGATATCGATGTAATTCAGTTGTATATCGACGCTGTACGGATTGGCAGTCCGGTTGAAGGCGCCACGTTGGGAGAAGAGCACTTCGGTGCTGAGTCCCCAGCGGTTGCTGGCGCTGATGGAAGCGAGTGCACCGATGCCGCCTGTGAAGCCAGCCTTTCTGAACCCTTTGAGTTCGTCACCCTCGATTTGCGACAGGGCACATCCCGAAGTGACATAGGCATGGATATGCTGTGCCTGTACCGATGGGAGAGAGGCAACCTGAAAGGCAAGAACCAGACAGGTGTAAAAGAACGGCTTGATGTTTTTGGCGAGCATTTCTTTCGTTATTCAGAGTTCTTTCAATTTGCGTATCAATATGGCGAAGTCGGTAGCGGTGCTGTAGTGGCGCATATAGCGTAGCATGAGTCGTTCCTGCAGTTCGTTGTCGGCGTTGGGCAGGAGGGCCGAGGGGGAGAATACTCCGCGGCGGCCGGTGTAGCCCACCCATGTCAAGCGGCCGGAGAGTACCTTGATGCAGTCGGCGAGATAGCGGCCTTTGTGTTTCTGGAACCAGATCAGTACAGGGAAGAACAGCAATAGCAGCAGGGCGCTTCCGATGTCGAACATGCGCTTGGTGCGTCGGCAGGTGTCGGTGCTGATGGTGTTGAGGTCGGTGAGGTATAGTTCGTCGGGCGAAAGGATGTTTTCGCTGCCGACCACATAGTCTCCGTCGGCAGGTGCAATCTTGTAATCCACGCCGGTGGTACGCAGTTGTGCCATTAGCTCGATGGTGTGTCGGATGTCCTGTCCGCAGAACACCACCTCTTCGGCATGTTCAATGCGGATGAGGTCTTGCAGATGTCGAGAACTGCTGTCGGTGGTGGTGACAAGGTTTTCTGTGGGGATTCCCATGGAGGAGTAGAGTGTCCGCAGCCGTTCGGTCTGTTCGACCGATCCTACTGCGATGACGCTTCCACGCTTGCGTGCGCGTAATGCGTATCCTTTTACATTGCAGAGGCTCAGTGCCACCCTGATGAGTAAGGTGCCGGCCAGGGTCCAGGCCGATCCGATCAACAGCAGCATGCGTGAGTAGCGCTGGCTTTCGTCGAGTAGCGAGTAAAACGCCAGCAGCATCAGAAGGCCTGTGGTTATTCCGCGCACGATGCGTCCTGTCCGCACAGGCCGGTCGTAGCCACCGTGCAGCCAGCTGCTGCACATGAGGATCAGTATATACAAAGGAATGACCAGCGTTGTGTATTCGGCGGGGTAGTAGTCGGGTCCTACGCCTTTGAAATTTTCCCAGATATGTTTGAGCAGCAGGAATCCGCCGTAGGAGAGCAGGAAGTCTGCTGCCGGTACAGCCACCCGTTGCAGCGCACGTTTGGCCCATGCCAGCGCCGCCCTCAGCCAGATGGCTGCATGCAGCAGGCCCGAGAACAGCCGGGCCCCATGGCCGGTGAAGTATTTCTTCACGAAGATGGACATCGCGTTGTAGAAGGTATAGACGTAGTTCATCGATCCCTTCTTGGTGCTTTCGCCTTTGTAGTGGATGATGTGGGTGGTGGGCAGGTAGTAGTTTTTCCAACCCGCCAGCTTGATACGCCAAGAGTAGTCGATGTCCTCGCCGTACATGAAGTAGCTTTCGTCCAATCCTCCAATCTGTTCATAGGTTTCCCGGGTGAACATCAGGAAGGCACCGGGCAGGATTTCTATCTCGTTCACTTCGTCTTCGGGCAGGTGGCCCATGTAGTAGGCCGCGATGCGCCGGTGGTGGGGGAAGAGGCGGATGAGGCCGCTGATTTTGTAGAACGACGCTTCCGGGGTGGGAAATCCACGCTTGCTCTCGGGCAGATAGCGTCCGCTGCCATCGACCATCTTCACCGTGAGGCCTCCGCAGTCGGGGTGTTGGCGCATGAAGTCGGCGCATTGCACCAATGTGTCGCGCTCTACCACGGTGTCGGGGTTGAGCAAGAGAAGGCGCTCGCCCGTGCAACGGGCGAGCGCCATATTGTTGGCTCGGGCGAAACCGACGTTTTCCTTGTTGGCAATGACGTTCACTTCGGGGAAATCTTCCTGCACCATTTCCACGCTTCCGTCAACCGAGTCGTTGTCAACCACCCATACGTCAAGTTCCAAGTCCTCTCCGTTGGCCAGGCGTCTGTCCGATTCATAGACCGACGAAAGGCACTGTTTCAGGAAGTACTTGACGTTGTAGTTTACTATTATGACCGATAGCTTCACTGCCAACTGCCGTCTGCCGGCTTATTTTTTCTTCTTGGCTTTTTTCTTTCCGTTTTTGTCGATGATTTCCAATGCCTGCTCAAGGGTGAGTTTCAAAGGATCCACGCCTTTGGCCAGGCGGAAGTTCTCGCCGCGGAAGGTCAGGTAGGGGCCGAAGCGGCCGATGTTGCTCACCACCGCGTCTCCGTCCTGCACGCCGATTTCGTGGGGGTAGATTTTCTTCAGCTCTTCCTTTTGGACTTCGGCTTCACGTTTGCTTTTGATAATCTCGATGGCGCGTTCCAGACTTACCTCGTACGGGTCGTCGTTCTTGCCCAGGGAGTAGAACTTGCTGTTGTGCCGCACATAGGGACCGAACTTGCCGATGCTCACGGTGACCTCCTTGTCCTCAAACTGGCCAAGGGTGCGAGGTAGCGAGAAGAGACTCAGTGCCTCCTCGAGGGTGATGGTCTCAATGCTTTGTCCTTTTTTCATGCTGGCGAAGCGGGGCTTCTCGTCGGCATTGGTTTCTCCGATCTGCACCAAGGTGCCGTAGCGGCCGATCTTGGCATAGACGTTCTTTCCGCTATCCGGATCGACGCCGAGGAGGCGGCTGCCGGTGTTGCGTTGGCTGTTCTGCTGCGTCTGGCGTATGTTCTTGTGGAAAGGCACATAGAATCCGCCGATCACCTTGCGCCATTCTTTCTTGCCGGCGGCTATTTCGTCGAAGTCCTTCTCCACCGTGGCGGTGAAGTTGTAATCCATGATGTCGTTGAAATGCTCCATCAGGAAGGTGTTCACCACGCATCCGATGTCTGTAGGGAAGAGCTTGCCTTTCTCGCTGTATCCCTTCTCGGTGCGTTCGGTGCGTTTGATGTGGCCATTCTTGAAGGTGAGGACGGTGCATTGGCGCGGTTCGGCCTCGCGGTCTTCCTTGATGATGTATTCTCGTTTGAGGATGGTGCTGATGGTGGGGGCGTAGGTGGAAGGACGGCCGATGCCGAGGTCTTCGAGTTTTTTCACAAGGCTGGCCTCCGTGTAGCGGGGAGGATGTTGGGTATAGTGCTGTGTAGCCTCGCAGAGTTCCATGCTCAGCAGGGTGCCTTCGGGCAGGCGCGGGAGGAGGGTGCTGCTCTCCTTTTCCTCGTCGTCGTCGGTACCTTCCATATAGACTTTCAGGAATCCGTCGAATTTCACCTGCTCGCCGGAGCATTGGAAGACGTTGCCGGCCACCGGCTGCTGGGCGTTGATGCCGATCTCGATTTCGGTTTTTTCCAGTTCGGCGTCTGCCATTTGGCTGGCCACGGTGCGTTTCCAGATGAGCTCGTAGAGTCTCCGCTGTGCGCTTTCGATGTTGATGCTCTGCACCTCCATGTTGGTGGGACGGATGGCCTCGTGGGCTTCCTGGGCGCCTTTGGTCTTTGTCTGGTAGCGGCGTGTTTTGACGTATTCGGTGCCGTATTCTTTCTCTATCTCCTTCTTTGCCATACTCAGGGCCAGTTCGCTGAGGTTCACGCTGTCGGTACGCATGTAGGTGATGTAACCGCTTTCATACAGCTGCTGTGCCACCTGCATCGTGCGTGCCACGCTGAAGCCCAGCTTGCGGCTGGCTTCCTGCTGGAGGGTGGAGGTGGTGAAGGGCGGGGCGGGGCTGCGGCGGGAGGGTTTGGTCTCGATTCTGCTGATTTTGAAGTTGGCCCCGGAGAGGCTCTGCAGGAAGGCTTCGGCTTCCTCGGCGGTGGCGAAGTGCTTGTTCAGCTCGGCGTTGAGGGTTTTGGTGCCATCGACGGGACGGAACTGGGCCGATACTTTGAAGAAAGGCTTGCTTTGGAAAGCCTTGATCTCTTCCTCGCGCTCCACGATGAGGCGTACGGCGACACTTTGCACACGACCGGCGCTGAGGGCGGGCTTGATCTTGCTCCACAGGATGGGGCTGATTTCGTATCCCACCAGTCGGTCGAGCACGCGGCGGGCCTGCTGGGCATCGACCAGGTTCATGTCGATCTGGCGCGGGTTCTCTATGGCGTGCAGGATGGCTGTCTTGGTGATTTCGTTGAAAACGATGCGCTGCGTGGTGGCGGGATCCAGCTTCAGGGTCTCCTGCAGATGCCACGCGATGGCTTCTCCCTCGCGGTCCTCATCGGATGCAAGCCACACCTTGTCGGCTTCTTTCACGGCTTTCTTCAGCTCGTTCACCAGCGTCCGCTTGTCCTCGCTGATTTGGTACTGCGGCTCGTAGTTGTCCTCGACGTCGATGCTCATTTCCTTTTTTGCCAGGTCGCGGATGTGGCCGTAGCTCGATTTGACGGTGTAGTCCTTGCCCAGGAATTTCTCGATCGTCTTGGCTTTGGCCGGCGACTCGACAATAACAAGATTTTTCATGATATAATGTTTGTTTGTTCTTTCCGTTTTCGACACTTGGTCAGCCTCCATAACGTATATATATTTTATTTATTGTATGTGGTAGGGAAAAATATTTTTATAATCACATTTTTTTGTTGTTCCATTCACACAATATAATGCTCCTCCCGATGCTTTTTTTATTGTTTTTAAGATATTGATTAATAGTCTTTTGGTGTCTGTACAAGAAACGATGGGAGGATTCTGTGGCGACTATATGATGACTTAGGGATGACCTAGGGAT
>DGIA01000012.1:10981-66688 GCA_002392965.1 Bacteroidales bacterium UBA3834 | reverse complement strand
TAAGGATGACCTAGGGATGACCTAATGATAACTTTTTTTGTCGCGTGCGTATAATAAAACCGTGCGCACAGCGTTATCTATTATTATTTTTGATTAATCCTGTAGAAGAGATGAAGATACATATTGTCCAGCATGATATCCGCACGTTGCGTGCGGAAGAGAACCTCGAATGGATTGTGAAGGAACTGGAGTCGGAAGCGTCGCGTGAGGCGCTGCTGACGGTCTTTCCTGCCGGCACGGTGTGCGGGTCGCCCCTGTTCGCCGCGGCGGGCTACACCGACGTCCAGAAGCAGGCCCAGGCCGTGCTGCAGGAACTGGTGGCGCGTTCGGAGCACCGGGCTTTCCTCGTGGGGTTGCCGCTGCAGCTGCAGGACAAGGGGCTCTGCAACGCCATCGTGTTTGTGCAGAACTGCGCCATCCGTGGCGTGGTGACCAAGAAGTACTTGAACACCGACGAGCAGAAGTATTTCGTGCGTGGCGAGGGTGTGCAGGTGATTGACTTCCACGACCAGCGGCTGGCCATCGGCTTCTATGAGGACTTGAAGGAGCTGTCCAAAGGCTATGTGGAGCAGCCCGACCTGGTGGTATGCTGCGGAAGCCAGGTGTTCGACTACCGTCGGCCCTACCGCATCCGCTACCGGATGACGAAGATAGTGGAGAACCTGAATGCAGGGCTGGTGTATGTGAACCGCACCGGTTGTGAGGGAAGCTTCCTCTTTGGCGGCGGCTCGCTGGCGATGAACGCCGCGGGCGGCGTGCTCTGCCAGCTGCCCTATTTCGAGGAGGCCTGCCAGACGGTGGATATGCAGCAGATTGAGACCGTCGAGGACGAGAAGCCCGAGGCCGTGGAGTTGGTGTATCGCGGCCTGGTATGCGGATTGCACGACTATTTCCACAAGAACGGCTTGCATGATGCCGTGCTGGGCCTGAGCGGCGGCATCGATTCGGCGCTGGTGGCCACCCTGGCGGTGGACGCCCTCGGGGCGGAGCATGTGCACGGCATCCTGATGCCGAGCCAGTATTCGACCGACCATTCGGTGGGCGACGCCGTGGAGCTCGCGAACAATCTCGGTATGTCGTACCACATCGTGCCCATCAAGCCGGTGTTCGACTGCCTGAGGGAGACCATGAAGCCTGTGTTCGACGGCCGTGCGGAAGATGTGACGGAGGAGAATATGCAGGCGCGGATCAGAGGCACCATCGTGATGAGCTATGCGAACAAGTTCGGCGCCTTGGCGCTGAACACGACGAACCGGAGCGAGGCGGCGATGGGTTACGGCACGCTGTACGGCGACTCGTGCGGCGCGCTGGCGGTCATCGGCGACCTTTATAAGACCGAAGTCTATCAGCTGAGCGAGTGGATCAACCGCGACGGGGTGAGGATACCGGTGAACAGCATCACCAAGGCACCCAGCGCCGAGCTGCGTCCGGGTCAGAAGGACAGCGACTCGCTGCCCGACTATAGTGTGCTCGACGCCGTGCTGAACCTCTACCTCGACGAGGGCATGTGCGAAGACGAGATTGTGGAGGAAGGCTACGACCGCGAGGTGGTGCAGCGCGCCATCAAGGGGGTGAAACGCAACGAATGGAAGCGCCTCCAGTTTGCCCCGCAGCTGAAGGTGAGCCCCATGAGTTTCGGTTTGGACCGTCGTTGGCCGGTCAGTTGATATGAATTATGAATTCTAAATTTTTCATGTGATGAGAAAAATAGGAAGAATAGTATTGGCAGGGTTGATGATGTTGGCGGGAATTGGAGGCGCAGCGCAGGCACAGATGCAGGCGGTGTTCGGCTATTCCACGTTCTATCTTGTGTCGGATCAGCAGCCTTATATAGAGACTTACCTGCAGTTTGACGCATGGACGATGCAGTTCAAGGAGGTGGAGGGTGGCTATCGTTCCGCCGCTGAGGTGACCATCGTGCTGAGCCAGCAGGATTCGGTGTGCTACGCCAAGAAGTACGAGCTCACGAGTCCGCTGGTGGAAAGTCTGGACAGGCTGGATTTCAGTTTTATGGATGTGCAGCGCTTTTCGGTGAAGAACGGCATTTACGACCTGACGCTCTTGTTGAAGGACAAGGGGAGCGAGGGCGAGCCGTCGGTGGTTACGGAGAAGCTGGTCATCAACTACGACGCACGCAGGCCTTCGATGTCGAGCCTGCAGCTGATGGCATCGGCCAAACCGACGGTGAGTCAGAACATCCTGTCGCGCGGCGGATACGATATGGAACCCTATGTGAGCGACTACTTGCCCGAGCAGGTCAAGCAACTCAACTACTACTACGAGATATACAATATCAACGCCGAGGTAGGGGAGAAGGCATTCCTGGCGATGGCCTACATAGAGGAGCGTGAGACGGGTCGCCGCCTTGAGGAGCTGCAGCAGGTGAGCCGCAAGAACGGGGCGGCCAGCGTGCCGGTCTATGGAAGCATCGACATCAGCGATTTGCCGTCGGGAAACTACAACCTGGTGGCGGAGCTGCGCAACCGCGAAGGGCAGACGATGCTGTACAAGAAGGTGCCGTTCTACCGGTCGAATCCCGGAGTGAAGGGGAAGGAAACGAGCGAGTTCGCCGGCACGTTTGCGGGCCGCTACACAGACGAGAGGGAGCTGAACACCTACCTGGAGGCGCTGTATCCCATAGCGTCGCCGATGGAGAACACGGTGGTCGAGGAGCTGGTGAAGCATCCCGGATTGGAGGAAAAGCAGGCCTTCCTGTACCGCTTTTGGCAGCGTCGGAGCACGATGAACCCCGAAGGGGAGTGGCTGAAGTACAAAGAGCGGATTGACTATGTGCAGGCGCATTTCAGCTACCCGCGGACGCGTGGTATCCAGACGGATCGCGGCCGTGTGTATTTGCAATATGGCCCACCGGATTTCATACGCGACGAGAAGAACTATGTGTCGGCCAACCGTATAGGCAGCAACAACGAGCAGGCACCGACGCTGTTGCAGCTGGGAAACACGCAGGCGTCGGAGCCGAAAGTGTATAACGGTACATCGCAGGGGCATGTGTTCTATCTGCCCTATCAGCTGTGGCGATATAACAAGCTGGATACCGACGACCCCAATCGTGTGTTTCTTTTCTGGGACGAACATCGTTCGGGGTATTACACCCTGCTGAACAGCAATGCCCGCGGCGAGGTGCAGGATCCCGGCTGGGAGCGCCGCCTCTGCCGTCAGCAACTCGCCGAAGGTGTGGTGGGTGAAGTGGGAGAACAGTTTAACCGCGGATATTGACCGATGTACCTGCTGTCGGATATCTTCTATCTGATTGCCTACTACCTTGTCGGCTACCGCCGCAAGGTGGTGCGGGCGAATTTGGAGTCGTCGTTCCCGGAATGGGACGAACGGCACCTTCGCAGGGTGGAGCGGCAGTATTACCGTTACTTGAGCGATCTGATTATCGAGGGTGCCTACAACCTGTTCGCCTCGCCATCGTCCATCAAACGGCGCTACCGCATTGTGAATCGCGAGGTGGTGGACCGCTACTATGAACAGGGGCAGACGGTCATCTTGATGTCGGCCCATTACGGCAACTGGGAGTATATGGTATCCTCGCTCAACATGCAGTTCCTGCACCACGGAATCGGTGTGGGAAAACCGTTGCAGGACAAGCTGACGGCAGGCTTCATCACCCGTCGCCGCACGCGTTACGGGACGCAGGTCGTGGATCAGACCGATGTACGCGAGCATGTGGCCTTCTTTGAGCGCTATCATGTGCCCTGTGTGCTGATGATGCTTAGCGACCAGTCGCCCTCCAATCCTCACAAAAGCTACTGGACCCGTTTCCTGCATCATGAGACGGCGTTCCTTTACGGGGCCGAGCATTTCGCACGGCAGTACAACTACCCGGTGCTCTATTATTCGGTCCACCGCGTCCGCCGTGGCTATTATGAATTAACATTCAGTCCTCTCTGCGAGCATCCGCAGGAGGTGCCGCAATACACTATAGTTGAACGTTATGTCCGCCGTCTGGAACAGGAAATTCAATCCGAGCCACAATACTGGCTTTGGAGTCACCGCCGATGGAAACGCACTCGTCCGGCGGATATGCCTATCTTTATCCCCAACAAATGAAAAGCATAGCTATCGTCATACTCAACTGGAACGGCCGCACAATGCTGGAGCGTTTTCTCCCCTCAGTAATCGCCAACAGCGAAGGAGCTCGGGTGATTGTGGCCGACAACGGATCCTCCGACGATTCGGTGGCATTCCTCCGGCAGCAGTATCCCACCCTGCAACTGATCCTTCTGGACAAGAACTACGGATTTGCCGAGGGCTACAACCGGGCCTTGCAGGAGGTGGATGCCGACTATTACGTTTTGCTCAATAGCGATGTGGAATGCACGCCCCATTGGGTGGAGCCGGTGGTGGAGATGATGGAGCGTGAGCCGCAGGTGGCGGTGGCACAACCCAAACTGCTGATGTATGACCAGAAAGACACCTTCGAGTATGCCGGCGGTGCAGGTGGTTTCATCGACCGTTACGGCTATCCTTTCTGCCGCGGGCGCCTCTTCAATAGTTTGGAGAAAGACAAGGGTCAGTATGACGACGAATGCGACATTTTCTGGGCCACGGGAGCGGCCATGTTTGTCCGTGCTTCGGTGTGGAAGGAGTTGGGGGGACTTGATGGCGACTTCTTTGCCCACATGGAGGAAATTGATTTCTGTTGGCGTACCCAGCTGGCTGGCTACCGTGTGCGCTATTGCCCGCGGTCGGTGTTGTACCATGTTGGAGGTGGCACGCTGCCCAAATCATCTCCCTTCAAGACGGAACTCAATTTCCGCAACAACCTCTCGATGCTGTACAAGAACCTGCCCGACGGTCGTCGTGGATGGGTGTTGGCGATGCGCATGTGGCTCGACCGTGTGGCTGCCGTCAAGTTTCTGATGGAGGGACATGTGGGAGAATACAAAGCTGTGCGAAAAGCCCATCGGCAGTATCGTTCATGGAAGCCTGCCTTGCGGCAGAAGCGGATGAAAAACGGCACCCATGAGGTGCCGCAGGTCTATCAAGGACTCTTGCTGCCCGAGTATTACCTTCTGGGTCGCAAGGTCTTCTCGTCCTTGAAAGGACGATTCAGCAAATAATCGGTTTATAGCCAAAGGAGCAATTTGGCCAGCATGAAACCAACGTAGGTGCCGACGGCGTAGCCGAACAGGCCCACGGCGATACCTGGCCCAATGATGTTTTTGTTCTTCAAGGCACCTGCCACCACAGGTACGAACGGAGGCGAGCAGATGAGCGAGATGCTGGAAGCCAATGTCGTGTCGGTGTCGATGCGGAAAATGGCGCTCAACAGCACATGTATCAGCAGCGACCCCAAGGTGGCTATGGTGATGAAGAGGAAGATGTGCGGGTTGATATTGCCCAATGTACCGACGGTGACCTGCGAGGCAACGGCGATGGAGAAGACCAGTATGAGGTAGGTGCCGGCCTCGAAAGTGCGTTCCATGGTGCGCACCCGTTTGAAAGAGGATGCGATGATGGACAGGGTGCTGATGCCCAAGATGAAGATGGTTTGGAACATGTGCTTCGGGCACAGTAGCGCTATTCCGGCTCCGATGGCTATGATGAGGATTGTCAATACAAGTGCTTGAGCCAGGTTGCGCAGGTTGTCGCGTCGGAAGAGGCCGTAGAACAATTCGTTATCGTGGTTCTTGATATCAATGCTCCGGGTTGTGTTCATCTTGTCTTTCGGGAAGTCCGGAAGCACGAGGCGCAGTACGCGTTTGCCAAAGATGATGACAAAGAACAAATAGACGGCGCTGAGCAGGGTGCTGTAGGCGGAGGTGATGATGTAGGTGGTGTCATCGACGCCCAGGGCCACCTTGATTGAAGCCAGATTGGCATTGCCGCCTGTGTAGAGCCCAGTGAGCATGCCTCCGATGGAGGCGAATGTCTCCTTGTCGTCTCCGGCGCAAATCAAAAAGCCGATGGTGATGGCCATGCAGCAGCCGAGGATGGCCAGCAGGGTGGATTTGATGAAGGCTGGCGCCAGTTTGATCCACGACTTGAGGTCGGTGGAGAAGAGCAGCAGCGGTATGGCGAAAGGAATGGTGTAGGTGGCTATGTCGGTCTGCACCTTGTGCACCTCCGGCGTGTCGGGTATCAGGCCGGTGATGCCCAGAAGGCAGCCTATGATGTAGGCGATGATGATGGTACCCACCTTGTTGAGCAAGGGAAATCGCCACGTGAGCCACAGTATCAACAGCGGCGTGAAAAGGCAGATGGCAATGATGATAAAGGTCTCCATGGCGTCAGGCCTTGAGCCAGTCGTCGATGTGGCCGAAGACGATGTCGGCGCGGGCGGCGAAGCTCTCCTCGGTGGCGAAGGCCACATGGGGCGTCACCAGGCAGCGGTTGGTGGAGAGCAACAAGTGGTCGATAGGCAGGGGAGGCTCTTTCTCGAATACATCGAAGGCAGCGCCGGCGATGCGGTTCTCTACCAGCGCCTTCCCCACGGCGGCGATGTCGCACACGGGCCCACGGGCGGTGTTCACCAACAGGGCTGTGGGTTTCATCAGGGAAAGTTCCTTCTCGCCGATCAGGCCGCGAGTCTCGTCGCACAGCGGCACATGGAGGCTTACGATATCGCTCTGTTGCAGCAGGGTCTCCAGCGGCATGTATTTTACGCCCATGGCTTTCACTTCGGGGCGTTCGGTGCGGCTCCAGGCAATCACCTTGGCGCCAAAGGCCAACAGGAGGTGGATGGTGGCGGTGCCGATGGCGCCTGTGCCCACGATGCCCACGGTCTTTCCCCTCAGCTCCCTGCCCAGGAAGGTGCCGCGGCTGCCACCTTGGCGTATCTTCTCGTTCAGGGTGACGATGTTGCGCAACAGGTCGAGCATCATGCCCACGGCCAGTTCGCTGACGGCGGTGGTGCTGTATCCGGCGGCGTTCTGCACGGTGATGCCATGCTCTTTGCAATAGGCGAGGTCTATGTGATCCAAGCCTGTAAAGGCTACGCTGAGGTAGCGCAGCTTGGGACATTGCGACAGCACGGCGGCCGGCAGCTTGATGTTGCTGATGACGGCCGCATCGGCCTCATGCATGCGTTCCACGAGCGTATCTTCGTCTTCGCGGCGGTCCATGTAATAGGTGAACGCGTGTCCCATCGAGGCGTAGTGGCTCTTTAAATCCTCAAAGCGAGCCTGGCTGATTCCGAGGCTTTCAACGCAAACGATATTCATGGTTTATGTGTTTTATTTACGTTTCTTCACCGAGAAGCCGAATCCGCCCAACTTCTCGCCCAGGGAGTAGTACTTGCCGTGCGAGTAGGCCAGGGGGCCGGCGTGGTTCAGTTGGAACTGACCTGTGCTCTTGTCGATCAACTCCTCTTCGGCATCGACAGCCACTATCTCCGCCATGAACATATCGTGGCTGCCCAGATGCTTTACCTCCGTCACCCGGCATTCGAGACACAGCGGGCTTTCTTTCAGCAAGGGAGCCTTCACCAGTTGGGCGGGTTCGGTGTGCAGCCCCATCTCGCGAAACTTGTTGTAGTCCCTGCCGCTACGTACGCCGCACCAGTCGGTCTGACGGGCCAGGGCGGCGGTGGTCAGGTTGATGACAAATTCGCCTGTGCGGCTGACCAGGGCGTGGCTGTGGCGTTCGGGACGGATGGAGACGTAGCACATCGGAGGGTCGCTGCAGAGGGTGCCCGTCCATGCCACGGTCAGCAGGTTCCAGTTCTCTGGCGCGTCGCCGCAGGTAACCAGCACCGCCGGCAGCGGATAAATCATCGTTCCCGGCTTGAAGGCTGTCTTCATTCTGCGAATTTCTTCTCCAGCTCCTCTACCATGGCCCGCATGTAACGGTCCGTCTGGCGCAGGTTCTCAATCTGTTTGCAGGCGTGCAGCACGGTGGCGTGGTCCTTGTTGCCGCATTGGGCGCCGATGACGGCAAGGCTTGACTTGGTGATTTTCTTGGCGAAGTACATGCTCAGCTGGCGGGCCTGCACAATCTCGCGTTTGCGCGAGGTCTGCTGGATGGCATCCACAGGCAGCTCCAGGTAGTCGCACACCACCTTCTGTATGTAGTCGATGGTCACCTCACGGCTCGAACTCTGCACGTACTTGTCGATCATCTGTTTGGTCAGTTCGAGGGTGATCTGCTTGCGGTTCAGCGAGCTCTGGGCGATGAGCGAAATCAGCGCACCTTCCAGTTCGCGCACGTTCGTGTTGATATTGTATGCGATGTACTCTATCACGTCGTCCGACATCTCGATGCCGTCGTTCTGCAGCTTCTGCTGCAGGATGCGTTTGCGGGTCTCCACGTCGGGAGCCTGCAGGTCGGCGTTGAGGCCCCATTTCAGGCGGCTCAGCAGGCGCGGCTCCAGTCCTTGGAGCTCTCCCGGGGCCTTGTCGCTGGTGATGATGATCTGGCAGTTGCGTTGGTGGAGGCGGTTGAAGATGTGGAAGAAAGCTTCCTGGGTCTTGGGGGCCTTGCCTGCCCAGAACTGGATGTCATCGACTATCAGCACATCGATCATCTCGTAGAAGTGCAGGAAGTCGTTGGTGGTGCCGGCGCGGCCGGCTTCAGCATACTGCTGCATGAACTGCTCGCTGGTGACATAGAGCACCGTCTTGTCGGGGTGCAGCTCCTTGGTCTTCAGTCCAATGGCGTTGGCCAGATGGGTCTTTCCCAAGCCCACGTTGCTGTGCAGCAGCAGGGGGTTGAACGAGGTTTGGCCGGGTTTTTCTGCCACGGCGTAGCCGGCCGAGCGGGCCAGTCGGTTGCAGTCGCCCTCCACGAAGTTCTCCAGCGTGTAGTTGGGGCTCAGCTGCGAATTGACGCGGGTTTTCTGGATGCCTGGAATGACAAACGGGTCGGGTATCTCGCGCACGCCTTCTTTATTTATATTGACGGGCAGGTCGGTCAACGGGTTGCGTGTGTTGCGACGGTTGGCCGACGGCAGGGTGGTGCGCAACGGCTCCGTGGGGATGGTCTGGTCCATCACGATGCTGTACTTCAACATGCCGTTGGGGCCCAGCTGCATACGGATCACCCGTTTCAGCAGGTCTATATAATGTTCTTCAATCCATTCATAAAAGAAGGGACTGGGTACCTGTACTATCAGCGTTGAACCTTCGAGCTGCAGGGGCACGATGGGGGTGAACCAGGTCTCGTAGGCCTTACGGTTCTCCGGTCCGAGGGTGTCCTTAATCACTTCCAGGCATTCCGCCCACACTCGCTTGTAATCTTCCTCTTTCATTTTATCTTAATGCTTTGCTTTTTCAACCACTTGCACAATTGTCGTGCGTTTATCTCTGCTTGCAAATGTCATCCTTTTTTTGTGCATAGAATGTGAAAATAAAATTTGCATCTTTCGATTTTTTTGTTTAAAGTCCCCCCCCGCTCTCCACAGCCCCCCAAAACACCCATTTCCGTAACTTGCTAGAAACGAAAATCCAGCCCGGATTTTAACATTTTGGAGGAGGTAAATAATATACCCATTTTTTTCGACACTTTGAAATTTTTTTTCAAAAAAAACGCCTCTTTGCCACCTTTTGTTGATAACACGGATAGGCCTTTGAGGATTAGTCTCTTGTGTGTTGATTGTTTTTGTAGAGAGTTGGATATGTGCTAATTGCGTCAATCGTTTGATAATCAAACCCCGTTTTCCGGGTGTGCATTTCTAAGTGATTGGAAGCGTGTCGGGTTGTCGGGTTATTCACCTAACTTGGTTGATAACCGCCCTCCCGAAAATCATTTTTTTTCTTTTGAAAAAATCACATCGGGCCCTTCCTGTATTCTCCTCAGGTCATCCTTAGGTCATCCTTAAGTCATCCTTAAGTCATCCTTAGGTCATCCCTCCGTATCAACTCCGTCTCACCTCCGTCTCACCTCCGTCTCAACTCCGTCTCACCTCCGTTGTCTGACGGAGGTGAAGTGGAGGGGAAGTGGTGATGGGATGGAGGCGCAGCCGAGGCAGGAATAGGTGATCGGGTGCCGTCGATGTGGGTCGTTTGTCCGGACAGCGGTGGCGGGAGGGAAAGATTTGTCCTTGCGTGAAGTTTTGAAACACATGCTGTTAAATGCCCCATGGCTTGCGGGATGTCAATTTTTTTTGGTAGTTTCGTCAAAAAAGTGTATTTTTGCAATCCTTAAATAACAATGAAAACAAAAATAATATAGGCATGAAATACGATATGATTGTTATCGGCAGCGGCCCGGGAGGCTATGTGGCTGCCGTCAAAGGAGCCCAGCTGGGCCTGAAGACCGCCGTGGTGGAACGCGAGAATCTGGGAGGCATCTGCCTCAACTGGGGCTGCATCCCCACCAAGGCGCTGATGAAGAGCGCCCAGGCTTTCACCTATGCCAAGCACGCCGCCAACTACGGCGTGAAGGCCGAGGGGGTGGAGGCCGACCTCAATGCCATGGTTGACCGCTCGCGCGGCGTGGCCGCCACGATGAACAAGGGTGTCGAGTTCCTGCTGAAGAAGAACGGCGTCGATGTGATCAGCGGCACCGCCAAGGTGTGCCCGAACCACATCGTCAATGTCGATGGCACCGACTACGAGGCCGACCATATTGTCATCGCCACGGGTGCGCGCTCGAAGGTGATGCCGGCCATGCCGCAGGACGGCAAGCACATCATCGGCTACCGCGAGGCCATGACCCTCCGCCAGCAGCCCCAGCGCATGCTGGTGTGCGGCAGCGGCGCCATCGGCAGCGAGTTCGCCTTCTTCTACCAGAGTATCGGTACCCAGGTGACCTTGGTCGAGTTCATGCCCCAGATCCTGCCCAACGAGGACGAGGAGGTGGCCGCCCAGATGAGCCGCAGTTTCCGCAAGCTGGGCATGAAGGTGATGCCCAGCTGCTCGGTGGAGAAGGTTGATATCGAAGGCGATGTGTGCCATGTGACGGTCAAGGACCTGAAGAAGAACACGGAGACGGTCATCGATGTCGATGTGGTGCTGAGCGCCGTCGGCGTGGTGACCAACCTGGAGAACCTGGGCCTCGACGAGACGGGTATCAAATATGAGCGCGGCAAGATAGAGGTGGATGACTGGTACCGCACCAATGTCCCCGGCTACTATGCCATCGGCGACGTGGTGCATGGTCCCGCATTGGCGCATGTGGCGTCGAAAGAGGCCATCTGCTGCGTGGAGCATATCGTCAAGGGCGAAGCCCACAAGGTGAACTACAGCAACGTGCCCGGCTGCACCTATACGGTGCCCGAGGTGGCCAGCGTGGGTCTCACCGAGAAGAAGGCCGTCGATGCCGGCTACGAGGTGAAGGTGGGCAAGTTTTTCTTCAAAGCCAGCGGAAAGGCCACGGCGGCAGGCAATACGGACGGCTTCGTGAAGATCGTGGCCGACGCCAAGACCGACCTTATCCTGGGATGCCACATGTGCGGCGACAATGTCACGGAGATGATCGCCGAGGCTGTGGTGGCCCGCGAGAAGGGGATGACCGCCCGCGAGCTGGCGCAGGCCATCCATCCGCACCCGACCATGAGCGAAGGTGTGATGGAGGCGCTCGAGGCTGTGCACGGCGAAGCCATCCACGGATAGAGAAAGATGAACCCGGCGTCAAAGCGTCTTAAAGTTAAAGAGTACTTAAACCTAACCCATGAGTATATTCCCATTTACATACAAGAGACTCAGCCGAGACATCGTCGTCAGGGTGAGCAACCATTTCTATTACTCCGACTTTGGAGTCCGCTTTGACGGCAATGAGGCAGGTGCCAGCCGTCGCTTTATCTGCACCGGCACTCCCGGCACCGGCTTCTTCGAGCGCGAGAGCGACAGCCACAGCTATCACCTGTTCATACGCAGCCACATGGCGGTGCGGAAGCCCCGCTATCTCAATCTGTTCCTCAACCGCGAACCCAGCTACGAGCGCGAACTGGAGAAGACCAATGAGGCGGTGCGCAATGTGGATGACCCGCGG
The DNA here is from genome assembly GCA_002392965.1 of Bacteroidales bacterium UBA3834. Classification (GTDB taxonomy): domain Bacteria; phylum Bacteroidota; class Bacteroidia; order Bacteroidales; family P3; genus Colimorpha. The sequence goes on along the minus strand of DGIA01000012.1, from coordinate 54,787 downwards.
AAGAGCGAGATATTGGAATGCTACGCCAGCGCCCTCACCATCGGACGCATGGAGGAAGAGCTGCAGCGCCTGATCCGTGCCGTCAAGGACAAGATGGGGCATCATCACAAGAAACATCTGATCAGCATCATCAGCCACTACAAACGGAAGATTTCGCTTCTGGAACGCGACATCGCCTCGGTGGAATATCAGCTGAAGGATCATTACAGCGAAGAAACCTGGCAGGCCTACACGGAAGTTGTCGAAGCGTTCGGCAGGATGATCAACCGTTGTCGCCGCGTTTGGCACCACAATGACAATGTCAGCGGCAAGTTCGCCCAGGTGTTTTTCGACCTCGGCGTGTTCGACTTCATCCGTTCGGATTGTTATCTGCCGTTGATGCGCGACTCGCTGGGCACGTGCTACTACCTGTTGCCCGACGCCTTGCTGGTGGCCCGCGGCTCGCTGGACTTCGACTTGGTGCCGCTCAAGACCCTCACAATGGTGGTGCAGGACACCTCCATCGAGGAGACCACCGAGTTGCTTTCCAGCTATGTGGGCGACGCGGCCAGCATGATACTGATTCCCGGTTTGAACCTGACGTTCTACTTCAACCACGTCAAGGTGGTGGTCGATTTTGTACAGGCTGTCGATAAACTGAAAGCAACACTTTGAGCAAGCGCGAGAAACATACCTACCGGTTCAACCCCCATACGCTGAAGTATGAGAAAGTCTTCGTGTCGCTTCGCGACCGGGTGCGACGCATCAGCTTCAGCGTGCTTTTCGGCGTGGTGCTGGGTGTGGTGCTTGTGTTTGTGGGCCTGCAGTTTATGGAAAGCCCCAAAGAGCGGGCCATGGAGCGGGAGCTGGCGCAGTACCGCCGCCAGACGCGCCTGTTGGGCGACCGGGTGGAACGGGCCGAGAAGGTGTTGGAGAACATAGAGGAACGCGACAACGTGCTCTATCGCACCATATTCGAGAGTGCCCCGATCACCGATGCCGAGCGTCACAGCGGCATCGGCGGTGTGGAACGCTACGCCGCCTTCGATCAGATGGAAAGCGGCAAGCTGTTGAAAAACACCACTAAACGGGTTGACGACCTGACCAAGCGGCTCTACGTGGAGTCGAAGTCGCTCGACGAAATCTACGACATGGCCCGCAACAAGAACGAGCGCATGGCCGCCATGCCGGCCATCATGCCTGTGGCCAAGAACCAATGCAAAGTGGTCAGCGGATTCGGCTATCGGTTCCATCCGCTGCTCCACTACCGCCGTCTGCATACCGGCATCGACATGACCGCCCGCCAGGGCACGCCCGTCTATGCCACCGGCGACGGAGTGGTGCGTGTGGCCGGACGCAATCCTCAGGGGATGAGTGGCTACGGCGTTGTGGCTGTGGTCGATCACGGCTTTGGCTTCCAGACGCTTTATGCCCACCTCCAAGGTGTCAAGGTCAGGGTGGGGCAGAAGGTGAAACGCGGCGAGCAGATTGGCACCGTGGGCAGTACCGGTATCTCCACCGGAGCTCACCTGCACTACGAGGTCATCCAGAACGGCAAGAAAGTCGATCCGGTCTATTATTTCTTCAACGACCTCACCCCCGAAGAATACGAGGAGGTGCTTGAGCTGGCTCGTCAGGAAAACCAAAGCATGAGTTGATTGGCTATGGAGATTAGGATCGACGAGCATGCGGGCTATTGTTTCGGCGTGGTGAAGGCCATCGGCGCCGCAGAGGCGCAGCTGTCGCAGTCGGGCAGCCTCTATTGCCTGGGCGACATCGTGCACAACAGCGCCGAGGTGGAACGCCTGAAATGCAAGGGGATGAAGGTGATTGACCATGAAGACTTGCAACGCCTGCCCCAGGGCAGCCGGGTGCTGATACGTGCCCATGGCGAGCCGCCCTCCACTTACCGTGCAGCTTCTGAACGAGGCATCGAACTGATTGATGCCACCTGTCCCATCGTGCTAGCCTTGCAGGAACGCATCCGTCGAGGATACAACGAGATGCAGGCCGTCGGCGGGCAGATCGTACTGTTTGGCAAACCCGGACACGCTGAAGTCATCGGCCTCAATGGCCAGTGTGATGGTTCGGCCATCATCGTCAGCCATCCCGACGACTTGGACCACATTGACTTCGGCCGCCCCATACGCCTCTACTCCCAAACGACCAAGAGCCGCGACGAATACCGCCGCCTCACGGCCAATATCGAGGCCCGGCTCTCCCAAGACGCCGACTTTGTGGCTTTCGACACCGTCTGCAACCGTGTGGCCAACCGTGCCAAAGAGCTCGAAACCTTCGCTTGCAGCGTCGATGTGCTGCTTTTCGTGGCAGGGGCCAACAGCAGCAACGGCCGCTATCTTTATGAATACTGCCGTCATGTGCAGCCGCACACATATCTCATCGCCACTGCCGACGAGCTGCAGCCGGGCTGGTTCGACGGCGTCTCCAAAGTGGGTATCAGCGGAGCCACCTCCACTCCCCGCTGGCTCATGGAAGAAGTGAAATCGGTCCTCGGCAATCAATATCCACCAACCACCAACCCCTGAACACTATTTACCATTCACTAAACATTATGGTACTGGACAGGCTGACATTGACCAACTTCAAGAACTGCGCCGAAGCCGACATCGACCTCTGCGGCAACGTGAACTGTTTTGTGGGCAACAATGGAGCCGGTAAGACCAACCTTCTCGACGCTGTCTATTATCTCTCCTTCTGCAAAAGCTACTTCAACCCCGTCGATTCCCAGAACATCCGTTTCGGTCAGGATTTTTTCGCCATCCATGGACACTATGGGGACGACACCGTCAGCTGCATCCTCCGTCGCGGGCAACCCAAGCAGATGCGCTGGAACAAAAAAGTCTGCAAGACCTTGATGGAACATATCGGACGGCTGCCTCTGGTCATTGTATCGCCCTCCGACCAAACCCTCATCACCGGCGGCAGCGACGTCCGTCGCAAGTTCGTCGATGGAGTCCTCTCGCAGACCGACAAACCTTATCTCGACCACCTGGTGCAATACTCCAAAGCCCTTGAACAGCGCAACCGTCTCCTCAAGCAGATGTGGGAGGACCGCATCTGGGAAGAAGGTATGGTGCAGGTGTGGGACGAGCAACTGGTGCGCCACGGTGAATATCTCTACGAACGCCGCAAGCGCTTTGTCGATGACTTCCGGCCTTTGTTCAGCCGCTATTATGCCGCCATCGCCGGCGCCGACGAACCCGGGCAGATTGCCTACTCCTACGACGGTCAACCGCTCGACCTGCAGCTGCTCGCCAGCCGGCAGGCCGACAAATACTCCCAATACACCAACGTCGGGCCCCATAAGGATGATTTCCTTTTCCTTCTGTCTTCCGACGGCGATACCTCCCTCACCGTCAAACGCTTTGGCTCCCAGGGCCAGCAGAAAAGCTTCGCTCTCGCCCTCAAACTCGCCCAGTTCCAGTACATGAACGACTGTCTGGGGGTGAAGCCCATCCTCCTTCTGGACGACATATTCGACAAGCTCGACCTCATCAGGGTCAAGCAGTTGGTCTCCTTGGTAGGCAGCGAGCGCTTCGGTCAGGTCCTCCTCACCGACACCCAGCCCGGACGCGTCCAAGCCATCTTCGACGAGTTGCCGCAACTTGAGCACCGCGTCTTTCAGGTGCAGAAAGGAGAATTCCATGAACTGGGAAGATAGGACCGCCGACTATTACATCCAGCGCATGCTGCGTCAGCTGAACCTCGCCGATTTCGCCACCGAGATGCAGGTCGAACGTGCCTACAAAAAGCTGGCCGGCGACCTCATCGTCCGCTTCACACAGAGCATCTCGTTCAAGAAAGGCACCCTCCGCTTGCGTTTCCTCACCGCCGCTTTGCGTCACGAGATGTCACTCCGACGCGAAAGCCTCCGACAGAAGATGAACGAGGAACTCGGCGCCGACGTCGTCCACAACATCCTTATCCTTTGATTCTCATATCCCCGTCGGTGCTTCGGAGTTCGCTTTCCTGTTTTTTTATAGAGGAACACAATATTTTATACGTGAAGCCGTTACCTCTGCAAATAATGCTTTATCACCTCTACCGATGAAAAAACTCTGGCAGGCCTTGATGTGGGTTCGTCGCGCCGACGCGGCGGCGTTCCGCCGGCGCCTCTTCTACGTGCTCCTGCAAAGCCTCCTGCCCGTGGCTGCACTCTATCTGCTCAAGATGCTCGTCGATGGCATCACGCAAGCCGTCGCCGGCGGTGGCGCCGACCGCGTGCTTCCCTCACTCCTGGCCATGGTGGCCGTCTTCCTCATGGGGCGTGTGGTGGCGGCTCTCAACTCCATCAACAACGACATCCTCAGCCAGCGCCTTATTGACTATATGAGCGACCTCATGCAGCAGCAAGCCGCTTCGCTTGACCTCTCCTACTACGACACCCCCGAGTATCACGACACCCTCCACCGCGCTCAGCAGGAAGTCTCCTCACGCCCCGTCGCCATACTCGCCAACTTCATGGCCCTCTTCAGCGCCCTCATCACACTTCTCGGCATCGCCGCCGTCCTGGTCACAGCCTCCTGGTGGGTCATCGTCGTCATGTTCGTCGCCGTGGTGCCCTCCCTGGCCGTACGGCTCTACAAGGCGCAGAGCATCTACCGCTTCCGTCGCCGTAACACCCAGCTCTACCGCCGCACGGCCTACTACGGAAGCCTTCTCACCTCGCGGCAGGCCGCCGCTGAAATGCGCACTTTCCGGCTCGCCCCCTGGTTCCGCCGGCTCTTCGTCAGCTCACGCCGACAGCTCGTCTCCCGTCTCTTCTCCATCTCCCGCCGTCTCGGTGCCGCAGACATCTGCTGTGCTCTCATCGAAGCCGCAGCCATGCTCCTCGTCCTCTTCCTCCTCGTCCAGCAAGCCTTGGACGCTGCCATCTCCCTCGGCTCCTTCGTCATGCTCCTTGAAGCCTTCCGTCGCGGGCAGGCCCAGCTCAACACCCTTGCTGCCTCCATCGCCGGACTCTACGACAACCGACTCTTCGTGAGCAACGTCTTCGAATTCCTCGCTCTCAAGCCCGCCGTACTCCCTCCTGACGACCCTCAGCCCATGCCACCTCAGATCGTCAGCGTTGAATTCCGTGACGTCACCTTCCGCTACCCGGGTATGCATCGCGACGTCCTCTCCCACTTCTGCCTCCAGGCAAAAGTCGGCGAGGTTGTCCGCATCGAAGGCCGCAACGGATTCGGCAAATCCACCCTCGTCAAGCTCCTTCTCCGGCTCTACGACCCCGCCGAAGGCTCAGTCCTCCTCAACGGCATCGACATCCGGCGCTTCCGCCTAGACGACCTTCGCCGCCGCATCGGTGTACTCTTCCAGGACTTTGTCCGCTACAACTGCTCCGCCGCCGAAAATATCACCTTCGGCGACATCGACCACCCCGACCACTCCCTCCGCCACGCAGCAGCCCTTGCCGGCGCCGACTCCGTCATCGACCATCTGCCTCAAGGCGATGCCACCCTTCTCGGACGCCTCTTCGACCAAGGCGCCGAGCTCAGCATGGGACAGTGGCAACGCATGGCCATCGCTCGCGCACTCCAATCCGACGCTCCTCTCCTCATCCTCGACGAGCCCTTCGCCTGGCTCGACGCCGACGCACGCCGCCTCCTCAACCAAAACCTCTCCGAACTGCAAAAAAACAAAATCATCATATTGATCACTCACTCATAAAAACACACACACAACCATGATATACAACCTCAACCCCCTAAATCCTAAGGACATCACCTCCGACACCCTTTTCCTCTACGGCGACGACGTCGCTGAGCGCGCACTCCCCCTCAGCCGCAAGGAACTCGAACTCCTTAAAGCCCGCCGCGCTGAAAAACGCGACATCCTCCTCGTCTTCGACCGGCTTCCCTTTCACCTCTACCTACTCTCCTTCGACTCCGAGAAGCCCGCTCCACTCTGCCAGGAACACATCCGACGTTCCATGGTCGAAATCCTCCGCCTCGCTGAAAACCACCGTGTGGCCGAACTCGCCCTCACCGGCGAAGGCGTCCTCCCAGAGGAAATCGTCGCCGCCGCCGAAGGCCTCACCCTCGCCGACTACAGCTTCGACCGCTACCGCAACGACAACCCCTACCACCTCCAATCACTCTCCATCGACCACCGTTACCTCAAACCAGACGAACTACTCCCCGCCACCCGCCTCTGGAACCGCATTTTCTGGTGCCGCGAATGGGTCAACACCCCCGCCCAGGACCTCAACGCCCCCGCCTTCGCCGACGAGCTTGCCTCCATTGCCGACGACCTCGACGGCGTCTCCTTCACCATCTTCGACAAGAAAAAAATACAATCCCTCCGCATGGGCGGTCTCCTCGCAGTCAACCGCGGCTCCATCGACGAACCTCGCTTCGTCATCCTAGAATACAAACCCCAGAACCACCAAAACAAACCATCTGGTGACAACAACCTGTCAACTGATCGGCCCATCTGCCTCGTCGGCAAAGGCGTCATGTACGACACCGGCGGTCTCAACATCAAACCCGACGACCACATGCAGGAAATGAAATCCGACATGGCCGGCGCAGCCACCATGGCCTCTCTCCTCTTCGCCGCCGCCGACAACCACCTCCCAGTTCACCTTGTAGCACTACTGCCCCTCACCGACAACCGACCCAACCTCAACGCCTACGCCCCCGACGACATACTCACCCTCTACGACGGCACCACAGTCGAAATCGCCAACACCGACGCCGAAGGACGACTTATACTCGCCGACGCCATTGCCTTTGCCGCCCGCAACTACAACCCCTCCCTCATCATTGACGCTGCCACTCTCACCGGCGCAGCCGTCAGAACCCTCTCTACCTTCGCTGTCGCAGTTATGCACCAAAACGCAGAAAACCCCCTCACACTCCTCAAACTCGTTGGCAACCAGGTCTATGAACGTATCGTCGAACTCCCTCTTTGGGACGAATACCTCGACCTTATCCACAGCGACGTCGCCGACTTCCGCAACTGCGCCAACTCCCCACAGGCAGGCACCATCACCGCAGGCAAATTCCTCGCGCACTTCGCACACAACACTCCCTTCATCCACCTCGACATCGCCACCGTCGCCTTCTTCTCCAAACCACAGCACTTCTACCGCTCCGGTGCTTCCGCCTCCCCCCTCCGTCTCCTCTACGCCTTCCTCCAAATGCAAGATATGTTTGACAAATAACTCCATAAAAAAATGAATAACAAAAACGAAAGAAAAATAAAAGTCGCCATCTCCCACGGCGATATCAACGGTGTCGGCTACGAAGTCATCCTCAAAACCTTCGCCGACAGCCGCATGTTCGACTTCTGCACACCAGTCGTCTATGGCTCTACCAAGGTCGCCTCCTACCACAAGAAGCTTCTTGCCTCCTTGCCCCAGGAAATGGCCTTCTCCTCCGTACGCGACGCATCCGAAGCCCAGGACGCCAAGTTCAACTTCATCAACCTCACTCAGGACGAAATCAAAATCGACCTCGGCAAAAGCACCGACGTCGCTGGCCGCCTGAGTCGCGAAAGCCTCAACCGCGCCTGCGAAGACCTCAAGGCCGGCAAGGTCGATGTCCTGGTCACCGCTCCCATCAACAAGCGCAACATACAGGCCCCCGATTTTGACTTCCCCGGTCACACCGAGTACCTCTCCCACCAGTTCGGCTCCTCCAGCCTCATGTTTATGGTCTGCGACCGCATCCGCATCGGCATCGTCACCAACCACCTGGCGCTGAAGGACGTCCCCGCTGCGCTCACCCACAACCTCCTCTTCGACAAGATGATGCTCATGAACGAAAGCCTCAAGCGCGACTTCGGCATCACGCGTCCAAAGATCGCCGTCCTCGCCCTCGACCCCCATGCCGGCGACGGCGGAGTTATCGGCGACTTCGACAAGCGCGTCATCCGTCCCGTCATCGACGATGTCCAGAGCAAAGGCGTCCTGGCCTACGGACCTTTCCCTAGTGACGGATTCTTCGGCAACTCCGAGTTTAACAACTTCGACGGCGTCCTGGCACTCTATCATGACCAAGGACTTATCCCCTTCAAACTCATGTCCTTCACCGAAGGCGTCAACTACACCGCCGGGCTGCCCTATGTGCGCACCAGCCCCGCACACGGCACCGCCTACGACATCGCCGGCAAAGACAAGGCCTGCGAGCAGTCTTTCCGCTCAGCCGTCTTCCTCGCCTGCAATATCTATAGAAACCGTCTCGAATACGACGAACTGAACGCCGACCCCCTCAAATGAAAAAACTCCTCCTGATTGACGGTATGGCGGCCGTCTATCGCGGCTACTACGCCATGAGTGCCAACCCGCGGGTCAATTCCAAAGGATTCAACACCTCCGCCACTCTTGGCTTCACCATGTCGCTCTACGACATTCTCCGCTCCCAGCGCCCCTCCCACGTCGCAGTGGCCTTCGACCTGCCTTCACCCACCTTCAGGCACGAGTTGTATTCCGAATACAAGGCCCACCGCGACCCCATGCCCGAAGAAATCGAGAGCAACATGCCCTGGATTTGCCGCGTCATCGAGGCCTTCCGGATACCCCGCCTGGTATGCGAGGGATTCGAAGCCGACGACGTCATCGGTACCGTCAGTCATGCTGCCGAGTCGGCAGGCTTCGACGAAGTCGTCATGGTCACCCCCGACAAGGACTTCGCACAGCTGGTCACACCCCACGTCCACCTCTACCGCTTCGGCCACGGGCGCAACCCTGACAGCATCATGGGTGTCGCCGAAGTATGCGAGCGCTTCGGCGTCTCATCCCCTGTTCAGGTCATCGACCTCCTCGGACTTTGGGGCGATGCCGTCGATAACATCCCCGGCATCCGCGGAGTAGGGGAGAAGACCGCCAAAAAACTCATCGAGCAGTTCGGCTCCATCGAGCAAATGGTGGCTCGTGTCGATGAAATCAAAAATGAGAAGTTGCGCGAGAATGTGCGTGAACATGCCTCCGACGCCCTCTTCTCCAAACAGTTGGCCACCATCCGCCTCGACGCCCCTGTCCCCTTCGACGAACCCACCCTCCGCCTCCAAACCCCCGACTACCAGGCGCTCCAGAATATCTGCACCGAGTTGGAATTCCGTCAGTTCGCCCGTCGGCTCTTCTCCGACCTCAGCGTCAGCGACCCCGACTTGGCCATGCGCTGGAAAAACGCCGGTGAGACACCTGGGGTGGAAAAAGCGGCGACAAAAGAGCCGGCGGCTCCCACCCTTTTCGACATTATACCCGCTCCCCAATCGTCCGCACCCGCCCTACAGCGCGAGGAACTGACCCCCGAAGTCCTCTCCTCCTTGCAAGGACAGGACGTAGGAATCTTCATCGACGGCCCCGACATCTACCTCAGCATCGGAGCCGACTCCGTCTGGTCCGTCAACGTGGCACAACTCGACCTGCCACTCTTCACTTCCATCCTGCAGAATCCCCGTACCCTCAAGCTTTGCTACGATCTCAAGAACCTCAAATACATCCTCGCCGAACTCAATGTGACCATTGCCGGAGCCGTCTTCGACGTCCAGCTCGTCCACTATCTGCTCGACGCTGAGATGCGACACTCTTTCGACTTCATCTGCTCCTCCTTCTTGAACTTCGAACCTGCCGACAGCACCGCCCGTTGCGCCGCCCTCTGGCAGCTCTACCCCCTCATGGAAGCCCGTCTCCGCGACACCTCCCTCCAGCGACTCTACCACGACGTGGAGCTCCCCTTGGTCGATGTGCTCATCAGCATGGAACAGGAAGGTGTCCGCATCGACGTCTCCGCCCTCCGCGACTATGCCGACCAACTCAATGCCGAACGCCGGAAAATCGAAGACCGGATCTACCAATTGGCCGGCGTCCCGTTCAACATCGGCTCCCCGAAGCAGCTGGGCGAAGTGCTCTATGAGCGCCTGAAAGTCACCGACCATCCTCCCCGCACCGCCACCAAGCAGTACAGCACCGCCGAAGACGTCCTCCTCAAGCTCGCCGACCGACACCCGGTCATCCCACTCATCCTCGACTACCGCTCCATCACCAAACTCGTCGGCACCTACCTCGACTCTTTCCCCAACCTCATCAATCCCGCCACCGGTCGCCTCCACACCGTCTATAACCAGACCGTCACCGCCACCGGTCGCCTCTCCTCCTCCAACCCCAACCTGCAGAACATCCCCATCCGTACCGAACGCGGTCGTGAAATCCGGCGTGCCTTCGTCCCTCGCGACGCCGACCACCTCCTCCTCGCTGCCGACTACTCCCAGATCGAACTACGCATCATCGCCTCCCTGGCTCGCGACCGCCACATGCTCGATGCCTTCGCCAACGGCTTCGACATCCACGCTGCCACCGCCGCCAAAATCTACCACCTCCCCATCGACCAAGTCTCCAAGGACCAGCGCCGCAACGCCAAAAGCGTCAACTTCGGCATCGTCTATGGCATATCTCCCTTCGGCCTCTCCGAGCAACTTGGCATCCCCCGCAAAGAAGCCGCCGCACTCATCGATGAATACTTCACACAATATCCCGACATCGCTGCCTTCATCGAGCAATGCAAATCCTTTGCACGCTCCCACGGCTATGCGCAGACACTCCTCGGTCGCCGACGCTACCTGCCCGACATCAACAGCCGCAACGCCAATGCACGCTCCTTCGCCGAGCGCAACGCTGTCAATATGCCCATCCAGGGTACCTCCGCCGACATGATCAAGCTCGCCATGGTCCGCATCTTCGACGAACTCCGCCGACGCCAGCTGCGCACTCGCATGATTCTTCAGGTCCACGACGAACTCGTCTTCGACCTCTATCGTCCCGAGGAACAGGAAGTGCGCCAACTCGTTGTGCACGAGATGCAGCAGGCGCTCCCCCTCGAGGGCATCTCCATCGACGTAGGCATCGACGTCGGCGACAACTGGCTCCAGGCCCACTAAAAACCATACCCCCCAATGCCTCCCGTAAAACCCATCGAGCGTTTCAGGTTCCTTGTCGGCATCTGCCTCATCCTCATACTACTCCCTCCCGCTCTCTTCAATGCCGCTGCCGCCCAGCAACCGTGGAACTTCCCGACACTCGACGACGCCTGCCTCTCCGACGCCTACCTCGTCACCCCGCCTGCCGACCTCCGTCTCGAGGTGGAACAGACGCTCTCCGCCATTCCGCCCTACAACACCTCCTATCACCTCTCCGGCCCCTATATCCTGCGGGGGAAAGAATTCATCCGCTTCCAGCAGCTCCCCTCGTCTGCCGACGATGTGCATGCTCACCTCGCCGACTTCCGCCTCCCCGTCGCGCTTGCCAGCCGTCTGCTCCCTTACCTGGTCTCCCACACCTATTGGCAGCAGCGCTACAACTCGCTCTCACGCTGGGCCTTCATCGACATCCGGAAAACCTCCGGTTTCCTTCAACTCGACACCACCGACCGCCCCGCTGGCCGATACGCCAACCTCGTCTGGCTCGGCTACCGCTTCCAACCCTCCGAGGACGACCCCGTCAGCTTCTCCGTCTCCCTCGACGCCGGCGCCCCTCAGCAACTCACCCTCCGCGCCCTGGAGCGTCTGGCCGAATGGGGAGCCTTCATCTCTTTCGCCGACTGGCTGGCCTATCAGCGCAACCACGAAGCCGAACTCGACCGGCAGTCGCGTTCCCAACGCATCCTCCAACGGCAGATCGACTCGCTCTCTTCCATCGTGAGCCACTTCGACCGGCAGGCCGACAGCATGACGGTGGCGCTCCAAGCCGATTCCGTCGAGTCGGTTCGGCTGCAGAACCTCGCCGAGGTCGAGCGCACCAAAGCCCACATGGACCGCAACGCCATCTTCCTCATCTCCGTGCTCCCCGCTCGCGCCAACCACATGTTCGGCCTCGAGCTCAACTTCTACAACTGCTTCTCCAAGACCATCTCCAAGATCGAAGTCGAAGTGACCCCCTACAACGACCGCTCCCGTGTGCAGCAAGACCGTTTCGGCCGCGCTGTGCGCACCGTCCGGTGCATGGGGCCTATTCTGCCTCACGCACCCGCCCGCTACACCTTCGATGAGCTCTTCTGGGACGGCGGCCACATCAAATACATGCGCGTCACCTCCGTCGTATTCCATTTCACCGACGGCTCCCGCCGCACCTTCGGCGGCTACGACCAAATCCTGAAACATAGCCTCAGGCAATAAAAAAAGAAGACCGGTTTTGCCGGTCTTCTTCGTCTGTTATCCCTTGGGGGAATGTCTTACAAAGCCATCTCCTGCAGGAACTTCACGCTGCTGTGGATGTGCTTGTACATAATCTCGTCGATATCCACGAAATTCACCATCTTGCGGTAGTCGCCCACCATCTTCTCCACCTTCGGGCTGCTCTTCAGGCCTTCCTGATGGCGGAAGTCGAGCGCCTGGGCGGCGTTGAAAAGCTCGATGGCCAGCACGCGCTCCGTGTTCTCGCACACGCGGTAGCACTTCGTGGCAGCGTTGCCGCCCATGCTCACCAGGTCTTCCTGGTTCTGGCTGCTCGGAATGCTATCCACCGAGCAGGGGGTGCACAGCTGCTTGCTCTGGCTCACGATGGCGGCGGCGGCATACTGAGGAATCATGAATCCGCTGTTCAAACCCGGTTTGGCCACGAGGAACGAGGGCAGACCGCGTTTGGCGTCGATGAGCTGGTAGGTACGGCGCTCGCTGATGGCGCCGAGTTCGGCCACCGCGATAGCCAGGAAGTCGAGCACCATGGCCAACGGCTCGCCGTGGAAGTGGCCTCCGCTGATCACCATGTCCTCGTCGGGAAGCACGATGGGGTTGTCGGTCGTCGAGTTGATCTCCGTCTCCACCACCGAAGCCACATAGCGGATGGTATCCTTGGCGGCACCGTGCACCTGCGGGGCGCAGCGGAAGCTGTAGGGATCCTGCACGTGCTCCTTGTGGCGCTTGATAATCTCGCTGCCCTCCAGCATCTCGCGCACGGCGGCGGCGGTCTCCAGCTGACCCTTGTGCGGGCGCACCATGTGGAGGCTCTCGTAGAACGGCTCTATGCGGCCGTCGAAAGCGTCCAGGCTCAAGCTCAGCACCATGTCGGCCTGACGGCTCAGGCGCATGGCCTTCAGCAGGCTCCACACAGCGTAGCTGCTCATAAACTGCGTCCCGTTCAGCAAGGCCAGACCCTCTTTGCTCTGCAGCTCGATGGGTTGCCAGCCTTTGGCCCGATAGACCTCCGTCACATCGCAGCGGCGGCCTTTCCAATACACCTCTCCCATGCCCAGGATGGCAGGCAGCATCAGGTTGGCCAGCGGGCAGAGGTCGCCGCTGGCGCCGAGCGAACCCTGCTGATACACCACCGGCAGCACATCCTCGTTGTAGCAGTCAATCAGGCGCTGCACCGTCTGCAGCTGTGCGCCGCTGTAGCCGAAGCAGAAATTCTGCGCTTTCAGCAGCAGCATCAGGCGCACCACCTCGGCGGGCACCTCGTCGCCCACGCCGCACGCATGGCTCATCACCAGGTTCTTCTGCAGCTGGCTCAGCTGCTCCTTGCTGATGCTGATGTTGCACAGCGAGCCGAATCCCGTCGTCACACCGTAGATGGGCTCCTTCTGGCTCTCCATCTTGTGGTTCAAATAGGCGCGGCATTTCTCGATGCGACGCTTGGCCTCCTCGCTCAGCGCGAGGGTCATCTTCTTATCGACAATCTCCTGTATCTTCGCAAGAGTCAGTCTCTCTTCAGGATTGAATTGGTAGGTCATTCTTGATTATTTCTGGGTTTTGACCTATGATTCATGAGTGTCTGGACTCATAAACCATAAATCAGAATGCATGATTCTTTTTTTATTTTTCCAACTGTGCCTGTGCTTTGGCGGCAATGTCGTCATCCACCAATATGCGGCCGCAGTTCTCGCACACGATAACCTTCTTGTGCATCTTGATTTCCATCTGGCGCTGGGGAGGAATGCTGCTGAAGCATCCGCCGCACGAGTCGCGGTCGATCTGCACCACCGCCAACCCGTTGCGGGCGGCGTTGCGGATACGCTTGTAGGCCGCCAGGTAGCGCTCGTCGATAAACTGCTCCTGCTCTTTCGACATCTGCCGCAGGCGCTGCTCGTCCTTCTCCGTCTCGGCGGTGATGGAAAGCAGTTCCTCGCGCTTGGCCTCCAAATCCTTCTCGCGGTTCTCCTTCAGCAGTTTGGCGGCGTCGATGTGCTGCTTCAGCTCCTTGATGTGGGCGGCGCCTTCCTTCGTCTTGCGTTCGCAAAGCTGTATCTCCAGATCCTGGAACTCGATTTCCTTGTTCAGCGACTCAAACTCACGGTTGTTGCGCACGTTGTCCTGTTGCTTCTGGTACTTCTTGATCTGCTCCTGGTGCTCGCCGATCTCCACGGCACGCTGCTTGTTGGCGTTCTCGGTATCCTTGATTTCGTTGGTGAAGTTCTCGATGCGCGTGCTCAATCCGGCTATCTCGTCCTCCAGGTCCTGAACGGCCTGCGGCAGTTCGCCCCGGACAATCTGGATCTTGTCGATCTCGCTATCCACACTCTGCAGGGTGTAGAGGGCTACAAGGCGTTTCTCCACGGCCTGATCCACATCGGGACGCAGGATGACAGGGGCTTCAACGGGCTCTTTCTCTTTTTTGATGCTGACTTTCTTTGCCATGATTATTCTATATGTTTCTGTTTTTTAATCAAATATAACTCACGATGCTCTGCTGGGCATCGGAAATTCGGCATGCAAATGTACTAAATTTTTCCGAAATGACGTGAAAAATTATCTCTTTCGCAAATTGTTCACTTTCATAGTGTCCGATGTCGGCCAGCGCCATCTCGGCCGTTGCCTCCTGGAAGTCGTGGTATTTCAAGTCCGCCGTGAGATAGATGTCGGCGCCTGCACCGATGGCCTCGGCTATAAACTCCGACCCGCTGCCGCCGCACAGGGCCACCCGTCTCACCTCTGCTCCGCCGCCCGCGTAGCGTACCGTCGGCAACCCCAGCAACCGCTTCACCCGCAGCAGGAACGCCTCGGTCGCCTCCGGCTCCGCCAGCTCGCCCACCATCCCGGCGCCGATATGCGGCTCGGTCGGATGGCTGGGTTTCAGCGTCCTGCACCCGTTCAACCCCAGCTTCTCCGCCAGCGCTCCGCTCACTCCCCACGCCAGGTTGTCCAGGTTCGTGTGTGCCGCATACACCGCCGTGCCGCTGCGCAGCAGCCTGTACAGCAGCCCGTTCTTCTTGTCTGTGATGCGCTTCACCCCGTGGAATATCACTGGGTGGTGCGTCACTATCAGGTTCATGCCCTGCGCCAGCGCCTCGTCGAGCACCGCCTCCGTCAAATCCAGCGCCACCAGTGCCCCACGGCACTCCTCCTCGCCGTCGCCTATCAGGAATCCGCTGTTGTCGTAATCCTCCTGCCACTCAGGATGGAACACGCTGTCCAGGTAACCCGTAATCTCCTCGATCTTCATATTTCAATTTTCAATTTTCAATTTCAAAACGTCAGCCTTGCCGTCACCATGAGCGCCAGGTTGTCCTGCGTATCGGCGTATCGGTAGGGCGCCCCCTTCGGCACCCAGCGCCAGGCCACCGCCGCGCCCCAATCCACCGCGCCCCAGCGCAGCAGCCCCTCCACGCCCGCCATCGGTTCGACGATGCCGTACAGCGGCGACTGCAGCTCCAGCCCTTCCCATGCCAGCCCTCCCTCCGGGTCCTGCCCCCAGAGGTGGCCCCAGGCGGCGTTCAACCCGACGAAGGGGCGGGGAGAGGTGCCTATCTGGAACAGCGGGTTCCATCCCTCCATCAGCGGCCGGCTCCAACCCACACGCAGCGAGAGGAAGGTGAACACATGGGCCGTGAACTCGTTGGGACGGGCCGTGAGCAGGCTCTGGCGGAAGCAGAACGGCGCTCCGAAGGTGCCGCCCAGGTCGAACATGCGCACATAAGGCGTCTCGCGCAGGGTGGCGCCACCCTGCAGGAAAAGCTGCACCGCAAAGGGACTCAGCGTCCACTCGCGGTCGTATTGCACCAGCCACCGCACCACCGGCTGCCTCTTTGGCAGGTTCACCCCCGCCTGCAGCTGCGTCGTCAGGCCCCACGGCATCTCGGCCGCCAGGCGCGCCTCCAGCAAAGTCTCCGGCTCGATGGTGTCGCCCGCCACGCGGTAGAGCAGCCCCGTGTTGTGGAACAGCCGTCCGCCGTGCTGCACGTTGCCCTCGGCCAGCCACAAGTAACCCCGATGCCGATGACGGAAGCCCGCCGTCAGCATCATGCGGTCGCTCATGCGGCGGCTCATGAAGGTGCCCAGCGACGCAGGATCTCTCAGGCTCGGCACCGACAGACGGCGCGAACCCGCCGCCTGGTAGTCGCGCGCCGCGCCCGCATAGAGGGTGCTGCCGCCCAGATGCAACGCCCCGCTTACGCCGCCCTTCAGCTGGCGATCCAGCACGCCGTAGCCGGCATACCCCTCCACATCCCACCGCACGCTGCCGTAGCGCAGGCCCGCACCCCAGCGCGACTGCTCGTAGAGGTTGTAGTTCCACAGGCGGTCGAGGTTCAGGTACCACGACCCGCGCGCGCCGCGGTGCAGCGGCACATACTGCCCCGCCGCCGTCGCGCTCAAACACAGCCACAACGCTGCCATACAACCTGCTATCGTCCTCCGTAGTTTCATCTTTTTCAATTTGCAAAAATACAACCTTTTCCCGATGTAGCCAAATTTTTATTTTCAAAAACGCAGGATCATTCTATCCCGTGTTTTATTCTTTCTATAGTCTTTCTCTCTCCTCTTCTTCTTGTTGACGTTCAGCGGGGTGCTGTCGGGGAAGGCCTCGCTGTAGGCGCGGTCGAGGGCTTTCAAGTCCACTTTCCGCATACCGATGCCGAGATAGACGGCCACCGTCGTGTGCCAGCGTCTGCACACCAGCCGACAGACCCTCCGCCGGTGGGTCGCCCGCGGACTGCTGCACCCCTCCACCATGGGCCGGCGCCAGTACTTCGACCCCGCCGAAGTCGAAGCCCTCCTGCGCTCCAACATCCTGCAGGACAACGGCCGTGCCGATCTTACGGGTCCGTAACCGCCTGACACTAAGCCTTGAATCCGTTATGACCTAGTATTGACCTAGTATTGACCTAGTATTGACTATATAGAAAGTACTAGGTCATTGCCTAGGAAAGTGAATAGTTAATAGTGACTAGTGACTAGTGATTAGTGAATAGTGGATACAGGGTGCCGAAGATATCATAAAAAATGTTAAATTTTGCTGTTGATGTCACGTTTCCGAAAAAAAAACGTCTTTTATTTATAGCAAAGGCCGAAATATACTCTTTACATATCGATATATTGTTTTTTTTCGTATTTTTGCAAAATGAAACTTGACTGAAAACGCAAAAACCTGACAATATGAAAAAGACAGCATTATTCCTGGTTTCGCTGCTGATGATGCTGGGCAGCGCGGAGGCGCAGAACGGGACTTCGGGCGGCCGGTTCGAGTGGGTGCGGGGGTATGCGCCGGGGGAACATGTCAGCATCGTGGGGTCGGTGACGGACAGCGTGGGGAACCTCTATATCCTGGGTTCTTTCAACTTCGAAAGCCGGTGGGAGAACGGGGAACTGATCATGCCCATCACGCCGCACAACGGGGCACAGAACGGTGTCAATACGTTGATTGCCAAGATTTCGCCCGAAGGCGAGATGGTGTGGAAGAAGGTGATTCACGGCAACTACTCCATTAGCCAACCGCACGACATCAAGGCCTTGGGCGACACGGCCTTTGCTTGTCTGGTCACCATGCCGCTAGCCTCACTTGATTATTATCTCTATTATCTTGACACGTTGATTGAGGCCACCAGAACCACGGATCAGACTTGGCCTGGTTATCCCATGAGTGCCGAGGGTGTGGATTACAGATGTTTGGCTTTGATAACCTTCGACTTCGACGGGAATGTATTGGAACAACATTTCCTTCAGATGAGTTTTTTGGACTGTGATGGGGAGGATATTTATTATATCAATCCCCCCAATGATTTTCTCAGTACCCAAACACCCGAGCTACCTTCATTTGCTATCGATGGGGAAGGTAATATCTATCTTAGCCGAATCGTGAATGATTATACCTCAGGTGGCCCTTACAATGGTGAATATAACCTATCGGAAGGAACCATTAGTGCAATAAAGTTTTGGTGTGACCGACGTCTGGTGGGGACTGTTACTATTGATAGCAATCAAAATGCGAATCTACATATTATTAAGTTTGCGCCTCATTTAGACTCCTTTTTGGCAAGTCGTCTCGTTTATCAAAAAGACAGTATTAAGGCCTTAACATATACACATTTAAAAACAGATGAATTGAACAGAGTGTATTTGTTAGGTGATATTAAAGGAGTTGGTAGAGGAGGGACAAATTATATTGATTCAGCAGCAACTATGGGAATATACATGAACAGAATATATCATGCAAACAAATCTTTTATAGTTCAATATGATTCAAGTTTGATACCAGAACATTTGGTATGTTTCAAAGATAGCATTGTTAATCAATTAAACAACAAGCTGATAGATTTTTTTCATGATATTAACTTTGACCACGATAGCAATTTGGTGTTTGTGGTAGGGAGTGCCAGCCGAAATGTTTTTGGGGACACATCCTCAGCAAACTCATTCTTTATCATTTCTGATAGTGTAACATCACTGAAAAATAATTCATTTGTTTTGGTACTGAATGAAAACGACTTGTCTTTACGCAATTATGGACAATTATCAACTACAGTTTTATCAAATAGTCAAACAAAGCCTGAAGCTTCCAAGTTATTTGTGAGCAATAACAATCGAATAATATTGCAATACATATTTTATGGGGCGATAAAATTTCCAAATGCGATCTTTCAAACACCCTCTATACAAGTTCCCGGAATAGGATTGGCTATTTTTGACTACAGGGGGAATTTAATATCTGGATTTGACTATGCATCCTATTCTTTAGACAACATTCCAGGACCAATGCAAATGCGAGACAGCATTTTATATCTATCTATGCAGTTGACGGCAGATGCCACTTTTGGCAATATTCAAGTTCCCAACAGGGGTAGATATACTTGTCTTATTGTTCAGTATGTTGATACGGCTTTCATGACGCCGTATGTGGCACCCACGCCGGGCCCCGGGCCGGAAGGAATCTCCGACGCCGACACCCTCGCCATCAACAGCTACCCCAACCCCGTCCGTGACATGCTGCATATCGCCATCGACGACATGGTCATCCACGCCACAGCCATATCCCTCACGGGCGTCAGGAGGCAGGTGCCTGCCAAGGGGAACACCCTCGACCTGGAGGCCCTGCAACCAGGCGTCTATATCCTGGAGATCGCCACCATGAACCGCAAGTACCACCATAAAATCATCAAGCTATGAAAAAGTTATTATTTATTATCTGTGCGCTGCTGACACTCGCCGATATTCGTGCGCAGACTTTGAGGGGGGTCCTTGTCAACTTCGGGGAGAAAATTACCGCCAATTCATAGAGAACAAATAATTCGTGGTGGAAATTATGGGCATTCGTTTCCATATAAGAATGTCGGCAATTGTGGGATTGCTCTTTTGTACGATACCCTTGATCGCCCAGCAGCCGACACTTGAAATCGTTGGTCCAAACAGGATATGCAACGCCAACGAATGCTATTTACACACCGAACCGCTGGTGACTGCCACTTGGCGGGTATATGATTTGTCCAGCATGCAGCCCGTAGGCGACGATGAGACTGGCAAATACTACAGCGGGAGGTTCGCCACGGGGCGCTACCTGGTGACGGCTGAGAATCCTGCCTACTGCGGGCCAGCCACCTTTGTGCTCAACGTGCTGGCGCCGCCGCCGGCGCCCACGGTGGCGGAGATGGACCCCGGCAACCGGCACACGGCCTGCCCCTACGGCGGCATCGGCCTGAACGGGACGCCGTCGCAGCCCAACTACCTGCTGGTCTGGGCGCCGGCCTGCAGCACGGCCACGCCGTCGCTCTACACCGGCGACAGCGTGAACATCGGCTACGGGGCGACGGTCTGCGACGTGGCGGTCTATCACTACGACGTGCTGCTGCAGTGCCAGTCGGCGGCGGCCTATGTGCACACCGTGACGGCCCTGGCCCCCGAGCCGACCACCTTGCCGACGAGCATCACCGTGTGCCCCAACAGCCTGGTCAGCCTCCACGGCATGGTGCCCGACCAGCGGGCCGACGGCATGCTGTACGAGTGGAAGATACAGCCCACGATGCAGCACTGCGCCTCGGTGACGGGCAGCCACCAGGCGCCGGACGTCGATCTGCTGATCAACAAACTCAACACCACGACGGCCTACACCTTCTATGTGGAACTCACAAGAAGCTACTGCAACGGGGCGTCGAGCACCCACCGCATCGACATCACTGTGAACCCCAATCTGGTCTCCAGCTGCACCATCACGGGAGACAACCCTGTGTGCGAGGGTACATCGCACACCTATTCGTGCACGGGGTGCCCCGACGCCTCCTACACCTTCACCGAGCCGGGGCTCCACTACGCCACCTTCTACTGCAACCCCTACGACTACTGCGACAACCGGAGCTACTACACCCCGGCGAGCCTGGCGGTGACGGTGTGGCCGAAGCCGGAGGTGGCCATCGAGTATGACGACGGTTTTCTCGGCACCCTGACGGCGAACGCCACAGGCACCGGTCCCTTCAGTTATGACTGGTATTACAGGAGCCTCGCCCTGGGCTCGCAGTGGGTGTATGCGGGCAACACCGCCTCCATTGCGGAGATGGGGATGGGGTACTACCGATGCACGGTGACCGACGGCCACGGCTGCACCGACGAGGTCACCTACTACCACAACCCGTCGCTGACGCCGTGCAACACCATGGACTTGACTGCCGGCAGCTACGACTACTGCCAACACAGCATCCAGCTGACCTCGCCCTACTACACACGCAATGTGACCTGGACGGTGACGGGGGGCGACTACTCGATAGTGACATCCGGGGCCAACAACCGCGTGGCCACCGTCACGGTTATGGAGAACGGTCCATACACCATCTGCGCCAAGACCCGCGCCCCCATCCCCGGCACGATGGTGGAAGGGTGCTACGAGGGATGCTACACCTTCTCCCCCGAGTTTGTCGGGGATTTCACGTTCGACACCAGATGCGACACCGTCGTCATCCTCAACAATTCCATCTCCCAGAACGGGAACAACCATGTGTATATGAAAGCCTATATCGGGAACAATTATATCGAGACGATAAACTTCCCCGTGTCGCAGGAGGTCTATAAATACGTCACGCCGCAAAACGGCACCTACGACTTCTATCTTACCCAATACGGGAGCAACACGATACAGCAGCCCTGCCAGATAGGAAGCGCCACCATCAATTTGCCGTCCAACCGCTCCGTCAGCATCTCCACCGATAACGACAACGACCCCACCGCCACCTGCGACAACACCCCCATCCGGCTTACCGCCACGCTGAACTACACGGGTGCCAGCATCCTCCACTCTACATGGAGTTTCGGGGATGGCAGTTCATATTCGACAGGAGGAAATAGTATTTACCATACATTCAAGTCGGGAATTGGATACAATGTAAATGTCTCTGTCACTGATAGCCGTGGATGTACATTAACACCATCTGTAATCAATATTACGTCATATAACGACGGACTTGTGAATGGTTATCTTTCTCCGATAGGACCTCATGTATGTCCACACATTGCACCTCCCAACCAGAGAATAGTTTTTTCGCCGAATCCTTTATTTACTCCAATAAACTACTATACTTGGGAGTCTCCATTGACGGGAAGTTATTACTATAATCTTGTCAATGAACCAGACATTTACCGCATCAGCGTGGTGAACGACTATTTCTGTCAGAAGCAGGGGGCTACCACGGTCTCGTTCAAGCCTTGTCCGACGGCGCGCATCCATGCCGAGAACTTTAGCTGCTGCGAGGGCGAGCCGCTGCCGCTCTACGGTTCGCTGGCGCCCAACACGAATATCTCGTACATGTGGGATATCACAGGTACGGGATACCACGAGACCTTCAACACCCCCGACATCGTCTTCACGCCCCCGACGGCGGGCACCTATGCCGTCACGCTGACCGTCACGGACGGAATCTATGGCTGCTCCTCTACCAACCACACCACGGTCACGGCCGTGGCGAAGCCCGCGGCGCCGAGCCTCTACTTCCCCGGCGACTCGTGCATCGGCGGGGCTCCGGTGACGGTGGCGGCCACGTCGGACGAGGTGACGGAGGTGGTGGTGATGGACATGCACGGGCGGAGGCTCGCTGCCTTCAAGGACACCGACCTCTTCAACATCAAAGAACTCCCCGCGGGCTCCTACATCGTCCGCGTCAAGACCCGTCGCGACAAGGAGGCCCCCGAAGAGGTGAACTACTTGAAGCTGGTGAAGAAATAGAAACGAATTAGCGTAATTATTCCACGAATTATGAGGTGAGCCTATGGTGACAAATGCCGCCATAGGCTTACTTATGCTACCATAAGGGAACGATTTGGGCCTTTCGGCGAAAAGGGCCTTATATTGCATGGTGTCCAGTCGCGACCAAGGGACACCAAACAAAAATCGTTAAACCTCAAAAAAAGAAAGGAACAAAAAAAATGGCAAAAACATCTACAACAACGAGACCTTCCTCACCTCCTCACAGATCACAGATGCAACTTCAACTTAAAACGAAAAAAGGCTGCCTGCAATGGACAGCCTTTTCATTTTCGATGGTAGGGGATGTTTATTGTGCCATCTGGCGGTAGCGATCGACTTCGCCTTGTACTTCGTTGACGTTCTGGTTGGCGGCTTTCACCTTGTCCTGGGCGTCGGCTTTCTTCTTGTTCTGTTTTTCGATGTCGGATTGCAGGTTTTTGATTTCCTGTTCGTTTTTCTGGATTTTTTCTTTCAGCTTGGCGTTGTCGGCTTTCTTGGATTCGATTTTTTTCTGGTCGTTGGCGATGGCTTTCTCGATGGCGGCGAGGTTTTTGGAGGCTTTGGCGGCTTCCTTGTTGGCTTTGTCGAGGTTTTTCTGCTCGGCGTTCATGGATTGCGAGGCTTCGTAGCGTGCGATGTATTGCACAAAGCCGTTGAGCCACGATTTGGCGTTGTCGCGCAGGTCGGATTGGTCGATGGTGAGGTCGTTGCCGATGACGGCGACGGTGACGAGGGCGTTCTTTTTCTGTTTTTCAACCTTGGTGTAGAGGCTGATTTCGCCTTGGGAGATGGTGGGGATCACCTGGTTGAGGGCGGCCTGGTAGCCTTGCTGGCTTTTCACTTTGAGGCCGTTTTCCTTGAGGTACTGTTCCATGGCGGCTTTGACGACTTTGGCGTCTTTCTGCAGGCTGATGTTGCAGGCGGGGACGCTGAGGTCGCCGATGGCGGCAACGGATTCGTTGACTGACTGGGCGGCGAGACCGAGGGTCATCAGGACCGCGAGGGCGAGTGAGAATACTTTTTTCATGGTTTTTATTTTTTAGGGTTTGTAAATTGGGTCAGACCATTTGTTCGATGTTCCAGACGAAGGCGCGGATGCCTACTTCTTCGTTGCGCTTGTCGAGCTTGCGGACGGAGAGGAGGAGTTCTTCGACTTTGTCGTCGGGGACGACGGTGAGGATGGCGTTGTTGAGTTCGGGCCAGGTGTGGGTGCCGCGGTGCGGGTCGCCGACTTGGTTGCCGCGACCTTGGATGTCTTCCCATTGTGTGAAGCCGCGGATGCCGAGGGTGTCGAGCATGTATTCCACGCGCTCGTTGTTGGCCTGGTTGTAAACTATCATTACTGCTTTCATAATCTTTCTTTTTTTGTAGTTAAGTAGGTAAGTAGTTATCGCGCTTTTTGGGGGAGTTATAGAATTTAAAGAAGTTTTTCGCTAATTTAATCTATTTCAGCGGTGCTCAAGGCCCTAAAGGGCAGATCGCTCGCTGTGCTCGCTAGAAGTTAAAGACAAATGTGCCTGTATGGGTTACTGTATAGGTGGTATTGTCTTTAACTTCTTTAACTTCTTTAACTCCTACTACTTGTTTTCATCCAGTTGGATATTCATAAACACGAATTTCTTGCGCTCTTTCTCTTTTTTCTCGATGTCGCCGCGGCGGTTGAAGACGCCGTAGAGGACGGGGACGACGATGAGGGTGACGAAGGTGGAGACGGTGAGGCCGCCGATGACGACGAGGCCCATGGTGGTCCACATCTCGGAGCCTTCGGAGTTGGAGGTGGCCATGGGGATCATGCCGAGGATGGTGGTGAAGGCCGTCATGAGGACGGGGCGCATACGGCTCTGGCCGCTGATGGCGATGGCTTCGTTGAGGGAGATGCCACGTTCGCGCATGAGGTTGATGTAATCGACGAGCACGATACCGTTCTTCACCACGATGCCGATGAGGAGCACGAGTCCGAGGAGGCCGATCATGTCGATGTTGTTGGATGTGAAGTACATCATGAGCGATACGCCGCTGATGGCGAAGGGGATGGAGAACATGATGATGAAGGGTTTGGCGAAGGACTCGAACTGTGAGGCCATGACGATATAGACGAGCATGAGGATGAGGGCTGCGAGCATCATCATGTCGCGTGTGGAATCCTGCTGGTCTTTGTAGTTGCCAGCCAGAGCCACGTGCACGTCGGCCGGCACGCCCATGGCGTCGATTTCCTTCTGCACGTTGAGGGAGAGTTCCTGAAGCGAGGTGCGGTAGGGCATGACGGTGAGGGTGAGGTAGCGCTGGCGGTTTTTGCGTTCGATGGTGGGCGGGCACCAGTATTCGCTGATGGTGCCGAGCTCTTCGAGTTTGACCATCTTGCCGGTGTTGGTGGGGATGGAGAGTTGCTCGATGTCGGAGATGGCGTCGCGGTATTCCTCGCGGAGGCGCACGACGATGTTGTATTCTTCGCCGTCTTCCTTGAGGTAGCCGGAGAGCATGCCGTTGACGCGGTTGCGGACGTAGAGGGCCACGGTGCTTTCGTTGAGTCCGTGGAGGGCGAGTTTCTGCTTGTCGAGTTCGATCTTGAGTTCGGCGCGGTCTTCGTCGCGGCTGATCTTGGTGTCGCGGGCGCCGGGCACGTTGTCCATCACACGCTGACGCAGCTGCTGGGTGAATTTGGTGGTCTGGTCGAAGTCGTAGCCGTAGATCTCGACGGAGAGCGAGTTGTTGGAGCCGCCGCCCATGCCGCCGCCGCTGTTGACCTGGTAGTTGACAATCTCGGGGTATTCGGCGAAGCATTGGCGCAGCACTTCCTGCATGTCGAAGATGGAGCGTTGGCGCTCGTATTTCTTGGTGGTACGCACCGTGATGGAGATCTTGTTGTTGGTGGTGCTGTTGAAGAGGGCCGCCATGCCGGCGTCGTCGTTGGAGCCGGCGGAGGTGGAGACGACGATGACGTCGTCGCCGAGGAGGCGGTAGATGTCTTCCTCCATGTGGCGGGCGGTCTTGAGGGTTTCCTCGATGCGGGTGCCGCGTTGCAGCTCGGCGCTGATGCTCATGCGGCCGTTGTCCTGCTCCTTCATGAAGTCCATGCCAATCTTGCCGGAGAAGAAGGGGAGGAGGGAGACAATGAAGAAGGCGAAGGCGGTGAGGAGGGTGACCTTCTTGTGGCCGAGGCACCAGCGGAGCACGTTGGCATAGCCGGCCTCGATGGCGTTGAAGGTGCGGGTCACGGTGCGGTTGTAGAGGTTGCGCTCGCGTTTGCGGTTGTAGGCTTCCTCGTCTTCTTTTTTGAAGAAGAAGGGGCGTTCCTTGAGCATGCGAGAGGAGAGCATGGGGATGAGAGTGATGGCGGCGGTGGTGGAGACGCACACCACGATGGTGACGATCCAGCCGAGTTCCTTCATGAAGATGCCCATCATGCCGGGCAGCATGGTGAGGGGCACGAAGACGGCCACAAGCACCAGGGTGGTGGCGATGACGGAGGTCCACACCTCGTTGGTGGCGCAGATGGCTGCCTCGCGAGGGTTCTCGCCGCGTTCGATGTGCTTGGTGATGTTTTCAAGGACCACGATGGCGTCATCAACGACCATGCCGATGGCGACGGTGAGGGAGGCCAGGGAGATGATGTTGAGCGAGCTGTCGGCCAGGAGGAGGTAGATGAAGGAGGTGACGAGGGAGATGGGGATGGTGAGGGCGATGACGAGGGTGGAGCGCCAGTTGCCGAGGAAGAGGAGCACCACGAGGATAACAAAGAGGAGGGCGTAGAAGATGCTCTCGGTGAGGCCGTTGATGGCATTGATGATGTTGTCGGAGCCGTCGTTGATGAGAGTGATCTCGATGTCGGGCGGCAGGGTTCTCTGGATGCGTTCCATCTCTTTCTTCACCTCGCGTGCGATGGCCACGGTGTTGGCGCCGGTCTGCTTGGTGATGATGAGTCGTGCGCCGTCCTGACCGTTGATTTTCTCGTCGAGAGAGAGGTCCTTGATGGTGTCGCGCACGGTGGCGAGGTCGCGTACGAAGATCTGCTTGCCGGTCATTGTGGTGGTCACAACGATGTCGGCGATTTCGGAGCTCTCGACGTATTCGCCCTTGACGCGCATCTGATACTGTTCTTTGCCCATCTTGACGGTGCCGGAGGCCAGGTCGAGGTTGTTGGCGGAGATGGCGTTGCCGACCAGTTCGAGGGGTATGCCGTAGGCGTCGAGCTGCTTGGGGTCGAGGTCGATGTAGATGTAGCGTTCGGGTGCGCCGCTGACGGTGATGTTGCCGATGCCGTCGATGCGGTTGAGTTCGTTGACCACGTTGTCCTCGATGATACGGTCGAGACCGGAGTAGGACTCCTTGGCGGTGAAGCCGTACATCATGATGGGCATAGCGCTGGAGTTGAGTTTGAGGATCATGGGTCGGCTCACTCCGTCGGGCAGGTTGTCGTAGAGCAGATCGACGTAGGAGCGTATGTCGTTGAGGGCCTCGTCGATATCGGAACCCCACTCGAACTCAAGGCTTACGACCGAGATGTTGTCTCGCGAGTTAGAGGTGATGTTTTTCAATCCATCGACCGAGTTGAGCGAGTTTTCGACCAGCTTGGTGATGTTGGTCTCGATTTCGCTGGCGTTGGCACCGGCGTAGGTGGTCATCACGGTGACGTAGGGCGGGTCCATCTCGGGCATCTGGTCGATAGGCAGACGCGAGAGGGAAAAGAGGCCCAACACGATGACTGCCACGAAGATGAGTCCGGTGGTGATAGGCTTGTTGATAGCTGTCTTGTAAATGGCCATGTTATAAATTGAAAATTGAAAAATGAAAATTGAAATTATGCTTCCAATTTTTCATTTTTCATAAATTATACGTTTGTTTTCTTAATTCTGTTAATAATGGAGGTTAAAAGTGCAATGAGTTCTTTGACACCATTGTTCATTGTGGCGAATTCTGTTTCTTCAATGAGGTTTGACATGGAAAGAACTTCAAGCCAGTATTGTGTCTCATCAGCTTCTTTCAGCGCAATTGAAAGTTTGTGAACATAATCGGAACTGCTTTCGGCGTTTTTACTTTCCCTGATGTTGGCGCCGATGCTGGTGCCGCTACGCAGGATCTGTTTGCTAATGACGAACTCTTTCTTTTGTTCGGTAAGGAAATTGTAAAAGTTCACTGTACGGACTGCGAAGAGAAGACTTTTGTCATGTAGAGCATTGCCGGTCATAGTTCCCGATAATTTCAATTTTCAATTTTCAATTTTCACTTTCCACGATTTCCAGCGTTGCACCATCGACCAGTCGTGCCTGGCCGGTGACCACCAGTTGGTCGCCAGCTTTCAGGGCGTCGGCTTCGACGGGGATGATTTCGATGCGGTCGTCGAACCGCTGGCCGAGGGTGACGGCCACGCGGCGGGCGATGTTGCCGTCGGCATTTTGTGTGTCGTCCGCTCCGCTTCGGTCGCGGTCAACCACGAAGACATAGCGGTCGTTGGAGCCGGTGAGTTTCAGCACGCTCTGATAGGGTACCACGATGGCATCTACCTCGCCCACGGCCAGGCGGGTGCGGACATACATGCCGGGACGAATCTTTTCGCTGGCATTGGGGATGTTCAGCTTGGCCTGGAAGGTGTGGCTGGCGGCATCGATGGTGGGATAGACGATCTCGATGGTGGCAGGAAAGACGGTGCCGGGGTAGATGTCGCTTTCCACCTCTACCTTCATACCCTGCTTGATTAACGGGAAGTAGGTCTCCGGGATGTTGATGATGGCTTTGAGGCGGCTGATTTGGGTGAGGGTGAGGATGGGCTGGCCGGCATACATCTCGCCGTCCTCATAGTATTTGCCGCTGATGACCCCGGCAAACTGGGCTCTCACGAAGGTGTTCTGCTCGAGGAATTTCTCGTTTTCCGCCAGTTGGTCATAGCCCGCTTTGGTCTGGTCATAGACCTGCTGGCTGATGGAGCCGCTTTGCTTGAGGGCCGACACGCGGTCGAACTCGGTCTTGGTGCTGTTGAGGTTGATGCGGGTGGTGTTGAGCTGCGTCTGGTCCATGCGCACCAGCATACTTCCTTTTTGCACGCGGCTGCCGACTTCGACATAGATGTGCTCGATGTGTCCCGTGATACTGGGTGCGATGTTCATCGTCTCGTATCCTTCGAGGGTGGCGCTGAGTTCCAGGCTTTTGGCGATGCGCTCTTTTTCGAGGGTTTGCACTTTCACCTTCTCGACCTCTTTCATGGTGGTGGTGGCCTTCTGGGCACCTTTCTCTCCGCTGCCGCCGCAGCCGACAAGGGCGGCTACAGTCAGGATGATTGCTGTAGTTCTGAATATCTTGTTCATTGTTGTTGTATTATCTTAACTTTAGCTACTTAACTACTTAACTACTTAACTACTGTCTTCTTACCTCCTAATTATTATTCATCAGGTCTTCAAGCGCCGTCTGTGCCGAGAGGACGTTCATCACGGCCTGGATGTAGTTGCTTTGGGCGGTGATGATCTCGGTGGAGGCATTGGTCACTTCGAGGCTCGAGGCGCGACCGTAGCGGTATTTCTCGGTCAGGTTGTCGAACACGCGCTGTGTCACCTCGAGGTTGCGGCTCTGGATGTCGTAGGTTTCCAGCGCCGACGCCAGGTCGAAGCTCAGCTGGTTGTATTGCACGCGCAGTCCGTCTTCCGCTTGACGGCGGCTGTTGGCGGCCTCTTGCAGGTCGATCTTGGCGCTTTTCACATTGGCGTAGCGGCTTCCGCTGGTGAACAGAGGGACGCTCACTGATGCACCCACCATGTTGGGGGGCGTCATGTTGAAGCCTTCGTCCTTGCCGAAGTAGGTCTTGTTGCTGTATTGGTAGTAGGCCGAGAGGGTGGGGGTGAAGTCCATCCAGGCCATAGCGAGGTTTTTCTTGGCCGCCTTCTCGCTTTGTTCCAGCAGGCGGTAGCTGTAGTTTTGGGTGATGTCGAAGTTCTTGGACAGCAGCTGGGCGGCTGTGTTGACGTCGATGACCTCTTCGAGGGGGGTGGTCAGCTCGATGCGGCAGGCCACGTCGGCACCCAGCTGTAGCAGTATGGCGTTGTAGAGGGCTTGCAGCGAGCGGCGTGTGCTGTTGATGCTGCTCCGAAGCGTGGCCACCTGTATCTGCAGCTTGTCGGCATCCACTTGCTCGGCGGCTCCCACATCGACGCTGGCCTGTGTGGTGGCGGCCAGACGTTCAAGGTTTGCGAGGCTCGAATCCAGCAGCCCGGTGGTCTGCTCCATCACGAGAATGCTTACATAGACGTTTTTCACGCTCGAACGGGTCTGCCGTTCGGTTTGCTGACGCGTGATGTCCACCATCTCCTTGGAGATGTTCTGCAGCATCACTCCGACAATCTGGGCGCCGGTGAGCGCCATCGAGGCTGTGATGCTGAAGGTGCCGCTGGGGTTCATGGGGATGCCCCCCGACTCGGTCGATTCGGTGGTGGCGGGATAGTTGAATGTCAGGGGGAAGGTGCCGAGTGTGCCGAGGGTGACCGATTCGGGCATCATCGACGCCATCGACATCGAGCTCCGTCCGCCGAAGTTCATTTCATAGCCACACATGTTCTGGTAGTCGAAGCCGGCTTTCACCTGCGGCAGCATGCTGCTGAGGGTTTTCCATTTGGCCAGCTCGGCCTTCTTCACGTCGAGGGAGGCGTTGAGCATCGTGGCGTTGTGCTCGACGGCGTACTGCTGGGCTTCGTCCAGGGTCAGCCGCAGCACCTGTTCTCCCTGCGCCGACGCCGTCAGGCAGCCGACCGTCAGTGCGATTGTCAGGGTGATTCTTTTGAGTGTCATTGTATAATTTGTTGCTTCTGATTTCGTTTGTTCTATACTCATAATTCATCATTCATTCCCAGTTCTTTCATCACCTGCCGGAAATGGGGTTCCGACTCCTCGTAGCGTTTGATGGAGTCGGTTGACATGAGTCCGCGGAGGTAGGTGAAGCAGATCTCGTTGAGGCGAAGGAGATAGGCCTTTTGGTCATCGACAACGGAGAGGCGGTGTTGCTGGATGAGGTCGCAGAGAAAGTCGATGGCCACATCGATGTCGGCATCGTGTCGCAGGTAGTTGTGCTGCTGCATGTATTCCATGCCGTGCTGCAGCATGGTGTGGAGCGCCTCGGTGTGGAGTCGGAAGAAACGGTCGTGGATTTCGGGGTAGTAGCGTTCGGCTTCGTCGAGCAGACGGCGGTAGCGGTGGTTGCTGTCTGCTCCGACGCGCAGCATATACATGGCCACCAGCAGGGGTTCGTCAACCTTCCTGTGGGCCCGACAATGCATCTCGTTGAGGCGGTCGTGGACCTGCATCAGGCATTCGGACAGGAGTTCCTCCTTGTTGGCGAAGGTCTCGTAGAGGGTCCGTTTCGAAATGTGAAGAGCCTGGGCAATGTCGTCCATCGTCACTCCCCGGCAGCCTCGCGAATTGAACATCTGCAGGGCTGTCTCTACTATTTTTTCTTTTATGTCTTCTGTTGCCACCTTCGTTACAATCCTTTGAGTTGTAAACGTTAATACATTTATTAGTATGTATTGCACCTCTTCAAAGGAGGTGCAAAAATATGAAAAAACTCCGGAAACCCAAAAAGTTTTCGGAGTTTTTGTTGTTAAATAAACTTAATGAATGTCGATTATTACTCTTTTATTTTTTCCGCTCGGGGATGGGTTGGAGGGTCGCAAGTTGCACCTTGATGCGCGTCCCCGGAGCGACTTCGACGGTGGCCATTCCGCGGTCGGTGCTCACGAAGGTGACGTGGACTCCCCCGGCGGTCATCACACGGTCGCCGTTTTTCAGATTGTCACGATAGGCGGCTTCCTTCTTGGTTTTGTCGCTCTGCGGCTTGATGAGGAACAGGTAGAACACGGCAATCATGGCCACCACCATGATGGCGGTCTTCCAGCCGTTTGCAATGTCGAGTGTAATCATTTTCCTTTCTTTTTTAGTTTTGTCGTGGGGACGAATCGTTCATCCGCCCTGATGATTCGAATCTTATAACGCCTTTCTTAATGGATTATTATTCTTCATTCCTCTTTTTTTCTCTCAACGTTCCGTTTTCCAGAACTCAGCCCCTTCGATATTCAGTTTCTCGGGGTCGAACAGCGGCTCCTTGCCCTCTTTCTTCTGCCGTTCGTATTCTTTCAGACTCCTGAGCGCCTTGGGCGACAGCAGAAGGATGGCTACAACGTTGATCCACGCCATGATGCCCACTCCGATGTCGCCCAACATCCACACCAATCCGCTGCTCTGAAGTGAGGCGACAAAGACAGCGGTGATGGAGCAGATGCGCAGCACCCACACGGCAACTTTCTCTCCGCGGTCGTCGCCAAACACCGCATCGGCCTTCTCCAGTTCGTCCAGCTGCTCCGGGTGTTTCTTATATACGCGTCGGCGCCAACGGTTGAAGAGATAGACCAGGTTCGTTTCGGCATAGTAGTAATAGGCCATGATGGTGGTGAAGGCGAAGAAGAAGAGCGCGACGGAAATCACCATGTTGCCTGTCCGGGGCCCGACGAGGGTGCCGATGGCACGGGTGGTGTAGAAGACTCCCGGTTCGCCTTCGGGGGCCAGGGGATTCTGCTGCAGGTAGCTCACCACAGCACCCGTAGGTGTCTGTACCACAGTGTCAATGATGTTGTATGTGCGGCAGGCCAGAATCATCATGGCGGTGGCCGTGCACACCAGGAGCGTGTCTATATAGACCGAGAAGGCCTGCACCAGGCCTTGCTTGACGGGATGCGTGACTTTGGCAGCGGCGGCAACGATGGCACCCGTGCCTTGTCCCGCTTCGTTGCTGTAGATACCCCTTTTGACACCCCACGCTATGGTGCTGCCTATCAGCGCGCCTCCCACTTCGTTCACGCCCACGGCGCCGCGCAGCATCTGCATGAAGACCGCCGGAACCACCTGCCAATTGACGGCGAGGACGACAATGGCCAGGATGATGTAAACCATCGCCATCACCGGAGCTACCACTTGTGCCACGTTGGCTATGCGTTTGACCCCTCCGATGATCACCAGCGCCAGCAGCAACGCGACCAGCAGACCCACCGCCCACGGCGGAAGACCGAAACTTTGTGAGCAGCTGAGGGCGATACTGTTCCCGTGAATGGGTGGCAGAAAGACGCCGCAGGCCACCGCCGCCAACACAGCAAACAAACCTCCGAAGAACGGACTTCGCAGCCCTTTCTCGATATAGTATGCCGGGCCCCCGCGGTACTGCCCGTTGTGGTCCTCCTTGTAGATCTGTGCCAGCGTGGCTTCTATAAAGGCACTGCCCGCTCCGAAGAATGCGATGATCCACATCCACACGATGGCTCCCGGCCCTCCGAAGCCGATGGCGGTCGCCACTCCCACTATGTTGCCCGTCCCCACTCGCCCCGACAGGGCCATCGCAAAGGCCTGGAAGGAGGATATCCCCGTCTTTTTCTTCTCTTTGCCCGCACTGCCGAACAGCAGCCGGAACATCTCCCCGAAACGCCTCACTTGCACAAACCGCGTCCGCAGCGAGAAGTACAATCCTGCCACCAGGCACAAACCCACCAACGCCGGACTCCACACCCAGTCGTTCACCGCTCCTATGGCCTCCGTCAGCCATCTTCCGATAGTCTCCATATGCTTCTCGTATTTTACTGTTTTTGCTCTTTCATTAAGCGGTGGTGGGCGTTTAGAAGCATGCCTGGAATTTCAGCCCGATGTTCCACTCGTAGAGGACTCCCATGAACCCCAGCGACAGCTCGTCTTCCGGAAAGTATAGCTCGTCGAACGAGATCGTGTTGCGCGTATTGAAGTGGAATATGTTGTAGTTGAATTGCGCACCGAGGTAGAAGCAGCTCCACGAGTAGCCCAGGGTGGCGTTCACCATCACGTTGGGCGTGGGCCAGCAGAAGGCACTGCGTTTGCCGTGTTTCATGAAGGCCGACAGTTCCGGGTTGGGCTCTATGGTGAGGTGGTTGAACAGCGTCAGCATCGGGACCACCGTCCCGTTCAGGAAGAGGCTCTGCATCTTGCGCCCTCCGGCTCGGGGCGCGCGGCTCCACGGCACCCAGGTGTAAGAGTATCCGCATCCGAGGGAGAGCTGCGCCATCCCGAAGTTGGCCAGGGCGTATTCGGGGTTCATGACCAGATTACTCTGCATGTAGCGCCCCGCAAGCATCCAGGAGCCGGCGGAGCGTAGCTGGATCAGATTGCCGGCAATGCCGGGTGGGTAGGCGAAGCGGCGCGTGTTGAAGACATAGAATCCGTCAATCGTCAGCCGACGCAGCCGGTTGCCCGTGTTGAGGGTGTCGTAATAGACCGTGTCGCCAAAGATCTCGCTGGGGGTCCACACAGAGGATTCTATCGCCTTCTGCCTGAAGTCGAGGTAGTTGATGTTCATTCCAAACTTGTTTCCCCTGAAGGCGAAGGAGAAGGTGGAGCTGTGCTGCGACGAGTCGGGCGCGAGTTCGAAGCCCCAGCCCGCACCCAGCCGACCGAGGTTAAGCAGGAATCCGGCACGATGGGAGATGGATTCTGTCATCTGGTCGGTGTAGGTCGCCTTTGCATAGGGATCTCCGTTATAGAGAAAATCCATCGTGGTGGTCATCAGCACACTTTGCCGGCTGAAGTTGCCCGTCAGGCTCGGACTGAACCCCATCTTCTGCTGATAGACGTAGGTCGAATCCACATTGCGCGGCTTGGTCAGCCAGCCGTGGTAGAATCGGCTCCACAGGCTCTGGGCCCCAGCCTGCACCGTGCAGGCCGTCAGGCAGACAATGGTGATAATATGGCGTGTTCTCATAAAAAAAATCTTAAACCTTTTTAAACACTAAAACTCAAACCCTATATTGAGGTAGGCGTGCAGCTTGCGGTCGCATGTGTTGGATCCCACCGTCAGGGTGATGGGGCCCAGCAACGACTTGTATCCCACGCTGCCCGCGAGACCCAGGTAGTGCGTGGCCACATAGCCGTTGGTCACCACATCTACCATCTCCTGCCGGCTGCTGTGGGCCAGCATGTTGGCATGCAGGCTCATGTAGGTCTTTTTGAAAATGCGGTAGCGGGTCTCCAGGGCATAGACGAAAGCCGCAGGCCCCAACTCGATGGTGTTGGTCATCCCGACAAACGGCAGTTGGTGGCGCAGGTAGCGCCCCCCCATGTTGCCGCCCGCCAGGTTGTTGTACCACAGTTCCTCCCCGTCGTACCCCCACATGATGCGTCCGTGGAAGCCCGGTATGAAGGTGAGACGGTCGCCCGTGGTGAGGTAGCCTTCGAGGGAGAGGGCGAGGTCTGTGAGGATAGGCGTCTCGCGCCCCAGCAGGCGCTCCGTCTGTTGACGCACATTGCCTTCGATGTCGAGAAGGTAGCCTTCTGTGGCATAGGCCGCTTCGTCGCGTGTGTCTGTATGGGCCCTCAGATACACCCCCGTGGCATAATCTTGCATCGTGGTGGTCGCATCGTCCGACATGCGGGTGTTCAGATCCTGCGAGAGCCCGAAGGAGAGCTCCAGCTGGGGCAGGTGCACCGTGGTGACGCCCACCCTCAGCCTGTTCTCCGTCATCTCCATGGCCGTCTGCTCCCGGTTGGTGCAACGGAACGAGGCGCGGTGCACACGCCCATCCACACCCAGGTCGCCCAGCCCCATCACGAGCCACCCCAGGTGGGCTTCTGCCCAGATGTTGTATTTCAGTCCCAGGTCGAATTGCGCGTTCCAGCCTTTCAGCTTGAGAGCGTTCCACGAGGCGTGCAGCAGCAGGGTGGCGCTCTCTTCCGAGTCGTAGCGCAGGCCCACGCCCATGCGGTACGGAAGCTCTGGCGCCACGCTTATCTTCAGCGTGTAGTGTCCCTCTTCGTCGGCGGGTACCGTCTTGTACCACACCGAGTTGAACAGCCCCGTCCCTTGCAGCACATGCACCAGCTCTTCTATCTGCTGGATCGACACCCGTCTCTCATAGATGTTGCTCAGGCTCTTCTCGAGGAACGTGTTCTCGCCTTCGGCCATTCCGAGGAATTCCACCTTGTCGATTGTCAGCGAGTCGCTCTCCTTCAGAATGCTGGCCCTCTTGGTGAAGGTCTTGGGTGCCGCTTCGCCTCCCAGCAGGGCCTTCAACTGCAGGAACTCCTCCTCGTGGGCTTGCGCGGCACGATAACCACGCTGTATCAGCTCGGCTATGGCTTCTTTGTTGAAGCTCAGCATATTCACGCCCGACACGTCTGGGTTGATATAGATGTCGCATTCGTGGCGGTGTTCTTCCACCCCGCGGTTGGTCATGATGCTCAGGTATTGCTGCAGCTGCCTGCCCACCGACCGCAGGTCGTCAGGGTCCGTGGCCAGCTCCGACGACACCTCGAGCCCGATCACGATGTCGGCACCCATCTCCTTGCACACATCCACCGGGAAGTTGTTCGTCACCCCTCCGTCGGCCAGCAGCACCCCGTCCCATTCCACAGGGGTGAAGAAGATGGGAATGGCCATGCTCGAACGCAGCGCCCGCGCCATCTCACCCTCCCGCAGCACCTTCGCCTTGCCCGTCATCAGGTCCGTCGCCACGCAGGCGTACGGTATGGGTAGCGAGTCGAAACCCATCTCTTCTTGAAACCCTACGCTCAGCCGGTTGAAGAGGTTCTGCAGGTTGTCGCCAGCCATCACACCCAGCGGCATCGCCGACATGTCCAGGTCGTCCCGTCGCGTGTATTTCCCATAGGGAATGGTCAGCAGTTGCTCGCTGGCAGCCTTCCGCTTGCGCTGCGACAGGAACCTCCGATCCACCTTGCCCGTGATGTACAGCGGCCAGTCGATGTCGGAGATGATCTCTTCCATCTCGTCCGGCGTATAGCCCAGGGCATAGAGCCCGCCGATGATGGATCCCATACTGGTCCCCGTCACATAGCTCACCGGTATGCCCAGCTCTTCCAGGTATCTCAGCACACCGATATGCGCCGCACCTTTCGCACCCCCGCCACTCAGCACCACCCCCACCTTCGGATGGGCGCCCTCATCGTCGCCGTTCTGCCCCAGCGCGCCACCCTCAACCGGCACAATCAACACCACAAGCAGGAAAATCACTCTTAGTAGTCTGAATAAATACAATTTATGCATAGATCGTCTATATTGTCTCTTGCTGCAAAGTTACACTTTTTTTCATATTGGGCAAACATTTATGTGCAATAATATTAATTGAGGGGCGTTAATAAAACAGAGAATTACCGTTTATTTCAGTGAAAAGGGAAAGAGAAATATTCAAGGTGACACTTGTGGGTACTGCTGTCAATGTGCTACTCACAATTTTCAAGTTTTTGGCAGGCATAGTCGGGCATAGCGCTGCCATGACCGCCGACGCATTACATTCTTTCTCTGACCTGGTTACCGATGCCATCCTCCTACTCTTCGTTCACATTGGTGGCAAACCTGAAGACCGTGATCATGACTATGGTCACGGGAAATATGAGACCCTTGCCACCACCCTTGTCGCTTTGACGCTTGTGGCAGTGGCGATAGGTCTGGGGTGGAACGCCTGCCAGTCGCTGCTCTTTTGGTATCGTGGTAGCGCATTGGCTGCTCCGGGTATGGTGGCACTGTGGGCGGCTGTGATTTCAGTAGTCCTGAAGGAATTGGTTTATCAATACACCGTGAAGCGAGGCAGGAAACTCAACTCGCCTGCTGTCGAAGCTAATGCCTGGCACCACCGCAGCGACGCTCTCTCATCGTTGGGCACTCTGCTGGGCATCGGTGGCGCCATTCTGCTCGGTGACCGCTGGACGGTGCTCGATCCGCTGGCCGCCCTTGTCGTCTCGTTCTTTATCCTCCGTATGGCATACAAACTCCTCAAACGGGGTTTCGACGAGCTGATGGAGGCCTCTCTCTCCGACGAGACAGAGAATGAGATTCTCTCCATCGTCACCTCCTTCCCCGACGTACACGACCCTCACCATCTGCGCACCCGCCGCATCGGCAACCGCTACGCCATCGAACTGCACATCCGCATGGACGGCTCCCTGCCACTTGAAGTCGCCCACGCCCGCGCCTGTGAAATCGAACAGGCTCTCAAGGTACGTTTCGGCAACTCCACCCACATCGCCCTCCATCTCGAACCCGAAAAGAGCCCCTCGTACAAACACCAACCGTAGAATAACCGTCAAAAACAACAAGATACTATGCTGCAAAAAGGAACAAAAGCACCTTGGTTCGAAGGCCTGGACGAAAATGGAAACCCCGTGAAGCTTTCCGACTTCGCCGGTAAGAAACTGGTCCTCTATTTCTACCCCAAAGACAGTACCCCCGGTTGTACCGCCGAGGCCTGTGACTTGAGAGACAACTACGAGCGCTTTCTGGCGCAGGGTTACAATGTCCTGGGTGTGAGCAAGGACAGCGCCATCAGCCATCAGCGTTTCATCGAGAAGTATCAACTGCCGTTCCACCTCGTTGCCGACACCGATCTCGCCATTCTCAAGGCCTATGAAGCGTGGGGTGAGAAGAAAAACTATGGAAAGGTAAGCATGGGTACCCTGCGCACAACCTATGTCATCGACGAGCAGGGGATCATTATCGACGCCATTGGGAAAGTGGATACCAAAAACCACACGGCACAGATACTGTGATGTTTGCTCACGCCGTATATCCCACTCCCCTCGGTCCCGTCACTTTGATCGCCGACGGCGAAACCCTCACGGCTCTCTCGTTTTGCCCGACAGGAAACATGGATAAGGAAGATACGATAGATTCCATTGAGATCTTAGACAAAAGCAGATGTTGGCTTGACCTCTACTTCGCCGGCCGTCAGCCCGACTTCCTCCCGCCGATAAGACTGGTTGGCACTCCCTTTCAGCAGCGTGTGTGGCAAGCCTTGTTGGACATTCCCTATGGAGAAACCATCACCTATGCCGACCTCGCCCGCCGCATCGGCTGCCGCTCGGCGCAAGCTGTCGGACAGGCCGTCGGCCGCAACCCCATCGCCATCATCAACCCTTGCCACCGAGTCGTCGGCAGCGACGGCTCCATGACAGGCTACGCCTACGGCATAGAGCGGAAGGAATATTTGTTGGCATTGGAATCTAAAACACCTGCATCGCCGCCGTCACAGCCTCACGGTAGCGCGGTAGTGACGTGGCTTTCATAATGGCTTTCTTCTGCTTGTGGGGGATGTCAACATACTCCCAGAAAGCATGCAGCCGCGTGAGTGCCTGACTGTCGCCACAGAGGGTTTCCACAGCGTGGCGGTAAACAACGGCATGCATGTTGTGCAGCACCTCTGCTGGCTCCTTGTCACTGAGCATCCATGGCTTGGCCAAAAGTCCGCGGCCTATCATCACCCCTTTGGACGGCGTCGTTTCCCCCTCTCTTCCCAGAAGAGAGGGCAAGGAAGTGAGGCCAATGTCCCCATTATAGACCATCGGATGCCTACACTCCTCCATAAGACGCAGGAACGCTTCGCGGTCGGTTGCTCCCTTGTACTGTTGCCGGCCCAGCCGCGGGTGCAGCGTGACGTGGATAAGCGGCATCTCGTTGATTATCGACATTGCCGCCAGCCCTTCATCTATGCTCTCTTGCCCTAGACGCATCTTCACCGAGAATAGCACCTCAGGCCGCCGCTGCATCTCACGCTGAATCTCCGCAATGCAATCGGGGCGCTGCAGTAGTCCGCTACCGCGTCCAGCCCGCACCTGCATCGGGAAGGGACAACCCATATTAAGATCTATGCGCCGCCAGCCCTGTCCTTGCAGTGCATCGCATAGCCGGGCCATTTCGTCGCCGTCGCGTGCTATCACCTGTGGTACCGTAGGCACGCCAGCGTTGGTGGCCGGGTCTGTGTCGCGCAGGTCTTTCTTTCTTATCTCCCCTTTTTCATTCCTCACAAACGGCGTATAGTATTCATCCACCCCACCGACGCACTCCCAGTGTGCCCGTCGGTAGGTGGCATCGGTATAACCCTGCAGTGGGGCGAATGCAATATAGAGACCGTTCATTCGTAGTGGCGGATGCGGACGTCGATGCTGGGGAGCTGGGCGGAGATGGTTGTGACGTCGGTCTCGCCGTAGTGGTATGGAAAGAGCACCTTGGGGTTCACCATCTTGGCGGCGCGGACCAGCTGCTCAGGTGTCATCGTGTAGGGCTGGTTGCAGGGGAGGAAAGCGATATCGATGTCCTTGATATCAGCCATTTCGGGGCTGTCCTCGGTATCGCCGGCGATGTAGATGCGGAGGCCGTCGAGGGTGAGGATGTAACCGTTGTCACGCCCTTTGGGATGGAACTGCAGGTGCTCCTCGGTGATGTTGTAGGCGGGTACGGCCTCGAGAGTGATGCCGTCGGCGAGCTGCTGGCGGTCACCGTTGGTCATCGCGGTGCCGGCACCGTACATCTTCACGCAACGCGGGTTCATGATAAGCTGCGTGCCGTCGGCTGTGAGCTGACGGATGGCTGCGGTATCGTAATGGTCGAAATGCTCGTGGGTGACCATGATGATGTCGGCTTTGGGCATCGCGGAGTAATTCACCGTGCGGCCGCGCAGGTTGCTGCAGGGGTCGATGTAAATGTTCCGTCCGTTGTATTCTATGCGGATGCTCGAATGCATCAAAGCGTGAATCTTGACCAGTTCACTACCCTTGGTGGTAAAATTGTCGGTCTCCACGGCAGTTGTCGGCTTGCCGGCCTTTTGCCAGGCCATGATGCCGCCGTCGAGGTTATACACTGTGCAGCCGTTGGCGGCGAACTGAACTGCGGCGGTGAGGCTGCGCTTGCCTCCACGGCAATAGACGGCCACCGTGTCCCGGATGTCCTTGATGCGCTCCGCAAAGTCGGTGGCTTTCACGTCGATATTCTCCGCCCCTGCGAGGTGCCCTTCGGCATATTCTTCCGGCGTCCGCACATCAATCAGGCGCGCATCCTTCTGTGTCATGACTTCGGCGAACTCATCTGCACTGATGGTCTTGATAGCTTTGTTGGCGCAGCCGCTTAAGAGGGCTGCAAGCATGGTCATCATAAATGGTTGTTTCATAATAATTATGTTCTTGGCTCTCTTTAACAGACAATTTCCTCCAAGGCTCCAGTCTCGGAGTCGATGATGAATCCACGCACTTCGATGTCTTTCGGCACCAGCGGATGGGTGCGGATGGTCTCCACCGTGCGGCGCACGGATTCCGGTGTGTCCTTGAAACCTTCAAGCCAGTGGTTGAGGTCGATACCGCACTTGCGTATGGTGTCGAGAGTCTGCTCTGTCACGCCGCGGGCAAGCATCTCGTCGTGGAAGTGGCTGTAGCTCATGTGACAGGCGCCGCAATGCGAATGGGCTACCACCATCACATGCTTCACGCCGAGTTCGTAGATTGCCACGATGAGGCTGCGCATCGCCGAGTCGAAGGCCGAGATAACCAAGCCGCCGGCGTTCTTGATAATTTTGGCATCGCCGTTCCTCAGCCCCAAGGCCGCCGGAAGCAGTTCGGTGAGGCGTGTGTCCATGCACGACAGCACGGCGAGTTTCTTGTCGGGGTACTTGTCTGTAACATACTTTTCATAGCTTTTTTCAGCCACGAAGCGTTTGTTATATGCAATAATTTGGTCTATCATATCTTGTCGTTGTCTTTTAAGTACAGATTGCCCTCGGCGACGATGGCGGCGGTGCCGCCGACATATATAGTGCCGTCAGGAACGATGCGCGTGGATACCACCGAAGGACGTCCCATCGCCTCGCCTTGCAGGAAGGCGAAGTCGCCCTGCAGGGGGATGACGCCATTGACGGCCAGATAGTACGTCAGCGCCGCGTTGGCGGTGCCCGTAGCCGACTCCTCGGGTATGCCGTACAGGGGTCCGAAGTCGCGCACATGGGCGGTGTATCTGTCTTCGGCGATAGCAAAAACGTGGAAGCTGGTGGTCTCATGTTCCTTGGTGATAGCAGCGACAGCCTCCATATCGGGCTGCAGGGTGTTGAGTGTCGCCACATCGGCTACCGGAATCATGATGTCCTTGAGTCCGGCGTAGGCCACCTGCACGGGCATGGATGGGTGGTAATCGATGCCCAGGGCTTGGTATATGGCATCGGCGTTGGATATTGTCTCTACAATGTGTGGCTTGGCCATCTGCATCATCACGCACTCGCCGGCCTCAACGGCCAGGTCGCCTGCCATCGTGTGGCACAGGCAGCGCCCGTCGGTCAGCCCGAGTCGGTGCAGCAGGGCAAAGGTGGCCACAGTGGCGTGTCCGCACAACTCCACCTCGGCCGCAGGCGTGAAGTAGCGCACATGATATTCCGTCGGGGATAGTCGGCGGACAAATGCCGTCTCGGAATAGCGCAATTCTGCCGCCACCTGCAGCATCAGGCTCTCATTGGGAAACGGTTCGTTTCCCAACAACACCACTCCGGCCGGATTCCCCCCGAAAGGGCGGTCGGTGAAAGCATCGACGATATAGTAGCGCATGGTTACTTCGCCGGCTCCCATTTGCAACGCACGGGCGACACTATGGCGCCCTCCTTCTTCAGGGCGTCGAAGGCCTTATCGACCTCCTTGCGGTCGGCGTTCAACATCTTGGTCACATCGCCTGCCGAGACGGGCTTGCCGGCCTCGCGCATGGCTTTCAACACTTGGTCTTTCATCGTTTGTTATTTTAAGGTTACTGCTAGTGGAATTCTTTTGCAAAGATACACTATTTCTTTGGATTGATAAAAAAATATTTGTCCATGTTCTGTGAAACTTGTATTTTTGTACCATCGATCACAGGAAACTATATTCCATCCGTGACAACATGTTCTTCGGCCCGAACGAAGAGCCGAGTTTCACCATCGTCGGAGGACAACGCTTCTCCGTTGTCCTGCCCATTGTGACCGAGGAGATGTACCCCAAAGAAAAAGAAAGCCATACAATACAGTCATGTTTTGTTTTTCGCCGATGGCGAAACTAATTCTAAAACAATCAGAAAAAAAACTACAAATAAAGGGCGCCCGGTTGGGCACCCTTTACTATTTAATTCTCGACTCGGATTATTTGTACTCGGCGAGGATGCCGGGGACCTTGTCGGGGGTGAGGCGGCCGTAGACCTTCTCGCCGATCATGGCCACGGGGGCCAGACCGCAAGCACCCACGCAACGGAGGGTGTTGAGGCTGAACTTGCCGTCGGCGGTGCATTTGCCCACCTGGACGTTCAGCTCGCGCTGGAAGGCATCCAGCACCTTCTCGGCGCCGCGCACGTAGCAGGCCGTGCCGAGGCAGACATCGATGGGGTGCTCGCCCTTGGGCTCCATGGTGAAGAAGCTGTAGAAGGAGACGATGCCGTAGACCTTGGCCACGGGCATGTTCAGCTCGTGGGCCACGACTTCCTGCACCTCGGCGGGCAGGTAGCCGAACTTGCCCTGCACTTGGTGCAGCACGTTGATGACCTCGCCGCTATTGTTACCAAAGCTCTTGCAGATGTCTTTGATAATGTTTATTTTCTCTTCAGAAATTTTTACGTTAGCCATATTATACTCTTTTTTTCTCAATCAGAACTATCAGAACAATCAGATATTTCTTTTTGTTCTTTTAGTTCTGATTGAGATTTGATTACTTTATTTCGTTACTTCCAGTTTGTCGCTCTTGTCGAAGTAGTGGGTGTGGAGCTGCTCGTGGCTGAGGTGGCCGCAGGGTTCACCGTAGTACTCCTTGTAGATGGCGATGATGTCGGGGTTCTCGTGGCTCTTGCGGATGGGCTTGCCAGCGTCCTCGCGGTAGATGGCGTCCATGCGCTTCTTGATGATGTCGCTCTTGCCGTGGTGGTAGGGCTGGCCGGCGCCGCCGATGCAGCCGCCCGGGCAGGCCATGACCTCGATGAAGTGGTAGCCGTTGGGGTTGCCGTCGCGGACCTCTTCCATCAATTTGCGGGCATTGGAGAGACCGTAGCAGATAGCGATCTTCACGGGCAGGCCGTCGAAGTCGACGGTGGCCTCGCGCACGCTGTCGCCGAAGATGCCGCGGCACTCCTCGAAGTCGATCTTCGGGAGGGTCTTGCCGGTGTGCACCTCGTAGGCGGTGCGGAGGGCAGCCTCCATCACGCCGCCCGTGGCGCCGAAGATGACGGCGGCACCAGTCGACTGGCCGAGCGGGCTGTCGAAGTCCTCTTCGGGCAGGCTGTTGAGGTCGATATTGCTTTGCTTGAGCATGTGGGCCAGCTCACGGGTGGTGAGGCTGAAGTTGACATCCTGGTCGGTGCCGTTGCCGAGCTCCGGACGGGCGCACTCGCTCTTCTTGGCCAGGCAAGGCATGATGGACACGCAGACGACGTCCTCGCGCTTCACGCCGATCTTCGGGGCGAAGTAGTTCTTGGTGACGGCGCCGAACATGCCCTGGGGCGACTTGGCGGTCGAGGGATGGCCGAGCAGGTCGGGGAAGTTCTTCTCGTAGAAGGTGACCCAGGCGGGGCAGCAGCTGGTGAACATAGGCATCTTGACATCCTTGTCGCCAGCGAGGAGCTTCTTCACGCGGCCGAGGAGCTCGGTGCCTTCCTCCATGATGGTGAGGTCGGC
>DGIA01000012.1:0-10913 GCA_002392965.1 Bacteroidales bacterium UBA3834 | reverse complement strand
GTGTCGAAGACATAGTCGAAGCCGAGACGGCGCAGGGCAGCGGCCATCTTGCCGGTGACGATGGTGCCGGGCTCCATGCCGAACTCTTCGCCGAGGGCGACGCGGACGGCGGGAGCGGTCTGCACGACGACCTTCTTGGTGGGGTCGGCGAGGGCCTTGCGCACGTCGTTGATGTTGTCGACGAGGGTGAGGGCACCCACGGGGCACACCTGGACGCACTGGCCGCAGTTGACGCACGAGCTGTCGCCGAGCTTCTGCTCGAAGGCGGGAGCCACCACCGAGGGGAAGCCGCGGTTGACGCCGCTCAGGGCGCCCACGCTCTGGAACTTGTTGCACATCTCCTCGCAGCGGCGGCAGTAGACGCACTTGTCCATGTCGCGGTAGACGCTGAGGGTGGTGTCTTTCTTATAGTGGCTCTGCTCGCCCTTGAAGGGGATCTCGCGGATGCCCATGCGGACGGCGAGGCTCTGCAGCTCGCAGTCGCCGCTCTTCTCGCACTGGAGGCAGTCGTTCGGGTGGTCGCTGAGGATCAGCTCGAGGACGGTCTTGCGAGCGTTGAGGGCGCGGGGCGAGGCGGTGAGCACCTCCATGCCTTCCACGCAGTCGGTGGCGCAGGCGGGAGCCAGGTTGCGGCGGGGCTTGCCGTTGAAGTCCTTGGTCACCTCGACCATGCAGACGCGGCATCCGCCAGGTTTGTTCTCAAATTTCATTCCGTCGAGCTCGAAGTAGCAGAGCGTCGGGATGTCGATACCGGCCATGCGGGCAGCTTTCAGGATGGTGGTGCCTTCGGGGACCTGGATCGCTTTGTTATCTATCGTTACGTTGATCATTTCTTTATTATTTCGTTAATGCGTTATTGCGTTATTGTGTTAGTGGCTTGCGCAGCGTTACTAACGCATTCACACATTCACGCACTCACACATTATTATTTTATTTAATCGAGATGGCACCAAACTTACAGTTCTGGTAGCAGGCACCGCACTTGACGCACTTGTCCTGACCGATGACCATCGAAGCCAGCTTGTGGCCGGGAGCGATGTAGTCGGTG
This sequence comes from Bacteroidales bacterium UBA3834, assembly GCA_002392965.1. Classification (GTDB taxonomy): domain Bacteria; phylum Bacteroidota; class Bacteroidia; order Bacteroidales; family P3; genus Colimorpha. The sequence goes on along the minus strand of DGIA01000012.1, from coordinate 9,865 downwards.
CGGGTGATGGTCTCGGCGGGGCAGTTCTTGGCGCACTTGCCGCAACCGATGCACTTCTCGGGGTCGATGACATACTGCATGAGCTTCTTGCAGACGCCGGCGCGGCACTTCTTATCGACGACGTGCTCCACATACTCATCCCAGAAGTTGTCGAGGGTGGAGAGGACGGGGTTCGGCGAGGTCTGGCCGAGGCCGCAGAGGGCGCTATCCTTGATGACGGCGGCCAGGTTGCGCAGGGCGTAGAGGTCGTCCATCGTGCCGTTGCCGTTGGTGATCTTCTCGAGCAGCTCGCAGAGGCGCTTGTTACCGATGCGGCAGGGGCTGCACTTGCCGCAGCTTTCCTCGCAGGTGAACTCCAGATAGAACTTGGCGATAGCAGGCATGCAAGAGGTCTCGTCCATGACGACCATACCGCCGGAGCCCATCATCGAGCCGGCAGCCACGAGGCTGTCGTAGTCGATCTCGGTGTCGAGGTGCTTGGCAGTGAGGCAGCCGCCGGAGGGACCGCCGGTCTGCACGGCCTTGAACTCGCGGCCGTCCTTGATACCGCCGCCGATCTCGTAGATGATCTCACGCAGGGTGATGCCCATCGGGACTTCGATCAGACCCACGTTGTTGATCTGGCCGGCCAGGGCGAACACCTTGGTTCCGGGGCTCTTCTCGGTACCGATGGTGCGGAACCAGTCGGCGCCCTTGGTGATGATGACGGGGATGTTGGCCAGAGTCTCGACGTTGTTCACGTTCGAGGGCTTGTCCATATAGCCGCGCACAGCGGGGAATGGGGGCTTCAGGGTGGGCTCGCCGCGCTTGCCTTCCATGGAGTGGATGAGGGCGGTCTCTTCGCCGCAGACGAAAGCACCGGCACCGTAGCGGAGCTCGATGTCGAAGTTGAAGCCAGTGCCGAGGATGTCCTCGCCGAGGAGGCCGTACTCGCGGGCCTGGCTGATGGCGATCTTCAGACGGTCGATGGCCAAAGGATACTCGGCACGGATATAGACGAGACCCTTGCTGGCGCCGATGGCGTAGCCACCGATGGCCATAGCCTCGACGATGCTGTTGGGGTCACCCTCGAGGATGGAACGATCCATGAAGGCACCGGGGTCGCCCTCGTCGGCGTTGCAGATGATATACTTCTGGTCGGCCTGGTTCTTGGCGCAGAGACCCCACTTCACGCCGGTGGGGAAGCCGGCGCCGCCACGGCCGCGGAGACCGCTCTTGGTGATCACGTCGATGACCTGCTGCGGGGTCATCTCGGTCAAGCACTTGGCCAGGGCCTCATAGCCGCCACGGGAGATGCTCTCCTCGATGTTCTCGGGATCCACAAAGCCGCAGTTGCGCAGGGCGATACGGATCTGCTTGCGGTAGAAGTCCATGTGCTTGGAGTCGCTGACGTGCTCCTTGTTCTCGGGGTTGGTGTAGAGCAGCTCGGGAACCTTACGGCCCTTGATGATGTGCTCGTTGACGATGCGCTCCACGTCCTCGGGCTTCACCTGGGTGTAGAACGTGTTGTCGGGCATGATCTTCACGATGGGGCCCTTCTCGCAGAAGCCGAAGCAACCGGTCTTGATGACCTGCACGTCGTCGGCCAGGCCTTTCTCGGCGAGAATCTTATGGAAATTGTCGATGATCTGGAGGCTGTTGCTGGATTTGCATCCGGTACCGCCGCAGATCAGGATATGCATTTTGTATTTTGCCATGATTTTCTAAGTCTTATTTGTCAATGGTTTCGTAGTTCACGGGGATGATGCCCTCGACGAGTTCGCCGTTCTGGACGTACTTGGTGAGGATCTCATCGGCGCGGTCGTTGTCAACGTGGCCGAAGACGATGGGGTCTTTGCCGGGAACACGCACCTCGAGGGTGGGTTCGGCGTGGCAGTAGCCCATGCAGCCGGTCTGGGTGAAGACGGCGGGGATGTGCAGTTCGTCGGCCTTCTGCATCATGTGTTCCATAACCTGCTTGGCACCGGCGGCAATACCGCAAGTGGCCATTGCGACCTTGATCTGCACCAGGCTCTCGGGATGCTCAGCCTTCTCGCGGACGTCGAGGTTCGACTGCAGCTTTTCGCGCATGGCTTTCAGGTCAGCCAAAGATTTAACTTTTGTCATAAATGTGACTTTTTTAGGATTAATATTATTTGTTTTTTTATTAATTATCAATAGCATACGTTGAGTTTTCGCCCAAGTACGACTTGGCAAATATACAAAAAAAAATCGAAATGCAAGGGGTGGAACAAATTTTTCTCACCATTTTTGATGACCTTCTCATGGTTCTCTGCCGCCTCCGTAGCACAGCCGACATATCTCCGTCTCACCTCCGTTGAAAGACGGAGGTGAGACGGAGGTGAAACGGAGGTGAGACGGAGGTGAGACGGAGGTGAGACGGAGGTGATGCCTTGTGAGAATCTGTTGGATCTATTGCAGCAGCTGGCTGACGAAGATGACGGCGATAGCCACAGGGCACAGGTATCGGATAATGAAGAGGATGGCCTGGCGGATGCCGGACTTGAGGGTGCCTCCGTTGGTCAACTCGTCGAGGGTGTCGGCGCGTTTCAGTCGCCAGCCGACGAAGAGGACGATGAGCAACCCTCCGATGGGCATAATGTAGTGCGAGGTCACGCGGTCGAGGAGGTCGAAAGCGATAGTGCCGCCGATGTGGAGGGGGCTTCCGGTGCGGAAGCTGAGGGTGGCTATGACGCCGATGACAGCGGTCAGGGCGGCGCCGGCCCAGGCGGCTTTGGAACGTGAGAAGTTGAATTCCTCGGTGAGGGCGGCCACGATGACCTCGAGCAGCGAGATGGTGGAGGTGAGGGTGGCGATGACAAGGAGGAGGAAGAAGATGAGGCAGAAGAAGTAGCCGCCGGTCATCTGCTGGAAGATCATGGGAAGCGTGGTGAAGGCGAGGGAGGAGCCTGCCTGGGGCTGGATGCCGAAGGAGAAGGCGGCGGGGAAGATGATGATGCCTGCCATGATGGCGACAAAGGTGTCGGCCAGCACGACACTGACAGCCGAGGAAACCATGTTGTCGGTCCGGGCGATGTAAGAACCATAGGTGATGAGGGCTCCCATGCCGATGGAGAGAGAGAAGAAGCTCTGGCCGAGGGCCGAGAGGAGCACGGAACCGGTTATCTTGGAGAAGTCGGGCTTGAAAAGGAATTTTATTCCCTCGGCGGCACCGTTGAGGGAAAGTGATTTGACACAGAGTATCACCATGATGACGAGCAACAGTGGCATGAGGATCTTGGACCAGCGTTCGATGCCGTCTTTCACGCCACGGGCCACGACAATGGCGGTGAGGGCGAGGAATGCCAGTTGGCAGACGATGGGCAGCCAGGGATGGGTGACAAAGGTGTCGAACTGATGCTGTATCTGTGTGATGTCCTGGCCTGCAAAGTGGTTGGCCACCGATTTGCCGAGGTAGCCGAGTGTCCATCCGGCCACAGTGGTGTAGAACGCCAGGATGAGGAAGGCGCAGAGGATGCCCAGCCAGCCCACCCACGGCCAAGCGGTGCGGATGCCGGCCAGCTTGCGGAATGCGCCTACCGGGTTGCTTTTGGCTCGTCGGCCGATGATAAACTCGCTGATCATCAGCGGCGTGCCTATAAGGAGAGCTACGAAAAGATAGACGATAAGGAATGCTCCTCCGCCATTGTTGCCGGCTTCGATGGGGAAGCGGTAGATGTTGCCGAGGCCGAGGGCCGAGCCTGCGGTGGCCATGATGATGCCCAACTTGGAGCCGAAAGTCTCTCTTTGTTTCATTGTTTTAGGCTTTTATACTCTTAAATGTTCTTGCACTTTGACTCCAGTTCCGCCACCCGGGCGGTGAGCTGGGCCACCTGCATCTGGATGAAATCCTCGCTGTATTTACGGTCGCAGAAGCCGTTGCCACGTGCCACAAAAGCGTCGTCGTCCTCCTGTTCGATGGCGAGTTCCTGATAGCTGGTCAGCAACCGGCGTGCCTCTTCGAGTTGTTGTTTTATCGGTTTCATGTAAAAAGTTGGTTGATTGCTTGTTCTATGCCTTCTTCATCGACCGATGTGGTGACCATGTCGGCATGCTGCTTGACCGAGGGGTCGGCGTTGCCCATGGCGATGCCGATGCCGGCCCACTGGAGCATCTCGATGTCGTTGGCGCCGTCGCCGAAGGCTATTGTGTCGGCCTGGTTGATGCCGAAGTGTTTGCATAGGGCTTCCATGCCCACGGCTTTGCTGTTGCCGTCGGCCACGATGTCGGTGAAGGCAGGGTGCCACCGCGGCAGACGGCAGTGGGGCAGGAGAGTGCCCACCTCGCTGTCGAGCGAGGCTGGCATGAGGGCTATGATCTGGAACACGGTGTGTTGTCGCATCTCGTCGATGGCCACCACGGGAGGCATGGTGAACTCCAGCTGGTCGCGGAGTTTGAGGCCCACTTCGTTGGGTTGTGTCAGCATCATGCCGTCGGCGGTGAATATCATGGTGCACAGGTTGCGTTGTTTGGCCAGGTCGAGCCAGGTATTCAGGTCGGATGACGGTATGGGGTTGGACAGCAGTACTTTGTCCTGGGTGAAAACATATCCGCCATTCATGGTTATGTGCCCTTCGAAGGTGACGGGCATGGGGGGGATGAGCACCATGGGGCGGCCAGAGGAGATGAATGTGTGCACACCGTGGCAATGGAGGGTCTCAAAAGCGCGCACGGTGCCCTCCGATACTCGGTGGGTCTTGAAACTGAGCAGGGTGCCGTCGATGTCGAAGAATGCTGCTTTTATCATTGGTGTTTAGTGCTTTGCATGTGCCATTTGCCATGCGTTGAAAATGTTTTGATAGACGCTGTAGAATGCGAGGAATACCGCCGCCAGCGGGGAAAGGAAGGTATTGGCCATCCAGATGCCCATGGCTGAGTTCTTCTGACCGAGCAACTGTCCGCCGCCGATGCGGTTGCCGTATCGACGGCCAATCATACGTCCGGTGGCGAACTGGACGATGCAGAAAAACAGCGAGAGGCCTCCGAGCCAGGCGATTGTATGCCAGTTTCCGCTGCCGTGCATGAAGATGAAGTCGATGGTCTGCCCGAGGGTGAGCAGCAATGCGGAGGCCCAGAGGTAGAAGCCCAGTATGTTGTACCGGGCGATGAATGCATTGGCTTTGGGTAGCCATGTCTGCAATGCCAGCACCAGAAAGAAGGGTAGGGCCAGCGTGGATCCTATCTTGCCTAGCATCAGGAGGAATCCTTTCCACAGTCCCATCTCGGGGTGGTGACCGATGAGTGTGAACACTATCGGTGCCACCACGGCCACCATCAGGTTGCCGACAATGGTATAGGTTGTCACGGTGGCCCGGTTGGCGCCCAGCAGGCATGAAATGACGGCTACCGATGACGCAACAGGACAGAGCACCCCCACCAGCACTCCTTCGGCAATGATGTCATTGCCGCTCAGTAGCTTGACCAGAAGATAGCATCCGGTACTGACCACCACCTGGAAGAGCATCAGCCACACGTCGAGCATTGTTACCTTCAGCCGTCGCAAATCAACGGCAGAAAATGAGAGGGTCAGAATGCAGAAAATAAGGTAAGGAACCAGGAACGAACCCGCGGCGCACCAGCGGTGCAGCAGCAGCCCGAGAGCAATGGCGATGGGTAGTACGTAGGGACGGAGTCGTTGCACTGTTGCCGGTTATGCGTTTGGGGTAATTAGTCGGGTGAAGAGTCCTGTCATCCGGTCGGCGGCCCGGTCGGCCTGCAGCACCACGTCGTTCTCGTCGTTCACAACGAGGTGGTCGTTGCCGTCGGTGCCTCCGGCGACAACCCCCAGGTCGTTGCTTTGGTTGGTGATGACGCTCATGCCGAAGACTTCCATGCCACAGTGACGTGCCACGATGACTTCGGGGACGGTGCTCATGCCGCATGCATCTCCGCCGATGATATGGTACATACGGTATTCGGCCGGTGTTTCATAGGTGGGTCCTGTGCCGGCTACATAGACTCCGTGGCGCAGGGTAATTCCCATCTCGGCGGCTATGGTGTCGGCTTTTTGTCTCAACCGGCGACTGTAGGTCTCGGTCATGTCAGGAAACCGCGGCCCGAATTCCTCTTTGTTGGGTCCTATCAACGGGTTGGGCATGAGGTTGATATGGTCGGTGATGACCATGAGGTCGCCCACCTGGTAGTCGGCATTCACCGCCCCTGCGGCGTTGCTCACCAGCAGCCTACCGATGCCCAGTTCCGAGAAAACCCGTACCGGATAGGTCACTTCCTCCATCGTGTAGCCCTCATAGTAGTGGAATCGCCCTTGCATGGCTGCTACCGGTTCTCCTCCCAATAAACCTACAATGAGATTTCCTTTGTGTCCCACGGCGGTGGAGGTCTTGAAGTGCGGTATTTCGCCATAGGGTATCACCAACGGCTTTTCTATTTGTTCTGCCAGTTTGCCCAGGCCGCTGCCCAGTATGATGGCAGTCCGCGGAACCCTCTGCGCGCTTTGTTCTATCTTTCGCCGCAGGAAGTCGGCACTTTCTTTATAATCCATGTTGCAGTCGTTCTATCTTTTTCTGTATTTCTGCCGCCCGTTCATAATCCTCCTCCTCTTCGCACCGGCGCAGTTCCTTCTCCAATTCTTCCATCTTCTCTCCTGCGCCTTCTGTCCGTCCCCCGGCCTTCTCCGTCCTCACCCCCGTCTCTTCCAGCACCTTCTCGTCCATCAGGATGGGGGCACCGCAGTGGAGGGCCAGTGTGACGGCGTCGGTAGTCCGGCTGTCGATCTCCTTCTCGTTGAATCCGTCCGTCAGGTGCAGGGTGGCGTAGAACACACCCTCCACCACACGGTCTATGGTCACCTGCTTCAGAGAGAGCCCGAAGGCTTCCATGATGTGCAGGATGAGTTGGTGTGTGAGGGGTCGGCGTATGCTGGCGGCCTCTTGGGCCAGCATGATTCCTTGTGCCTCATGTTGTCCGACGATGATCGGCACCTGCAGACTTCTCTCTGGTTCGTATAGCGTGAGGATATAGTTGCCCGTCTGTGCGGCTCCGCTTTGTATTGTCGTTGGAAAAACTTGTTTCATTTTACTCGTCGCTATTCTCCCGTTTCCCATTGACATATTCCACCAACTTGGCGACGGCCATGCCACGATGGCTGATGCGGTTCTTCACTTCCAGCGGCATCTCGGCGAAACTCACCGCAAAACGGTCGGGCATGAACACAGGGTCGTAGCCGAACCCCTCGCCGTTGCTCTGGCGCTCTCTCAAGATCTGTCCTTCCACCCGTCCTTCAAAATATGTCGGATGTCCATTCTCTATCAAGCAGATGACTGTGCGGAACCGCGCTCGGCGGTTCTCCTTCCCCTCCAGTGCATACAGCAGTTTGTCTATGTTGTCGTCGAACGAGCAGTGCTCGCCAGCATAACGGGCCGAATACACCCCGGGCGCACCGTCCAGAGCATCCACCTCCAGGCCTGTGTCGTCGGCAAAACAGTCCGTGTGGGTTCGTTCCCACACCCACTGTGCCTTTTGCAATGCATTTCCTTCAAGGGTGTCGGCTGTCTCGGGTATTTCGCCCTGCAGTCCCGCTTCGGACAAGGTGACCACCTCCACCAACCCGTCGAGGGCGGCACGCACCTCTTCGACTTTGTGCTTGTTGTTCGTTGCAAAAATCAATCGCCTCATTGCTTTGCCGGTTTTTTAATCAACATTGAGAATACCACGCTCACCACCAGGATGCCCAGAATCACCGCCAGGGATGCCAGCGTGTCGATGTGCCAGCCGAAAAACTCGCCGCCGATCATCTTCACGCCGATGAAGCAGAGTAGAGCCCCGAGGCCGTAGTGTAGCAGCCAGAAACGGTCGGCTATGTCGCTCAGCAGGAAGAAAAGACTACGCAATCCCATGATGGCGAAAATGTTGGACGTATAGACAATCACCGGGTCTGTCGTTACCGAGAAGACGGCGGGGATAGAATCCACAGCGAAGATGATGTCCGAGAACTCGATCACCAGCAGCACTATGAACAGTGGCGTCAGCAGCACCTTCCCAGCATCGTTTCTATGGAAAAAGTCGTGCCCGAAGCTTTCCTTGGAGACAGGGAAGTGTTTCGAGGCGAACTTCACCACGGGGTGGTTGGCGGTGTCAATCTGCTCGTCGCCCTGCGGTCGGAACATTTTCACACCGCTGTAGATCAGCACGGCGCCGAACACCGCCAGCAGCCACGAAAACTTCGTCACCAGCGCTCCGAGAGCAAAGATGAAGATGAACCTCAGCACGATGGCTCCGAAAATTCCCCAGAAAAGTACCCGGTGGTAGTACTCCCGCTTCACACCGAAGCTCACGAAAATCATGATCATCACGAAGATGTTGTCGATTGAAAGGCTCTCCTCGAGGAAGTAGCCGGCCAGAAACTGCGAGGCAGTCTCGTGTCGGTAGGCGTTCAGCTCCTCCAATGAGGCAAAGTCGCTCAGCGGATGGCCGTGCACCCACTCGGCGTGGAACCACAGCAGCGCGGCAAAACCCATCGCCAACCCTACCCACATCACCGTCTGCAATGCCGCCTCCTTCACGCTAACCACGTGGTCCTTCTTGTGGAACACCGTTAGGTCCAGGGTGAGCATCACCACCACAAAGACCATGAAAATGATAAAGAAAAGATTGTTCATCCGTACAATAATATAGCTTTTTGTCAGTTATAATAAACTGTATAACGTGCTATATGGCGAAATATTGTGATATATTCTGGAGTTTTTTTCGTGTCGGCACCTTCACCGTCGGCGGCGGCTATGCCATGATACCCCTCATGCAACGCGAAATCGTCGATAAGCACCAGTGGTTGAGCGAGGAAGAGTTTCTCGACCAAGTGGCCCTCAGTCAGGCCATGCCCGGTGTCTTTGCTGTCAATATGGCCTCGATGACGGGGTTTCGTCTGCGCGGCGGACGCGGGGCGGCGGTGGCCATCGCCGGCAACATCCTCATGCCAGTCCTGTTCATCCTTCTGCTCGCGGTCTTTTTCCGTGCCTTCCGCGACAATGTCTATGTCTCCCGCATTTTCCTCGGCCTCAGGCCCGCCGTCGTGGCCCTCATCGCGGCGCCGGTCTTCACCATGGCCAAGAGTGCCAAGGTCTCCTGGCGCAATGTGTGGATTCCCCTCCTCTGCGCTATCCTCATCTGGTTGTTCGACGTCAGCCCTGTGCTCATCGTCCTTGCCGCCGCCCTCCTCGGATATCTCTATTCGCTAATCACTAATCACTAATCACCACCATGATTTTCTTCCAGCTCTTCTCCACCTTCCTGCTCATCGGCGCCTTCACCTTCGGAGGCGGCTACTCCATGGTGGCCCTCATCCAGAATGAGGTGGTGGTCAATCATGGATGGATGACCGCTGCCGAGTTCACCGACCTGCTGGCCGTCAGCCAGATGACACCGGGACCTGTAGGCATCAACACCGCCACCTATGCGGGTTATACCGCCGTTCTCAACGCTGGCTATCCGCAGTGGGCCGCCGTCTGCGGCTCACTCGTCGCCTCCCTTGCCGTCATCGTCATTCCTGTGGCCCTGGTGCTCCTCCTCAGCCGATGGCTGTTGATGCACAAGGACCATCCTCGTGTCGCCACCGTCCTGCGGTTCCTGCGGCTCTCCGTCATCGGGCTCATCGCCGCCGCTGCTCTGGGGTTGATGACCACGGAGAGTTTCGGTGTCCCGGGGTTCAACCTCCGGTTCGGGTTTTCCTTGTTGATATTTGTCGCCGTGTTTTTCCTTTCTCTCTGGCGCAAGGCCAGCCCCATCGTCCTCATCTTTGCCTCCGGCCTCGTCGGCCTGTTGGCCTATAGTCTTTGAATGGCTTGTTGTGATCTCTATAACAGCCTGATACTAAGCCTTGAATCAGTTATGACCTAGTATTGACCTAGTA
>DGIA01000021.1 GCA_002392965.1 Bacteroidales bacterium UBA3834 | reverse complement strand
AAAGAAACAGGGCTCGCAACTGATGATTGCGGGCCCTGTGTGGATTTATTTGACGTGGTAGCCGATGCTGTCCTGACTCTTGTTGAGATCCTGAGGACGAACCTCGATCTCGATTTCCTCGGTGGCGTCGGCTATCAGATCGCTCAGGTAGCCTTGTATCTTTGAAAGACCATTGCCGTTGGGCTTGGAATTCTCACCGGTGGAATGGATCGTGGAGCCGTCGGAGAACTTGGCGGAGAAGCGCCAGGAGTAGCCGTCCTTCACATGTAAGAGGGGGCTGTAGTGCTCCTTGTACTTGTACATCTTCTCGTCGAGAATGATCTTCTTGAACGTGGCCATCTCTTCCTTCCCAATCTTTTTGCGGAAGAGGGGACCGTAGTTCATCTTCATCGCCGTCAGCGTGAACGTACCATTGGAGCCCAGCACCACGTGTCCTTCGAATTCTGTGCCGTTCCTAGACCCGTTGGAAACGAATTCCAGGCTCACGAGGTCACCCTCTGGGCCCTTCGTGCCACAGCTCAGCAGACTAAACAGTGCTCCAATCATCAGGACTAAGTATTTATTCATTTTCGGCAGGATATGGTCGATACGTGTGGTTACTGCATGTTATAGACAACTTGCATGAGCTGCTTGCCGAGGTCGTCGGCCTGCTCCATCGTCTGGGCCTCGCTATAGACGCGGATGATGGGCTCGGTGTTTGACTTGCGCAGGTGAACCCAACGATCGGGGAAGTCGATCTTCACACCGTCGATATCGTTGACCTGGGCGCTGTTGTCTTTTGCAAACATTTCCTTGACCTTCACGAGGATGGCGTCAACATCGGTCTCGGGGGTGAGGTCGATGCGATTCTTGGCTATCTGGTAGTCGGGGAAGGTGGAGCGCAGTTCGCTGGCCGTGCAGCCTTTCTGTGCGAGTGACGACAGGAAGAGGGCGATGCCTACGAGGGCGTCGCGGCCATAGTGGCTCTCGGGATAGATGACGCCGCCGTTGCCTTCGCCGCCGATGACAGCACCTACCTCTTTCATCTTCGTGGTGACGTTGACCTCGCCGACGGCTGCGGCTGTGTATTCACCGCCATGCTGCTTCGTGACGTCGCGCAGGGCGCGGGTAGAGGAGAGGTTGCTGACGGTGTTGCCGGGGGTGTGGCTCAGCACGTAGTCGGCAACAGAGACCAGGGTGTATTCCTCGCCGAACATCGTGCCGTCTTCGCAGATGAAGGCCAGACGGTCAACGTCGGGGTCAACCACGATACCGAGGTCGAAGCCGCCCTGGCGCATGCGGTCCATGATGCCGTGAAGGTTTTTCTCCAGTGGCTCTGGGTTGTGGGCGAAATCGCCTGTGCACTCACCGTTGAGGATCTCATACTCGACACCGAGCTGCTGGAACAGCTTGGGCAGGATGATGCCGCCGACGGAGTTGATGGTGTCGGCGCAGACGCGGAACTTGCGCTTGCTGATGGCTTCACGATCGACGAGCTTCAGCTGGAGCACGCTGTCGATATGGCGCTGGTCGAAACTGTCGTCGATGGTGCAGGTGCCGAGTTGGTCGACCTCTGCATACTGGAAATTCTCTGCCTCGGCCATGCGGAGCACTTCGGCACCGTCTTTGGCAGTGAGGAACTCGCCCTCGCGGTTGAGGAGCTTCAGGGCATTCCACTGGCGGGGGTTATGAGAGGCGGTGATGATGATACCGCCGTCGGCGCCCGACATGCGGACGGCGAGCTCTGTGGTCGGGGTGGTGGCATAGCCGATGTCGATGACGTCGTAGCCCATGCCCATGAGGGTGCCTACAACGACATTGCGCACCATCAGGCCTGAGATGCGGCCGTCGCGGCCTACAACAATCTTCTTGCCGCCGATGAATGTCGCATAGGCGGTGGTGAATTTCACGATGTCAAGTGGATTCAGTGTGTCGCCGGTAGGTCCGCCAATGGTTCCGCGGATACCGGAAATGGATTTGATAAGTGTCATATTGTATAATCGAAAATCGTTATAATTCTTTTTGATAGGTGATCTCGTAATAGTATGGCTTCACGTTGCTGGAAGCGGTGGCATGGCCCTGTGTGTGGGGTACGATCAGACGCACCTTGGCGCACTCCTCGGTCATCGACTGCGGACGGTCGATCTTGATGTAGGGCATGGGCACCAGCCATCCGGCAGGTACGGACTGGGAATAGATGGAGTACATGATGCCGCTCAGGAAGGAGGCGGTATAGACGCTGCTGGCGCGGGAGACGTACATGAGGTCGGGCACCGAGGCAAAGTTCGGCTTGTTGTTGGACCACGTGACGCTATCGGCCAGAATGTCAAACTCCGTGAAGCGGCACACGAGGGTGGCCTTTGCCTTGTCCTCCAGGGGCTTGCCGACGCCAGGACGGACTATCTGCATATAGACGCCGTTCTTGTCGAGGCGCACGAATTCGTTCTTCTCGACGTTTGTCTGCTGTCCCTGTTCCTTGAACTTGTCTTCGGAGATGACCGTGATGTTATTCTTGGAAATGTACTCGGAGATGGCATTGCGCTCTTTCTCCTTTTTCTCTCCATAGGTCTCGTAGTCGTTGCAACTGGTGAGCACGGCTGCGATGGCAATCATGATAAACAAGATCCTCTTCATCTTAATGTTTTTTTGTCTTTGTGGGTGCAAAATTACAAAATAATTCGCAAATGCCGACGATATTAGGCTACTTTAACTTGTTTTCGTAGGCAATAATGGCATCTTTGACGATTTTGACGGCCTCGTCCATTGAACAATTGAGGCGTCCGCCGGAGGCATTGAGGTGGCCGCCGCCGTTGAAGAACTCCTCGGCCATGAGGTTGCAGGGGAAATTATCGACCGAACGCAGGCTGACCCAGACGACGCGGTCTTTCTCGGTATCCTCGCGCAGGGAGATGGAGAGGCGCAGGCCTTTGATCTGCTGGGGGATGTTGACGAGCCCTTCGGCATCGCCCTTGATGAAACGGAAACGCTTCAGCTCGTCTTTGGTGAGGGTGTAGTAGGCTGCGTTGTATTCCGGCATATAGACGAGTTTCTCGTACATCACATAGCCCATCAGACGGATACGGCTTTCGGAATAGTTGTGATAGACGTTGCGGTAGATCTTGTCCTTGTCGAT
>DGIA01000010.1:162741-166057 GCA_002392965.1 Bacteroidales bacterium UBA3834 | reverse complement strand
TACTAGGTCATTGCCTAGGAAAGTGGGTAGTTAATAGTGACTAGTGACTAGTGATTAGTGAATGATTAGTGAATAGTGGATACAGGGTGCCGAAGATATCATAAAAAATGTTAAATTTTACTGTTGATGTCACGTTTCCGAAAAAAAAGCGTCTTTTATTTATAACAAAGGGCGAAATATACTCTTTACAAATCGATATATTGTTTTTTTTTCGTATCTTTGCAAAAAGAAACTGGATGGAAAACACATAATCTTGACCATATGAAAAAGACAGCATTATTCTTGGTTTCGGTGCTGCTGGTGCTGGGTGGTGCGGCGGCGCAGAATGGAAATTCGACGGGCCGGTTCGAGTGGGTGCGGGGGTATGCGCCGGGGGAACATGTCAGCATCGTGGGGTCGGTGACCGACAGCCTGGGGAACCTCTATATCCTGGGCTCCTTCAACTTCGCCAGCCGCTGGGAGGAGGGCGAACTGTTGCTGCCCGTCACCCCGCACGGCCAAGCTTCCAACAATGGTGACGTGCTGATTGCCAAGATTTCGCCCGAGGGCGAGATGGTATGGAAGAAGGTGATTCATGGAAATGTCTTTTCTCGCATCCCGCACGACATCAAGGCGGTGGGCGACACGGCCTTTGCCTGCCTGGTCACCATGCCGCTGGCATGTGATTGGGGGTATCTCTACTACCTCGACACCTTGGTCAATGACGCCTATACCCTCTGGGACCAAAATCCCACCGATACGCTCGTCATGCCCGACTACCCGATGAGTGCATGGAGAAGATCTGCCAAATGTCTTGCTCTGATTACTTTCGACTTCGACGGGAATGTATTGGAGCAGCATTTCCTGCAGATGAGCTACTTGGACCGCCATGGCGAGGACATCATTTACCATGTGCCACCCGAATATGGGGCCGATGATAAACTCTGCACGGAGGTTCCCGAGAATTCCTCGTTCGCCATCGACGGCGAGGGCAATATCTATCTCACTCGCAAAGTGAATGACCAGACCATTGCTGGCCCATTTTCCGAAGAAGGGGAATATATCATCACCGAAGGCAATATCAGCGCGGTAAAATTCTGGTGCGACCGCCGCCTGGTGGGGATAGTCCCCGCCGACAGCGCACAAATGGCCGTACCCCAGATTCTCAAGTTTTCCCCTCATTTTGACACACTATTGAACAGTCGGCTAGTGTTCCAGTCACAAACAGCCGATTATTACCCTTACATAAATACTCGAGTGGACAAATATGGCGATTTGTATATAACAGGAATGTTAGATGGACCTGATAGTAATTTTTTAATAGTGGATTCCATTCGTAACATCTATATAAACAAAACCTCAGCCAACACCATGAAAGGATTCTTGGTGAAATTTGATTCTTCTTTGATAGCAAAATACAGCATCTCATTAGAAGACAGCATTATTCCATCGAATCATAGGACTTCAAATTCAGGTTTTCTTGATGTCGCGTTTGATTACGACAGCAACTTGGTGTTTTTGTGTGCATCAACAGGGCGTAATAATACCATTCTGACATATCAAGAAGAACCATTGGAAAGAATAAGAAATGATGCATTTATGATGACCTTCCACATAGACGATGATTCCGCGAGATTACTCTTTTACGGATCAGTCCCCTCTGTTGGTCATTCACAGATTTTTCCTGAATTCAACGGGGATAACATTGCATGCTACAAAAATCGAGTCTTTGTTCAATCCGAAATTGTTGGTGGCCTACATCTTCCCAACGGTACCATTGAATGGCCTCGCAGAGACGATTGGGGGTTGGGACTTGTTATTTTTGACTATCAGGGAAATGTGATAGAAGGCTGTTCTTATTCGGCATTCAGCCCTTCAAACAGACCTGGCCCATTGGCAATTCGTGACAGCACATTATATCTTATTAACAAATTGTCTTCCGATGCCACCTTCGGAGACATCCATGTACCCTCTAGAGGAGACTATTTCGCCTGCATCGCCAAGTATGTGGATACGTCATTCATGACGCCGTATGTGCGGAGGGTGACGGAGGACACGACGATCAGGGTCGAGGTGGTGCAGGAGGAATGGACGAGGGTGCTCTACCCCAACCCCACGTCGGGCCGTGTCACGGTGGTGATGAACGGACGCCCGCTGCGTGAACTCTATGTGGCGGGGATGGACGGCATGGCGGAGCCGCTGCCCTTCAGCGCCTTGGGCGACGGCCGCTACGCCGCCGACCTCACCGACCGCCCCGACGGCGCCTATGTCCTGGTGATGATCTCCGACGACGAGCACGCCTACCGCTCCACCGTCATCCTGCAACGGTGACACGAATGGGGAACGAATTGTAAACAGAGCGACATGTTCGGGGAGTAATCTCGCACAAAGAGCAATTATTTTTACCCGAGGTCACGGATTTTTTGTATATTTGCAACGGCAAATTGTCCGCGCTTTCTGGCGTTGGACACTGATTGTCAGTGACTATTATTATAAATATTATACGATAAAGAGAACAGAAAAAAACGATATGGCAAACTTTTTGACCCAGATTTTCGGCAACAAGAGCCAGCGCGACCTGAAGGCTGTGAAGCCTTTCCTCGACGCCACCCTGGCCGCCTACCCCGCCATCAAAGCCCTGAGCAACGACGAACTGCGCGCCAAGACCATCGAATTCAAAGAGCGTATCGCCAAAGCCGTCGAGACCGAAGAGACCGAGCTGAAGCAACTGCGCGACCGCATCGAGGCGGAGTACGACATGCCCGTGGAGGAGAAGGAGAGCCTCTACAAGCGCATCGACGAACTGGAGAAACATAGCTACGAGAAGACCCAGAAGGTGCTGGACGAGATACTGCCCGAGGCATTCGCCGTGGTGAAGGACACCGCCCGCCGCTTCGCCGAGAACGAGACCGTGGAGGTGACCGCCACCGACCACGACCGCGACCTGGCCGCCACCCACGCCAGCATCACCATCGAGGGCGACAAGGCCTTGTACAAGAACCACTGGATGGCCGGCGGCAACGAGATCACCTGGGACATGGTGCACTACGATGTGCAGCTAATCGGCGGCGTGGTGCTGCACAGCGGCAAGATAGCCGAGATGGCCACCGGCGAGGGTAAAACCCTGGTGGCCACCCTGCCTGTCTATCTGAACGCCCTGCCCGGCAAGGGTGTGCACGTGGTGACGGTGAACGACTACCTGGCCAAGCGCGACTCGGAGTGGATGGGCATGCTGTTCGAGTTCCACGGATTGACGGTGGATTGCATCGACAAGCACGAGCCGCACAGCGCCGAACGCAAGGCGGCCTACAACTGCGACATCACCTACGGCACGAAC
>DGIA01000010.1:160221-162668 GCA_002392965.1 Bacteroidales bacterium UBA3834 | reverse complement strand
TTCGACTACCTGCGCGACAACATGAGCCGCAACCCCGAGGAGCTGGTGCAGCGCGGGCACAACTACGCCATTGTCGATGAGGTCGATTCGGTGCTCATCGACGACGCCCGTACCCCCCTCATCATCAGCGGTCCCACGGGCAAGGACGACGACGAGCAGGAGTTCTACCGCTTCAAGCCTACCATCGAGAAGCTGTACAACGCCCAGCGCCTGCTGTGCACCCAGATACTGGCCGACGCCAAGAAGGGCATTGCCGAGAACCCCGACCCCAAACCCGAGGACGAGTGCGCCAAGCAGCTGCTCCGCGCCTACCGCGGCCTGCCCAAGAGCAACGCCCTCATCAAATACCTCTCGGAGACGGGCATCCGCTCCATCCTGCAGCGCACAGAGAATTTCTACATGCAGGAGCAGAACAAGTACATGCACATCATCGACGACGAGCTGTACTTCGTGATCGACGAGAAAAACCGTCAGGTGGAGCTGACCGACAAGGGCATGGAATACCTCACCTCGTTGGGCGAGGATCCCAACTTCTACCAGCTGCCCGACATCGGCAGCGCCATCGCCGACGTGGAGAACAACGCCGACCTCAGCCCCGAGCAGAAAGCCGAGGCGAAGGACAAGATATACAACGACTTCGCCATCCAGAGCGAGCGTGTGCACACGGTGGATCAGCTGCTGAAAGCCTATACCCTCTTCGTGCGCGACGTGGATTACATTCTCACCGAAGACAACCAGGTGAAGATTGTGGATGAGCAGACGGGCCGTATCATGGAAGGCCGCCGCTGGAGCGACGGATTGCACCAGGCCGTGGAAGCCAAGGAGAACGCCAAGGTGGAAGCGGCCACCCAGACCTACGCCACCATCACGCTGCAGAACTACTTCCGCATGTACAAGAAGCTGGCGGGTATGACGGGTACCGCCGAGACCGAGGCCGGCGAACTGTGGAACATCTACAAGCTCGATGTGGTGGTCATCCCCACCAACAAGCCCATCGCCCGTGTGGATATGGACGACATGGTGTATAAGACCAAGCGCGAGAAATTCAAGGCCGTCATCGACGAGATAGAACGCCTCATCGGCGAAGGTCGACCGGTGCTGGTGGGCACCACAAGCGTGGAGACCTCGGAACTCTTGAGCAAGATGCTGAAGATGAAGAAGATTCCACACAACGTACTGAACGCCAAACTGCACCAGAAGGAGGCCGAAATTGTGGCCCAGGCCGGCGAGCCGGGTCGTGTGACCATCGCCACCAACATGGCCGGCCGCGGTACCGACATCAAGCTCAAGGGCGACGTGCGCGAACGTGGCGGACTGGCCATCATCGGCACAGAGCGCCATGAGAGCCGCCGAGTGGATAGACAGTTGCGCGGTCGTGCCGGCCGTCAGGGCGATCCGGGCAGCAGCCTCTTCTTCGTCAGCCTCGAGGACGACCTGATGCGTCTCTTCGGCAGCGAACGTATGGCCCAGATCATGGACCGCATGGGTCTGCAGGAAGGCGAGGTGATCCAGCACTCGATGATTACCAAAGCCGTCGAACGCGCCCAGAAGAAAGTGGAAGAGAACAACTTCGGCATGCGCAAACGCCTGCTGGAGTACGACGATGTGATGAACAACCAGCGCACAGTCATCTACAACAAGCGCCGCAACGCTCTCTACGGAGACCGCCTGAGCATCGACATCAGCAACATGTTCTACGACACCTGCGAATTGCTTTATAGCGATGGTCACGACTGGGACGAGTTCCAGATGGAGGTGATCCGTGTGTTTGCCCACGAAGTGCCGATGAGTGAGCGCGAATTCCTGTCGCTGCGCCGCAACGAAGCCATCCAACTGCTTTACGACCAGTGCTTCAACGCCTACAAGGAACGTATGCAGAAACTCTGCGAGGCAGCCTGGCCGTTCATCAAGAACATCGCCGAGAACACGCGTTACATCAACGTGGCCTTCCCCATCACCGACGGCAAGAAGACCTTGAACTGCGTGGTGCCTGTAAAGAAAGCCTATGAGACCCACGGCCGCGAAGTGCAGCTCTGCATCGAGAAGGGCATCACACTGGCCATCATCGACGACCTGTGGAAAGAGCACCTGCGCCAGTTGGACGACCTGCGCCAGAGCGTGCAGAACGCAGCCTACGAGCAGAAAGACCCGTTGCTGATTTACAAGTTCGAATCGTTCAAATTGTTTGAGAAGATGCTGCTCGACATCAATCGCGAGATTACCAGCTTCCTGAGCCGGGCCCAGCTACCGCTACCCGACGAAAGCCAGGTGCGCGAGGCCCGTCAGCCTCAAAGTCCGCAGAAAGGTTTGCGAGCAGGCCGGGAGAACCAGTTCGACCGCACGGCACGCCAGCAGCAGCAAGCCATCGACTCCTCGTCGCAGCAGCCCCAGCGCCAGATGCCGGTGCATGTGGAGAAGAAGGTGGGCCGCAACGACCCCTGCCCCTG
>DGIA01000010.1:64365-160178 GCA_002392965.1 Bacteroidales bacterium UBA3834 | reverse complement strand
CCCTGCCCCTGCGGCAGCGGAAAGAAGTACAAGAACTGCCACGGACGCGACGCCGAATAAGACAAAGAGGAGGGGCTCACTGATGTGAGCCCCTCCTCTTATATCTTCATAGATTAAATTTACTCTCCGATGTACTTGCCATCGACCTCCCAAGAGAGGGTCTTGATGTCGGATTCTTTCTTCCACCAAAGGAAGCCGCTCTTGCGGGAAATCTCAGCTTGGTAGGTCATCTTGCCACGGACTTTGCGCACCCACACATCCTGGATGCTGTGCTTGGGATAGAGATGGGAAACCGTATCCTTGATGGCAGCAGGAATATACTGTTTCTCGATATAGTAATGTGTCTCGCTCCCTTTGTTGTTGAAGACCATACCCTGACGGCTTTTCTCATTATCAAGATAGGTCACCTTGAAGGTGAGCGAATCGACCTGCCACCAGGCAATGTCGGTGGCATCTTTCACCTGGCGCTGAAAGTCCTTAACATAGTTGACCTTGACGTCTTTTTCGGGCACAGACTTCGGTTTCTGTGCAAACAGCACACCCCCGCAAAGCAGAAGGGCGGCCGACAATGCAAATATCTTTTTCATAGTGAATATGTTATATTATTTTCTTATAATTGCGATTCAAACTGCAAATATACATTTTTTTTTGAAATAACAACTTCCTATCAAAAAAGTCACATCTCATCAGGAGCAGCGGAGAGCCCCAGACCGGCACCGAGGCTGAGCATCATCTGCCATGCGGCATCACGCTCGTTGGGTATTTGTCCGTCAAGGATGGCGTCTTTGATGGCATCTTTGATAATGCCGATCTCGCGACAGGGTCCTATACCGAAAGTACGCATAATGTCCTCGCCGCCCACAGGAGGCTGGAAGTTGCGGATGCGGTCGCGTTCCTCCAGTTCGACCAACTTGTGCTTCACCAACTCGAAATTGGACTTGTGCTTTCTCACCTTGTCGGGGTTCTTGCTGGTGATGTCGGCATTGCAGAGGAGCATCAGATCATCGATATCGTCACCCGCCTCGAACAGCAGGCGACGCACAGCGCTGTCAGTGACCACGTCCTCACTGAGGACGATGGGGCGCATGTGCAGCATGACCAATTTTTCCACATAACGCATTTCGGCCCCGTTGGGTAGGCGAAGCCGCTTGAAGATGCGCTTGACCATGTGGGCTCCACGGGCTTCATGACCATGGAAGGTCCAACCTTGCTTCTGCTCATAGCGTTTCACACCAGGCTTGCCGATGTCATGCAGCAGTGCGGCCCAGCGAAGCCATAGGTTTTCGCTACCGGCAGCCACATTGTCAATCACCTGCATGGTGTGGTAGAAGATGTCTTTGTGACCGCGTCCATCTACAGTCTCCACCCCTTGCAGTGCACTGACTTCCGGCAGGATGAGCGCCATCAGGCCGCATTTCTGCATCAGCTTCAGTCCCACGCTTGGCACAGGCGAGAGCATGATTTTATTCAGTTCCACCATGATTCGCTCAGCGCTGACAATTTCTATCCGCTTGGCGTTGCGGGCAATGGCCTCGAAAGTATCATCCTCTATGCGGAAGCCAAGCTGCGAGGCGAAACGCACCGCACGCATCATGCGAAGCGGATCGTCGCTGAAGGTAATATCGGGATCCAGGGGGGTGCGCAGGATGCCGTCGTTCAGGTCGCGGATGCCACCGAAGGTGTCCATCAGTTCGCCGTAGCGGTCGGCATTGAGGCAAACCGCCAACGCATTGACTGTGAAGTCGCGCCGGCGCTGGTCGTCTTCGAGGGTGCCGTTCTCCACCACCGGCTTGCGGCTGTCGTGGCTGTAGCTCTCGCGACGGGCACCCACAAATTCAAGTTGCAAATGATTGTATTGGAACGAAGCGGTGCCGAAGGTCTTGAACACCGACACCTTGGAGCCCCCCACGGCGGCCGATACCGCCTTGGCCAACTCGATGCCGACATGTACCTCGCCGCCTTCGCTGTGGCCGATACACACCACGTCGATGTCGGTGCAGGGGCGTTGCAGGAAATGGTCGCGTACCACACCGCCCACGGCGTAGGCATCCACTCCCATGCGATCTGCCTCACGTCCGATAACGCGATAGATGTCAAGCCCCAGGTCAATCACCGTCTCAATACTCCTTCGTTCCGGCCAGGTTACCATCGGGATCGTAGAACTCCCACGTGCCAACCTGCTTGCCGGCGGCATACTGGCCTATGTAATAGGGACGGCCGTCCTCACGATAAACACGGTAAGATCCCTCCTCCAGTCCGTTAACATAGGTACACTCGCTCTGTATGTTGCCGTTGGGATGGTAAAACACCCAGCGGCCCTCGCGGCGGCCGTCGGCGGTCATGCCCTCTGCACGCACCTGCATGGTGCTGTAATACTGGCGCACATGCTGCTCGGTGCCACGGTAATAGATGACCGTCATCGGGTGACCGTCCTCTCCCACCTCAACCACGCGCATCGAGTCGTAGTCCTCCACGGGTTCGTGGCCACGGGCATCGGTAATCTTCCATTGGTCGGTGCCCACCTTGACGGTGGCGGTCACGCTGCCGTCGGCGGCAGAGAAATCCTGCGTCTTGGGAGCGCAGGCGGCAGCCGTCAGCATCACTGCCAACGCCGCCATGATAGTTGTGAAATTCTTCATCATGCTTTATTAACGCCCCTTGTAGCGCTTTATTGTATTTACCCGATAATTTCCCCCACTCGACACCATCCGACATTACTATTGTAATACCGCAGAGACAGAAGAATTCTTTTATACTATAATAACAAAGGCTGGTAGAGGTGACCGGGGAGGACACGGACGGCTTTCTGCATTTCGAGATTAAACATCAGGGCCGCCATCCGCGGCATGGACATATCAGTCAGGGAAGCCAGCTCTTCAAGAGTGAGTTGCTGATGGTCATGCAACAAATCCAACACATGCTGTTCTTCTTTGTTCAGCGTTGCAAAGAGTTGCTGCTGGCTGTCGTCGGCAGACTGACGGGAAGTGAGCGGCCACCCCATCTGGTAAGCGATATCGTCGGCGTTGCGAACAAGGAGGGCGCGGTGGGTGGCAATGAGGTTGTTGGTGCCTGTGGAATATTTGTCGGCGACGCGTCCCGGCACAGCAAAGACCTCGCGATGGTAGCCACTGGCAATGGCGGCAGTGATGAGGGCTCCACCTTTCTCGGATGCCTCGACAACCACGGTGGCATCCGAGAGTGCCGCTATGATGCGGTTGCGGGCTGGGAAGTAGCCGGGATTGATGACTGTACCGTTGGGGTACTCGGTGACGAGGGCTCCGCCTTTTTCGAGGATTTCAATGGCCAAACGGCGGTTAGCCGAAGGATAGATGCGATCGAGACCGTGGCCGAGGACAGCGACGGTAGGCAGGCCGTGGGCAAGGGCAGCGGTGTGGGCGGCGGTATCGATGCCATAAGCCAAGCCGCTGACAATGGGCGTGGCAAGCGGAATCATTTGTGCGACCAACCTGTCGGTGACATCACGGCCTTGCGGTGTGGCATGGCGGGTGCCGACAACAGACACCGCACGCTCGGGATTGAGGTCGAGGTCGCCTTTGACATAGAGCAGCACGGGACAATCCTGCGTCTCCTCTCGGTTGAGCCGCTGGGGAAATGCCTCATCGGTATAAAAAAGCACACGTATTTTGTTACGCTCACAGAACCGAATTTCCTCTTCGGCCCGCGGGAATGCCGTGCGGCCAAGGATAGCTTCGGCAATAGCGTGGTGGCTTCCGAAAGCGGCCTTGATTTCAGAAGGCGGCAGCGAGAAGATGTCCTGGTCGGGATAGAGTTCCAGCAACTTGCGGCAGCTGGTGGGGCCGAGACCCGGCGTCATGGAGAGAGCTATTTGGCTGAGGAGTTCCATTTTATTAAAAAATAAGACGTTAAGGAGTCAATGAAGCCCATGTAAGTTGAGACAATTGATTTTATCGCACCTGTTTTTCAAGTGTGCGGAGTGTGCCATAGGAGGATGCGAGAAGGCGATGCCACTCGTCGGGCGAGACCCATACGACATCGGTGATACCCTCTTCCTGTTGGGCAACTCCTTGCGGATGACAGCCGACGGCATGGAGCGGAAACCAAGTGGTCTGCTTAAGGTGCCACCCTCCGTAGAGATTGAAGATATGGTAGGTTTTGAGAGAGCAAGTGGCCGAGTGACTCTGGGGCTGAGTTTTTATGCCAGTTTCTTCAAGGGTTTCGCGGAGGGCCGCCTGAAGCAGAGTTTCACCAGGTTCAACCTTACCTTTGGGGAGATCCCAACGACCATTGCGTCGTATGAGAAGCATGTCGCCGCCGTCATCGACCACAATGCCTCCGGCAGCACGAACCCAGCGCATACGGTGTTTGAGGCTCCGCAAGAGGCTGACAGAAACACGGAAGGTGCAATACTTGTAGCAGAGTTTCACAATTAAGAAATTAAAAAATTAATGAGATTTGTTATTGCATCTCAAAATGAAGCGTTTCCTTGCCGTGCTGATAGAGCGTGAGGCCATGTGCCGTAAGCAGACATGCATCGGCCTTGCCAAGGAGGTTCAGGTAACGTTCCTGAAAGGCCATATCACCCTCGGGACATTGTACATCTCCCCCGCTGATATAACTGACCTTGAGGGAATAGCAGGTGCCGTCGGCATCGACCTTGCCAGACTGCATAGTATAGTCAGCGAAATAGCGATTGCATGCGACGAGACCACGGAGGGCATTGCCCTCAGGATAGAACATTAATGTGACCACACCGTCACGTGCCGACACCTCTTTGCCACGCATGGAAACCAGCTGCCAGACCTGGTCTTTATCAAAAACACGGGCCTCGGCCTGTACCGCGGTGGTCTTTCGGTTGCCGCCACAAGAGGTCAATACAACGGCAACAAGCATCAGAAACAGAGATATTCTCTTCATTGTTGATAAAAATTCGGGTGCAAAAATACGAAAAAAAAACGAAATGCGTTATAGAAGAGATTTAAATATAAAAAGCACAAAAGCCAAAAGCCATCACTAAGGGCTTGATTGCCAAGGGAACATATAAAATAGCGCTGGCGGTGACTAACGACATAGCCACCGACGGTCGTTTGTTGCGCCATGCAGCAGCGCTGAAAGAAGCTGGACATGAGGTGATACTGATTGGTCGTGAGTTGCCATGGAGCCGACCGTTGCAGCTGCCATACAAGACCATCCGCGTGAAACTACGACACCGCAAAGGATGGCGCTTTTATGCCGAATACAACCAGCGGCTGACCAAGGAACTGCGGCAATTGAATGCCGACATCGTGTGGGCCAACGACACCGACACCCTAATAGGCTGCTGGCTGGCCGCGAAATTGACTCTTCACCCTGTCAAACTAGTGATGGATGCTCATGAGTTGTTTCCCGAGGTGCCCGAGATACAGCACAAGCCATTGGTGAGATGGGTATGGCGCACAATAGAGCGACTGCTGCTGCCGACGTGCGATGCACGCCTGACGGTGTGCGACAGTATAGCCGACCACTACCGACAGACTCTGGGGGCAGATATGACTGTGGTGAGGAATCTTTCAAGTGTGAAGTGGGACATGGAACATGGAAAACAACCCCAGGCCAACAAACAGTTCCACACCCTCTTGTACCAAGGTGCGGTGAACGTTGGCCGAGGGGTGGATTGGGCCATCGATGCACTGGAGTGGCTGCCCGACTGCCGACTGGTGGTGGCAGGAAGTGGCGATCTGCTAGAACAGATGAAAACCTATGCCAGTAGGAAGAGTTGGAGCGACCGCGTGGAGTTCCTTGGACATGTAAGCCTTGAGGATCTTCACAAGTTGACACCTCAGGCTGATGTAGGACTGGTGATGCTCGAAGACATGGGATTGAGTTACCATTACGCCCTACCCAACCGTATCGGAGACTTTGTGGCGGCGGGAGTGCCCATGGTGGTGAGCGACCTGCCAGAAATGGCACGCGTAGTGAGAAAGTACGGGGTGGGAGAAGTGATGCAGGCTCCTGGAGAAAAAGCCCTGGCCGAAAGCATCAAGCGCGTGTTGGCTAGAAAATGGAGCGACAACGACTTCGCCGCCGCCCGCAGTGATATGGATTGGAACAAGGAGAAAGAAAAAATCGCTGAATGCGTTAATTCTATAATGTGTAAGTAAAATTTTAACAATATGCTATACAACATTCTGTTAATTCTCTATTTTGCAGGCACCCTGCTGGGACTGTGGTTTGTATTCAAAAAAGCCGGGGTGGCACCATGGAAGGCGCTGATACCGATTTACAACATCGTGGTATGGATTAAGGTGTGCGGAAAAAGCTGGAAATGGTACATCTATTTCCTTATTCCGGCCATCAACGTGTTTTGCTTCTTGCTGATGGTGGTGGAGACCGCCAAGGTATTCCGTCGCTACGGTTTCGTTGAGCAACTGGTAGCCGTAATATTCCCGTGGATTTACCTTCCTGTGCTTGGATTGAGCAAGAAATCCTCATACCATGACCCCAAGACAGACCCGCCGGCCAAAGTCAGCGAAGCTCGCGACTGGGCCGATGCCATTGTGTTCGCCCTTGTGGCAGCCACCATCATCCGCGGCAACATATTCGAGTTATACAATATCCCCTCGTCGTCGATGGAGAAGAGCCTGCAGGTGGGCGATTACCTGGTGGTGAGCAAGTTGGCCTACGGTCCCAGAGTGGAAGTAACCCCATTGAGCCTACCACTGGTGCACAACACCATTCCCCTGACTGGTGACAAGGTGGAGTCGTACCTAAAATGGATCAAGCTTCCTTACCATCGCTATCCGGGATACACCCACATAAAACGCTATGACGCCGTGGTATTCAACTTCCCCGCTGGCGACACCACCCTGCACGCCTCTCCCGGCAACCAGTTCACCTATTATGATGCTGTGCGTGACGGAAACCAAGAACTGCTGAAAGATGGCTGGTTCACCCGCCCAGTAGATAAACGCACCAACTATATCAAACGTTGCATCGGAATGCCAGGCGACGACCTGCAGATTATCGACCAAGTGGTGTATATCAACGGGAAACCCATCGAGACCCCTCGGGAGTCACAGACCACCTATAGTTTCCTGACCAACGTAAAAGGATTCCCTCCGCAGTATGTGATGCAGGAGATGGACCGTCTGGGGGTGAGCTATGCCGACATCGACAACTCGGGTCCTTTCTTCATTGATTCCTCTCGTTTGCTGGCTGTCTATACTGTTCCGTTGACACGGAAGATGGCCAGCCGACTGGCCTACACCGACATGGGCAGCTTCCTGCATACCGACACCCTTCCCGCCGAAACCGACGGATCGCTGTTCCCTAACATGGTCGGATACCCGCAGAGTGTAGATAACTTCGGGCCTATTCATATTCCGGCCAAAGGTGAGGTGGTGAAACTCAACGACAGCATCCTCCCCTACTACCGTCGTCTGATCACCGTGTATGAAAACAACACGCTGGAGGTAAAAGATGGAGTCTATTACATCAACGGAGAGGCTACCGACAGTTACACCGTGAAACAGAACTATTATTGGATGATGGGCGACAACCGCCATCATAGCCAGGACAGCCGCTTCTGGGGCTATGTGCCAGAAGACCATATCGCGGGCAAAGCATTATTTATCTATTTCAGCTGGGATAAAGACCACAAAAAGATTCGTTGGGACCGCATGTTCAAGAAAGCCAACGACCGATAACACTACAACAACATGGAAGAATTAGAACACGAAGAGATACAGGAGCAAGGATCCACCCTGTCATTGAACAGCATGTTCAAGGACTACTGGATAGACTATGCCAGCGACGTCATACTCGACCGTTCGGTACCCGATATCGACGATGGCTTGAAACCCGTGCAGCGGCGTATCTTGCATGCCATGAAAGAAACCGATGACGGACGCTTTACCAAGGTAGCCAACATCGTTGGCAACACCATGCAGTACCACCCACACGGCGACCAGAGCATCAAGGAGGCATTGGTCAACCTCGGGCAAAAGGAACTCCTGATCGACTGCCAGGGAAACTGGGGCAACATCCTCACTGGCGACGACGCT
The DNA here is from genome assembly GCA_002392965.1 of Bacteroidales bacterium UBA3834. Lineage (GTDB taxonomy): Bacteria > Bacteroidota > Bacteroidia > Bacteroidales > P3 > Colimorpha. The sequence goes on along the minus strand of DGIA01000010.1, from coordinate 152,157 downwards.
GCTGCTGGCCGATACATCGAAGCCCGCCTGTCGAAGTTCGCCAAAGAAGTCGTCTTCAACCCCAAAACCACTCAATGGAAACCCTCATACGACGGCCGCAAGCAGGAGCCCGTCACCCTTCCCATTAAATTTCCATTGCTTTTGGCTCAGGGAACCAAAGGTATCGCCGTCACCCTGACTTCGGTGATTTACCCCTACAACTTCTGTGAGCTGTTGGAAGCCTCCATCAAGATACTGCAAAACGTCCCATTCGAGATTTATCCCGACTTCCCCACCGGCGGCCTGATAGACGTAAGCAAATACAACGATGCCGCTCTGGGTGGACGCCTGCGTATCCGTGCCAAGATGCACTACGACGAAAAACGCAAGGCTATCATCATCACCGAACTCCCCTACACCGTCACTACCGACGTACTCATTTCCAGCATCCTGACCGCTAACGAGAAAGGCAAAATCAAAATCAAAAAGGTCGATGACAACACCGCCGCCGAGGTGGAAATTGTGGTCTATCTGCCCTCTGGCGTCAGCCCCGACCAAACCATCGACGCCCTCTACGCTTTCACCAACTGCCAGATCTCCGTCTCCCCTCAAACCTGCGTCATCATCAACGAAAAACCCGTTTTCACTACCGCCAGCGACATTTTACGGCACAACACGATGCGTACCCGTGACCTGCTTCGACAGGAACTGGAAATCCAACTCGCAGAGCTGGAAGACCGTTGGCACTGGGTATCCCTCGAAAAGATATTCTTCGAGAAAGGCATCTACAAAAAAATGGAACGGAAAGACAGCCAAAGTTGGGAAGAGCAGGTCGATGACATGCACAAAGCCTTCGGCCCCTACCAAAAACGCTTCAAACGGGAAATCACCCGCGACGACGTGCTGAAACTCACCGACAAACCCGTCAAAAAAATCTCCAAGTTCGACATAAAGAAAGCCGCCGATGAAATCGAAAGCATCGAAATGACCATCGACGAGGTGAAAAACCACCTCGACCACCTCACCGACTACGCCATCCGCTATTTCCAGGACATCCTCAAAAAATACGGCAAGGGGCGTGAACGCAAAACCGAAATCCGTAACTTCGACGACATCGAAGCCACCCAAGTCGCCATCGCCAACGAAAAACTCTACGTCAACTACCAAACCGGTTTCGCCGGTTGGGGCCTCAAACGCGAGGACGGAGTCGAAGTGGCTTGCGAATGCTCCAAAATGGACGACATCATCGCCTTCCGCCGCGACGGCACCATGATCGTCTCCAAAGTGCAGGAAAAAGGTTTCGTAGGCTCCCAGGACTGCAAGGAACTTCTCTACATCTCCGTCTTCCGGAAACGCGACGAACGCACCGTCTATAACATGATCTACCGCGACGGCCCCGCTGGCTACGCCATGGTCAAACGCTTCAGCGTCACCTCCGTCACCCGCGACCGCGAATACCTCCTCACCAAAGGCTCCAAGGGCAGCAAAATCCTCTACTTCACGGCCAACCCCAACGGCGAAGCCGAAGTCGTCACCATCCATCACGTCAGCAACCCTAAAATCAAAAAAGTCAGCTTCGACTTCGACTTCAAGACGCTCGCCATCAAAGGACGCGACGCCATCGGCAACATCCTCTCCCGCAACCCAGTCCGCTCCATCAACCTCAAGGACGAGGGCGTAAGCACCCTCAGCGCCCGCAAGATCTGGTTCGACGAGAGCGTCAAGCGGCTCAATGTCAACGAGGCCGGCCGCTTCCTCGGCGAGTTCCATGGCGCCGACAAGATACTGGCCATCATGCAGAACGCATCCTACCGCACCACCTCGTTCGACCTGGGCAACCACTACGACGACGACCTCATCAGGCTCCTCAAATACCGGCCCGACCAACCCCTCACCGTGCTCTACCGCTCCCCCGAAGGCTACCCCTATCTCAAACGGTTCATCCCTGAGCCCACCGACCGCAAACAGCCATTCCTCGACGACGACGGAAGCTCACTCATCGATCTCTGCCTCGACTTCCACCCCCGGCTCGAGGTGACCTACACCATCGACAGCGGCAAGAAGATACAGAGCGAGATTATCGAGGTGGACGATTTCATCGGCATCAAGAGCCACAAGGCTCGCGGCAAACGTATCTCCACCTTCGCCGTCGAGCGGTTCCACTGGCTGCAGCCGCTGAAACCCGACCCCCCCGAGGTCGTAGCGGACGACAATCGGCAGGATGCCGGCGCAGAGCCGGCCTCCGACGCCGTCACCGACCGCCAGGGATTTGCCGAAGGCACTCAAACCCAACTGTTCTGAACCGATGAAAATACTCCTACTGCTGCCCCGGTTTCCCTACCCCCTCGACAAGGGCGACAAGCTGCGTGCCTACCATCAGATTGTGGAACTCGCCAAGCGGCACGAAATCTATCTCTTCGCCCTCTCCCACACCCCCGTGCCTCACGACTCCTGCAGCCGTCTCCTCGCCTGCTGCTCCGCCGTCCGCCACCTGCAAATCCGCTGGTGGGAATCCGCCTGGGGCATCCTCCGCGCTCTCCTCTCCCGCCGCCCTCTGCAGTTGGGCTATTGGAGTTCCCGCCGTGCCCGGCGGGCCTTTGCCGACTGGGAACGACAGGTGCAGCCCGACGTGATCTACTGCCAGATGGTGCGCACCATCCCCGTCGTCGAAGGCTCCTCCCGCCGCAAGGTGCTCGACTTCCAGGATGCACTCTCCCTCAACACCCTCCGTCGCATGCAGCGCTCCCACGGCCCGTTGCGGCTCGTGTTGAACTATGAATACCGCGCCCTGCAGCGCGTCGAACAGCAGGCGCTCTCCCTCTTCGACGCCGCCACCGTCATCAGCCCCATCGACCGCGACGCACTCGACCCCTCGGTGCACCTCGTCCCCAACGGCGTCGACACAGACTACTTCAACACTAAACACTTAACACTAAACACAAGACACTATTCAATAGTCTTCACCGGCAACATGGCCTATGCACCCAATGTCGATGCGGCCTGCTGGCTGGTGAAAGAAATCATGCCGCTGGTATGGAAGCAATGCCCCTATGGCGTACGGGTGCTTATTGCCGGCGCCGACCCCAAACCCGCCGTCCGCGCATTGGCCGGCCCCAGGGTCACCGTCAGCGGCCGCCTGGACGACATACGCGAAGCCTACACATCAGCCAGGATATTCGTCGCACCTATGCGCATCGGCTCCGGCATGCAGAACAAGCTGCTCGAAGCCATGGCCATGGGGCTTCCGTGCGTCACCACCACCCTGGCCGCCACCCCGCTGGGAGCCACCCCTTGGGAGCACTTGCTTGTCGGCGACAGTGCCGCCGAACTGGCCGACCTGATAATAAAACTCGGCATCGAAGAATTGCACGACTCCATCGCCGACGCCGGCCACCGCTTCGTACAAGAGCGCTACTCCTGGCCCGCCGCCGTCGCCCCCTTGGAAAAAATCCTCAATAAACAATAGCCCTTAACCAATAATCCTTATAATCATGAACCTCAACGGACGTAGACAAAGCAACAACGTAGAAGACCGCCGCGGAAAAGGCGGCGCCATGAAAGCCGGTGGCCTCGGCCTGGGCGGCATCGTAATCGTAGGCCTCATCTGGCTCTTGACGGGCAAAGCGCCTGACAGCAGCACCCTCCAGCAGCTGACCCAGGGCAACACCACCGAATACACCGACGGCAAAGACTATAGCCAGGTCGATGTCGAGCTGATGACCTTCTGCCGGCAGATCCTCGCCGGCACCGAAGATGTGTGGACCGCCGAATTCAAGAAGATGGGCCGCACCTACCAGCCCCCCAAGATGGTCATCTTCTCCGACGCCGTCAGCTCCGGTTGCGGCAACGCCACCTCGGCCGCCGGCCCCTTCTACTGCTCGGCCGACCAGACCGTCTATCTCGACCTGGAATTCTTCAAAGGCATGCGGTCGCAGCTTGGCGCCGACGGCGACTTCGCCTACGCCTATGTCATCGCCCACGAAGTGGGCCACCATGTGCAGAACCTGCTGGGCACCCTCGACGAAGCCCACCGGCAGATGGCACGCTACGGCCAAAACACCGCCGGATACAACCAGACCAGCGTCCGCCTCGAACTGCAAGCCGACTTCTACGCCGGCGTGTGGGCCTTCCACGACAACCGGATGTTCGGCTCGCTCGAAGACGGCGATATCGAGGAAGCGCTCAACGCCGCCTCCAAAATCGGCGACGACTACCTGCAGAAACAAGCCTATGGCCGCACCATGCCCGAGACCTTCAACCACGGCACCTCGGCACAACGAACGCGCTGGCTCAAGAAAGGGCTCACCACGGGCCGTGTCACCGACGGCGACACCTTCAGCCCCGCCTACAACTCGCTCTAGAACATCGCAACCAATTCTCCCACCTTTCGGCAAGTGAAGTTGACCAAAAGATAAACAATAGGTGTTACCCCAGAACCAGCAGGGCGGCGACGCGCTCGAGGTAGCAGGCGTCGGTGGCGTCGAAGGTATTGAGGTCGCGGCTGTCGATGTCGAGGACGGCTATCACTTCATCGTTCTGGAAGACGGGGACAACTATCTCGCTGCGGCTTTCGGAGCTGCAGGCGATGTGGCCGGGGAACTGCTCGACGTCGGGCACCACGACGGTGCGCCGCTCTTTCCAGGCGGTGCCGCACACTCCGCGCCCGTAGGCGATATGGACACACGCCAACGGCCCCTGAAAGGGTCCCAATAACAGCTCTCCACCGACCACTCGATAGAAGCCTGTCCACCAGAAGTTGAATTCGTGGTGTAGGAGGGCGCTGACGTTGGCCATCTTGGCTATGAGGTCGCGCTCGCCGTCGCAGAGAGCGGCTACCTGTGGCAGTAGCCGCTCATAACGTTGCTCTTTGGGTTCCATCGGAGGTTTATTTGAAGGCGTTCTCGCTGAGACCATGGCCACTGAGTGCCAGGTCGTTCATGTAGCCCGGCACATCCCTGCCCAGGTACTTATCGACATAAAGCTTAGCGAGGTACTGGCCCAGCATGAAACCGTGGCCGCGGAGCCCCGTAAGCAGGCCGACCTCGGGGTCCACGATGTATCGCGGCTCGGTGTAGCGGCCGGCCCAGCAGGCCAGGAAGCTTACCTCCTTGAGGGAGGGCAGCCATTCGGCAAACACCTGGCTCACGATTTCCAGGAATTCCCTGCTGTTGTACTTGATGTTCTGGCGCGTCTCGTAGGCGTCGGTGTCGGGGCTGGCGCAGCCGATGATCTGGCCGGTGTGTTCGAACTGCTGCCCATAGACGGCGCTGAAGCCCTTGTAGTGCCGCCGGTCGATGATCATGTCGAGCGGACCTCCGTTGGGACCCATCAAGGGCAGTCGTCGGGTGATGAAAGCCTGGTGCTTCACGGGGTAGAGGCCGGTGTCGATGCCGAGCATGTCGGTGAACTTCTCGGCGCCCCACCCCATGGCGTTCACAAAGTGGCCACAGGAGTATTCGATATACTTGCCTTCGTGGTTGCGCACCAGAGCGATCACCTTGTCGCCCTTGCGCCAGACGCTGAGGAGCTCAGTGTCCTCGAAATAACGGCCGCCGAGCGAGACGCCGATGCCGCGGATGAAGTCGATGACGCGGCCCGGGGTGGCCTGCCAGCAGTCGCGCGTGATGAGGGCGTGGCTGTAGGTGTCGCGGCTGTCGTCCCAAAGGGGCGAGATCTCGCGCTTGAAATCCTTGCGGTCGATCATGTAGGCATCGCTCCAGGCGCGGCTGGCGTCGAGGGCTTTGTAGGTGGCCTCGTCGTGCACCAGGTTCACATAATGGGTGGGCTTGTAGTTGATGTTGTGCACCGCCTGGATGCTCTTGAAAATCTCGTGACTGTGCTGCGCGATGTCGGCGATGTCGGGGTTGGAGAATGCCGGACGCCCCCCACCGATGTTGCGCCACGAGGCACCGCGGCTCCAGTTGACCATCACCGGCTTGAGGCCTGCCTCGCTGAAATAGCGGAAGAGGCCGCTGCCGGCGATGCCGCCGCCGGCGATGAAAACCTTCACCTCCTCGTGCTGCACATCGTTTCCCTTGGGGAAAACATAGACCTCCTTGCGGCCCTCGGTATAGACGTCGGCGAGGGTCACCTGGTTGCTGAGCGGGGCGCGGGGGGAGGCGTCGCCGGTGAGCTCGATGCCGTGGGCACGCAGCACCTGACGGGCACGGGCGATGCAGCGTTTGCCGCGACAGGGGCCCATGCCCATGCGGGTGATATGCTTCAACTCATCGACGGAGATATACTTGCGGTCGCCGACGACGGCGAGCATCTGCTCATCGGTGATGTCCTCACAATGGCAGATGTATGTTTCCCCCTCTACGGGAAAGAGAGGTTTCATGACCAGCGGCTCGGGATAGCGGTCTTTGGCGATGAAACCCTTGATGTCGGTCAACTGACCTACAACCTGAGAGACAAAGACACGAGCCACATTGGTCCTGTTGTCTTTCATCTGGACTTTCTCCACCTTGCCCTCGCCAATCCTGTGGCCGTTGTTGTCAACCAGATAGACCTCGGCGCCTTCGGCCACTTCGTACTCGATGGGGAGGAAGCACCAGTTTTTGGCCAGGTTATATCCAAAAATGGCCAAACCTGGACAATGGTTCACACAGGCCATACAACCTATACACTTGTCATAATCCACCGTCGGCGTACTGCTGGTGGTGGGCTTGCTGATGGCGCCCTGCGGGCAGCTGAAGGTGCAGGGGTTGCAGGCAAAGCCATAGAGGCAGTCGAGCTGCACGAAAGGCTTCATGGCCATGCGTTCGGCGCTGGGTAGGTTGGGCTTCTCGAGCAGACGGATGGGATGCTGCTGCGAGTCGATGTACTGGCGCGAGATGTCGAGGTATTCGTCGTAATTGAAGCGGATGCCCAACTCCTGGGCGATCTCGTAGGCCGACTGGCGGCCGCGCAACACGGCGCTGGTACCCTCGCCGATGCGCACTGCGTCACCCACTCCATAGACATGATGGCCGAAGAGCTCTTTCCCCTTAGTGAGCAATTGGTTGTCCGGCACAAGACCGGTGCAGATGTTGATGATGTCGATATCATCAATTATCTGTTCTGTGCCGGGAACCGCCTTGAAATTCTCGCACTTGGCGATGACGGCACCCGTAATGCCCGTATGGTCGGCATTGGGGATGGCCCGGACAAGGGTGTAGCCCGTCATGATGGGGATTGCGAGACGACGCACCCGGTTGGCCTGCACGGGGAAGCCGCCCTCGCGGGGCATAGCCTCGATGATGGCCTTGATGGTGGCACCGGCCTGCATAGCCTGATAGGAAGTGAGGTAGCCGATATTGCCGGCACCCACGGTGAGCACCCGCTTGCCAAGAAGGGAGTGTTCCTGGTTCATCATCTTCTGGAATACAGCAGCAGTATAGACACCCGGCACATCGTCGTTCCCGAAGGCAGGCATGAAAGGGACAGCACCCGTTGCCACCACGAGGAACTGCGCATCGACATAGGCCATCTCGCTTGTGGCGCTATTCTTGATGGCAATACGAGGACCCTCGAGAATGTCCCATACAGTGAAGTTGAGTAAAATGCCGTCGGTATTGTCGCCGGCCAAGGTTTTTGCAATATCGAAACCACGCATGCCACCGTACTTCTTCTCTTTCTCGAAGAAGAAGAACTGGTGGGTCTGCATGTTGAACTGGCCGCCAATGCGGGAATTGCTGTCGATAACCAGATTGTCGATACCGAACGAATTGAGTTGCTCGCGACAAGCCAGACCGGCAGGACCGGCGCCGATGATGGCCACCGTCGTTTTATAAATGGCAAGGGAATTCACCGCCTCTCCTTTGGCGGGAGCCTCGAAAGTGACCCCCGGCAAGTCGGCCTCATGGGTGATAAGGCGCACCTCCTTCACCCCATCGACGGGCGTGATGCAAATGCGACGCACGCGGCCGTCAACCAGCATCTCGCAGGCACCACACTTGCCGATGCCGCATTCCAGCGAGCGGTTTCGGCCCGCAAGGGAATGGCTATGCACGGGATAGCCTGCCTCGTGGAGGGCTTTAGCAATGGTGTAGCCCTTGTAGCCACACACAGGTTTGCCTTCAAACAAAAACTCCACTTTCTCGCGTTGCGGAATGTCGAGTATAGGATGCCTTTCAATCTTATACATATTGTATCGTTTTATGGATTAATAGATTGCACAATAATGGATATTCCCTTATACTGCCACAAAGGTATAAATAATAACAGTAAATTGCAAGTTTTTTTTTCAACACCCTCAAGCTGCCTAATTCCCTTATAGTTGCAATAGCGTTCTTCCATCGTTTTTTCTTGAATTCATGAAGAACGGCAGAGATAAAAGCAAAGCAAAGGACAATCCGCCTGTTCTAAGGGAGGACAACCATTGTCTGAGCCGGTACCGTGGCACGGAACTCGGGGGCATACATGCACTGGATGGTGACAGTGCCGCTCATAAACTGGCCTGGATTGGTGACATAGACCTCGTATTCGAACCAGTATTTACCCTTCTCGAGACGTTCGATATAGCAACGGGTGTCGGTATTGTTGACCACTATATAATAACTCAGACCTTCATTCCAACGCCAGCCGGCACGGGTGCTGAGGGGTTCAGCACACGAAGGGCGTCCGTCGATAAGCTCGAGATACTCCATCGTGCGGTCGCACTGGATGTCGATGCGCACCTTCACCTTGTCACCTACTTTCAGTTTGTCCGGCATCTGGTAGCTGCGACGCACGGTGATGCCCATATCGGAAGAGGGTATCTTGTCTATGTCGTCGGTGAACTGATACCACACGGCACCCCACGCAATGGCGGGTCCTCCCGCCGAGGGATTGTCGGCCATGCGGATGACGATGTCGCTACTGCCATGAGAACGAAGGGTGTCAAGGGCGGTGCTGGTCCACCGCTGCGTGCGGTAGCCTTCGAGGCCCTGGGGTTCAGCGGTCATGGGGGTGCCGAAGACAGTCAGTTCCACGGGCGATTCCTCATTCTTAATGCCTAATTCCACACTATTAACCAACAACGCATCAATGGCTTCGGTGGTGGCGCGGTCGTTGCCCCAATGGGTGGTCTGCTTCTGCTTGAGTAGCCACTGCTGCATGAGGCCGATGGTCTGGCGGTCGTCGGGCGTTATCTCGGCAAAGGCCTGTATGAGGAGGGCCTGCGTCTCGATGGGGCGCTGGTACCAGAACCATTCGCTGGTGTTGTCGCGCCAGTACATGCCCATCTCGTCGCTGGTGAGGGCTTTCTCCTTGATGCGGCGCAGCAGGTCGAGGGCCGCCTTCTTGTCGCCATGGCGGTGGAAGATGAGCGCCAGCTGGGCCTGGGTGTAGAGGTTCTCGTAGTCCTTGTAGTGCTTGAGGGCGTTGTCGTAGTAGAACTTGTAGGCCTCGGTATTCGCCTTACCGTAGAACGATCGTGTGTAGAGGTAGTCGATGTCGGTGGGTTCCCACTTATATCCCTTCTTCAAGTAAGGCCTGACGTTGCGGTCGTAGTAGCGCTGCTGCTCTCTATCAATATAGGCAAGCGCACGGTCGGTCTCCGACTTCCATTTTCCACCTTCCACTTTCAACTTTTTCAGCACATTCTGCGTCACCCACAGGCTGCTCTTGCCCTCGGGCATCCAGCTCCAGCCGCCATCGGTGTTCTGGCGGCCGGCCAGTTCGTCGGAAACTTTCTTCAACTCGGCATCGAGACGTTCGCGGTCGAAATAGTTGGCCACCGCAGCCATCTGCTCCTCTTCGCTCTGGGCATCCTGCACCCACGGCGTGGCCTGCAGCAGGGTCTGTTTCACGTCCTCGTTCATCCGCAGACGGCTGGAAGTGCCCTTAAGGTCGTTAAAATCCTTCAGGTTCTTCAGGTCTTTAAGGATATCCCGGCCTTTGCTGTTCATGTAGAGCTGGTTGGCCAGGTAGAGGGTCGAGGGGTTCTCGTAGGTCTTGATGTAGGGCATGCACTTGACGGCCAGCCAGACGGGGTTGCCCGTCACCTCGGCGCCGACCAACTGCGGCTCGCGCGTACCACTACTGACAAGCCACTCGGGCATCGAGAAGTGCTTCTCCCCAGCCCCGTTGATGTACAGCGCCTGGCTGACAGTGACAGCCTGACGGTTAGTGACCACAGGCACCTGTCCCTGCTCGCCGTCGCTCATACCATTGGTGGTGGCCACTATCTTGTAGGTGGCCACATAGACATTGTGCGGCACCTCGACGTCGAACATCACCTGTGCAGCATCCTTCACCAGCACCTCCTCGGCATGGTGACAGAGGGTGTCGCCCGTGGCGGCATCGGTCAGCAGGAAGGCCACTTCCACCAGAGCTGGAGCCGATTTCGGCTCCGCCACCACCACCTTGGCCATCAGGCTCAGCGAGTCACCGCTACGCAGGAAGCGCGGCATATTGGGCTGCACCATCAGGGGCTTGCTGGTGACGAGCGTCTTGCTGAGCGTGCCGCTCTTGAGGTCCTTGGTGACGGCCAGGCCACGCACGTTCCAGCGCGTGAGCAGTTCGGGCACCGTGAAGCGGTAGGTAGCGGTGCCAGTGCTGTCGGTGCGCACGTCGGCGGCGAAGAAGGCCAACGTGTTGAGGTTGGTGCGCACCTGCACCTCGGGCTGCGCGCCGCCGTCGCTGTAGCCGACGCCGCCTACGGCGATAGGTTCCTCCTGAGCGGTTTGAATCACCATCTCTTCGGCTTCATCGCTGTTCACGGAGCCTTTTCTCACGTTGCCCTGCATGGTCACCATGCCGCTCTCGCCGCGCGCCGTGGCGCTCTCTTCGACTACGGCATCGTCCTCCACCACGGACAATTCCACGACGGCGCTGTTGCGCGCTGCGGCGGTCTTATACATGATGCGACCGCCGCGCCAGCGGTTGTAGTAAGGCAGGGCCTCGACGAGGCTCCACACGATGGGGTAGGTGCCGTTGTAGCTCGGTCGGGTGGCTTGCACCAGCCAGTCGGCGGGGTAGCCATATCCCCCGATGCGATCGTAGTCCATCCGCGCCGAACTGTTGCGCCGCCACGGCCAGAAGCCCCAGCCGGAGCCACCGTAGCTGTTCAGCGCGTCGTCATACATCGCCATAATCAAACCACTTTCCACTTTACTCTTTCCACTTTCCACTCGAATGGTCCACTCCTCCGTCTCACCAGGTAGCAACTTGTCACGGAAAGTTGATATTGCCACCTTCAGCTCCTTGTGGCTGAAGGGCACCTCGATGGTCTCGTTCCATTGCTCCACGATGCCTTCGCGGACGGTGAAGAGTTCCACCTGGAAGCCTCCGAGCATCGAGCTGTCCACGTCGATGTATTCGGTATGGATGGCGTCGTCGCGGCAATCCACGCGGCGGAACACGCGGTCGTCCTCGCCCACGCGTAGCATATAATATATCTGTGTGCCCGTGAAGGCGGAGCCGAACTGCAGTGTCACCCTCTCCCCCACCTCAGCACGGCGCTTGTCGAGGTCGTGCCAGAGAAGCCTGCCGCTCTGCACGCGGCGGGCGTCCTTGCGCGTCAGGCAGAGGGTATGCTCCAGGGGCTCGGCGCCCTGGGTGGTGGCCGTGATGCGGTAGTAACCCGAGATAAGCTGCGGCAGGTCGATGCGCTCGTCACCGTCCACCTTCCACTCGCCCTCCACGACAGTCTGCGCCACCGGCCAGCTCGAAGACAGTACATCAGAAGTATCGTAGGCATAGAGCGGGAACAGGCGGCGCCACTCCACCTTGCTCATCGTGTGGTGCACCTTGTATGCCACCATAGCGTCATGCACCAGCAGCGGCTGCATGGGTCGTTGCAGACGCTCCACCTTGACGTGCATGCTGCCCTGCAGCGGACGGTCGTTGATGTCCCGCAGGTGCAGGTCGAGCCTCGGCAGCTCGCGATATTCGAGGGCGTCCTGCTCCAACCCGATGAAGGTGTTGCGGAAGCCCACACGCATACTGGTGCTGGCTTCGTGGCTCTCGCCGTTGAGGTCGGTGACATCGACATGCACGGTGTAGCGGAAGGCGGTGCTGCTGTCGAGCTCGACGGTGCTGTCCACCTCGGGCACGAAGCTGATGCTGAACGAGCCATCGGCGGCAGCGGTCACCTCGCCCTCGGTCACCTGTGGGTCGTATTCATAATTCCAATTCCGCCAGCCCCAATAATGCAGGCGCGAGCGGCTGACCTTATACTGCACACGGGCGCCCCCCACGGGCACACCGCTGTAGGCCGTGGCCATCCCCTGCACCGTGCACTCCTTGCCGAAGGCCGGTGCCCCCTGCCCCTCGGCGAGGTTGACGCTGACCACGAAGCGCGGCTGCTTGTACTCCTCCACGCGCAGCCACATGGTGGACACACACACTTTGCCGTTGAATACCCGCAGTCGGTAATTGCCGGCGATGCGGTCGGTGGGCAGGACGAAGGTGGTTGCCGCCACACCGTAGTCGTCGGTCAGCACGCTGTCCTCGGCCACCTGCTGACCGTTGGGGTCGTTGAGCACCAGGCGCAGGCGGCAGCCCGTAGCCACCATGCCGTCGCGTCCGTCGCTGTGGTAGGCCAACGCAGCAGCATGCACGGTGTCGCCCGGCCGGTAGATAGGCCGGTCGCCCCGCAGCTCGCACCGCAGGTTGCTGTCGGTATATTCGGATGCCTTGTTGCTGCTATAGTTCTCCAGCAAACGATAGCCGTCGCGTTCGATGACGAGGTAGTCGCTCCATCGACGCTCACCGCTGTAGTCGAAGCGGAAGCGGCCTTCGGCATCGGTGTGCGTGGTGCTCAGCACCTTCCTGAGATTGGAATTGCCTGGCTGGCGCTCCAGCCGCACCTCCTGTCCCACGATGGGTTTGCCGCTGCGGCGGTCGACGAGCAGGTCGTTGCCGTTGCCGAGTCCCACATGCACCATATCGGTGCAGTGCACCTCGTAGGCCATGAAGCCCTCCTTGCGGAAATCCTCCGACGGCGACACCATCAGCAGGTAGCGCCCGGCCTTGAGAGCCGGCACGGCGAAGTAGGACTCCTCGTAGCGGTGACTGTCGTTGCAGACCAGCGTCAGGCTCCACTCCTCGATGGTCCTGGCCCGCAGCATCTGCGCCTTGCTCCTCGAATCCCAGCGGTAGTTCTCGATGTAGGGCACCACTCGGAACCACAGCTGCGTGAGGTTGCGGTAGCGCACCCGCTGGGGCGACGCCACACCGGGCATCACCGTCAGGCCTTGTCCTTCGAGCCAGACGCGCTTGGCCAATATGTCGTTCCGCAGGTTGGCACAGTCCACGCCTCCTTCGCTCTTGGGGAAGAGGCTGATAGCGGTGTCGCAGTAGCGCACAGCCTGCACAAAGTCTCCCTGACGGTTGCAAAGTTCAGCGGCTTTGTAGTAAAATCCAGTAATCCGTCGGCTGGCGGTGCCGCGATACTTATCGATGTATGACTGGATGGTCGGCAGATCTATATGCTGGTTGGGCACCTCTGACATGATGTCGAGCAAGTGCAGGTCGTGCCAGATGCGCAGGCCGTCGTCCTTGTCTTGGGCGTGGAAAGCCACCAGCATTTGCTGCAGTTCCACACGTCGCTGTGGTTTCAGTTGGTAGTTGCCCTGCATCTGAACGATCACAACATCGAAAGCCGTAGGAGTCATGTTTTCGCCCTTGCCGCCCTCGCAATACTGCTTGATGCGCTCCACGGACGTCTGCTTCAGCACCTCGCTATAAGCCAACGCCGAGTCGTACTCGCCCAAGAACGTGTGACAGAGGGCCTTCTCCAGCGGTTCCAGCGACGGCAGCAGCTCGCGGTAGCGGGCCTCGGCACTGTCGTGCACATCCTCCTGGTAGCATGCGGCTGCCTGCGTCATGTGGTAGGCTGCCGCCAACCGCTCGGCGCTGGCGCTACTCTTCCGGTATTCCCCTTCCGCCAACTCATAGGCACTCTTGTAGGAAGCATCTTGCATCAACTTGTCGAACCGTGCCCATGGGGTCTGTGCATTCATGCTCACGGCGAAGAAGGTGATGACTGCGGTTAGAAAAACTGTCTTTTTCATACAACGAAAGGTTATAGGCCATCCACCTATAACCTTTAATGTGTTAACTGTTAAACTTTAAGTTCTGATCTTAAAACCTCACCTGTCGGTTGTCTTGCCCGTGATGATGATCTCGGCTTTCACGTCGCTGAAACTCCCGTTCTTGTCCAGCGCGGCAGCGGCGGCTCGCTTGATTTCGTTCTTGGTCATACCGGCGGTGGTGATACGGTCGGCCTCGATGCCGTTCTTCACAAAATATTCCTTGATGGTCTTGGCCCGGTCGAGCGAAAGCAGCATGTCGGCCTCGGCATTCACGCCGTAGCTCAGCACATAGCCTTTCACCAGGAAGGTCACGTCGGGATGGTTGCGGAACATGGCCACATAGTCCATCAGCGTGGTGTCGTAGCCCGGTATCATCGTCGCCTCGCCATCCTCGAAATAGATGTCCTTGATCTGGAAACCCGAACCCCGTTCGGTGCGCTCCATCTGATAGAGCATCAGCGTGTCGCGCATCATCAGGTCGCGGGCGTTGAACTCGCGGAACACCGAGAAATAGCCCTCGCGCTTGGCATAGAGCGTATAGCTGAAGCCCGGGACAAACTTCACACGGCCGCCCTTGTAGTGCTCGTTGCGCACGATGGGACGCTCGCCCTGTCCGCCCTTCTCCAGTATCATCAGATCCACATCCACATAGCGCTTGCCCTTCTTGTCGTAGAACAGCACCAGCGGCTCGTAGGCATCCACATGGACCGACACCTTGATCGTGTGACCCTTGCCGTTGGCGGTGCAGTTGTCCAGCACGATGTAGTACTCCTCGCCCATACGCACCGGTATCGACTTGATGAAGCCGCCTTTCTGTTTCTTCAGAAGCATCTTGTCCTTGGCCTCGGGATTCATGCCGATCGTCGGCAGCACGTTCACGGGTTCCTCAAACACAGGCTCCTCGGCAACGGCTTTCTTGACACCCTCGGTGGCCTTGGCCTTCGGTTTCGGCTTGGCCTCGGCGGCCTTGCGGGCAGCTTCCGACAGGGTCAGGCTATCCACACACGAAAGGTTCACCGCCACAGGCATCACCTTGTTGAGCATCACCTGGTTGGAGAAATAGATGCCGGTGTTCTTATAGACCAGGAAGTCATAGTCGTCCCACACATCGGCCTGCGTGATGTCAATCACCAAGTCGCCGTTGTAGGGGATGGTCACCTTGTACCACACCGAGTTGTGCTCGCGCTCGAAGATGTTCGGATGCGCCTTGTCGGCCACTATCTCCATGATGCGTCCGCTACCCTCCGGAGCCGAGGTGGGGCCATAGACCTTGTCGATCTGCAGCGGGATGGCGAACAGGCAGTCGCTCGAATTGGAAGGAAGCTCCACAAACTGAGGCTCGGCAGGCTTGGGAGCGGCGGCCGGAGCCGCGGCTTTCTTCTTCTTCTTACCGCTCTTCGTGGTCTTGGTCGTTTTGGCGGTTTTCTTCTTCGTCTGAGCCTGCACGTCGGGAGCCACACCCAGCACCAGGGTGCAAGCCAGCAGGGCTATCAGGAATCGTTTCACGTTGCGCATTTTATTCTCTGTTTTATGCCAAGGACATACCTTGCTTTTGAAGTGCAAATGTACGAAAAAAAACAGACATTACCGCAAATATTTTATTATACACCCACAACCGACTGTTTTTCAGCACGATATTTTTCACCTGCATCCACTCGCGTTCCTCCTTTCACGCTTCACCGCCACCAGGCGTTCCCCTCCTTTCACCTCCCTGCCTCCTCCGCTTCGCCACCGACCCTCCTCCGTCTTTCAACGGAGGTGAGACGGAGGTGAGACGGAGGTAAGACGGAGGTGAGACGGAGGTGATACCTCTCCAACGCTAAGTATCAACCATTTACGCAAGAATCCACATAATACACACCAAGCATCTGATTTCCAACAATATACACACAACCGCGAAAGATTTTTCAAAATATTAAAAAATATTTCGTATATTTGCAATTTCATTGAATCAATTTAAAAACGTCATAACATGAAGAAAATCATCAACACACCGAAGGCTCCGGCCGCCATCGGACCCTACAGCCAGGCTGTGCAGGCCGGCAACACGCTCTACATCTCGGGCCAGATTCCCATCAACCCCGAAACCAAAACCGTGCCCGAAGGCATCACCGCCCAGACCGAACAGGTCTTCAAGAACATCAAGGCCATCCTCGACGAGGCCGGATTCACCTTCGACGACGTGGTGAAGAGCACCTGCCTGCTGGCCGACATGGAGTACTTCAAGCCCATGAACGAGGTCTATGTCAAGTACTACAACACCGACTGCCCCGCCCGCGCCGCCTTCGCCGTCAAGGGCCTCCCCATGGGCGTCCTCGTCGAGATCGAGACTATAGCCGTGAAATAATGCGTAAACGTGTGAATGTGTAAATGTGTGAGTGGCTGGCGCAGTACGATTCGTAGCACTAACACACTAACGCATTAACGCACTCTGCCTGCTTTGCAGGCCTTGAGCACCGCTGAAATAAATCAAATCTAGCGAAAAACACACTAACACAATAACGAATTAACACAATCACAGAATATGGATTTTAGCTTCACCAAACAAGAAGAACTCTTCCTGCAGATGATCCGCGAGTTTGCAGAGAAGGAAGTCAAGCCCCTCGCCGCCGAAGTCGATGAGGAGGAGCGTTTCCCCATGGAGACCGTCCAGAAGATGGCCAAGATAGGCCTCATGGGCATTCCCATCCCCACCCAGTACGGCGGCGCCGGCGGCACCAACATCATGTACGGCATGGCCGTCGAGGAGCTCAGCCGCGTCTGCGCCACCACGGGCGTCATCCTCTCCGCCCACACCTCCCTCTGCGCCGCCCCCATCCTTGAGGCCGGCACCGAGGAGCAGAAGATGAAGTACCTGCCCAAGCTCGCCTCCGGCGAGTGGATCGGCGCCTTCGGCCTCACCGAGCCCAACGCCGGCACCGACGCCGCCGGCCAGCAGACCACCGCCGTCCTCGACGGCGACGAGTGGGTGCTCAACGGCAGCAAGATCTTCATCACCAACGGCAGCTACGCCAACGTGTTCATCATCATCGCCATGACCGACAAGAGCCTCGGCACCAAGGGCATCAGCGCCTTCATCGTCGAGAAGACCGACCCCGGCTTCTCCATCGGCAAGAAGGAGAAAAAGATGGGTATCCGCGGCTCCGCCACCACCGAGCTCATCTTCGAGGATTGCCGCATCCCGAAGGACCGTCAGCTGGGTCAGCTCGGCAAAGGCTTCGGCCTCGCCATGAAGACCCTCGACGGCGGCCGTATCGGCATCGCCTGTCAGGCCCTCGGCATCGCCCAGGGTGCTATGGACGAAACCGTCAAATACACCAAGGAGCGTAAGCAGTTCGGCCGCTCGATCAGCCAGTTCCAGAACACACAGTTCCAGATGGCCGACCTCGAGACCAAGGTCCAGGCTGCCCGTCTGCTCTGCCGCTCGGCCCACTACAAGAAAGACCACGGCATGCCCTACAGCGCCGACGCCGCCATGGCCAAGCTCTTCAGCGCCGAGACCGCTATGGAGGTGACCACCAAGGCCGTCCAGTTCCACGGCGGCTATGGCTACACCCGCGAGTATCCCGTCGAGCGCATGATGCGCGACGCCAAGATCACCGAGATCTACGAAGGCACCTCCGAGGTCCAGCGTATGGTCATCGCCGGCAAGTTGTTTAAATAAAGTTTAATATGGAAGTTAATGAATTCGAGAAGTTATCGCGCTTCGCGCTAGAAGTTAAAGACAAATGCATCAGCCGGTGCCATTGTCTCTAACTCCTTTAACTTCTCTAACTTCTTTAACTCCCCAAAAGAAAGAATATGAACATAGTAGTTTGCATAAAGCAAGTGCCGGACACCACCGAGGTGAAGATCAACCCCGTGACCGGTACGCTCATCCGCGAGGGCGTTCCCTCGATCATGAACCCCGACGACAAGGGCGGCCTTGAATACGCCCTCCAGCTGAAGGACAAGTACGGTGCCCACGTCACCGTCATCACCATGGGTCTGCCCCAGGCCGAGGCCATCCTCCGCGAGGCCCTCGCCATGGGCGTTGACCGCGCCATCCTGCTCACCGACCGCAAGCTCGGCGGTGCCGATACGCTGGCCACCAGCAGCGCCCTCGCCGGCGCCCTGCGCACCATGGATGTCGATCTCATCATCACCGGCCGCCAGGCCATCGACGGCGACACCGCCCAGGTGGGACCCCAGATCGCCGAGCACCTCGACCTGCCGCAGGTCTCCTACATGGAGGACCTCCAGTACAACGAGGCCACCAAGACCTTCACCATCAAGAAGCAGCTCGAGGACGGCTACCAGATCCTTGAGATGCAGGCCCCCTGCGTCGTCACCGCCCTGGCCAGCAGCGTGCAGCCCCGCTACATGACCGTCAACGGCATCGTCACCGCCTTCGACAAGGAAATCGAAGTCTGGGGTGCCGACCGCATCAACGTCCCCGAGGAGCACATCGGCAAGGCCGGCTCGCCCACGAGCGTCTTCAAGTCGTTCCCCAAGCAGCTCAAGCCCGCCGGCCAGACCTTCGAGGTCAGCCCCGAAGAGGCCGTCGAACTGATTGTCAATAAACTGAAGGAAAAACACATCATCTAATAGCCCATAAAACCTATTAGACCCATTAGCCCCATAGAAATTATGAACCTAGCAGATTATAAAGACGTATATGTGTTTGCCGAGCAGCGCAACGGCAAACTGCAGAATGTGGCTCTTGAGCTCCTCGGCAAGGCCCGCGAGCTCGCCGACGCCAACAACGAGAAAGTCGTCGCCATGCTCCTCGGCAAGGATGTCAAAGCCCTCGCCCCCACCCTCATCGAGCACGGTGCCGACCGCGTCATGGTTGTCGACCACGACCTGCTGAAAGACTATATGACCGAGCCCTACACCGAGGCTATCACCGCCATCATCGAGAGCGAGAAGCCCAGCATCATGCTTATCGGCGCCACCACCATCGGCCGCGACCTCGGCCCCCGCGTCAGCGCCCGCAACCGCACCGGCCTCACCGCCGATGCCACCAAGCTCGAGATCTCCGACGACGAGGCCCACGAGTTCCGCATGACCCGTCCGGCATTTGGAGGAAACCTCATGGCCACCATCCTCTGCAAAAACAACCGCCCGCAGATGTCCACCGTCCGTCCCGGCGTCATGCAGAAAATGGCCGCCGACAAGAGCCGCAAAGGCGAGGTCGTCGACTTCAAGGTCAACTTCGACACGGCCAAGATTGGACGTGTCAAACTGGTAAAGACCGTCAAGGAAGAGAAGGCCGTCACCGACATCAGCGAGGCCAAGGTCCTCGTCAGCGGTGGCCGCGGCGTCGGCACCAAGGATGGCTTCGGCAAACTCCAGGCTCTCGCCGCCGAGCTTGGCGGCGAGGTTTCCTCCTCTCGCGCCATGGTCGACGCCGGCGTCATGCCTGCCGACCGTCAGGTGGGTCAGACGGGTAAGACCGTCCGTCCCGCCCTCTATATGGCTTGCGGCATCAGCGGCGCCATCCAGCACCTCGCCGGCATGGAGGAGAGCGAACTCATCATCGCCATCAACAAAGACAAGTTCGCACCCATCTTCCAGGTGGCCGACCTCGGCATCGTGGGCGACCTCCACAAGATCGTCCCCATGCTCACGGAGAGGCTCCGCACCATGCAGAAATAACCCCTGCACACATCCCACAGAGGCACGCCGATTTCGGCGTGCCTCCTTTTTCATCGTTATGGATGCCCTCTCCTATCGCCCACGCAATCCCGGACACGATTACTACGGCCGCGGCACCTATCTCGTCACTCTGGTGATAAGCGGACGTGTCCCCTTGCTGGGAAGGTTGGACAACGATGCCGTTCACCTGTCTCCACTCGGCGAAAAAGTCCAGCAGGAATGGGAGGCAATCCCCACCAGGCTGATGATCCACGGCAACAAAGTGGCCGTACTGGCTTGCATCTGCATGCCCGACCACTTCCACGGCGTCATCGAGGTGATGGAGCCAATGCAGTGGAGCCTCGGTGATATCATCCAGGCCTTCAAGGCCACCTGCACAAGCTTCTGGCAATCCCAGCAGGGACAGCCCTCCTCCACCAATCGGCCGATTTCGGTCGATTGCACCTCCCCTTCCGCCCCCGCCTGGCTGCGCGAGAAAGCCCTCGAACACCACAGCGAAGGCTCCCTCATCCGTAGCCTCTCCAAGAAACAACGCCAGGAATACTACGCCCTGGTAGAACGGAAACTCCGGCCGCTCTTCGATGACAACTACGACGACACGGTATGCCTCGACGTCCGTCATCGTCAGGCCATGATTGCCTATGTCCACGACAACCCACGCCGTGCTGTCCTGCGTCGCGCATTGCCCGACCTGATGCAACGCAGCCTGCATGTCAAGATTGGCAACCGCAGTTACGGCACCTTCGGCAACCTTTTCTTGTTGCGATGGGCCAACAAAGTGCAGGTGCAGTGCCACCGCCGTCATCCTGTCAGCGGTCAGCCTTACGAGACCACCGACGACTACCTACGCCAACATGACGAATGGGTGACGCAGGTGATGAGGGGAGCCACCGTGATGGTGACACCCGGCATCTCACGTGGCGAACTGTTGCTGAAAAACGAATGTCTGGAGAAAGGCTATCCGCTGATACACCTGCAGAAGGAGCCCATCGGTCCCTGTTGGAAACCTGAGAAGAGCCGTTTCGAAGCCTGCGCCAGAGGGTCTCTGCTCATCCTCGCCCCATGGGACCTCGACATGATGGACCCTGTTGCGGGCGTCCCTTCCGATAGCGACTACAGCCGCTTCCACAACCTCAACACCCTCGCCGCCGAGCTCTGCTACTTCACCGGCGAAGCCGCCATCTTGAGATAGCCGGCCACGGCCGCTCTCGGCCGCACCATCATCGCCTCACAGGTGTGGCCGCTCTCGGCCAACCGTTCCTTTCCCCAAGGTGGCCGATTTCGGCCGCCCCAACCCCTGCCCGCAGTAATACCCCAGCCAATTATTTCCCCCCTATTTCCGTAAAAGTTCGTATCTTTGCATTCGAAAAACAACGAATCAATTTAATACAACATAATAATACACAATGAAACGCACCAGCAAAATCATCGGCGGCATCGCCCTCGTGGCCTTCGGCATCGTGTGGGCCTTGGAGCTCCTCAACGTCATCGACATCAGCCTCGAAGGCTGGTGGGCCTTCTTCGTCATCGTCCCCTGCTTCGTCAACATCTTCAGCGACCGCCACAAGGCCGGCGCCATCATCGGCTTCGGCATCGGCATCCTGCTCCTCCTCGCCGCCCGCGGCATCATCCCGTGGAACGACATCTGGAAGTATATGCTCTGCCTCGCCGCCGTCGTGTGGGGCGTGTCGCTGCTGCTGTTCAACAACAAGAAAAATTGTGGCCACTGCCACACCAGCGAGACGGCCACGCCTGTCGTCCTCGACGGTGGCAAGCAGCACAAGATCGACGTCTCCTTCGGCAAGCAAGAATACAGCTACGATGACCAGACTTTCGAGGGCGCCGACGTGCATGTCAGCTTCGGCTTCGCGGGCCTCGACCTGCGCGATGCCGACCTCCGCGACGGTGCCGTCATCACCATCGACTGCAGCTTCGGCGGCATGGAGATACGTGTCCCCAAGGGCGTCTGCGTCCACAACGGCATCGACACCGCCTTCGCCGGCGTCGACTGCGACTGCTGCACCCAGCCCTCCGACGGCTGTAAGACCCTCTACCTCAAAGGTCACTGCAACTTCGGCGGCATCGAGATCAAGTAACGTCGCAAAGAAGCCATCTGCCAAAGAAGCGGCCCGCAGCGAGAGCTGCGGGCCGCTTTAATTACCCACAATCCCACATCCGATCCTACTCCGCAAGCACCGTACCAGTGCCTATGTACGACGTGAAAGAGCACTCTCCGGGCGTCAGCGTCAAGCCGTAATTCTCAACCCTGACAGTCTCCTCGACAGAGGTCTTGGTGAAGCCCCACACATGTACCGTCTCATTGGCGAAAACAGATGGCAGTACCACCGCCACCGAACCGTCGGCACGTGTACCTATCGCCATCATACTCTTGCCTATCGTCGGTGCATAAACCACCACATACACGCTGTCGTCTTCGTAGGCTCCGGGGATGTCGTCGTTGCCGGTGAAACTCGCCGTCACCGTCAACGCCACATTGAAGGTCACGCCTGTAAAGCTGACAAATGGAGTGTCCCCTTTCGAGAGCTCCACATGTGGGTAGTCCACCGTCGTCAACTCAGTCTCTGCATTGTACGTGATATGCCCGATGTTCTTCTTCACGAAGATGTTGAAGGCAGAAATCAACTTGAGCTTGGCAGCGCTGTTTTTCAACCCCACATTTATGGCTCCCTGCATGGCCTTCCCAAGCCGGATGGTTTCGGAGAAACGTGCCCTGTAGGCCACCTGTTTGGGTGTACGTGGGTTCTTCACAGAATCTGTATGTGCCGAATACATCTGAACTCCGTCGACAACCTTGCCGACTACTTTTCCAATCCGTCCTCTTTGATCGCCGAGGACATTTTTACTAGTTTTTGACATTTTTTTGTTTTTTAATGGTTAATGTTTTTTGTTTCCCGGCAGCGACATCGGATATCTATAGCATATTGCCAGCATATAGTTAGCATATACTTACCATATACTTAGCATATACCAAGCATATACGTTAGCATATAGAAACCATATACAAACCCTGATGGAGGCGGCCATTCCTCCGGCCTAAAGATATACCGTTGCTACTACCCCGACGCGTCATTATATAAAATAAGGGCTAAATGGCGGGCACAGATTATTTAACTATAATTTAACATTTCAACGCCTCCTTCTCGCATATTCAACCCCACCACAACACACAATATATCAAACAGATAACACCATATCACTTTTTAATACTTTTTTTCATAACACATGTTAATTTTTTCACCCCTTTCAACCTAAAAAAATCAAAAATTACACCCTCGCGCCGCGCGAATTAAAAACCCTCTCTCAACCCATGGGCGGCCGTTATCGGCCGTCCAACCCCAACCCCATCCCCATCTCGCCCATTCATCCCATTAAACCAATTCACACATTAACATATTCCCAAATTCACGCATTCCCACACTCTGCCTGGCTCCATCGGAGACACGGCCTGCGTGGTATGCCTGCGACCCCTGAAAGGGTGATGAACACCTTGGAAATAAAACAGAATGCAGTGAATAGCACCGCTAATAATGATTATATATAGCGAGTCAGCACCGCTGAATAAAAAATAGCCAAGCGAAAAACACATTAAAAAAGCATTCCCACACTCTGCCTGGCTCCATCGGAGACACGGCCTGCGACGCAAGCTCGGCATCGCGTAAGGGGCTGGAGCAAACACATTCTGTCTGGTTCCATTGGAGACACGGCCTGCGACGTTAGCGCGGCCAAGTGCAGAGGGCTGGAGCAAACACAATAACGCAATAACACATTAACAACCGCATTCCCTCATTTGTCTTCACTAGTTAACCACTCTCTGGTCACAGGTCACTACTGCCATTGTCTTTAACTTCTAGCGCGAAGCGCGATCACTTCTTTAACTTCTTTAACTCCCTCACTATTCACCACCTCTCCCACCTCTCTGGTCACAGTTCACAGGTCACTAATTTGATGATTGAATTTATTCTTGGGATCCCGTTTTCGTTTTCGTTATTGGTTATGGTTTTCGTTAAATCGTTTTCGTTTTGGTTTTCGTTAATTTGTTTTCGTTATCGTATTGGTTTTGGTTAATTCGTTTTCGTTATCGTTTTGGTTTTCGTTTTCGTTATGTGCCAAGGATTCCACAGGTTAGAGCTAAGGTTGACCTAGGTTAGCCACAACCTTGCCGGCACCCTCCCGACTGAACCACGATGCAAAAGTACGACCTTTTTCCGTGGGGTTCTGCCGATGGGGGCGGATGGCTGCCGATAAGTGACGATGGCGGTAGATTGGGGAGCCTACGGGGCTCCCAGCCACTCGACGACCGCCTGAACCTGGCGGGGTGTGAAGGACCCTTTTCCGAGGGATGGTATCATGGGTGTCTTGGGTTTGGTGATGTCGTATTTCATTGAATAATTGCCTTTTAGGTGAATTTGATGGGTTAATTTCTGACAGTCTGACAGTCTGACAGTCTATTTTTGAGGGGTGACAAACCCTCTATTCTTTATATATATTATTAATTATTAATTAATTATATATTATATAAAGAGGTGTCAGGTATCTTTTTTTTGATTGTCAGATTGTCAGACTGTCAGATTTTTTGTTTCGTTTACTCATTCAAGTTCCTCATTCTACGAGGCTTATAGAGTTTGCGGTATGATTTGAGGGAAGAGAGGATGGCGAGGTGCTCGTTGCGGAGCATGCTCACTATGAGGATTTTGCCGAAGCGCTTAGGGAAATGGAACTGGAAGATGGACGTCAGGAAGCACAATCACGATATATAGGAATAATTATTTTTTGCCGATTCAGAAATAATGTGTATCTTTGCAGATTGAAAAAAAGAAATGAAACGCAGCAGAAATATGCAACTCTGATGGATTACGATGATGGTTTTATTTTGCAGAAAGATGTAAACTGGTCTCTCCTTAACGAAGGTCTGGCAATACCCATTTCTGTCTATGTTCGCTTCAAGGAATGGGATGCATCCATTTTGAAACACGGAGCCGGAAAACAGATAAAGATACTAATTGACGGAGAGTTTTTCGATGCAATTCTAAAGAATCAAAATTTCGACCAACGAAAGTATCCTGGCCATAAAGATATTATACAGATTCGATATTCCACAACCTCGCCAATAGTTGCCAAGCTCCGCAGTATCTTTCACGAGAGTTATTCTTACCTATCCACCAAGCGTCAACTGAAGGAGAATCACCATCGCCAGCTCATGCTTCCAAACGATATACATGAATATATCCGGCTATACCTTACACCCAACTCCGATGTTCTCTGTATGGAGTGTTGTCCCAATACCGAGTTTAAACAAGTTGCCAATCGACTTAGAGATATGCCCGAAGAATTATTTGAGCAAAGTGATGACGACAAATTCTTTATGGCAGACAAAACAGCTTCGGTTGAAGAGAAACAACGTCTGGTGAAGTATCGCAGGATTGACCGCAGCATCATCCTAACATTGAAGCGTTTCTACAACTATCGCGACGAAATTAGCGGCGAGAAAATTGGCGATGAATATGGAGATAGTGTAGTAGAAGCACACCACATTGATTATTTCACCCGTTCGCAGAACAACGACTCCACAAACATCATTATTATCAGCCCCAACTACCATAGGATTATCCACAAGAACAATCCGAGGTTCAATCGCAATAAGTTCCAATTTGAGTTTGAGAATGGCGAGGTGCTGAGGCTTAAGCTTTATGAGCATTTAAAGAATTAAAATTCAAATGAACACCTTGCCGACATCTAATACTCTCACGATTGAACCGTTGACGCGCATTTTCAAGAATACGTCAGCCACCTATAAGTTTTATTGGTTCATGGGAATTCTTGACCTATACGTCAAGAATGATATGACGCGAATGAACATATGGGACATCATGGTGGAAATGGTCGCCAATGCATGGTATCCCGTGAGTTATTTCCGGTTATCGTTCGGCAAAAGCGATTCTTTGCGAGATGCAATCATATCCCTTCAAGAAGTGCATCAATTACCAATGAACATTAACCTTAACGAACTACGCAAGTGGTTGCACTCACACAAGAATGACACACTAGTCAGACAAACACTTGGTTTTCTTCCTAAGAACGTACCCTATTGGTTCATGCGTCCGTGGATTGATATTGCTGACACTAAAGAGATAATGCGCCGCTCGCAATCTCTTGAAAACAATTGCCTATATAAACTTACTAAGGACGAAGATACGATTTGGGTTGAATTGAACTCACGTTGGCTCCCATATCTAAAAGAGAATTACGTCATATTAAAGGACTATGCATACTGGAATCTCTCAACATTCCTACAAGCACGCAATCCTAATGTGCCAAATATTGCCAGCAAACTGATAAAATCAGAAAGCCGACAAACTTTAACTCGGCAGCGTAATTATTGGGATTTCGTACTCGAACATTCCAATAATCAAAGATGTATCTATACCAACAAGCCAATCGTGGTTGGCAATTACGACCTTGACCATTTTATCCCATGGAGTTTCGTTTCGCACAATCTGCTGTGGAACCTTGTTCCTGCCGACGGCAGCGTAAACTCTTCAAAGGGCGACCGTTTACCCGACCTTGACCAATACCTGTTGAAACTTGCAACCACACAACAAAATGCTGTTCGTGTTTGTATCAAGGAGAACTATCGTGGGCAAGAAATACTTGAGGACTACATCACTCTTGGATGCACACCACAAGAGTTGATCCAGATGGATAATACAACACTACGGAGCTGCTTTGCCCGTACATTTAACCCGATGAACCAAATTGCACAAAACATGGGATTCGAACTATGGAGAAACTGACACACATAGAGCCAGAGAAGATAAACCATCCATATTTGACTGCCATCAAGCGGACAGACCTATCTGTTCCCACACGTTATCTTTTGGGCAAAGGACTTCTGAAAGGTCGCATCCTCGACTTCGGATGTGGTTTTGGATATGATACGGATGAGTTGAAACGGCAAGGTTTGGATATTGTCGGATACGACTATTATTATCGCCCCGATTATCCCACAGGACAATTCGACACCATCATCTGCAATTATGTTCTTAATGTTCTTGAACCTTACGCACAGGCGGAGGTGTTGATGAATGTCTCGAATTTGCTGAAGCCAACGGGAACGGCCTATTATGCAGTTCGTCGCGACTTGGAGGAAGAAGGCTTCCGGCTTCATGCCATCCATAAACAGTACACCTACCAATGCAACGTAAAGCTACCCTATAAGAGTTTGGTGAGTAACAGTTCCTATGAACTATACCAATACAATCATTTCAACAAGCTTCCCCGCACCGAAGGAGAGACCTGCCCGTTCTGTAGGTTGGCTCGTCGGGTGGAAGTGATATGCGAGACGGCTACTTGTGTGGCCTTCTATGATGGTTACCCAGTTTCTCCTGGGCACGCGCTCATCGTTCCCAAACGGCATGTCGCGTCTTATTTCGACCTCACGCACCACGAGCGAGAAGCAATGAACGTGATGCTGCAATACGTCAGGCAGAAAGTGGATGAACGTTTCCATCCTGACGGATATAATGTCGGAATAAACGTGGGAGAAGCCGCTGGCCAATCGGTCTTTCACGTCCACATGCACTTGATACCTCGCTACAACGGCGATGTACCAAATCCCAAAGGTGGTGTCCGTGGCGTGATACCCAGTAAGCAAAGTTATTCGACAAAGAAGGAATGCCCAAACCCCGAGTCGCCATCACCATCATCAGAAAACAAAATGCGTCAGAAGTATGCCAATCACGGTGCAAAATGGACGGCAGGGGACGACGAGAAATTATGGACTTTGTTTATGAAAAGGACAACCATTGAGGAGTTGGCCAAACTATTTGACCGTAGCAAAAGAGCCATCGAACTCCGCCTCCGTAAGATTGAGCAAGAGAAAGAACCGCTTACAAAAGATAATCTGAAAGAGGAATACGAAAAGGCGTTTGGAAAAAGGGGAAAGTTGTTCTAAGGGATATTGGCTGTATTTTACTTCACGTTTTTCAATATTAAAAATACTTAAAACAATTATCTAATTTGATAATTATTCGTATCTTTGCATCGAATTTCATTATATAAGTGTCGAACACATTAAAAACGTATCGTAATGGAAACAAAGATTTTATCAATGCAAGAAGCGAAGAACGGAACTTCGCAAGTTAGGGTAGAACACCCACAAGGAGGTGTTTACATTATCGGATTCAGTAGTACAATGCCACTACTTCTATCAAAAGAATATTCAGATGCAATTTGTACAATTACTGACAATTATTTCAAATTAGAGCGAGATGATTATTTCAATTATCTCACACGCCAACTTCACGTTCTTGGTTATGAAATGCCAATGTTCGCAGGTCAAGATAGAAATGCCGACCGCGAGCGTATAGGGCATAGGATAAAAGAATTACGGGAAGAGCAAGGCTTGGATGCAAAAACAGTTGCTCAGAAAGCGGGTATTACACCTGCCAACATGAGCCGTATTGAACAGGGTAAATATTCCCCAGGATTAGACATTCTTTGTCGTATCGCTTCTGCTTTGGGAATGCAACTGGACTTTGTGAAGAAAGGAGAATAGGATATGAGACACATTTGGACATATGACGAGTGTTATGAATTGGCCAAAACATGCAGATGTTCTTCTGAATTTGCAGAAAAACATCCTCGAGCACACAATGCTGCAATAAGACATAAGTGGATAAAAGACTACACTTGGTTTGTTCGTGGCCTCCGTTCAATACGATGGACGTATGACGCCTGCTATAAAGAAGCACAAAAGTATACTACTAGATTAGAATTCCAAAAAAAGTGTAGTGGCGCATATGCAAAAGCTTTACAAAGAGGTTGGCTTGATGATTACGATTGGATGACTCTACAATTCAAACCAAAAGGATACTGGAATGACTATGATAGAGTGAAGGAGGAGGCGAAAAAATATTCAAGCAGAACTGAATTCTACAAAGGGAATCAATTCGTCTATTATATCGCCATTAAAAATGGCTGGATGGAGGATTTCATTCCTTCAAAAATTGACTTGAAGGAAAGAATACGGTGTGTATATTCTTATGAGTTCAAGGAGTTTAATGTCGTGTATGTCGGTCTTACCGATGACAAAGAAAGACGGCATTTGCAGCACTTAGGAATCAACTCGTTTGGAAAGTCAAATTCGCCGGTTTTAATCTTTGCAAGAGACCATAAAACAAGTGTGCCCGAACCTAAATATTGGTATGATAATTGTACTGTTGCCGAAGCTCAGAAATATGAAGATGAGGTTGTAAAGCATTATGAGAAGAATGGTTGGATTTTGTTGAATCGAGCTAAAACAGGAATTGGCCATGGTTCAATTGGAGGTGCTGCACGTAAATGGACAAAAAAAGAGTGTTATGATGAAGCCCGAAAATACAATTCAAGAACAGAATTCAGCGCCAATTGTCAATCGGCATATGCAAAAGCATTACGAAAAGGATGGATTGATGATTACGTCTGGTTCAGCACTCTCGGCAATAGGAAATGGACATACGAGACATGCTATAATGAGGCACGAAAGTACAAAACACGTTGGGATTTTGGCAAAGGCAACCATCATGCCTATCAAACTGCATCCCAGAACAAGTGGTTAGATGATTACTACTGGTTTGAGAAACCTATTCCTAAAGTATCTCCTCGAAAATGGACATACGAAGCATGCAGAGATGCTGCGCGGAATTGCTCAACACGTTCAGAATTTGTCAAGAGATATAAGGGGGCCTATGAAGCATCCCGAAAGAATGGTTGGATTGATAAGTTCATTCCGGTGAAGAGGCTGAACCAGTTTTCATCATACACAAACAACCCTGCACAATATTCAATATCATTTGATAATTAATTACCAATTACACGGGAGAAATACGAAAGATTACTGAAATCGGATTATTGGAAAGAAAAGAAGTAATACTTTTATAAACCCTATTATTAATTGAAACGGGGCCGCCTTATTTGGCGGTCCTTTTTGCTGCACAATATTTTACGTCTTTCTCCGTTATATAGATGGAATATAAATCTTGAACAATTGATTGTTTGAACCGAGGTCGGGCAGTATGATTAATGGTTCATGATTCACGGTTCATGATTAATGGTTGTCGGCAGAGCCGACGCCACAGCACATGATTCAAAGAGAATGCGGGAAATCTTAAACTGAGGTCGGCGGTATGGTTAAGGGTTCACGGTTAAGGGGTCAAATAGAATGCGTTAATGTGTAAATGCGTGAGTGAAATTGAATATTTATTTTAAATAAAACCCGTATCTTTGCACCGGAAATAATAATATTGAATGCGGGAATGTGTAAGTGAAAATTGGAAAGATAATATTTGAATATGAGCAACGATAAGGACGGATATATAGATTTTGACGAGTATATACGTCAGGGGGAGCCGGCACAACGTGAAAGAGCGGAGGCTTGGAGCGTTGCCATCGGCTTGCAGGCCGTCGATGGATTAAAGACATCGGAGTATTTGCAAGATACCGCCCGCAGAAACATCGAAGGGGAAATTACCATCGATGAGGCTCGTGAATTGGTGAAGCAATACTACATCACGAAGACTACCCACGACGACGATGATGCTGACAAGGAAGAGGCCGATAGGGTTTCAAGTAACATTTCGAAACTTCTGCAGACAGATGCTTTCACCTATAGCGTGGCAGGATTGGCAGCCATCCATCGCGCTATCTTTGAAGGGGTGTTCAAACATGCCGGGCATTTCCGCGAGTACGACATCTCGAAAAAAGAATGGGTGTTGCGAGGCGACTCTGTACTGTATGGCCGCTGGCAAGACTTGCGAATGGCGCTGGAGTACGATCTGGATAGGGAACGTCAGTTCTCTTATACGGATATGGATAAAGACAGTATGGTGGAACATATTGCCCGTTTTGTGTCGGGAATATGGCAGATCCACCCGTTCAGGGAAGGAAATACCCGAACGACTGCACTCTTTACCATCAAATATCTGCGTATGTTGGGTTTCAGCGTCAACAACGACCTCTTTGCCAACCACTCGTGGTATTTCAGAAACGCATTGGTGCGAGCCAACTACCGCAACGTGGCCAAAGGCATAGAATATGAACCGCTATTCTTGATTCGATTCTTCCGTAATTTGCTTCTTGGCGAGAAAAACATCTTGAAGAATCGATATATGATGATTAATCCACCGGAAGAGTGGAAGATGCCTGAGGGTGAGATGCCCAATCACCAGATAACTAATGAGCGGGTAGAGGACAAGCTCCGTACAAGTACCAAACAAGCACCGTACAAGTACCGTATAAGCTCATCTATAATAAACTTAAGTCCAGATAGTAAGTTTTATACAAACAACGAGGACATCATTGAACTTGTGCGGATTATAGGCAACGATGAATTAAGCATCAGCCAGATGATGAATATCAAAAAACTCAAGCACCGACAGAGCTTTGTGGATATCCATCTTGAACCTGCATTACAGGAGAAGTTTGTGCGTCGGAAATACCCCGACCGACCCAATCATCCAAGGCAGAAATACCTGTTGACGGTAAAGGGTGTTGCCCTTTATAATGAATTAACGAAAGGAGGGATGTAATTTAGTGTCGAAAAATATGACTTTTCTGGAATCAATTTCCAAAAAGTCATAACTTTTTTGGAGTTGATTTCTCAATTTTCAATTTAATGGAATATATCACTTATAAGAACCGGATAGCCGCCGTCGTGGATGGCGAGGAGGTGGGGGAAGTGACTTTTCCCGAGCGCGAGGGCGTATTTGTCATCAACCACACGTATGTGGATGACCGTCTGCGAGGACAGGGTGTGGCCTCGGAGCTGGTGCGAAGGGCTGTGGAGGAGATAGAACGTCGCGGAGGCCGCGTGGAGGCCACATGCTCGTATGCAGCCCTCTGGCTGGCGCGGAACAGGGGATGCGAGCTGACGAGTCCGCTGAGCTGCCCGATAAACTGACAATCACGTATAAAACTCATATAACAATGAAAAAAGCACTCACAATCATCCTTTCCGCCTTGTTGCTGGCGGCATGTGCGAACAATGAAGAGCAACTGAAAAAACGTGCAGCGGAGCTATGCCGGTATATCCCCGACCACGAGTTGCAGGAGGCTTCTAAGGACTATATGACAGAGGACTTCTACAATGTGCTCGACACGATGTTCAACCGCCTGCCGGAGTTCGAGGCCATGGATCATGAATGGCTCTATTACTTTGTCACCGGCAACGGCGGCACCATAGCCGACTTCGACGTTGTCGGTATCGAATTGACCGACAAGTCCCACGCCACAGCCACCATAAGCGTTCGTCAGAAATGGGAGGACGGCTCGTTCGATCCCACATCCGACGTAGAGGAGCACAAGCTGGCGATGGAGAAGGTGGGCGGAAAATGGCTGATTGCCGACTTCGACGGACACAAGGCCGACTGCATCCGCCACATAGCCATCAACCGCGAGGAGCAGGCCGTGCGCGAGGCCATCAGCGACTATCTGGTGCGTGAAATCGGCGGTCAGTACCAGAAAGGCGAACTTTGTATCCCTGTGCTGATGATGGTGCACGAGGAGGAGGAACTCTTTATGGGCGACTTCTGGGTGATGTGGTACAACGTGGCGGACGACACGCTGAAGTGTGTCTCCGGCGGCAACCACAGCGGCGTGATGACCATGAGCAAAGAGGAGGGGAAATACACTGTTACCGGATTCGAGCAGACGGTAGATGGTGCCGGCAACACGGCCAGTGCCAAGCGTATCTTCGGCAGCTACTTCGACATCTATGAGAATATCCATTCCAGCGAGCAGCTGCGCGAGGCCGTCCGCAAAGGACAGCTGCAGGAGTATGTCAAAAAGAACGCCCTGAATGTCCACTACTACCAGGATTACGGCTGGCCGGCCGTAGAACTCGACTGACGATGGGAAAACACCACGAATATATGCAGATGGCCATCGCGGAGGCTCGCGAAGGCATCAGGCAAGGGCACGGCGGCCCGTTCGGCTGTGTCATCGTGAAGAACGGCGTGGTGCTGGCCAAAGCCCACAACCGCGTGCTGAAGGACCACGACGCCACCGCCCACGGCGAGATCATGGCCATACGACAGGCCGGCGAAGCATTGGGCACCCACGACCTTGCAGGGTGCACGCTTTACACCACCGGCGAGCCCTGCCACATGTGCCTCTGCGCCATTCTTTGGGCCAACATCAGCAGGGTGTATTACGGTTGCAGCATCGCCGACAATGCCCGCATTGGTTTCCGCGACGAACATTTCGACGGCCTCTTTGGAGGCCGCGACCGACTGGGGGATCTGCTCACGGAGATGGACCGCGAGGAATGCCTGCATCTTTTCGACGAATATAACCAGATGAACCCTAAAAAATATTAGGAGTTATGGGTTATGAATTATGAGTTTGTAATATGAAATACAATTTCGACGAGATAATTGAGCGCAGAGGCACCGACTGCTTCAAGTGGGATGCCCTGCCGGCGATGTATGGGCGTGACGACCTGACACCCATGTGGGTGGCCGATATGGACTTCCGTTCGCCCGACTTTGTGATGGAAGCCATCCGCCGCCGATGCGACCACGAGGTATTGGGCTACACCATGCCTTCCGACTCCTATTGGCAGGCGGTGACCGCATGGCTGCAGAAGCATTACCGCATCAATACCACCAAAGAGAGTCTTCATTTTATCCCGGGCATCGTGGCGGGTATCGCCTATGCCCTGCTCTGCCTGACGCAACCGGGAGACAAGGTGCTGGTAACCACGCCCGTCTATCCTCCTTTCCTCAACCTGCCGAAGGATAGTGGAAGGACGCTGGTGTGCAGTCCCTTGAAGATAGAGGATGGTCGCTTTGCTATTGATTTCGACGATTTTGAACGCAAGGCCGACGGCTGCAAGGTATTCATAATGAGCAACCCACACAACCCGGCCGGCACGGTGTGGGGCAAGGAGGTGCTGCAGCGCATAGCAGAGATTTGCGAGCGCCACAATGTGTTGGTCATCAGTGACGAAATCCATGCCGACCTCACCCTCCCAGGACACCAGCATGTAAGTTACAGCACCGTCAGCGACAATTCCTCTGCGGGAGGACCCGCCATCACCTTCATGGCCCCCAGCAAGACTTTCAACATTGCCGGCCTCGGCAGCTCGGTGTGCCATATTGCCAACCCCGACCTCCGGAAGCGCTTCTTCGGCTGGCTCGACGCCCTGGGTGTGGCAGGAGGCAACATCTTCGCCTTCACCGCCGCCGAAGCCGCCTTCAAAGAGGGTGACGAGTGGCTGCGGCAGATGCTGGAATACCTGAACGAGAACGTTCAGACGCTGGACGAATTCCTATCGACCCGGATGCCGAAGGTGAAGGCTGTCCTCCCCGAGGCCTCCTACCTCGCCTGGCTCGATTTCAACAACTACGGTCTCTCGCACGAGCAACTGAAAGAGCTGCTCATCAACAAAGCAAAAGTGGCCCTAAACGATGGGACCACTTTTGGAGGTGAACAATATCGGGGTTGTTTCCGTATGAATCTCGGCTGTCCACGTGCCGTCCTGACCGACTGCCTGTGTCGTATAGAGCAAGCGCTTACAGGCTCGCCGCGCACTTGTTGAGAGGCATACGGTAGCGGGTGGTATTGTGCCCGAAATTGAAGATGTAACCCGCTGTCAGGCTGGGCAGACCGACACTGTAGAAATTGCCCGAGGGGGCCGTACCGCCACCAATATGGGGCGGAACCACCACATAACGACAATCGAGGTAGAGGTCGCTCTTCTGACTCAGATAGTAGCGGAGCATGACACCCACATTGGCGGCGACATCGTAGATGGCGTTGTCGAAACGCCAGACGGGACCGGCACCCAGATAGGGCATCACATTGAGATTGACTCCCCTGCCCTTGGTAACCAGAGTGCTGATGTTAATCATCAAGTCGCTGTGCAGGAATGCAAAACGGTATGCGTCGCCGGGCTCCTTCGTCAAAGTGTCGTACTGTTCGTGGGCGGTCAAGCCTCCCAACATGACACGGATGGTCCAGAAATTGCTGAAATTGCGTCCCATCATGAATTCAGGAGCCAATCCAATCATGGACAAGCCTCCGGAATAAGGGTTACTGAAGAGGTCGAAAGCCGAATAGTTGGGGCCGAGACCGAGACCGAAGAACCAGTCTTCAGCCAATCCGCGAGTGTAGCGCTCTGTGCGACGGTGGTAGGGGTCGTCGGCCTGACGGAACTGCAGTCCCACGCCGACAGTGTGCATATAGTTGTCACCCGCTGACCCATCGAAACCCTGGGTCAGGAAGAAGCACTTGTACTGCAACACCGCATCCATCATGCCCGAAATGCGCAGGGGGGCCTGTAATCCCAGCATCATGGAGAAGGAGTTGTCACGAGTGGCAGCACCCGAAGCCATGTCCTTGAGCCACACACAACCCATGCCAATCAGAGGATAGAACGGAATGGGCTTGAGGTAGTTTTTGTTATAGACATGGAACAGGGTGGAGTTGGCATCCCACTTGAATTCGGCGTCGGCAAACATGAACAGAGAGCTCTTGCCGGCCGCATTATTGCCCATCACTCCGTCGAGGGAAATCTGGAACGCCATCGGCGCCGTAAGCCACACACCAGCGGTGAGGTTGGCCGACGGGGCACCAAAGGCGCTTTCCGACGAATGGGCATAGGAGAATCCTCCCACACCGAACGAAGCATAGAAAGTGTTCGGATAGACGAGACCGTCGTTTTCCTGAGCCTGAGCCGTCACACAGCAGCAGGCAAGCAAAATGGGCAATAATATCTTTTTCATGGTTTAATTTTGAGCACGCTCGGCAAACTCTTTGGCAGAGACCTTCTCAACGGTGGGTTTGAGCTGGTCTTTGAAGAGCTTGGCAAGGTTTTCGGCATAGAGGCGGTCGATGAGCTGCTGCACGTTCTTGCGGTCGGCGGCGATGCTGCGGGCGGCCTTCTCGAGGCGATCCTCGGTTTGCTCCTTGGTTTCACCCTCGGCCTTGTTGTCGTTGCGGCGCAGGATGTCCTTGATGTAATCGACTATCTGGTTGTTGGTGGGCTCGACG
Organism: Bacteroidales bacterium UBA3834; assembly: GCA_002392965.1. GTDB lineage: Bacteria > Bacteroidota > Bacteroidia > Bacteroidales > P3 > Colimorpha. Next base: position 116,485 of record DGIA01000010.1, on the reverse strand, counting down.
GGCTGGATGGCCTCGAGCTTACTCTCGATGAGTTCCCACTTCAGCGAAGGCAGGTATTTCTCCGTCCAGTCGGCCTCGATGCTCTCGGGGGTCATATCTTTCTCACCACGGCTGGCGAACCAACGTTTGAGGAAGTTCTCGGGCAGGGGTTTGTCGAAGTTCTCGACGAGGGCCTTGCGCACCTGGTTCACAAACAGGAAGTCGCTCTGCTCGGCATTGGCCTTCTCGAACTCCTTCTTCATGGCCTTGGTGAAGGCGTCGGCATCTTTGATTTTCTGGTCGGGGAACACCTTCTTGAAGAGGTCCTCGTCGATGTCGTGGGGGATGATGCGGGAGATGCCGCTGAGGGTCAGCTCCACGTCGGATTTAAACTTCTTGGCGGCGTCGGTGTCGATGTGCAGGGCGCGCTCGATGTCGGCCACGGGGAAAGCCTTGTAGAGGTTGAAGACAATCTTCTCCTCGGCCTTCTTGCCCTCGAACAGAGGCAGCAGAGCCTCGTCCTTGAGGTTGAGCAGGTTGAGGCTCACGAAGGTATCCACACCACCCTCTTTCACATTGCCCTTCTTGTCGAGCTCGACGAGCTTGCCGTACATGATGTCGCCCTTACCCACAGTCTCGGGGGTCTCGAACTTGCCGTAGCGGTTGGTCACGTTCTCTATCTCGGCTTCCACCTCCTTGGAGGTCACCTTGATCTGGTTATACACCACATTCACCTTGCTCCAGTCGATTTCAAACTCGGGGGCAACGGCAACATCGAAATAGAAAGTAAACGACTGCTGCTTGGCGAAATCCACCTCGCCGGTCATCTCGTCATTCGACATAGGCATGCCGAGGATGTGTAGTTTCTCGTCATCAATGTATTTGAAAAGGCTGCTGTTGATCTCATTCTGCACAGCGTCGCTCACGATGGCGGCCTTGTACATGCGCTGGATGAGTCCCATCGGGGCCATGCCTTTGCGGAAGCCGGGGACGGTAGCCTTCTTTTGATAGTCTTTCAGCTGTTTGGTTACGTTTTCATTGTAGTCTTTTTCCTCGATATCAACCTTGATACGGAGTTCCAGTTCGCTTAAATTCTCTCTTGAGATGTTCATTGGTTAATGTATTTTATTGATTTTTAATTATCTTTATTTTTATTATAAAATGCAAAGATACACATTTTTTTTATATGACAAGAAAAAATACACAATATCAGAGGGTAATCGATTCAGTGGGGAGACATCAAAACCACATCAGCACCACCACTTGGTGGTGTTGAGACATTGGAAAGACGAAAAAGAGACAGAGGAGAATGTTACGGACATCTGTTTAAAAACCGATGTCGAGGGAGTCGAGGTAATAGACCAAACCATAACCGCTGCCGGAGATAATACTGGAGTCGGCGCGATAGTTACGGTAGAGATGGGTGCGACGGGCGGCAAAAATGCCCACTCCTCCGTGGATGTTGGAGTATGCCTCACGTCCATTGTCGGATGAAGAGGACAAGGAGGTGAGGTAGGTGTTAAGATTCTCGTCGCAGGCAGTAATAAAGATATCGACGGTCTTGAGGTATTGCTTGGGGTTGGGGTCGTCCTTGAGCTGGGTGTAGAGTTCGCTGAGGAAGGCGTCGCGGGAGTAGTTGCAGGAGAGGATGCTGGAGCCGTTGCCCGAGGGAATGGAGGCGCACTTGAGATCCACGTGGAGGGTGTCTCCATTCTCGGCATAATAGAAGCGCACAAGAGGCTGGTAGAGACGGGCGTTTTCCATCACGTCCCACACCATGTGGCATCCATAACGTCCGACAAATCGGAAGATGTCGTTGTTGGAAGGTTCGCGGATGAGTTTTTCGGCAGTTTGACGAATGAGGGGTACTCGATCGGTGGAGGCGATAATGCGCCCCGAGGAGGCATGGAGGACTTCGAGCTGGTAGCTCTTGTTGCCGTCTAGACTCTCGGTAGAATAATAAAGAGGCTGGTTGACTGACGCGAACTGTCCATCACGACGCGAGGTAATGGTGTAAGTAAAAGGAATGGTATCGCAACGTCCCCAATAATCGAAAGCCAACAAGCGGACAATAATAGAATCCTTCGGGTAGTTAATCGAATCGCTGACGGCACCATAGGTATAGATATTGCCTTCACCGAGGAAGCATTTCTCAACACGGACCCATGTGGTGTCGTCGTCTTGATCGAGCAGGCAATGAACAACGGGAACCTCCTTCCAAGCGGCATTGGGGGAGAAATCAACCTCACAGGAGGTAAGCAGCAGACCTACCGCAAGAATGAAGAATTGGAAATTGAAAATTGAAATTATCTTTTTCATTACTATTCGCTTATCTCTATTTCATCGATGAGAAGCCAAGGCTTGAGACCTTTGGCATGGTGCCATTCGGGTATGGCAGGGAATGAGTGAGGGATGATTTCGAAGTGGGTGATACCACTTTTCTCTATGGGAATCTGCAGTTCGGCCACACGAGGTTCGTTCTCCTGCTCAAGTGCCGGATCAAACGGAGTCTTGAAGTTGATGGTGTCGGTGGGGAGAACTATAGAAACGCTCACTGGTGCAAAGGCCCAGGAGAGCGGAGTATGTGCAAATCGAAGGGTTAGCTTGCTGACATTGAGCGTGTCTGCAAGGGTAACATGGAAGGATGGCGGATTGCCGGAAAAACCGAGCCAACCATGCGAAAGGTCGTCAATGACACCTTTACTGCCGTCAAAGAGTATCGTGTCGGCACCAATGTTGTATGGTGTGTTGGGTTTGCGTGAAAGCGAGATGGAACGGATGGCTGTGTTCCGGGATGCACGAGGAGCGACGTGTGCTGGGTGCAGTGTGTCCGCGACCGTATCGGCAAGAACAGGGTCTTGGGTTTTCTCAGGAGAAAGCTTGAACAGGCGGCTACCAGCCTCACGGGGTTTGGCAATCTCACCAGGTTTAAGACGATGATTTAGGGAAAAACGAACATAAACCTCTTCATCGGGTTGCAAGGTGAAAGGCGGGATTCGAAGGGTGATTTTGTCGCTTTCTCCAGGGGAGAGCGCAAGAGGAAGATCGCCACCCGCAACAGCGGGGTTATGGGTGGTGAAGATATTGTATTCCAACGAATAGCGACTGAGACTGGAAAAATCGCAACGATTGGTGACGATAAATTCAGCTTCATCGTTGGAAATCTTAGATTTACGAACCTCAAAGGGGCTATAGAGTTGGTGTAACACAGACCATTGTTCTGTAGATAACGGCCATGAATCGACAAATCCGCCTTGCAGTTGGTAGCGGTCTATAACCATTTGCCAAAGAGCACTCAAACGGGAAAATCGAGCCGAATCGACGGAAGAGAGCATCAATAACGGACGGGTACCAGGATTGGAAAGCGATTGCTGAAGGCTACGGAGGTCGGGATAGCGCAGGGCGATAACATCGGTTGATTCAGAATGACCTGCACCGGAAAAGATGACAGGACGAGTTTTGTCAATGGTTTTCAAGTGCCTGTAGGCTGCATTCATACACACACCGTTGTCGAGCGAATTACCTAACGACCAGGCAATAATGCTGGTGTGGTTTTTGTATTTTCCATAGAGGTGTTCTACCTGCTGTTCGAAGAGGGGAATAAAATCGCGATCGGTGGCGACGGCATGGTGCCGTTCTGACAAGGGCAAGAGATTGGCATCGCAGATAACATAGAGACCGTAGCTATCGCAAAGTTCATAGAACCAAGGATCCATAGGTGAGAAACGGGCGGTATGGACGGCATTGACATTATGATTCTTCATTTCAATGACATCACGCTGCATTCGTTCCCTTGAAGCCATGCCCTCGGTATGTTCAATACCGTATGTAACCCCCTTGAGCATGACTGGCGTTCCGTTGACCTGAAGCAATCCGTCCTTCACTTCGACTCGCCGGAAACCAAAACGGGCACCAACAAGTTCTTCTTCTTCCATTTTCTCGTTGCGAAGACGGATGACAGCAGTGTAGAGCACCGGAGTATCTGCTGTCCATGGTTCCACACCCGCCCATGAACGGCTGATTTCCAAGACTTCCTCATCCTTCCCTTTGAAGACCACCCATCGCCCCATGCGGTCGAATTCATGGCCTTTGGCATCCCAAAGGAGAACCTCGACATAGTATTTTCCTTTCTTCCGACCACAAAAAACATTGGCAGAAAGAGTAAAAACACCTTCAGTAGTAGTAGAATTGTAATCCGTCTGGATGGTAAAATCAGAAATATTGGGATCGTTCTTGAAAAGCAGAAAAGGCTCGCCGTTCAACCCGACTGAAAGAGATGTGTCCTCCAACAAAGCACTTCGCGGCTTTTTCAAGGCTTCAATAGTGAGTTCGTTGGGCTTGCCATATTTCAAGTACTGATCCAGAAGGAATTCATTCCAATGACGGGAGTCGGTGCCATAGCCTATTTCTTTCCCGTTCAGCAGTACCCGCACAGCATGTCCACAGCGAACATTAAGAAAGACATGGTAGTATTTCCATGTCTTATCGGCATCCAACTGACGTATGTAAATCAAGGAAGAGTCTGTTGGCTGCTGCTGCCATCGGTCTGTCAATTCTTGGAAATAGGGTGATTTCCTGTATCCACTCTTTTCAACGGCGGATTCATCATAATAGGCGGCGACATTGGCACGGGATCTCCACGGCTGGGCCTGGCTGGAGAAAACACAAACCAAGACCATTAGCCCCAAAGCCGCCCCCCTATGCACCAACATGATTAATTACCAAAATAGAATGACATACCGCCACCCACCACATGGAGTACCACGGGGTCTGCCAGCAAAGAAACCCCTTCCATGCTGCGAATCACACTATTCGACTGCAGAAGACGGTAGGATGCATGAACAGCAATGGCCGTTGAACGGCTAATAGCATAACGTCCGCCTACTTCGAAACCCACATACAGGCCACCCTCTTCTATCTTGTTGCTAATAGGGTTGGGCTGCGAAGACAAACCGAGAGGCAAAGTGTAGCCCACCTGCATGACAGTATAAGGAGTCAGGCGACTACGCAAATAATGACTTCGCAACTCAACAAAGAGAGGCATCTGGGTATAGGCACCTGTCGGATCAGCCACATAACTGAAACCCAGGCCGACACCTGCTTCCTTACGGAACTGGTAACCCGCCGTGAATGTGGGCATAATAGCCGACAATGTATCACCGACCATACACCCCTCCCCTACCGCACGGTTCACATTCATACCGTAGGTCACATCGCCCACAAGATAAATACCGTGCCAACGGAATTCAATGTGGCGCTGCGCCACTGCTGTGCCCGACAGACACAGCAGTGCAACAGCAACCATGAAAATCTTTTTCATATCAAGCATTCATCTTTTTCAAATCAGGGCTGATAATCAGCGTTGCCTCAGTGGCAGCTTGCACCTGTTCGACGGTGAACTCGGGATTGATTTCGGTTAGAACAATACCCTTGGGGGTAATTTCCATGACACCCATCTCCGTGATAATCATATTCACCTGTCCTTTGGCAGTCAAAGGCAGCGTGCATTTTTTCAAGATCTTGGGATTGCCCTTGGCGGTATGTTCCATGGCAAGGATAACCTTTTTAGCACCCACCAGAAGGTCCATGGCGCCACCCATACCAGGGGTTTTCTTGCCAGGAATCATCCAATTGGCCAAGTCACCCTCTTCATCCACCTGCATGGCGCCAAGAACACTCACATCAACGTGACCGCCACGGATAATGCCGAAAGAAGTGGCACTGTCAAAAGTCGAAGCTCCCTCGACCGGTGTCACAAATCCACCACCCGCGTTAATAAACCAGGGGTCTTCCTTACCTTCTTCGGGGGTGGGTCCCATGCCAATCATGCCGTTCTCACTCTGAAGCACGACTTTCACGCCGGCTGGCAGATAGTTGGGAATCAAGGTCGGAAGACCGATACCAAGGTTGACGACATCGCCGTCGTGCAATTCCTGAGCCGCACGTTTGGCAATAAAGGGTTTAATTTGTTCTTTTTCCATTGTTATAGTTGTTTATTACGTTGTCTTGTTATCAGATTAAATGCCGTTACAGCAGCCTTATTTCCAGCCGCGTGCAACCATTTCCTGGGCAATGTATGAAGCCTCGTCATCGGCAAAAGTATTGGGGCCGAAACCTGCATCATATCCCAGTTCCTTAGCCAGCTCATGGCTGATACGGGGACCTCCGCAGATGAGAATTACCTTGTCTCGCAGACCTTCAGCTTCAAGCATCTCAACCAACTCGGTGAGGTTCTTGATATGAACATCTTTCTGGGTAACGGTCTGACTGACTATCAAGGCATCAGCATGCAGCTCGATACCCTTGGCGATAAACTCCTCATTGGGAACCTGGCTGCCGAGATTGTAGGCGTCAATCATGTCATAGCGCTCCAGCCCATAGTGGCCGGCATAACCTTTCATGTTCATAATGGCATCGATACCCACCGTGTGGGCATCGGTACCCGTCGAGGCTCCAACAATAACTATCTTTCGGCCTATGTGCTCACGGATATATTCGTCACACTCATGCATATCCATAGTAGTCGATTCCACTTTGGGCACATGAATGCTGGTATAATCCACAGTATGGGTCAGTGAACCGTAACAGTTCATGAAACAGAAGCCTGCTGTCAGTTCCTTCTGATAGACAACCAGGGGATTTTCGAAACCCATTTTTTTCAGCAACTGCTTGGCTGCCTCTTCGGCTTCTGCACCCGCAGGCACCGGCAGGGTGAAGCTCAACTGCACCTTACCGTCGTTCATAGTGTCGCCATACGGCTTTATCTTGGTGAGGTCAAGGGTTTTGTCATAGTCCTTTGCCTCCATCGAATACAATCCTTCGCTCATCTTTATTTCCTTCCTTTCATAAGTTCAACAAACGGGTTAAAATAATGCTCACCCTTAAGAGTGACACCGTCGAGGCCTTTGCCTCCATTCTTCGGACGCTTCACATTGGCGAAAATACCCTTCTCCAGTGCGGTGAATAGGCCTTCGCTCTCCATGGCTTCAAGCAGCTTGGTGGCGTCGTGCAACACTTTCTGTGCACGGTTCTTGATGATGCCGCCATCCTTGAACTCCACCTCCTCGCCGATATCCTTCATGTTGTTGAAGATATACTTAGCGTTTTCGATACTCAAATAACGGTCACTCATGAAGGGGGTGTGGATAGCCTCGGTGGGCATACCCAGCAGCTGCAGTCCCTGATGGGTCCACTGACCAATGATATTGAACAATGCATCCTGAATATGTCCGCGGAAGATATTGCCGGTCATAAACTTGGTAGGCGGCATGTATTTCAGCGGTGCGTTGGGGAATATCTCACGCAGCATCTGAGCCTGTGCCAGCTCGTAAAGGAACCCGTTCTCGAGCATAGGATCCATTTCAAAGGCATGGCCAAGCCCCTGCTGTTCGCTGGGAAGACCTGCCATAAAGGCCAACTGCTCGTTGATGAAGTCCGATGCCAACACCGTATGAGCCTCTTCATAGGCATCGGCGGTGGTCAGGTAGTTATCCTCACCGGTATTGATAATCACACCCGCAAATCCATTGATTATGCGGCTGAAATATTGGTCAATCAGCGTACGCTGCATGTTGATGTCGCGGAACAGGATGCCGTAGAGTGCATCGTTGAGCATCACGTCGAGGCCTTCGAGTGCACCCATGGCGGCGATTTCCGGCATGCAAAGACCCGAGCAGTAGTTGCAGAGGCGGATGTAGCGTCCCACCTCCTCGCCGACCTCATCAAGAGCCTTGCGCATGATGCGGAAGTTTTCCTGAGTAGCGAAAGTGCCGCCAAAGCCTTCGGTGGTGGCACCATAGGGCACGTAATCAAGCAGCGACTGACCCGTGGTGCGTATGACGGCGATAATGTCGGCACCTTGACGGGCACCGGCTTGGGCCTGCACCACATCCTCATAGATGTTGCCTGTAGCGACAATGATGTAGAGATAGGGCTTGGAGCCCTCGCCGATAGTCTCAATGTATTTCTCTCGACGCAGTCGGTTTCCCCTCACTCGCTCTATGGTCTTCTCAATCACCGGCTGCAAAGCCTTGTCAATCTCTGCTTTCGAATGGACAGGCAGCTTGGTGATATCCAGCTTACCAACAGCGATGGCCTCCGCTATTTCCTGCGGATTCTTGCCGGTTTCCACCATCGCGTTGCCCACATAAAACATCACTCCTTCGCCGAGCAATCCTTTGCTCTTCAACTCTTCCACCACAACATTGGGCATGGGAACCTCGTTTTCATCAACACCGTCGATGCCGAGGAAGCGGCACAATGTACGCTCCACAGCCACGGTAGTGTAGTCTTCCACGAAGTCCTGCACCTGTCCGGCAATCTTTTTTGCCACCGAACGAGCATGCTCAACTTCCGTAAAATCAAGTCCTACTTTACTTTTCTGCATTGTAATTCGTATTGTTAGTTTATCGTTTTTGCACCATAATTTGGAACTGCAAAAATACAACTTTTTTTACAATACTAAACAAAAAAGTAATCCAATTTCACAAAAACACCTCAAATACACTCCATTTTGAAGTGTTGGCGTCAGCTTGAAATCAGCAGAATTAACATAACACTTAAACTCATTCCAGACATTCATAATGCCGAGAATAACATCATTTCAACCTCAAAAAGCTCGTCTCAAACAACCATCCTTAAGGCCGACCTTCTTTATTTTCCCGCTGTAGTGGCAGTGCTATCCGTAGCTGCAGTTTTCTTCTTAGGCTTCGGCATTTTGATGTCACTGAGGCTGTGGTTGCGGTGGAAACGGTTGAAATCCACAAAACCTGAGATTCCATTGCAATGCCCCTTTTCGGTATATTGCCACAAGGTAAAACGTGTGGTAGGATACCCTCGGTAATTGGCGATGAAGATATGATACTTGGAATATTTCTTTATCGCAAAATGGGTTTTATAGACCTTCTCGGAAGTGTAAATCATCGGCTTCACACCATACTCCCGCTCCATAAGCTCCAGCAGTTTATCGACACGCTCCATATAGAGACGTCCTGAATGATGTCCTTCGATATCAAGCACAGGAACAAGATCTTGTTCACTCTTCTTCACCATCTTACGCATGTTGGCCATCTGTTGGTAAGCCGTGGTTTTGCTGCTATAGACATGATAACTACCCACCAGCAGGCCTGCCTTCTTGGCCTTGGTAAGGTTGGTCTTGTAGTAGGCATCCTGTATCGAAGTGCCTTCTGTAGCGCGGATATAGACAAACTTTATGGTCGAATCCTTGGCCACCTTGGTCCAGTTCACAGTACCCTGGAATTTAGACACATCGATGCCGCGGGTGCGTACCTGTGCTTGAACGGTATTAGACGACAAGTGAAAAACAATGAGCAAAAAGGACACTATAATATAGCATCTTTTCACCCCTAACCTCTCACATCTCCTTTTATTACATCTGTATCTCATCGCCATTGCCATGGAAGAACCTGAACTCCAACAATCCGTACTTCTCCGACTGTTTCATCTTGAGACGTACATGATAAGCCCGTTGCCAGCGACGGTAAGGGCTTTTGAGCCACCCTTTGGTGAGATAGGCATAAATATAGGGGTGCGTGATGAGCGTCAGATGTCGTTCCTGCTGGGCGGTGGCAAGATGTCTCAAAGAAGCCTCTATTTCATCCACCACCACCATACTCTGCTTGATATGTCCTGTACCGTCACACATGGGGCACTTCTCCTGTACATCGACCTCCATCGCAGGACGTACGCGCTGACGAGTGATCTGCATCAAACCAAATTTACTCAGAGGCAATATGGTATGACGGGCTTTGTCGGGGCGCATGGCTTCGGTCATCACGTCGAACAGTTTCTTGCGGTTCTCGGCCTTGTCCATGTCGATGAAATCGATGATAACAATGCCGCCCATGTCACGCAAACGCAACTGGCGGGCAATCTCGATACCGCTCTCGATGTTCACCTGCAGAGCCGTGTCTTCCTGACCGCTTCCAGCCTTGATATGGTTGCCGCTGTTGACATCGATGACATGCATGGCCTCGGTATGCTCTATATAGAGATAGACTCCGGAGCGAATGGTCACTATGCGGCCGAAAGCACGTCGGATATCACGCTGTACACCAAACTGCTCGAAGATGGGAGTCTCCATCTTGTAGTGTTTCACCATATCCTCCTTGCCTGGTGCCATCACCTTGACTGCACGGCGCACCTCCTCACAGAGAGCGGCGTCATCGACATAGATGCTGGAGAAATCATCGGTCAGCACATCACGCAACAATGCCGAGGTTGTATCAAGCTCGGCGTGCACTTTGCATGGGGCGCTGACATGCTTGAGTTTCTCAGACATTTGCTTCCAGCAGTCCATCAACTGACGCAAGTCGGCATCAAGCTCAGCCACACTTCTACCCTCGGCAACGGTGCGGACAATGACTCCAAAATTCTGCGGTCGTATGCTCTGCATCAGACGGCGCAGACGGTTACGTTCCTCCGAACCTTTGATTTTCTGCGAGATGGATATCTTGTTGCTGAAAGGTGTAAGTACCAGATAATGACCTGCAATGCTGATGTCACCAGTCACCTTGGGGCCTTTGGTGGATATGGGCTCTTTGGTTACTTGTACAAGGATGGGCTGTCCCACCTTCAACACATTGCCGAAATTGCCCACCTTTTCCAACACAGGTTCAATCTTGAAGTTGGACAACGTGGCAGCACCTTTGTCGCCATTCATGGCCAACCGTAGGTACTTATCCACGGAGTTATAATCGGGGCCAAGATCAAGATAGTGCATAAAACCCTCTTTGTCGCCACCTATATCAACAAAGGCGGCATTGAGGCCCTGCATGATTTTCTTGACCTTGCCAAAATAGATGTCACCCACGGCGAATTGTCCTCCGGGCTGCTCCTTATGCAACTCCACCAGACGTTTATCCTCGGTAAGGGCTATCTGCACGCCATCTTCCTGACGCGATATAATGAGTTCTTTTTCCACTTAAAATCAGTTTCCTCTAGTTCAAACACACAATAAAAAACAAACTACATACCAACCCGTGACAGGTGGTGTGTAATTTGTTTTAGTCTTTAGGTGAAGAAATGTCGTCTGTCCTGTCAAACAGAATCAGACCTTATTTCTTCTTATGTCTGTTCTTGCGCAGGCGTTTTTTACGCTTGTGCGTGGACATTTTGTGACGTTTATGCTTTTTTCCGTTAGGCATTGCTAATGACTATTTAAAAAACTTATTTCACTTTCTTTTTCACATCCTGCATGAAAGTCTTGGCGGGCTTGAAAGCGGGGATGTTGTGGGCCGGGATGATGATGGTGGTGTTCTTGCTGATGTTACGGCCAGTCTTCTCAGCACGTTTCTTCACGATGAAGCTACCAAAACCACGCAGATAGACGTTCTCACCCTCGGAGAGGCTCTCTTTGATGACAGTCATGAACTCCTCGACGGTAGCCTGGATGGCAACTTTCTCGATACCGGTTTTCTGAGCTATTTCAGCTACGATTTCTGCCTTTGTCATTTTTTCTGTTATTTTTAATGTTACTAACTTGTTTTTCAAACAAAATCGGACTGCAAAATTAATACTTTTTTTTCAAATGGAAATTATTTTTTTTTCATTTCCCTCCATTTTAACATTTCACACACATCCAACCAACTAAATTTCACCCAATTGCAACAACTCTTTTTTTTCTTTATTTTACATTCCTTTCCCCCGTTCGGGCACCTTGCGGCCGCCTCTCTATCGGCTAATTTTTAGTTTTTTACCAAATGTTACGACAAACACCGCCACAGCGGCAAAGGTGCAACAGGCGGTGAGTAACCCGCCGACAGCCAGCGGGGCTTCCGGATCGATGTCGAGCCCCCCGCGTGCCACTAGCCAGTAGAGCACCACCACCAAAGCGTTGTTGAAAAAGTGAGCCAGCATATTGGGCAGGATGGAACCGCTGCCGACATAAAGGTAACCCAACACCGCACCCAATACCAAGCGAGGCATGAATGAGAAGAGCTCCCCATGTCCAAGACTGAAAATCAAGGCAGTCACCCATACAGCCACATGAGTACCCCAAGGCTTACGCCCGTCGGCGGAGAACCAGCGCTGCAACAAATTCTGGATGCCGGCACGGAAGAAGACTTCCTCGCACACAGCAGGCAGCAAGGCCACAACCACCAGGTTGGCGACCAAACCGCCAACGCTGTCGGTTCCCATAATCTGCTCAAGAACGCCTTCTGTCGCATCTTGAAGCGAGCGGAGCAATTCCCCCACCCGACCAAGGTTCCACGAATCATTCCACACCATGAGCCAGTCGTTTACAGGCACCACCAGCAACATCACCACGACACCCGTCAGGGCATAGTACCACTTCCGGGCGCCGAACTCCAGCCGGTAATATTCGCGCTGGCGGCCTCGATAGTAGATAATCGTCATCAAGACGACCGGCACAAGAAAGGTAAGCAACTGTGTGACAGCCTGGGTCCACATCAGAACGGGGCGCGACATCACATCGACCCCCATAGCGACAAGCACCACTTCGGGAAGACTGACCACGACGAGCATGCCGAGCGACATAGCCAACATGACCAGCAATTGCATAAAAGGATGGGTGGATTTGCTCATAACTTTTCATTATTAAGCGCCAACTGCCATATTCAGTGACGGTTGGCGCTCTATTGGTGACCCCGGCGGGATTCAAACCCACGACTTTCGGAACCGGAATCCGACGTTCTATTCAGCTGAACTACGGGGCCAGATTCGCTCATAATAACACGACCTGGAAATTATTATTGTGTCACGATGAAAAAAAATTCAAATCCCTATCATTCCCAATATTCCGGCCAGATACTGATTGTCATATTTAAATATAGATAAATGTAATTGACAAAGTGCATTATCGTTCCATTCCCCAAAATCCAACACCAAAAAGACCTAGGTTTATACTAGGGTAGTACTAGGGTAGTACTAGGGTAATACTAGGGCAATACTAGGTCATACGCCATTCATGATTAATTATCAAACAGTTATACTACCTCTGTCGGCGTAGCAGTTGCGGAGCGAAGCGGGCCACAAGGAAACCGCAGAGGAAGAGGCTGAGCAGCTCGGCGATACCCCACGAGAACCAGATGCCGTCGATGCCCACAAGCGCAGGCAGAATCCACACGCAAGCCAACTCGAACACCAAGGTGCGGGTGAAGGATGCCACAGCGCTCACCACCCCGTTGTTCAGGCCTGTGAAGAGAGCCGAGACAAACATATTGCATCCGGTGATGAGGAAGGCCAGCATATAGAGACGCATAGCCTTGATGGTCAAGGCGGTAAGGTCGGCATCGTAACCCACGAACACCCTTGCCAGCTGCCCGGCGAAGAGTTCGGCCGTGAGGGTCATCAGCACGCCCAGCACCCCGATAACGGTCAGCGACTTGAAGAACAGCGACCGTTGCTCGCGCACGTCGGCGGCACCATAGTGGTAGCCGATGATGGGTGTGATGCCGATGTTGTATCCGATAAAAACGGCGGCGAAGATGAAGGCGATGTACATCACCACACCGTAGGCCGACACTCCGTCCTCGCCCAGATAGCGCATCAGCTGCAGGTTGTAGCACATGGTGACGATATTCATGGCTATACTGCCCACATACTCGGACAATCCGTTGGCACAGGCCTTGCCGACGTAAGGCCAGAGGATGCGCGTCGGGATGATACGCAGCGACCCGCGGTTGCGGCGGGAGGAGAAATAGTAGAGCGGGAAGAGGCCGCCGACCAGGCAACCTGCCGCAGTGGCCAGCGCCGCACCAGCCACCCCCAAGCCCAATCCCCACACCAGCACCGCATCGAGCAGCACATTGACCACACCAGCCACTATCGACATCAACGTACCCAGTTGTGGCCGTTCGGCCGCCATATAGAACGACTGGAAGGCACATTGCAGCACAAAGCCCGGCATACCAATCATATTCAGGCGGATATAGGTCACACACTCGTCCATCATCGGCTCGTCGGCTCCCAACCACCGCGCCACGACGGGTGCCCCGATGGCCAGCGCGACGCCCAGCAGCACCCCGAGTGCCAAGCCGAACTGCACCAGCATGGTGAACACACGGTTGGCCTTCTCGGGATAGCCTTCACCTTTGATTTTCGCCACCAGGGCTGCGCCACCTGTGCCGATCATCAATCCCAGGGAGCCTATCATCATGATGGCCGGAAAGGTGAGGTTGATGGCTGCAAAGCCCGTCTTGCCGGCAAAATTGGCCACAAAGAAACCATCCACGATGCTGTAGATGCTCGTCACAAGCACCATCGCGATGCTCGGCAGGACCGATCTTATCATCCGTCGGTAGCCATAATGGCCTGATAGCTCGATGTTCATGCTACGTGTGGCATAAATATTGCGGTGCAAAGATACAATAAAAAAAGAGAAAAGTCGTTAAGGAAACTGTTTAAATAAATAAGAATTAATAGCACCAAAGGGATTCTTACTCATTTTGAAGAGGATTATTATATATCTGATGCTGTGTATGGCGGCGTTGTGCGTCGAAGCCCAGGAGGCCTCGGTACTGGCCACAGGCCGGTGGTGGCGACTGACGGCGACGCAGGCAGGCATGTACCGCCTGACGGTGAGCGACCTGCCTGCGCTGCAGGGAACAAGCATCGACAGCATCGGCCTTTTCGGACGCGGAGGCGGCATGCTCTCCATCGACAACCGTCAGACCTCCTATGCCGACTTGCAGCCCGTGACCATCGACGTGCGGGACAACAACGGCAACGGACGTTTCGACAGCGGCGACGAAGTGCTTTTCTTCGGTGAAGGTGCCGAAAAATGGAGTTATTCACAAAACGACGACCGATGGGAGTTTGAACATCATGCCTACGCCACGTGCAACTACTACTACCTGACCACTTCGGCCACCACCGTGCGTCACATCGCTGTGTCTGGCAACGTGCCCGAAGCCACCTCGGAAGTGACCTCGTTCACCTCGGTGACCCATATCGACAACGATTTGGTGAACATCTTTGGCACAGGGCAGTTGTGGATGGGCGAGAAGTTCAACTCTTCGATACCGAGCCGTAGTTTCAACCTGAGCGTGGCCGGAAACGCGGACGGACGAGTGCGGCTGCGCTATGCGTTGGCCAGCAAAAGCACGCTCACAGCCTCTTTCAGCATCGGCACCACCAACTATTCCAACACCGTTTCCATCCCCAACCGGACAGTGCATGTAACCACCCTGGACGAAATCAACACAACGGCAAGTTCATTCACCTTCAACCTCTCATACAACCCGAACGAGAGCTCGGCAGCAGGCTATCTGGATTTCATCGAACTCAACAGCCATGCGCCGCTGACATTCGGAAGCGGCCAGCTGATGGTGCGCAACGACCAAGCCTTGGGCGGAGCAGCACGCTTCCGCATGGGCAATGCCCCTTCGGGGCTACGTGTGTGGGACGTGACCCATGCCGGAGAGGAACGGGAAATAGCTGTCACCTCGGGAACATGGAGCGACAACACCGACGAAGCGAGATGCTATGTCGCTTTCGACGGAAGCCTCTATCTGACCCCCGCCTCCATTTCATCCTTGGCCAACCAGAACCTGCATGGCAGCGCTGCCGCCGACCTGGTGGTGGTGAGCCATCCATCGCTGCTGTCGCAAGCCCAGCGGGTGGCCATGCTGCACGAACTGTTCGACGGCATGGATGTCCTGGTAACCACCGACGTCCAGGTATTCAACGAGTTCTCTTCGGGCAAGGCCGACCCTATGGCCATCCGCTCGCTGTTGCGCCACCTCAAGGCCTCGCATCCAGAACATGCGCCACGCTACCTGCTGCTGATGGGCAAAGGCACCTATGACAATCGGGACCTGCTGGGAAACAGCCTACCCACCGTGGTCACATACGAAACCACCTACTCTTTCGACGAGGACGGCATGTCCTACAGCAGCGACGACATGATGGGATATCTGGGAGAGAACGCCCGTGGAGGCAGTTCGGACACCCTGAATGTGGGGGTAGGACGTCTGCCCGCCAAGAACCTGAGCGAAGCCACCCATCTGGTGGATAAAATCGAAGGGTATCTGACCCGCCGCGATTTGGCCGACGACCGCCAACGGGGTGATTGGCGCAACTACGTGGCCTTGCTGGCCGACGACGCGGACCCGGGGAAACCCTACGACAGCGCTTTTGCCCACTCGAGCGAAGTGGTGGCACGCAGCATCAACGATGCCCATCCACATATCAATATTGACAAACTCTATGCCGACTCCTACCACCAGAGCAGCGGCGCCATCGGCTCCTATTATCCAGACCTCAACAATGCCCTGCGCCAACGCATGAACAACGGATGCCTCTTAATCAACTATATCGGTCACGGATCGACCAACTACCTGGGTACCGAACGATATATGGAATTCAGCGACATCGCCTCCTACGGCAACACAGACCGGTTGCCGCTGTTTGTGACAAGCACCTGTTCCTACGGCCGATATGATAATCTGGACGGCTTGTGCGGATCGGAAGCGTGCATTCTGGCCCCGGCGGCTTTCATCGGCGTGGTCAGTTCCTCGCGACCTATCAGCCATACAGAACGCTTCAACAACGACGTAGTACGCTTTGCCCTCGACCCACGATACACCATCGGCGACGCCTTGCGCATGGCCAAAAACCGCACCTCCACCGTGTCGCCTTGCATCAACCTCATCGGTGACCCTGCCCTGCACCTCAGCCAACCTGAAAACCGGGTGGTAGTGACGCAGATCAACCGACAGCCCGTCACTGAGGGAGTGGACGACACAGCCACAGTGCTCTCCCGGGTCACCATAAGCGGCGAAATTCAAGACACATCGGGACAGAGAATTGACGACTTCGAAGGCACATTGTACCCTATCGTTTTCGACCGGACTGTAATAACCAAGACCTTGGCCAACGACAATCCAGGCACCGAGGTGAGCTTTACCCAACAGAAAAACATCATCTATCGAGGCAGCCACCCGGTATCCGAAGGACAATTCGAATACTCCTTCATCGTGCCCAAGGATGTTGCATATCAATACGATTATGCCAAGCTGAGCCACTATGCCCGATCGGCCTACGACCATGCCACAGGTTGCTATAGCCGCTTACTACTGGGCGGAATGAACGACACAGCCGATATTTCCACCCTCGCCCCCACCATACAACTCTTTATCGGAGACACTCATTTCCGCTCGGGCGGGTTGACCGACAACAATCCCACCTTGATTGCACTCCTCTGCGACTCGGCAGGCATCAATGCCGGCGCCGGCCTCGGGCATGATATCACCGCCGTGCTCGACGACAACCCTGGGAGCCTGGTGGTGCTCAACGACCTGTTCCAACCCGACTTGGCACAGGTGGGCAGCGGCACGGTAGTTTATTCTTTCCGCGACCTGGACCCCGGCAAACATACACTGACCCTCAAGGCATGGAACATTTACGGCATCTCGGCTTCAGCCACCATCAATTTCACCGTACAAAACGCCGATACTCTCAACATCTCAGACCTGCACTGCTGGCCCAATCCAGCATCCGGCAGTGCCCGATTCATGCTGGAGGTGAACAACAGCGCCCGTGTTGCCACTGCCGAGCTACAGATTTTCAACTCCTATGGACAGATTGTCGCCACCCAAACCCCACCTCTTTCGGCCGATGGCTACGTAGTAGGACCTGTGGTATGGGACCTCGGGGCTGTGCCACCAGGGCTCTACCTTGCCCGAATCATTGTGACCGACAGTGACGGCACAGTGCAACAGAGAACAACAAAATGTGTAGTTCGTTGATACAATAAAAAAATACACATTCCGTTATTTAGCACAAACAATCCATCAAGAATGAAGAAACTGTGCCTTTTGACCTTATTACTCGCACTGGGAAGCACACACTACGCACAACAAACTTCCTGGTTGGGGCAGGTCAGCAAACAAAACTACATTTCCACCGGTATGCCTATTCTGCTCATCGCCCCCGACGCCGTGTCGAGTGGTATGGGCGACGTCGGTGTGGCATCGACTCCCGACGCCTATTCGGCTCACTGGAACAACGCCAAATTCGCATTCACAGAAAACACTTTCGGCATCAGCACCACCTTTACCCCGTGGCTGCGTAACCTCAAGGTAGGCGATATGGACCTGCTCTACCTTGGTGGCTACTACCATCTGGGCAGCCGTGGCACTGTGGCTGCCAGCCTCACCTATTTCACCCTCGGTGATATTGAGATGACTGACATCGAAGGCAACAAGGTCACCGACCTGCACCCGAACGAACTTGCTTTCGACCTCACCTATGCTTTGAAAGTCACCGACAATCTCTCCCTTGGTGCTTCAGGACGCTTCATTCGCAGCGACCTTACCAATGGCCAAACCATCTACGGCGAAAGCGGGAATTCCACCAGCCACGCTGCCAACTCGGTAGCCGCCGACATCGGTCTTTACTACCAGAACACCATCGACAAATCCCAAAACTATGCCCTCGGCGCCTTTATTTCCAACCTCGGTGCCAAGTTGCGCTACAGCGAGGACAACAACAACCAAGAGTTCCTGCCTGCCAACCTTCGTGTCGGTGGACGTTACACCAACAAGATTGACGACTACAACAAGATTTCTGTACTGCTCGACCTTAACAAACTGCTGGTTCCCACACCTAAATTCCGTACCTATAGCATCGACAGCATCCAGTCGCTCACCGAATACAACAATATCGGAGTCATCGCCGGCGCCATCCAAAGCTTCGGCGACGCCCCCGGCGGATTCAACGAGGAGTTGCAGGAAGTCCAACTCTCGGCCGGTGCCGAATATTGGTATGCCGAAACATTCGCGGTGCGTGCCGGCTACTTTTTCGAACATGAGAACAAAGGTGGGCGCCAATATGCCACTGTCGGCGTGGGGCTACGCTACAACATCATTTCCTTCGACTTCGCATACCTCATCCCTACCACCAAACTTTCCACCAATCCTCTAGCCAACACCATACGCATCCAGCTTTCGCTGGACTTGAAACCCACAGAATGAGAATCGGTACCGGATATGACGTTCACGCGTTGGGCGAAGGTCTGCCATTATGGATTGGCGGCGTGAAAATTCCGCACACCCATGGCCTGATTGGCCATAGCGATGCCGATGTTTTGCTCCACGCCATCTGCGATGCCCTCCTCGGCGCCGCCGCATTGGGCGACATCGGCAAGCATTTTCCCGATACTGACCCACAGTACAAAGGCATCAGCAGCCTCAAACTTTTGGCACATGTTGCCCATCTTCTATCTACCCACGGCTATCACATTGCCAACATCGACGCTACCATCGTCGCCCAACGTCCCAAGATGGCTCCGCACATACCTCTCATGCGGAAAAATATAGCCGACACTCTGGGTATCGACATCAACCAAGTATCCGTCAAAGCCACTACCACCGAACATCTCGGTTTCGAAGGCCGAGAAGAGGGTATCAGCGCACAATGCGTTGCATTAATCGAAAATTCATGAGTGAGCAGAAACCATACGTAAGTCCCCAGGCGGACGAAGAAGTGGACACTCTCGAGGACAGCGGTTGCTCTCTGGTGCTCTACAACGATGACGTGCACACCTTCGACTATGTCATCAAAGCGTTGGTTGACATCTGCCGCCACACCGAGGAACAAGCCGAACAATGCGCCATCCTCGTGCATTGCCACGGTTCATGCGTCGTCAAACAAGGTTCCTACAGCGACCTGCTGCCTATGCACCAGGCCCTGCTCAGCAAGGAACTCACATCTGAAATCCTTAATTAATATTGCTCTTTCTCGCTGGGGAAATCTCCGCTCTTCACATCGCTGATGTAATGGCGGACAGCATTGGCGATATCCTCCCCGAAAGTGCCATAGGTGCGTAAGTAGCGCGGCTTGAACTGGCGTGTGATGCCCAGCATATCCTGCAGCACCAACACCTGACCGTCCGTCTGCTGTCCCGCACCGATACCGATGGTCGGAATCTTCAATTCGGAAGTGATCTCGCCAGCCAGCTTGGCCGGGATCTTCTCCAGCACCAGTGCGAAGCACCCCGCCTCCTGCAATATCAAGGCATCTTTCTTCACCCGGTCGGCCTCTTCTTGTTCTGTGGCACGCACAGCATAGGTACCAAATTTATTGATACTCTGCGGAGTCAAGCCAAGATGACCCATTATCGGAATACCTGCCGAAAGAATGCGCTGCACACTTTCCAGCACCTCCTCACCGCCTTCCAGTTTGATGGCGTCGGCCCCCGTCTCTTTCATGATACGAATAGCCGAAGCCAGAGCCTGCTTCGAGTTGCCCTGATAGGTGCCAAAAGGCATATCCACCACCACAAGGGCCCGGTTGATGGCGCGCACCACCGAGGTGGCATAGACAATCATCTCGTCAAGCGTGATAGGGAGGGTGGTTTTGTGGCCTTCCATCACATTGGCGGCCGAGTCACCAACCAACACCACATCAATCTTGGTACTCTCCAGCAGCGAGGCCATCGAATAGTCGTACGCCGTCAACATGGCGATTTTCTCGCCGTGGAGTTTCATATTCTGCAATACACGTGTCGTTACTTTCGTAACATCCGTTTGTAAGTATGCCATTGTTCAATCAATTATTTCTTCAGGATTCATCACTTTGCGTTTATCCTTACCCCTTCCGGACTTGCCTGCAAAGGGGGCCTCGTCCTCCTGCTCAGGCACGATGCGGAACAGCTGCCGCAAAGGTTTCTTCAACTCAGGTTCACCGTTCTTGTCGGGCCGCGACGCCACGTAGAACCGGCTGCCCACAGAGAAAGCCGACGCCTCGGTGGGGCTGTTCACTTCGTAGAAATATTTCGACACCTCCTTGTCCTGTATGCGTTTGCCGAGGTAGATGGTGTCCAGCTGGGTGATATTCACCGGTGCCTGCAGGCCGAGCTGTCCTTTGCCGGGCATCTTGCGCGTAGGCAGTTGCTTGTACTCCACTCCTTTTGCCGTTCTCACTTTGGCAAAGAACTTCAGCTTGGCGTCAATCTGCTCCTGTGTGACCGGGATGCGGACAAAGATACTGTCCTTCTGGGCCTCGGTACATGAGTCGGCCTTCACCGGCAACTGGGCAGTAACCACGATATATCCGGCCATTACCAGCAGTTGCTTGCGATGAGGTATCAGATGATAGGACTCCACCACATTGCGATAGTTCAGATGGTCTTCCATCTTGATACTCATGCCCCCCGGGCAGGTATCCTTCGTGTTATCTACTGCATAGACAGAACCCTTGCCGAGTAGCAGCGAGGAATAGTAGCCGCGCACCACTGTGTCGTGTTGCGGCACATAACATCCACGTGCGGAACCAACACACTCGTCGGGATTGTTGCGGAAGGTGACCAGCACCGTGCCTTCAAGATCGATGCTCTTGTTCAGAAGTCGTCTGGCCTCGGGCAACTCAGCCACGTTATAAACCGACATCGTCACCGGCACCTCGAAGCGCAACACCTCGGAAGTATCGCCTTGACACGAGCAATGGATCTTATTGCGTGCCAACCGGATGGGAAATGCCGCATGACTACGCATGGCAAAATAGCGATAAACCGAGGCCACCCGTTTCCGGACGAGGTCTTCGTCGGCACCACCATATCCTTCGATGGTCATCGTGTAGTACATCGGATTGTCAATCGCAAAGGCGATACCATAGGCCGAATCAAGTAAGTCGAGGTCCCTCTCGGAGTAACTCTCCTCCCCGTCGCTGCACTTGAGCAGCAGGTGGAACACCTCAGGATTGGTCAAAGCCTTCTGCATATTACGTACCGGCTTGGCTGAGGGAACATAGAGACCCGACTGTTGCGCCGGCAATTGCAGCGAAAAGGCGACTGCCACCATCAGCGGAATCACCCATTTCAAACTCATTGTCAGCATTCTGCGTTCTATCATAATCATCTCCTCACTACACTTTTGAAAATGCAAAGGTAAACAAAAAAAACAACATGCACGTTTTTTTAACAATTATCATCCGCCGCCGCCCCTATGGCCTTCACATCGTTGCATTTCTGCTATACCCTGAGCGTAACCTAGGTATAACCTAAGTGTAACCTAGGTATAACCTAAGTGCAACCTAAGGGTACCATACAACGATGGCTCTCCATTTTAAGGTTATAGCAATATAAAAAGGCGCTGCCAATTATAAAAAAAAATGTATCTTTGCACTTCAGAATCAACAAAACCATCATGAAAAAATACAATGTAATCATCTGTGCCACAATATTACTCAGTCTTCTGACCAGTTGTGGCAACAAGAATCAGTTCACCGTCAACGGCAACGTGGATCTCCCCGAACTGGAAGGCCAACAGCTGTATATGCTTAATGTGTCTAATGCCGGTGCAACCGGAACATGCAGCGATGGCGAAGGCCCCGTGGACAGCGTCGTCGTGGCCAACGGCAAGTTCTCCTTCCGCGGCACTGTCGAGGAGCCCTGGATGGCTGCCATCGGCGGCCCCAACCTGCCCTACTTTCTCTATGTCGTAGTGGAACCCGGCAACATCGTCATTGTGAACGACAGCATTGGCGGCACTCCTCTCAACGACAAGTATTTTGCCTTCAAACACAGCCTCGAACTGAGCGATGTCGAGGAGGGTATGGAAGAATGGCTCCCCCTCTACTACGCTGCCACCAATGCTCAAGAGCGCGCCGATGCCGAGCGTGTGCTCGACAGCCTCGAAGCCCTGGGCAACGCGCGCATGCTCGAAGCCAACTGGAAACTCTATAACGAGAACAAGGACAACCTGCTGGGCGTGATGGCCATGGAGGATATCGTACAAGTGGGCGAGTTCACCTATAACGAGCTTGACAGCATCGTCCGTACAGCTTCGCCCAATGTAGCCAACAGCAAACAAGTGCAAGCTCGCCTCAGCCAGCTGCGAGCCATCGACGCCACCTCGGCCGGAAAGCATTACACCGACATCCAAGGCATGGACGGCAAGCTGAGCGACCTCATCGACGGCAAGCTGGCATTGGTGGATTTCTATGCCAGCTGGTGCGGTCCCTGCCGTGCTGAAATCAAGGACCATCTGGTGCCGCTGTGGAAGAAATACCAGAAGAAAGGTCTCGTCATCGTGGGCCTCAACGTGTGGGAACGCGGCGATGCGGCAGCCCGCAAGGCCGCCCATGAGAAGGTGATGGCCGACCTCGGCATCACCTATCCCCAACTGGTCGATAGCACCCGCACCGCAACCGACACCTACGGCGTCAACGGCATCCCGCAGATTATGCTCATCGGCCCTGACGGCACCATCCTGGCCCGCGACTTGCGCGGCGCCGCCATCGAAGAGGCTATCGTCAAAGCGCTGGGCAAATGAGGCGATTGCTGGGTCTGATAGGCTTAATAGGTTTAGTGGGTTTGACGGGCACCGCCCATGCCAAACCCACTCAATCCATTGAACCCATTCGTCCCAATGCAACAACAGACACTCCCCCTCCCTACGCACCCGACCACATAGACACCACCGTCTTCGGTTGGCTTTCGCTCGACATCGACGGTCAGGTGTTCTTTATCGACAACGAATACTTCGGCAACCGCATCAGCGGCTACACCCTGCCGGGGTTCGTTCTGAGGCCGCGACTGGTGTTGTGGAAGAATCATGAATTGCTGTGGGGGAAAGGTTTTACACTCGAGGGCGGCTTCCATTGGCTGAACCTATGGGGAGCCCGCAACTACCCCTCCCTTCTAAGCACCAATCCTTGGCCAGTAAATACCTACAGTATCAACCGTCTCCACTTGCTGCCCTGGTTGCAGGCAAGGATGACCTTCAACGAACATCTGCAGCTCACCCTCGGCAGCTTGGGCAACAGCACACACCTGCTGCCACTGCCGCTCTACGACCCCGACCTGCTCTATGTGGCCGACCCCGAGGCGGGTGTAGAACTGACCTATGAGGGTAGTCATGCCGAGGCCGACCTATGGGTTGACTGGCGTGAATATATCTGGAACCAAAGCACAGTACCCGAGCGTTTCACAGCAGGCCTGTCAGGCAAACTGCGGACGTATTGGGGCGAAGTACAACTCTACCTGCCATTCCACGCTGTCGGCCAGCACGAAGGTGGGCAGAATATGGCAGTGAGCCACCGGATCAACAACAACTTCAACCTCTCCACAGGCTTGGGTGGATCCTATGATGCAGGTAACATCTATATCGACCTCAGTTGCCGCACGATGTGGTACAACCAGCGCGGAAACCCCGCGGTTCCGTTTTCATCGGGCTGGGGTGTCTATCCCGAGCTGAACCTGCGCTTCCCGCGAGAGAAGTCGGAGACAGAACTGACCATGAGCTATTGGTACGGCAAGGACTTCGTACCTCTGCTAGGCAGCTGGCTTTTCAGCAATCTCTCGGCGCTCACCCCCACCCTATTATTCAACCGTACGCAGGTGCTCGTCGCCAAAGCCTCGCACATTTGGACTTCGGGGCACCAACCTTGCATGCTCCGGCTCGAGGCATCGGGCTACTACTATCCCGACGAGCGCCGCTTGCAGTATTCCTTCGGCTGCTCCGTACTCTTCAAACCATCCTTCCGTCTGAAATGACCTTCCAACTCTACGATATAAACGGGCCAATCGAAGCTATCCACGAAGAAACAGCCGTCACCGTCGGTGTCTTCGACGGCGTGCATCTCGGCCACCAGCACCTTCTGTCACAATTAACCTCTTTCCACCCCCAACTTTCCACTTTAGCAGTAACGCTCACATCGCATCCCTCCTTCGTCCTCGGCCGCCGCGACAGCGAGTACTGGCTCGACGACCCGGAGGAGCACCTGAAGCTCCTCTTTGAGGCAGGCATGAAATATGTGGCCGTGATACCCTTCACTGCCGAGGTGGCCCGCTTGAGTGCCTGCGAGATGGCGACCATACTATATAAGGAGTTGAATATGCGCGCCCTGCTGCTGGGATACGACAGTCGCTTCGGCTCAAAGCAGAACGACGACTTCGACCGACTGCCGCAGCTGGCCACCGAGCTGGGTTTCACGCTCCAACGCGGAGTGCCATTCCTGTTGGACGGTGAGCCCATCAGTTCAAGCCGCATACGCGAGAGTCTGACAAGCGGTGCCGTCGAGGAGACCGCCACCCTACTGGGACGTCCCTACAGCGTCAGCGGCACGGTGCAGCACGGACGCGGCGTGGGCCACACTCTGGGTTTCCCGACGGCCAACATCTCGCTGGACGGCACCCGCAAGATGCTGCCCAAGGAAGGTGTCTATGCCGTGCGAATCAACGGTCACGCAGGCATGGCCAACCTCGGCGCAGCCCCAACCTTCGGCGTAGAGAAACCGCTTTTGGAAGCGCACCTCCTCGACTTCCACGGCGACCTCTATGGCCAAACCGTCACCGTGGAGTTCCTGCACCGCCTGCGCGACATTGTACGCTTCAACACCGCCGAAGCCTTACAGCATCAGCTACTAACCGATTTAGAACAAGCAAAGCAATGGTCGTAACCTTCTACCAGCAGAATATCGTCTGGGGCGATGCCGAAGCCAACCGCCGCAATGTTGAAAAGGTGCTGGCCACGGCGCCCAGGAGCGACATCTTTGTGGTCCCGGAAACCTTCACCACCGGCTTCGGCGACCACATGGCAGCCCTGGCCGAAGTGCCCGAAGGTCCGACCCTGCGCTGGGCACAGGAGATGGCCTCCAAGCACGACCTGCTGTTTGTTGGCACCTGGATTGTTAAAGAAAAAGGAAAATGCTACAACCGCCTGCACTGGATCTTTCCCGACGGCACCTACGGCACCTACGACAAAGCCCACACCTTCCGCGTCAGCGGCGAGTACGACATCATCTGCCGCGGCACACAGCGCAAGGTGTTCGAATACAAAGGATGGAAGATCAAACCCGCCGTCTGCTACGACCTCCGCTTCCCCAAGTGGCTGCGCAACGACCATCTCGACTACGACCTACTGCTCGTCTGTGCCAACTGGCCGGGCAGCCGCCACCAGGCATGGACCACCCTGATCAAGGCCCGCGCCATCGAGAACCTCTGCTACGTGCTGGGATGCAACCGAAGCGGAGTGGATGGCGTAGGTGGCAACTACACCGGCAACAGCGCCCTCATCGACTTCAAAGGATTTCCCCTGGCAGAAGCCGAAGCCGGCGTTGACCAACTCGTCACCGTCACCCTCGACAAGGGAAAGCTGGACACCTTCCGCCAACATTGGCCCCTATATCTCGATTTCGACTAACAAAACATTTTCTTCAACTACTTAACTACTATCCTCTTAACTACTATGTACAATATTGAACAGAAACTGGGATTCGACCGCATCCGCCAGATGGTGGCAGAGCAATGCACCAACGCCCTCGCCGTCCGCATGACGGACGAGATGCACTACATGACCGACTATGAGACGCTGAGCCATGAACTGAAGATTGTGGAGGAGATGCGCCAGATAGTGCTCATGGAGAACGGATTCCCCCAGCAGGACTTCATCGACCTCACTCCGATACTCACCCACCTGCGCGTGGGCAACACGGTCATTCCGATGGAGAGCCTCTTCGACCTCAAGCTCTCGCTGCGCACCATACGAGAATGCTACCATTTCCTCACCGCCGAGGAGCACATGCAGTATGAGGCTTTGCGCAACGAAGCCATCGAGGTGGAACTGGGATACGGCGGCAAAAGCTCGCAGCTCAACATCATCAACTCGCTGCTTGGCAAACTCATCGACGACCACGGCGAACTCTTCGACAACGCCTCCCCCACACTCGCCGAGATACGGCGCACCAAAGCCCGTAAGGCAGCGGAGGTGGACGCTCAGGTCAACAGCACCCTGGCGCGTGCCAAACGCGAGGGCTGGGCTCCTTCTGACGCCGAGGTGACAATACGCGACGGACGCCCCGTCATCCCCCTGCTCACCACCCACCGCCGCAAGATTCGCGGCCTGATACAGGACGAGAGCGCCACTCGACAGACGGCCTTCGTGGAACCCAGCGAGGTGGTGGAGCTCGGCAACGACCTGCGGGAGCTGGAATTCGACGAACGGCACGAGATACAGCGCATCTTGCTAGCCTTCAGCGACCGTCTGCGTCCGCTGCTGCCACAACTCGACGAGGCCTACCGCTTCCTGGCAAGGATAGACTTCCTGAGGGCAAAAGCACGGGTGGCGGTGGAACTCAACGCCACCGTGCCCATACTGCACGCCGAACCACGCATAGAATGGATGGATGCACGGCACCCGATTCTCTACCTCCAAAAACACGACGCCGTCGTCCCATTCAACCTCCAACTCCGACCTCCGACCTCCGACCTCCAACCGCAAAGAATCCTCATCATCTCCGGCCCCAACGCCGGTGGCAAGTCGGTATGTCTCAAAGCCGTAGGACTGATACAATACATGCTGCAATGTGGCATGCCGGTGCCGCTGCGACCCACGTCGGAGTGCGGCATGTTCGGCAGCATATTCATCGACATCGGCGACCAGCAGAGCATCGACAACGACCTCTCCACCTACACCTCCCATCTACAAAACATGAAGGCTCTCCTCTCCGAAGCCAAGGACGACACCCTCTTCCTACTCGACGAGCTGGGGGGCGGCACAGAACCGCGAAGCGGATGCGCCATCGCCGAAGCGGTGCTGGAAGAACTCCACGGCAAAGGGGCCTTCGGGGTGGTGACGACCCACTTCGCCGACCTGAAGCTGCTGGCCGACCGCATGCCCGGAGTGGTCAACGGCGCCATGCTCTTCGACACCGAGGCCATGCGGCCGCTCTACCGGTTGGCTGTGGGCCATCCGGGTTCCAGTTTCGCCTTCGAGATCGCAGAAAGCATCGGCTTCCCCAAAGAAGTGCTCGACAAAGCCGGCGAGAAAGTGGGCCGCGAGCAGCTCAACTTTGAGCACCAGCTGCAGCAACTGGAGATCGACAAGCGCGAGATAGCGCGCCAGAAAGAGGAGTTGCGCGTGGCCGACGACTTCCTCAACGAGGTAACTCAAAAGTATCAACGCCTGAACGACAACCTCCAGGCACGACGCCACGAAATCATTGGCAGCGCACGGCGCGAGGCCCAACAGATTCTCTCCGACGCCAACCGCACCGTGGAGCGCACCATCAGCGACATCAAGAGCGCCAAAGCCGAGAAAGAAGCCACCCGCAAGGCCCGCGAAGCCTTGGCAGAAGCCACAGAACAGAACACCAAAGCTCTAACCGAACAATCCGAAAGAACCCGAAAAAGCCAAGTTCGGATTAATTCGGACAATTCGGTTAGAGATAAAGAAACGCCCATTCTTGTGGGCAGCATCGTGCGCATCGACGGCGAAGAGACCTTCGGTCAAGTGGTGGAAATCAAAGGCAAGAAAGCCGTCGTCGAGAGCAACAGCATCCGCATAACCATCCCTCTGAGCCGCCTCTCGGGCACCGCCAAGCAGAAAATACCCTCCTCGAAGCCAACGGTGAGTGTAAGCCACAGCATCTACGACGACATCAACGAAAAGCGCGCCCACTTCAACCCCACACTCGATCTGCGCGGCCATCGCGCCGAAGAGGCCATTGCCCTTCTCCACCAGTTCCTCGACAACGCGCTCCTGCTTTCCGAGAAGGAAGTGCGTATCCTGCACGGCAAAGGCTACGGCATATTGATGCAGATAATCCGCGACGAACTGCGTGCCAGCCGCGACGTACGCTCCTTCCACCCCGAGAAGCTGGAACTCGGCGGCGAGGGCATCACCGTTGTGGAACTGCGATAGGGAGAATAAGCCACCGTTTTACCGAACCGCCCGCTTCTGCAGGCGCACGCGTGTGGGCCTGGCGCTCTATTCGACGGAAAGTTTCTTCGTCGTGCTTCCTTTTTCGGTGGCTATGCGCACCAGATAGGCGCCGGCGGGCAATGCACTCACGTCCATCTCCGTCATCTGGCCGGCTAGCGGTTTCCTGCACCAGCTCTTGCCCTGCATGTCGATAATCTCGACGCTCCCCTGCATGGATTCGGCACATCTCAGGGTCACCATGCCCTTGGCCGGGTTGGGGGAAAGGGTGAAGTCAGCGGCTTTGATGTCCGCGATAGCCTCGTGTGGGTCTGGAGAGGAAATCGTGTCGATGGTGCAGGGCGAGCTCCAGCCCGTCCACACACCCGTCGCGCAATGTCCGCGCACATAGACGTGATAGCTGCTGTCATCGTCGATGTCGGTGTATTCGATGTAGGGCACCGACGTCGAAGTAATCAGGCCCGCATCGGGGTTGCCGTTCGGCACCGTGCGCGACACCTCCCAGCCGGTATTGCTGTTGTCCGTCCATGCCACCCTCACCTTCACGCTGTCCCTATACACCACCTGCGGATCTTCGGGCGTGACACAGAAGGTATCCACTTCTATGATGGGAAAAATCAGCTGGAATCTCTTGTGTGTGAAGTGGTGCCATTGGTTATCGAGCCTTGATGAATCATAATAGGTGAACTCCGGAACCTCCGTTGCACAATCTTTTATACTTGGGTTTGGGGTGTCGTCAGGAGAAACAGCATAGGCGCAGTAGTCCCACATGTGTGACGCAATATAGGAAAAGCCATCGAAATCGGTGACGGTTGGATCAGTGGTTGCACAACCCAGGTA
Source organism: Bacteroidales bacterium UBA3834 (assembly GCA_002392965.1). GTDB lineage: Bacteria > Bacteroidota > Bacteroidia > Bacteroidales > P3 > Colimorpha. The sequence goes on along the minus strand of DGIA01000010.1, from coordinate 87,020 downwards.
GAATGAGTCGGTGACGGTGATGGCGCTGTCGAAATAGTATTCGCGCAGCGAGACGATGGCCGTGAAGTCTTGCATCAGGTCGCATGAAACCCCACCTCCCCTTCTCGGCAGCTCCATGTAGCGTTTGGGATGGGTCGCGTAATCATCCGTCCAGCAGACGCGTGCTCTCTCCACCAGGCCGCCGGCGGTGGCGTCTGACAGCACATAGTACAATGTGCCGTCGATGCTGGTGTCCAGATCTTCTTGCATGTTCGTCGGATTACTCTTGTCAAGTCGCGCCACCGTCGAGGCAATGCCAATCACCCTCAGCGGGGTATTGGTGGTGTGTTTCATGTAGCCGAACGCGCCGAAAGTACCGATTACGCTGTCGGTATGGCCTATCGCGTTGAGGACTGGCCACCAACCCTTTTCGTAGTGGTAGATGGGGCTTTTGCCGCGCACCGTGTCGCCGACCTGATGATAAAAGCCGCCCTGGGCCATAGCGCTGCCTGCCACAGCAATTAACGACAGGATAAACAATACCTTTTTCATTATTATAACAATTATATTGCAGTTTTCCATTCCCACAGGTTCACCCCACCTTCACGACTGCAAAAATACAACTTTTTTTATTCGCAAGAAAAAAAAAACACAACACACTGTATTTCAGATAAATAAGTTTAACTCAAAAACAACTTGCACATATCAAAAATAATTCGTATCTTTGCACACAGTTTAAGGCTGTTCCAGAATCATAGACAACGCTGCAACCTATTGTAATTCTGCATACTATGGCATGCCAATAGACTTGTACACATTGCCGATTCCCATAATCATTTAATTCCCAACACAATACAAGCAGAATGGCTATACCAACCCTATACCAACCCTATACCAACGCTATGCTCCCTAAGGAGTAGCTCCTATGTAACCAAGGTGTAACTAAAGGGTAACACAGTATCACCGCTGTGGCGACACACAGAACTTGCGCTTCCCCTTCATCTTGAACCACAAGGCGCTGTCATACCCTTCCGACGCAAGTCTAGCATCCTCCGGGCACGCAACATGCAGCGGCCTGCGCCTGCTCCCGTCACCCGTACTCCATATCGCCGTGACAAGCATCTGGTACTGCCACCAGGCATCGTTCGCCTGGCGGGAGTCACGGCCGAACCGGCGGCACCTGCGGTCATAGATGGCGGCTGCATTCACAAGGCTGTAGAGTGTGTCGCCGTAATAAAGGCATCGCAGGTCGTCAACCGTCATGGCGGTGTCGCAACGGAAGAAGCGTGCCTGCAGCGAGTCGAGGAAATAAGGGCTCAAAGGCGACTTCACCACCCGCGCAATCTTGCGATAATTGGGCTTCAACGTGACTCCGTTTTCTTGCCCTAGAGCCACGCAACACACTATCAGCAAACCGATTATGGCAACTCTCCTTTTCATATCCAGATGCAAAGATACGACTTTTCCCACACAAGGTTGAAAACTTTCTACACGCGTGTGCGATTTAATTCGTACTTTTGCACCATGAAAAAAGGGAACGAACTGAAACCGCGCATCGGATTCTTCGGCCGGCGCAATGTCGGCAAAAGCACCATGATCAACTGGCTGACCGGCCAGCAGATCGCCATTGTCAGCGACACCGCCGGCACCACCACCGACCCCGTGCGCAAGAGCATGGAGATCGGCGGCATCGGCCCCGTGGTGCTCATCGACACCGCCGGCATCGACGACGAAGGCGAGCTGGGCCGTATGCGTGTGGAGAAGAGCATGGCCGCCCTGGCCGAAGTGGACCTGGCTCTGCTGCTCTACACCGAAGGCTGCTACGGCGAGCCGGAGGAGATGGTGGAGCGCTGGTGCACAGAGCACGGCACACCGCTGCTCAAAGTGCTCACCAAATCCGCACCCATCGACAAGGAAGCCCTGATCGCACAAATAAAAGAGGCCCTGCCCGAAAGCGCCTACCGCGGACGCTCTCTCCTGGGCGACATCATCGCTCCTGGCGACACCGTGGTATTGGTGACCCCCATCGACAGTTCGGCCCCCGAAGGCCGCATGATACTGCCGCAGGTGCAGGTGCTGCGCGACCTGATGGACCTCCACGCCCAAGCCTTCTTCTGCCAGCCCGACGAGCTGACCTCGACCCTGGCGGCATTGAAAGAACCGCCGGCCCTGGTCGTTACCGACAGCCAGGCCTTCAAGCAGGTGGCCGCCATAGTGCCCGACGCAGTGCCCCTCACCTCCTTCAGCGTGGTGCTGGCGCGCCAGAAAGGGCTTTTCCTCGAATACCTTCAAGGCACCCGCAAGATAGGCAACCTCAAGGACGGCGACCGCGTGCTGCTGCTCGAAAGCTGCACCCACAACGTCACCTGCGAGGACATCGGCCGCGTGAAACTGCCCGCCGCCCTCCGCAAAGCCACCGGCAAAGAGCTGCTTTGCGAAGTCATCGGCGGACAGTCGCCCCTTCCTGCCCACCTCTCACAATACGCGCTGGTGATACAATGCGGCGGATGCGTCATCACCGCCCAGCAGGTGAAAGCCCGTCTGCTTCCGGCGCTCGAAGCCGGCGTTCCCGTGAGCAACTACGGCCTCGCCCTTGCCTGGTGCAACGGCATATTCGAACGAGCGACAAAAGTTTTTAATGGAAATTGAATCAGAGAAGTTAAAGAAGTTAGAGAAGTTAAAGAAGTTAAAGACAAATGTTCATTTCGCAATTTTGCCTACAGAAAGTATTGTCTTTAACTTCTAGCGCGAAGCGCGATAACTTCCTTTAACTTCTTTAACTCCCAAAAAAGAAAAATATGATCAACATAAACAAGAAACCCATGCTTAGCATCATAGTGGCCATCGCGCAGAATGGCGCCATAGGCAAAGACAACGACCTGCTCTGGCACCTCAGCGGCGACCTCAAGCGTTTCAAGCAACTCACCACCGGCCATCCTGTGGTCATGGGGCGCCGCACATGGGACAGCCTTCCCAAGAAGCCCCTGCCCGGACGCCAGAACATCGTGATGACCAACAACCCCGACTTCGAAGCCCCTGGAGCCACGGTGGCGCACAGCGTGAACCAGCTGTTCAACGTCCTGAAAGACTACGACGACGAAGTCTTCGTGATGGGCGGCGCCGCCATCTACAAAGCCCTGCTGCCGTTCACCAACCGGCTCTATATCACACGCGTTTACCGCGACTACGAAGCCGACGTCTATTTCCCAACCATCGATATGTCGGAATTCACATTGGTGAAACTCAGCGAGCCGATGCAGGACGAAGAGAGTGGACTTGACTACGCTTACGAAGAATACGACAGAAAACCGACAATGGAAAAACGGTAGCCGAGACGGTTCCCGCTCCTGCGGTATCGTCTTAACTACTGACTACTTAACCACTAAAAAATGAACATCACCATCATCAACATAGGCGACGAACTGCTCATCGGGCAGGTCGTCAACACCAACGCCTCGACGATGAGCCGAATGCTCACCGCAGCGGGCATGGACGTCTGCAAAACCCTCGTGGTGGGCGACGTCTATAACGACATCTGGGTGGCTGTCGATGAGGCGTTGCGCGACAGCGACGCCGTGCTGGTCACCGGCGGCCTCGGCCCCACCAAGGACGACATCACCAAGAAGCTGCTGTGCGAATACTTCGACAGCGAGCTGGTGGAAAGCCAGGTGGCGCTGGACAACGTGAAGCGCATCTTCGAGAGCCGTGGCTATGAGCTCACGCCCGTCAACCGTGCACAAGCATTGGTGCCTAAGTGCTGCGAGGTACTCAACAACGACCTCGGCACCGCCCCCTGCATGTGGTTTGCCCGCGAGGGTAAAGCGCTCGTCTCGCTGCCCGGAGTGCCCTTCGAGATGGAGTGGCTCATGCGCAACCGCGTGCTGCCCAAGCTGCAGGAGACCTTCCATACCGACATCATCATTACCAAGAACATCCTCGTGCAAGGCATCGGCGAGAGCTTCCTCTCCGACCTCATCGAGCCTTGGGAACTCTCCCTGCCCAAGAACATCAAGCTGGCCTACCTGCCCGTGGCCGGCCTCACCAAGCTGCGCCTCACCGTGCACGGCGGCTACGACCCCGCAATCCTCAAAGGGCTGTACGACCTGGCCGGCAAATACATCGTGGGCGAAGACTGCGAGACCCTCGACGAGCTGGTGCACAAGACCCTCATCGGACGCGGCCTCACGCTGGCCACCGCCGAGAGCTGCACTGGCGGCAACATCGCCCGTCTGCTCACCGCCCAAGCCGGCGCTTCGGCCTACTTCAAAGGCGGCATCGTCGCCTACAGCAACGAGGTGAAGGAAAGCACCCTCGGCGTGAAGCACAGCACCCTGGAGGCCCACGGAGCCGTGAGCGAGGCGACCGTCCGCGAGATGGCGGAAGGTGTGCGCCAGCGCCTCGGCGCCGACCTGGCCATCGCCACCACCGGCATCGCCGGCCCCGACGGCGGCACTCCCGAGAAGCCTGTAGGCACCGTGTGGATTGCCGTCGCCGACGCCACACACACCGAGGCCAAACTGCTGCAGTTCGGCGCCAACCGCCGACAGCAGAACATCGACCGCAGCACCAACCAAGCCTTTGCAATGCTGATGCATTTAGTAGTTAAGTAGTCAGTAGTTAAGTAGTTAAGACAATGCCTAAGGGATTAATCACGATATTGCTGCTCATCGTCAGCAACGTCTTCATGACCTTTGCCTGGTACGGCAACCTCAAGCTCACCGAGCTGAAAATCAACACCAGCTGGCCGCTGATACTCATCATCCTCACCTCGTGGGGCGTGGCCTTCTTCGAGTACAGCTTTATGATTCCTGCCAACCGCATCGGCAGCCAGATCAACGGCGGCCCCTTCTCGCTGATGCAACTCAAGATTCTGGCCGAGTGCGTCTCCCTGACCGTCTTCACCGTCATCGTGGCCACCGTCTTCAAGAGCGAGCCCATCCGCTGGAACCACCTCGTCAGTTTCGTCTTCATCCTGCTGGCCGTGGTATTTGCTTTCTGGAAAACAAAGTGACAGTAGTTAAGGAGACAGTAGTTAAGACAAATGAAACGCCTATCCATCCTTCTCCTGCCGCTGCTGCTGGCGGCATGCACGACAAAGCCCGACAAGTTGGAACTGACCGACTGGCAGTTTGAATACAACGGGCAGGAGTACCCCGCCACGGTGCCGGGATTCATCCACACCGACCTGATGGCCAACGGCCTTATATCGGACCCCTACTATGGAACCAACGAGGACTCGGTGCGCTGGGTAGGCGACAGCGTGTGGGTATACCGCACCCATCTCCGATACAACAAACTACCGAAGGGTGACACCCTCTGGCTTGTGTTTGAAGGTATAGCCGGAAAGGCAAGTCTCTGGATTGGCAATCCATACCCTGAAGACACTATGAGCGGCACGATAATTGTTCCATCAAACATTGAAACAATGGACAATATGTTCCGCCGGTATGAGATTCCGTTGCCTGGTGCAAAACAGATGAAGAAGCAGTTTGTCTACAAGGATTCTGTGCCAATAATGATAATATTCGAGCCCTTGGACGACTCTGTTCGCGAGGCGGAATACGGCATCACCCTCCCCGAACGACGTGCCTTTACCCGTATAGCACCCTACCAGCAGGGCTGGGACTGGGGTCCCAAACTGACCACATGCGGCATCTGGAAACCGGTGTATATCACAAACAATCGCCCCACTATAGACACTATAGACACTATAAATACTATATCCAAAGTCGAATTACGCCAAGAGCAAGACTCCATCGGCCAGAGCTTCACTTTCTACAAAGACGGCAAGCCCATCTTCGTCAAGGGAGCCAACTGGATACCGGTGCACAGCTTCCCCGTCCTCGACAGCGCCAACCGCGCCCGCTACCGCCACCTGCTCGTCTCCGCCAAGGAGGCGGGATTCAACATGCTGCGCGTGTGGGGCGGCGGCATCTACGAGCACGATTACTTCTACGACCTCTGCGACTCGCTGGGCCTCATGGTGTGGCAGGACTTCATCTTCGCAGGAACTCCCTACCCCGACAGTCCTGATATGCTGCAGAGCATCCGCGAAGAGGCACGCCAGCAGATAAGCCGCATCGCCAAGCATCCCTGCGTCGTCCTCTGGTGCGGCAACAACGAGGTGAAGAACGGCTGGGAAGACTGGGGCTGGCAGGGCCAATTCAACTGGACTCCCGAGCAACGCACCCGCCTGGAGAAAGCCATGGACACCATCTTCGGCTATTCCTGCACTTCCTGCAACACCAGCACAACCAGCATTCTGGCACAAGCCGTCCGAGATTGCGACCCGCTGCAGCGCCCCTACATCACCACCTCGCCGCTCTACGGCTGGGGCCACCCCGAGTGCGTCACCCACGGCGACAGCCACTACTGGGGCGTCTGGTGGGGAGAGGAGCCCTTTGAAAAATATGCCGAGAAGACCGGCCGCTTCATGTCCGAATATGGCTTCCAGAGCTACCCGCTTATCACCACCATCCGCCGCTTCTGCCCCGACGACCAGCTCAGCATCGACTCACCCACATTAAGAAACCACCAGAAGCACGGCCGCGGCCGCGAGATAATAGACAAGGCCATGCTGCGCTACTACGGCTTCGACAGCAAGACCCTTGACCTCGAAGACTATTGCTACGTCAGCCAGCTGCTGCAGGCCTGGGGCGTCGGCTACGGCATCTTCCAGCACATCAAGCAATTTGTTGTCAGCGGCGACACGCCGTCCCGTTGCATGGGCACCCTCTACTGGCAGCTCAACGACTGCTGGCCGGTGGCCTCCTGGTCCTCCATCGACTACTACGGCAACTGGAAGGCCCTCCACTACCGAGCGCAGGCCCTCTATGCCGACAATGTTGACCTCAAGAAATGGGAGCAATACTACAGCATCCTCCCCAAGGACCGCACCTACCCCGAAGCCAGGTACAACATCAGCCAGGCTTGGCAGAGCGACGGCAGCCTCGTGGTAACCATCAAGGCCGAGAGCGACCTCTATGACGTCTATATCGACACCGACCCTCACATCGACGGCCATTTCACACACAACTTCTTCGATCTCAAAGCCGGAGAAAGCATCACCACCACCCTCGTTCCCACCGACCCCAATGCCGACATAAGCCGTGTAAGCATAACCATCCGAACCCTCAACGAAGTGATGCTTCGCCACACCCGCCGACAATAATACATCGTTCCTCTCCCCGATTCAAACAAAGCAGTTCCTCCGCATCAACTCCGTCTCACCTCCGTCTCACCTCCGTCTTAACTCCGTCTCACCTCCGTCGATTGACGGAGGTGAGACGGTTCCGTAACGAAGATGACACGGAGCAGGTGGCTTGTCACCACGACACCACAAAAAACCATCGTCATAATCAACATGTTACCAACCGAATCACATTTTTATTTTGCCATTTCCGAAAAAAGGTATATTTTTGCATTTTATTTTAGATAATAAAATTATTGCGCAATATGTTTACAGACACCACTAAATTCATTGGCGAAGGCCTTACTTACGACGACGTTCTGCTCGTCCCCGCTTATTCCGAGGTGATTCCCCGCGAAGTCACCGTTGCGTCGCGTTTTTCCAGACGCATCACACTCAACACCCCGCTTGTAAGCGCCGCCATGGACACCGTGACCGAAGCCGCAATGGCCATCGGCATGGCTCAGGAAGGCGGCATCGGCGTGCTGCATAAGAACATGAGCATCGAGCGGCAAGCCAACGAAGTGCGCAAAGTGAAACGTGCCGAGAACGGCATGATTATCGACCCGGTGACCCTCAACAAGGACGCCAAGGTGAAGGACGCCCTGCACCTGATGGAGGAATACGGCATCGGCGGCATCCCTATCGTTGATGAGAACCGGATGCTGATCGGCATGGTGACCAACCGCGACCTGCGCTTTGAGCGCGACATGGAGCGCCCCCTGAGTGAAATCATGATCACCAAACTGATCACCACCCACGAAGGCACCACTTTCGCCGAAGCCACCGACATACTGCAACAGCACAAAATCGAGAAACTTCCAGTGGTGAACGAGAAAGGCCAGTTCATGGGTCTGATCACCTATCGCGACATCATGAAGACTAAGGAGCGCCCAATGGCCTGCAAAGACAGCAACGGCCGGCTCCGCGTGGCCGCCGGCGTGGGCATCACGCCCGACATGATGGACCGTGTAGATGCCTTGGTGAAGGCCGGCGCCGACGCCATCGTCATCGACACCGCCCACGGACACAGCGCCAACGTGGTCAAAGCGCTCAAATCTGTCAAAGCCAAATATCCCGACATCGACGTGGTGGTGGGCAACATCGCCACCGGCGAGGCGGCGTTGATGCTGGCGGAAGCCGGCGCCGACGCCATTAAAGTGGGTATCGGTCCCGGAAGCATCTGCTCCACCCGCATCATCGCCGGCATAGGCGTACCGCAGCTCACTGCCATCTGCGAGGTGTGCGGCGCCCTGAAGCAGAAAGGATTCGACGTGCCCGTCATCGCCGACGGCGGCATCCGCTACAGCGGCGATGTGGTCAAAGCCCTGGCTGCAGGTGCCAGCACCGTCATGGTGGGCTCACTGGTGGCCGGCACCGACGAGGCTCCCGGAGAAACCATCATCTATGAAGGCCGCAAGTTCAAAAGCTACCGCGGCATGGGTTCCCTCGAGGCCATGCAGGCGGGTAGCAAGGACCGCTACTTCCAGGACAAGGAAACCGACGCCAAGAAACTCGTACCCGAAGGCGTGGTGGGACGTGTACCCTATAAAGGCACTCTCAGCGAAATCCTCTACCAGCTGGTCGGCGGCCTCAAAGCCGGCATGGGCTACACCGGCAGCCGCACCATCACAGACCTGCAGAAAGCCAAGTTCATCCGCATCACCGACGCCGGCCGCACCGAGAGCCATCCGCACGACATAGCCATCACCCGCGAAGCACCTAACTACTCGCGTTAAAAAAGATAGTTGAAACTCCAGTCAAGACCAACAATGAAAAAAATCATTCTCATATTAACCGTTGCTGCGCTCTCCTCCCTTTCACTACAGGCACAAAACGACCCTATCGTGATTGAAGTGGATGGACAAAAAATCCGCCAATCGGAATTCATGAAGGAATTCAACGCCAACGTAGGCAACCAACTGGCAGAGAAGAAAGGCGTCACCGAAACCGAGAAACGCCTTGCCCTCGAGGAATACGCCGAGCTCTACGCCCTCTTCCGCGCCAAAGAACGCGACGCGCTGGCTCAGGGTTTCGACACCATGGCCCGCCTGAGGAAGGAGCTGAGCCAATACCGCAAGGAACTGGCAGCGCCCTACCTGACCGACTCAACCGTCATGGAGCGCCTACTGGCCGAAGCCTACGAGCGCAACCACACCTCACTCCGTGCCGCCCATCTGCTGATACCGGTGCAGAAAGACGCCACGCCCGACGACACCCTTCGCGCCTACAACTACATCATGGCGCTACGCAAACGCATCGTTGAGGATGGAGAAGACTTTCATGCAGTCACGTCCGAAGTACTGCACCGCTTCAACCCGCAGGCCCCTTCGCGTCCCGAGGAGGGCGATCTGGGGTATTTCTCGGTATTCAACATGGTCTATCCGTTCGAGAACGCAGCCTATGCCCTCAAGGTAGGAGAAGTGAGCATGCCGGTCAGAACACAATACGGCTATCACCTCATCAAACTGCTTGACCGCGTGGAGGGACTCTACGGGGAGGTCACCATGGCCCACATCTGGCTTCACAGCAAAGACTCCAACGAGAGAGCACTTGACATCAACAAGATCTACCAGCAGTTGCAAAACGGCGTAAGTTTCGAGCGCCTTGCACGGCAGAGCGACGACCGCACCACGGCCGAGGAGGGCGGTGTACTGGCCAACGCCACCTTGACACAGCTGCCGCCGGAATACATCCATGCCATCGTCAACATGAAGGAGGGAGAGTTCTCCAAACCTTTCTTCACCCAGTACGGCTGGCACATTGTGAAACTCATCAAGCGCGACACCCTGCCGCCACTCAAGAACCTGGAAGGCTACTACAAGCAGAAGATGACCCGCGATCAGCGTGGCACCGCCTCCCGCACCACCTTCGCCGCCGACTGCCGCCGCAAATACGGCATTGTGGATTGCACAACGACTCCCGTGGAACAGCCGAAAGCCACCAAAGCCAAGAAAGGCAAGAAAAAAGCCAGCGCCGAGCCCGTGAAAATGATGGCCACGCTCGACTATCTGATTGCCCACGTGTCCGACTCTGTGATTACGGGACAGTGGCGCTTCAAAGACTCCATCTTCAAGGACACCACGCCCCTGGTCATCACCCCCGCCAAACGCTACACGGCACTCGACGTGGCCCACTACATAAAGAAGAACCAAAAAAGGATCAATGTGGTGGCAATCGATTACTATGTGCGAGGCAAATACACAGAGTTTCTCGACAGCGTCTCCATCGACTATGCCGACAGCCAACTGGAAAATGAAAACGAGGAATTCGCGGAACTTGTCAACGAATACCGCCGCGGCCTGATGATATTCAACTATAACGACCGCATGATCTGGAGTGCCGCCCTACGCGACACAGCAGGCTTCGTCCAGTTCTACAACCGCGAAAGCCGTACCAAGAACCTAAACAATCCCGACGACTCCATCTATTTCTTCCATCCAAGGGCAAGGGTGACCATGCTCTCCGTGGCCAACAGCGATGCCCTCGCAGCTGAAAAAGCCCGGCAAGTGGTTGAAAAAGCCCGTTTGAAAAGCAAAGGGAGCAGCGAAATGAAAGCCTTGCTGATGAAGAATATCAACCGCAAGAAGTATCCGTCGGACGACTTGGTGGAGGTCAGCGTGGATTTGGTGGAGCAAACCCGACAGAAACTGCTTGAGGCCAACCAATGGCAAGAAGGCACCTACATCCAGCCCCAGCAGAAAGGCTACCGCATAGTGGCTGTGGAGGAAATCCTGCCACGCTCGCTGAAAGACCTCCGTTCGGCACGAGGCTACTACCTCAACGGATACCAGAACGAACTGGAGAAACGCCTGAACGAGCAATTAAAGGCAAAATACAATGTGAAGATACACCGCGATGTCCTCCGCACGATTAGCTATTAGTCTGCTGGCACTGCTGCTGACATTATCCGCCTGTCACCGCCAGACAGGCGATGCCTCGCCAATAGTGGCCCGAGCCTACGACCACGAACTGCACCGCAATGACCTGGCCGGACTGGTCGGCGAGGGTGTCAGCACAGAAGACAGCACCACCATTGTTGACAACTATATCGACCAATGGATACGGCAGACTGTACTGCTTTCCAAAGCGGAAAAGAATATCAACGACAACTTTGAACGGCAGTTGCGCGAGTATAAAAACAGCCTACTCATCTACGCCTACGAACAGCAGATTGTCAACCAACTGCTCGACACCAACGTCACTGACAACCAAATCGAAGAATACTACGAACAGCACCGTGAGGAATTCAAACTCAAGAACACCATTGTCAAAGCCGTTTATGTCAAGGCGCCAACCAAATCGCCTATCATTGCGAAACTCAAAAAGACCTTGTGGAAGAACGACTTCAACGAGTCCGACATTGTTGATCTTGAAGCCACTTCACGTCGCCACGGATTGAGCGGATATTATGATGCCGACAGCTGGATGTCATTTTTTGCCCTGCAAGGAGCTGTCCCCATCACCACCTACAACGAGAGTCTTTATCTGCGACAGAACCGTACCATACAACTCACCGACGACAGCACCACCTATCTAGTGCGAATCATCGACTACAAGGTCACCGACGAGCTTTCACCACTCGAACTACAAACCGACAATATCCGTTCCATTATCCTCAACCATCGCAAACTGGACATCCTTGGCCACCTGCAGGCCGACTTGCTGGACGAGGCGGAGAAAAACGGAGACGTAAAACGATACAAATAAACCATGAAGAAAATATTCACCACAATTGTCTTGCTACTCCTTTGCATTCCGACCATCCTTGCACAGGAGACCATCATCGACGGTGTGGCCGCCGTTGTGGGACGCAACATCATCAAATACTCAGACATAGACCGCTCCTACGCCCAGATGCGCCTCCGCATAGGCAACGAAAAACGACAAGAAAACCGATGCGCCATCCTCGAAAACCTTATTCTCAACCAGCTACTTATACACAAGGGAGAGGTAGATAGCGTGGATGCTGAGGTAAGCGACGATGAAGTGAACCAGTATGTACAGGAATACATCCAGAACGACTTGATGCAGTACGGTTCCAAGGAGGCGTTGAGAGAGGCCACAGGTTTTTCCTATGACGAACTCAAGGAGCAATACGAGCGCATGATACGCAACTACCTTATTTCCGGACGTGTGCAATACAAAATTACCGGCGACATCAAAGTCACCCCGCGCGAGGTGTCCGATTTCTTCAACAGCCTGCCCGCCGACAGCCTACCCACCATACCGGAACGGTATGAATTTTCGGAGATTGAGATACAACCGGAAATATCGGAAGCCGAAAGGGATCGCGTGCGTACCCAGCTGGCTGAGTTACGCGAACGAGTGCTGAAAGGAGAAAAATTCTCCATGCTCGCCACCCTCTATTCCCAGGACCCGGGATCGGCGAAGAAGGGCGGTGAACTTGGCTTTTTTGCCCGTGGCAAAATGGTCAGTGAATTTGAAGCAGCAGCATTCGCTCTCAAACCCGGCGAAGTGTCGCCCATCATCGAGACCCAGTTCGGGTTCCACATCATCCAACTCATCGAACGCCGTGGCAATACCGTCAACGCACGACATATCCTTATCATCCCGAAAGTTTCTTCCGACGACCTGCTGAGAGCACGTATGCAATTGGACAGCATCGCCTCTGAAATCCGTGCCGGACACATCAGCTTCGAGGATGCCGCACGGCAATACAGCACCGCCGCCAACGCCAAGCAAGGAGGCACCGCAGTAGCTCCCGACGGAAGCACACGCTTCGACAAACAAGTCATCAATGAAAAATATTACAACGTGGGTATCACCGGCATGGACGAAGGGCAAATAAGCAATGCCACAGCGATGAAAACCAGCGACAACCGCGATGCCTACCGCATCGTTCGCCTGAACAAGAAACACGCTGCCCATCGCGCCAACCTCACCGATGACTACGACAACATCTATAACGCAGCCTTGGCCAATGCCAAACAGGAAAAACTACGCCAGTGGGCCCGCCGCCAGATGGGAATCACCTACATACACCTGAGCGACGAATTCAAGGATTGCGTATTTGAAAATCTGAAGTAATGAGCGACAAAGAACAATTGGACCTTTTGGTCTCCCAATACAAACAATTGAAACTGGAGATCGGCAAAATCATTGTCGGTCAAGACGAAACTATCGACAGCCTTCTCACAGCCATCTTCGGCAATGGGCATTGCCTTTTGCTGGGTGTCCCAGGGTTGGCAAAAACACTTATTGTCAATACGCTTTCCCATACACTTGGACTCACCTTCAACCGCATCCAGTTCACCCCCGACCTGATGCCCTCCGACATCACAGGTAGCGAAATACTGGATGAAAACCGCCAGTTTCGATTTGTAAAAGGACCTATCTTCGCCGGAATCGTATTGGCCGATGAAATCAACCGCACTCCCCCCAAGACACAGGCCGCCCTCCTGGAAGCTATGCAGGAACGGCGTGTCACCGCTCACGGCACCACCTATTCCCTACCCTCCCCCTTTTTCGTGCTGGCCACCCAAAATCCCATTGAGCAGGAGGGGACCTATCCTTTGCCGGAAGCACAGCTCGACCGATTCATGTTCAATGTCCGCCTCGATTACCCGACACTCGACGAAGAGGTGCAAATTGTCAAACAGACCACAGTTGCACCCACAACCAAAGTTAACCAGGTGCTCTCCGCCGAAGATATTCTGTCCATCCAGCAGTCCATCAGCCGTATGCCTGTCGCCGACAATGTCGTGGAACATGCCGTACAACTTGTCCGATCCACTCGTGGCGAAAATAAATACATCTCATGGGGAGCTGGCCCCCGCGCCTCGCAGTACCTTATCATCGGAGCACGCTGCCATGCAGCTTTGCAAGGCAAATACTCTCCCGATGCCGAAGATGTCAATGCCGTCGCAATCAATGTATTGCGACATCGTATCGTGCGCAACTACTACGCCGAGGCTGAAGGCATCAGCACCGACGACATCATCCGAAAACTCATCCAATAGTTGAGTCTTCAACAAAAAATGCATCGCCAGTCGCTATTGTTGATTATCCTACTGTGTCTTAACAATCTATCGGCACAGAATACATTTCCTAATAACAGTTATCAATGGGTAACACAATCCTGGAAGACACTCACTGGTGTAGCAGATATTGACACAACCTACATTTCATCCTTTTCCACACATTGGAATATTAAAGGGCGAATGAACCTTTCGGGAGCAAGTCTTTTGGTGTCTGGACATGATGGTGTCCGCCATTTCAATTGCAACCTAAGTTCCTATCGTAAAACCTCCTACAGCATTGGCGCAGGATACCGAGGACTCTCCATCAATCTATCGCTTAACCCCGAAGCACTTGCAGGGAAATATAATGACTATGAATGGACTTTTTCAACCTATTACAACCGATTCGGATTTGAGGCAGTTTATCACAAGTCCAGTTCTTTCAGCGGAAACGCTTCCATTGAGGACAGCATCATATTCAATCTTCCCGTTGGAATTGTATCGCAAGAAATATTCAACTTTAATACCTACTATGCATTCAACTATCGTCGCTTCAGCCATCCGGCAGCTTTCTCTCAATCTTTCCTGCAGCAACGCAGTTGTGGGAGTCTTCTGGCTGGTCTTTCCTATCAGTGGCGAACCGTTCACGTGAACGACAACCTGCAGCCCCAAACCATACCATTCAGTCTTTTTTCGCAAGAAATCAGCCTTGGAGCCGGTTATGGTTATAATTACGTCCCATTCAAAGGCTTATTGTTGCACATCTCAACGGTCCCCTCTTTCATCATTTATAGCGAACGACACTACCATCTCAATGGTGCGCATGCTGTGCCATTTCGTTTTCCTGAGGTTATAATCACCGCACGCGGTGCTCTTGTCTATAATATTGGGCAATGGTTTATGGGATCAAACATGGTTTTCAATTTCTCCACTATCGGAGATAGTCGTGAGATAGAAATCCACAATATTAAATGGCAATCCCACATTTTCATCGGCGTACGACTCTAACTATTATAGCGGCAAGTAAATCACCTTCTTGGTCTCGAAGTATTCCTCCGAAAACCATTCCGTGATGTCCCATGTTTTTACCTTGTGACGGAATGGGAACAACTCATTGGTCAAATCACCGCCTTTGAGATAAAGGATACCGTTATGCAGCGGATGATACTGTGTTTTTGATATTTTTTTCTTCACCCAGGGCACAAACTCACCCAACGTAGTGACTGCACGGGATACGATGAAGTCGTACTCACCCTCCAACTGTTCGGCCCTGATCTGATGCACATGGGTGTTCAGAAGACCAATTTGCTCCACCACATCATTGACGACCTTAATCTTCTTGCCGATAGAATCAATTAACGTGAAGCGGCTGTCGGGAAACATGATGGCCAACGGCACCCCGGGGAAACCACCGCCGGTCCCTACGTCCAACACCTCGGCCATCGGCTTGAACCGAATCACCTTGGCTATGGCAAGCGAATGCAGCACATGGTGTTCATAGAAATGATCCATGTCCTTACGGGAGATGACATTAATCTGCGAATTCCACTCCTCATATAATGGCAACAGAGCGGCAAACTGTTCGCGTTGCCGCTCCGTCAATTCCGGGAAATATTTAAGGATTATATCCATTTCACATTTCGCCTACAAATACGCCTTCAGGTGCTTGCTTTTACTACTGGTCTTCAGTCGCTTGATACCTTTTTCCTTGATTTGACGCACTCGTTCACGAGTCAGGTTGAACTTCATGGCTATCTCGTCGAGACTCAACGGATGCGGCAACCCGATACCGAAATACATTTTGATAACTTCACGCTCATATTCCGTGAGCGTCGAGAGGCAGCGTTCTATCTCCTGAGACAAACTCTCTTGCATCAATTTGCTGTCCGTAGGAGGGGTATCCTCGTTTGGCAACACATCCACAAAGTTCACATCCTCGTCGCTGGCCAAAGGTGCATCGATGCTTACATGACGTCCACTGATACCCATAATGGCCTTAATCTTATCCTCAGGGATATCCAACATTTCGGCCAGTTCCTCTTCCGATGGCGGACGTTCCAACTGCTGCTCCAGTTTGCTGATTTCCTTCTTCAACTTGTTGAGGGCTCCCAGCTGGTTGCTCGGCAGACGCACGATGCGCGAGTTCTCAGCAATAGCCTGCAAAATGCTCTGACGAATCCACCACACGGCATAACTGATAAACTTGAATCCACGCGTCTCATCAAATCGCTTGGCAGCCTTAATCAATCCCACATTACCCTCATTGATCAAGTCGGGCAGCGACAGACCCTGGTTCTGATACTGCTTAGCCACCGATACCACGAATCTCAGGTTGGCCTTCGTCAAACGTTCCAATGCCGCCTGATCTCCCTGCTTGATTCGCTGCGCCAGCTGAACCTCCTGCTCGGGCGTCAACAGTTCCTCGCTGCAAATGTCCTGCAGGTATTTATCCAACGACTTGATATCGCGGTTGGTAATAGAATGCGTAATCTTCAGTTGTCTCATACTCGTGCACTAAATTATCACTTGTATTTTGTCTCAATAACGCAAAAAGAAATGTTTTGTTACGTGGAAACACACTTTTTTTCATAAAATTATGTCTTATATCGGAATTTTCTTCACATTTATTCTGTAATTTTGCACCCGAAAACAATAAAGGCAACATAATCACGTTTTAAAAACAAAACAGAAATACACCAAACCATGAAAAAGACAATCTTTAAAGGATTCCTGATGGCCGCTGCCGCCTTGTGCCTGCTGTTTTCCTCTTGCAGCAAGACAAAGACCTACCTGATCGACAGCACACAGACCATCGTTGACAACACCGTCATCATCACCAACGACCTTTGGGACGACACCCGCGATGTGGGTATTCTGTACTACGACTACCGGTGTTCCGCCATCACACCCGATGTGCTGAGAGAGGGCAACGTCAATGTCTATCTCCTTCTCTCCTCGGGCAGCACTGAATACCAAGAGCCTCTGCCCTACGTCTATTCACGCCAGTTCACCGATGGTACAGGTGCTACAGTCTATCGTCCTGTCAACCTCCGTTTCGATATTTCAAACGGCATGATCACTTTCATGGTCAGCGACCTGGACGATTATCTCACCCAGCGCAATGAACTCTTGACCATGCGTTTCCGCGTTGTCATCACCAAACCCGTCACCTACGCCATCGACATCGAACAATAAAAATTCCTAAAACCATAATAAAGAAGCCGTCCTCTCGGACGGCTTCTTTATTATCACTTGTTTTCATGGCGGCGATAAGCCTGCATCGTGTTCTGCAGCAGGCTCACTATCGTCAGCGGGCCTACACCGCCGGGCACCGGCGTCACCCAACTGCATTTGGCATCCACCTCACAATGCTTCACGTCACCGATGACGCGGTAGCCGTTCTTCTTCGAGGCATCTTCCACACGGTGGATTCCCACATCTACCACCACAGCACCATCCTTCACCATGTCGGCCGTAACAAGTTCCGGCTTGCCGATAGCCACAACCAAGATGTCGGCCTGCAGGCACAGCTCCTTCAGATTCTTGGTCTTGCTATGGCACATGGTCACAGTGCAGTCGAAGCCCTTGCGGCTTAAAAGATTGGCCACCGGAGTGCCCACAATGTTCGACCGTCCCAACACCACACAATGCTTTCCAGCAGTCTCGATACCGTAGCGCTTAAGCAGCGTGCAGATCCCCATAGGTGTGGCAGGCGTGAAACACTCTTCGCCCAGCACCATGCGGCCGATGTTCACCGGTGTGAAGCCATCAACATCCTTGTCAGGCGAAATGGCGTCAATCACCTTTTGCTCGTTGATATGCTTGGGCAGAGGCAGTTGGACGATGAAGCCGTCAATGTCAGGGTCATTGTTCAGAAAATCTATCGTCTCCAGCAGCTGCCTCTCCGTCGTGGTCTCCGACATGCGATAGACACTCGACGTGAATCCCACCTCGTGGCTCGATTTCTCTTTATTGGCCACATAAGTCATACTGGCGCCGTCGGTACCGACAATAACAGCGGCCAGGTGGGGCGCACGATGACCTTCCGCGGTCAGGCTGCGCACCTCATTGGCTATCTCTTCCTTGATTTGCAAGGCCATGGCCTTGCCGTCCAATAACTGTACCATATCTTATGTATTTATCATCTATCCTTTATCGGCGTTTTTTTCCCATTGCAGGAACACGGCCACCGTTTCGGGACACCATCTTCATCATTTTGCGAGTGTCCTCAAACTGCTTCAAGAAGCGGTTCAGTTCCTGGATGCTGCGTCCGCTGCCGGCGGCGATGCGCTGTTTGCGGCTGCCGTTCAGGCAACTGGGATTCTGGCGCTCATAGGGCGTCATCGACCCAATCATGGCCTCTATCGGCTTGAAGGCGTCATCACTGATTTCCACGTTCTTCGTCAGCTTGTCCATGCCCGGGATCATTCCCATGAGGTCTTTCATCGACCCCATCTTCTTGATTTGTGCTAACTGCGACAGGAAGTCGTCGAAGTTGTACTCGTTGCGCATCAACTTCTTGGATATCTTCCTTGCTTCGGCTTCATCATACTGCTCCTGTGCCCGCTCCACCAGACTCACCACATCGCCCATTCCCAGAATGCGATTGGCCATGCGGTCGGGGTGGAACACATCGAGGGCATCCATCTTCTCACCGATACCCACAAACTTGATGGGTTTCTGCACCGTGTAGCGTATCGTGAGCGCCGCACCGCCTCGAGTGTCACCGTCGAGCTTGGTCAGCACCACACCGTCGAAATCCAACCTGTCGTTGAACGCCTTGGCTGTGTTCACAGCATCCTGACCCGTCATCGAATCCACCACAAAGAGCGTCTCTTGCGGATGCAATTCGCGCTTCAGGGCGGCAATCTCGTTCATCATCTCCTCATCGACGGCCAGACGGCCGGCGGTATCCACAATCACCACATCCACACCTTTCTGTTTTGCCTCCTTCACGGCGTTTTGTGCAATCTGCACGGGATTCATGTTGCCGGCTTCGGTATAGACGGGAACGGCAATCTGCCGACCCAAAGTCTGCAACTGGCCAATGGCCGCCGGACGATAGACGTCGCCCGCCACCAGCATCACGTTCTTGGCTCTTTTCGTGCGCAACATGTTGGCCAGTTTGGCGCTGAAAGTCGTTTTACCCGAACCCTGCAGGCCGGCTATAAGCACCACTGCCGGCTGCCCTTTGATATTGATATCCACGGCCTCCGATCCCATCAACTCCGTCAGCTTCTCATGCACAATCTTCACCATCAGCTGACCGGGCTCGATGCTCTGGATGACATTGCGGCCCATGGCCTCAGCCTTCACCTTGTCGGTGAACTCCTTGGCGATGGGATAGCTGACATCGGCGTCCAGCAGTGCCTTGCGCACCTCCTTGACGGTCTCTGCCACATTGATATCGGTAATCGTACCCTTGCCTCGCAGGGTATGTAACGCTTTCTCTATCTTACTACTAAGGTTCTCAAACATAATTTTCCGTGCATATCAATTGCGATGCAAAGATACAAAAAAGCATGGGAATGGCAAAATAAATTTGCCATTCCACAAGAGAGGACCAAACCCTTCTGCCTACACTACCGTAGCACCACCACCCGTCGGGCAGGCAGATCGTCCACTTTCACCATATACACTCCGGGAGGCAGGTCTCGGTTGGCGACTTGGATGCCTTTCACGTCATATACTTTCACTTCCATCCCTTCGGCACCCTCCACCACGATGCGGCCACCCTCGGCATAGATTTTCACCCTCTCCTGCCCGATTGTAGGTATCCCTTCGGTCCCGCCTCCGGCGTTGCGGTTGAGCACCACCGGCTCGCTCCAGTCGCTCCACACCGTAACAGGTCGCGAGGTGCTGAAGTCGCATTGCTTGCGCAGGTAGAGACGATACACCGTGTCGGGCGAAAGCGACGGCAGCGTCGCGAAGGAGAGCATCGTGTCCGTGGTGGTGACAATATACCCGTTGTCGGGCAGCGTACCGTCGGCACACAGCGACAGTTGGAACAGCACCCCGTCGGCATCGTGGTCCCACCTCACCATCCGCGACGCCGAATCCACCTCCAGCCCCCACGGCTTGGTGCACCTCCGCTCCGTGATGGGAAACACCATCCCCCAAAACCAAAATAATCTCCCCCTTCCATCCGTGTTGCAGATATAATCATTATTTGGATAGAGAGAACACAGATAGCGATAATGGTCGGCAGAACGTGCAGAAGTGTCATAAGCGCCTTGAGCGCATCCACTCAATATATTTATTTCCATCCAATTTTGGCTGGCACCGTCCCTGTCAACCCCTGCATAAGCCAAAAAATGATATGGATTTGCCATGTTGGAATAGCTGCCAATGAGGAAGGTGTCCTGCGGGACAAGTGACAACGGTTCGTCGAAATAGAATTCGAAGCAGTTGACAGGGGTGGTGGATTTATAGACCCCGTCGCTGCCGGCCCCGCCCACCTGGTACTCGAACACACACTGCTTCAGCAACGGCGGGCTCCATGTGCTGATGGAGTCCATATGAGACACACTGTCGAAACACACATACTCCGTTAGCAGTGGTGGCGGTCCGGGATGGGTGAATATACCCCGCCAACAACTGAGCCACGCACCGTCTTCTTGGGCAGGCAAAGAATCCATCGTTACTGCAATTCCGTATAGCAACGTTTTGCTGGATGTATATACTTGAGCAAATCTCGTATTAGGATAAGGTTTTAGAAACAACTGGCCGCCATACTGTGCGACATAGTTCAGTGCCGGCAAGGGTTTGAAGGTGTACCACGGGTCGCCGTAGCGCACCGTGTCGCGGCTGTTCACGTGCACCACCGGCTGTGCCACCGTCGGCATCAGGCCGAGCAACATAATCATTATGAGAAACAATCGGATTTTCATAACATCAGTTTTTATTCGTACGAGAAACAATCTGTCTTTACCATATGTGTCTGCACCGCATCATTGGTCTGAGCCGAAATTATGGCGATAGGAGGCGTAGGCAACCCGTATTGTGCCTGACTGGGGGGCAATTTCGGAATCATCTGCACCTTCTTCTCCTTGTTTGCTGGACAGGACTGATCCGAATGGGGCAGGTTCGCCGTGCGGTCATCTATGTAGAACTGATTACCATACGAGGAAACGAGATGCACTCCGTCTTTGGCCCTGATCCGACGGTATGCCCCGCCCAGTTCAAAGAAAACTGAACTGTAGTTGGCGGTGGCGTAGGGATCCAACTGGAAGAAGCGGGTTGTGGAAGGCTCTTCTGCAATCAAATCGATGGTGCCGGCATCCTTCAGATAGACCATCTTGTGCACGAGTTCCCCTTTATCCGATTTAAACTCCTGGGAATAGGGGTTTGTCATGGCAAGCGGGTCTATCGCACGCAGTCGGATCACCCGATGTCCGGTAATGTTGTCCGAATGCACATACGCCATGGCAAACGAATCCCCCTCCAACGCGGCACCCAGTACGTAACCTTCGGATTCGTCGGCACTGGGCAGGTAATAATTGGGGTTGACCAACGGATCACAGATATTCGCGACGACGTTCTCTTTCTTGCCGACAATGTACCACGGGTAATTCGCCAAAAATGTAATCATATTGTGGTCGTGTCCGGTAAGGACCACATTGTTCTCCGTCAGGAAAATGTCGTCGATGGTCAGGCGATCCTGGAACAAGGGATTGTAAGGGAAGGGGGAATAAGGCATGTCGGCAGCGTCACATGAAACCATAGGGGACATAACATCCTTGATTTCAACCACCACATTCATTCCATCAAACCTCTCCCCATACGCCACCACGTCGTAAGCCGACGAGGTGCGATAGGCAACAAGTTGCTCCAAAGATACAGGGTATTGTGGATATGTGGTGCTATCGTATAGAATCAGATAGTCAATCTGTACGTTGTTCGTGAAGAAGTCGTTAAGATTAAAATAACCCACCACCGACACCTGCACCGTATCAGAAACGCTTATATTCTCTATCCCTTGTCCGCAGAAGAAAGCATAGTTATCGACCACATAAATATCGTTGACCGAGAATCCGAACAGCTCGGGCGGAGGCGTCACCTGGACCAGATATTCGGCGAATGCGGGTGTCGCTATCGGTATGGCTGGAACGAAATTGTTGTAACTGCTGCAATCCACCAAATAGAAGGCCGGGTGAAGGGCTGTGTCCTCCGTATAGCCGAAGGCGACAAAATAATCGTTCTTCCAAGTGTCGAACGGCGTCTTGTCGGGGTGGGAGACAAAAATGTTGGTCATCACCGCCGAGGTATATCTCGTCTGCGCCGTCACGGAAAGGGCGGAGAACAGCGTCAGAACAAAGAAAAATATAGTCTTTTTCATGTTGGTTTCGTATTGATTTCTGACTGCAAATATACGAACATTTCCGAAACCGGCAAAAAATATTTTATCACAAGGCCTTGGTTCTCCAACGGATACCCATTGCCTCCCTTCTCACACCCTTCTGACATAGTAGATTCTATATGGTCAATACTAGGTCAATACTAGG
>DGIA01000010.1:0-64315 GCA_002392965.1 Bacteroidales bacterium UBA3834 | reverse complement strand
TAGGTCATAACGGATTCAAGGCTTATTATCAGGATGTTATAGAGATCAAAACAAGCCATTCAAAGACTATAGGCCAACAGGCCGACGAGGCCGGAGGCAAAGATGAGGACGATGGGGCTGGCCTTGCGCCAGAGAGAAAGGAGAAACACGGCGACAAATATCAACAAGGAAAACCCGAACCGAAGGTTAAGCCCCGGGACACCGAAACTCTCCGTAGTCATCAACCCCAGAGCAGCGGCGGCGATGAGCCCGATGACGGAGAGCCGCAGAAACCGCAGGACGGCGGCAGCACAAGTGGGGGCGTACGGGTTGGTGTCGGCAGGGTGTGGGGAAAAATGGGGCACGGGGGGGCGACACAACAAAAGCGGGGTTGGTGCGTTATAGGGGGAGTATGGAGAAGGAGAGGATACGACTTTCGACCGAGGCCGACGTGGAGGCCATCATGTCGATGCTGGATTATTCGCGGACGTTGATGCGCGCGTCGGGCAACGTCACGCAGTGGAGGGGCTACCCGACCCGGAGGGGGATCCTGGCCGACATCGCGGCCGGGGTGTCGTATATGATCGGTGAGGAGGGCACGTTTGCGCTCGTGCCGGGCGAGGAGCTCACTTACGGGGTGATAGCGCACGGCCGTTGGATAGACAGCCGGCGGCCTTATTGCACCTTGCACCGGCTGGCGAAGGCGGCGGGTGCGACGGGTGTAGCGGAGGCGGCATTTGCCTATGCCAAGGGGCATTGCGACCATCTGCGAGTGGATACCCACAGGGACAACGGGGCGATGCTTCACTTGGTGGAGCGTGAGGGGTTCGTGGAGTGCGGGGAGGTGTATATGGCGGACGGCAGCGGGAGGCAGGCGTTCGAGTGGTGGCGATGGGACGAGGTGAGGGGGACGCTCAGGTCGTTTGTGGAGGGGGAGGTATTGCCGCAGTACGACAGGTTCGACAGCGCGCATGGGCGCGATCACGCCCGACGCGTGATAGCGCGGGCGATGGTTCTACACCGCCATCTGCGCGAGGGAGAGGCGATGTCGGAGGAGATGGGGGGAGTGAGGCCGGAGATGGTGTATGCGGCGGCGGCGATGCACGATCTGGGTTTGTCGGAGGGTCGCGAGGGTCATCATCTGGCTTCGGGGCGCATCGTCCGCAGGTGCCCTGCGTTGGGGCGATGGTTTGACGGGAAGGAGGTGGAGATGATCGCGGAGGCGGCCGAGGATCACCGTGCGTCGGCGACCCGAGCACCGCGCAGCCTGCTGGGTTGCATCGTGGCCGAGGCCGACCGGGACGTGGAGCCCGAGACTATCGTGCGGCGCACGGTGGAGTACGGCTTGTGCCACTATCCGGAGCTGGACAGGGAGGGTCATTGGCGCCGCACGTTGGAGCATCTGCAGGAGAAGTATGGCAAGGAGGGGTATATAAAGCTGTGGCTGAAGGATTCGCCCAACGAGGAGCCGTTGTCCGAGCTGCGGGCCTTGATGTCCGACGAGCCGCGGCTGCGGGTGTTGTTCGAACGATTTATGACATTGAACCCAAAACCTTGAAGAGGATGAACACGATTTTGATTATCTTGGCTTTTGTCTTTTTGCTGGCAAGTATTGTGTGTGTGTTCACGCCTGTGCCGCCGGCGGTGCCTGTGGCGTGGGCGGGCTTGTTGCTGGCCCGCATGGGCGGGGCGGCCATCGGGACGCCGCTGCTGGTGTGGTCGGCGGTGGCCGGCGTATTGCTGATGGTGCTGGATTATGTCATTCCCTTGCTGACGACGAAGCAGATGGGTGGGACAAAGTGGGGGGTGTGGGGATGCACCATCGGGCTGTTGATAGCCGTTGTGGGGCTTCCGTTCGGACCCACAGGGCTGGCAGGGGTCTTTTTCTGGCCTTTTGCAGGGGCTTTTGTCGGAGAATATCTCAAGCAGAGGGAGCTGCGGCCGTCCCTGAAGGCGGCCGTGGGGTCGTTCATAGGGATCATGACGGGTTCGCTGGCCAAGGTGGTGTATGCCCTGGTGCTGATTGTGCTGGTGGTGGCGAAGCTGCTTTAGACTTTTCACTCGACGCCTGCGAGGCTCATGAGAGAGCGGACGGGAGCGATGGGCTCCAGCACATGGCGGCCATGGAGGGCAGGCAGTTCGACGATGAAGACAAACTCTTTGACGACGACCCGACGGCCGTCGATGACCTCGCCGACGAGGGACTTGGCGATGCCGAGTGCGGTGCCGCCAGTTGCGAGCAGGTCGTCGAGGAGGGTGATTTCGATGACGTCGTCTTTGACGGAGCAGGCAGCCAGATCGCTGCGGCGGTAGAAGACCTGGTCGCTGCCGTATTCCTTTTCGATCTCCACCTTGGCGAGGTCGCCTTCAGCAAAGGGGAGTTTGCCTTTCTTGCGGATGGGGACGATGGTGCGCACATGGTCGGACAGCGTCAGCAGCGGAGCGGCGAAAAGGAAGCCACGCGCTTCGACGGTGGCCACATTGGGGGTGGTGCAACAACGGTCGATCTGCCGGATGGCTTCGGCGAATGCCTTTTTATCCTGCAGGAAGGGCAGGACGTCGATGAAATCGATCCCAGGCTTGGGGAAATCGAGATAGTGCTTGATTACGTCTTCGAACATATTATGGGGATTCAGGGTTCAAGTTTTCAGGATTCAGAGCGCCCAGAGGAGCAGGCCGGCAGCGATGATGACGCCGGAGACGAGCAGATCGACAAGGCAGTAGCCCATGATGTCTTTGGCGCTGAGTTTGGCGATGGCCAGGGCGGGGAGAGCCCAGAAGGGCTGGATGAGGTTGGTCCAGGCGTCGCCCCAGGCGATGGCGGTGCCGGTGAGGCCGGGATCGACACCTAGGTCGGCACCGGCGGTGAACATGATGGGCGCCTGGATGGCCCAGTGTCCACCGCCGGAGGGGACAAAGAGGTTGAGCAGAGCGGCACAGAGGAAGGTGAGCAAGGGATAGGAGAGCGGGGTGCTGATGCGGATGCATCCATCGGCCAGAACCTGTCCGAGACTGATGCCGCTGGCGCCGATGCCTGTGATGATGCCCATGATGCCGGCATAGAAGGGGAACTGGAGGATGATGCCGGCGGCACCGGTGGCAGCCTTGCCGAAGGCGCGGACGTAGGCCAGCGGTGTACCGTGCAGCAGGAGACCGAGGGCGAGAAATATCATAATGACCGTGCCGAGGTCGAGAGCACCGCCCCGGAAGCCGAGACGGAGGAGTAGATAGGCCAGCAGGAGCAGGCCCACCATCCATGACAGCAGAGGACTGTGTTCCAGCCGCTGGGCAGGCGTGGGTTTCGTGTTCTGAGGCAAGCGGGAAGCCATGGGTTCTTCTTCAAGCAAAGCGGGATCGAGGGTGACGGCGCCTTGCCTGGGGTGCATCAAGGCATTGGCCACGGTGATGCCGACGATGACCAGCAGCACCATGACGAGGTTGTGGGGGTCGAGGATAGTGCGGCTTACGGGGACGGGGGCTGTAAGGGCACCGTTGGTGGCGATCGAGAGGGCCTCGCCCGGGGTGGCCATGGTGAGCGGAATGGAGCCCGAAAGGCCGGCGTGCCAAACTACAAAACCGCTGTAGGCAGAGGCGATAAGCAAGCGATAGTCAACTCCTTGCAGCTGACGTGCGATTTCTTTGGCGAAGACCACGCCGACAATAAGGCCAAAACCCCAGTTGAGCCAACAGGCAATGGCGGAGACCACTGTGACAAGGACGATGGCACCGACAGGATTCCTGGGTACCCGAGCCAAAGCAGAGATGCCCCGTTTCACCGCGGGAGCGGCAGCCAAAGCCGACCCACAGACCAGCACCAACGCCATCTGCATGGCAAAGGCCAGCAGGTTCCACACTCCCCCACCCCAGTGCTCGACAACCTCGACAGGTGTTTGATGACACACAGGCATAGCTATCACAGCGGCAACAAAGGTGAGCAGAATGGCGAAGATGAAAGGCTCGGGGAGCCAGCGTTGCACCAGTCGGACACAGAACTTGATCATGGCGGTCAGCGGTTATTCTTGAACGTTCATAAGTTACCAACCCATTAATTCCCTAATCTTTCGAGGAATGTCGGTATTCTGCTGAATGCCGCTGAAACGCTCGGCGCCGGGGCCATAGGCGAAGACGGGTACCATACAGCCCGTGTGGCTTCCCCAAAGGAAGCGGAAGTTGTTGATACCTTCCTCGATGTCACCGTCGGGGAGCGAGAGGCCACCGGTCTCATGGTCGGCGGTGACCACGATGAGCGTATTGCCATCTTTCTCGGCCCAATCGAGGACGGCGTGGAGCATCCGCTCGAAGTCGGCCAATTCGGCACGGAGGTAGGCGGAGTCGTTGTTGTGGCAAGCCCAGTCGATCTGCGACCCTTCGATCATCATGGTGAATCCCTTGGGGTTGCGGCTGAGCATCTCGATGGCTTTCATGGAGGCAGGACGCAGCACGTCGCCACGGTCGGGCTCGGACGGCGGGTCGCCCTCGTAAATAAGCCCCACAAGGCGGTCGCCGGTGAAGGCCAGCGCCGAGTCGAGGGAGCGCACCACGGTGTAGCCGCGCTTGGCGAGGGTGTCCAAGGGCGACAGACCGTCCTTGCGGTTTTCTGGCAGGAAATACTTGTAGCCACCGCCAATCATCACACTGTGCTGACTCTGTGCGAGCTGAACGGTGAGGGTGTCGTACATCTTGCGGTAGGGCACATGGCCATAGGTGGAAGCCGGGGTGGCGTCCATAGCATCGCTGACGACGACGAAGCCGGTGCTCTTGCCAGCGGCAATGGCATCGTCGAAGATGGTGCGGTGGCGCGTTGAGTCGGGGGCCCAGTTCACATGGTAGTTTTCCACCTTCCGGCCGGTGGTCAGGGCTGTGCCGCCGGCCGAGGAATCGGTGCGGTACTTGTTGAGCGAATAGGTGCGCGAAAAGCCGGTATAGGGGAACCGCAGGAAAGCGCTGTTGTCGCCTTTTTCGGCAACTACAGAGGCATAGACTTGCGCTACACCCATGCCGTCGCCGACAATGAGGATGACATTCTCAGGAGCTTGCTGTTTTGCACAGCATCCTGTGAAAAGCAGCACGAAAGCTG
The DNA here is from genome assembly GCA_002392965.1 of Bacteroidales bacterium UBA3834. Taxonomy (GTDB): domain Bacteria; phylum Bacteroidota; class Bacteroidia; order Bacteroidales; family P3; genus Colimorpha. Next base: position 59,259 of record DGIA01000010.1, on the reverse strand, counting down.
CAAGCAACGGAACAACCAATCGTCTCATATCTATTGTTGTTTACTAATCAAAGGTAGTATTTCTTTCTCGAAAATATCGCGTCGCACAATGCGGTAATGCGGGTCGTAGGCAGCCTTGAAGGCATCGCTGTGACTCTGCACGAACTTGGGGTCGGGAGTCGGCAAGCCTTCGGCACTGCAGAGCACGGCATGAGTCAACTCGCGAACGCTGAGCCGGCCGTCCTTGACCAGCTTCAGGTTGACACGGACAAAATTGCTGTCGCACAGTGTGTATTCGAACAGCGGGAACAAGGCCGTAGCATCCATGCCATCGACCTCTTTCTGGATATATACAGCGCAGCTGGCCGAGTCGGTGATAAGATGGCCGGGGCCGTAGAGATCTTGGAAGACCAATTTATAGAGGTCGGTCGGTTCGGCCTCAGGATATTGCCCGGCATAGGCTATCAAGGCGTCGGCACAAGGGACATCAACATCGGGTTTGACGGAACTGTGACACGAGCCAAGTGACAAAATGGCCCAAACAGGAAGCAATATCTTGAAAAGAAATTTCATTTTTCTGTACGTTTTACGATTAAAATGCTCAATTCCCATAACAAATAGATGGGGATGCTGACGAGTGCCAGCGTGAAAGGGTCGCCAGTGGGGGTGATGATGGCACCCAGGATGACGATGACCACGACGGCGTGGCGGCGGTAACGCTTCATGAAGGCAGCCTTGAGCACTCCCATCTTGGCCAGCAGCCAACAAAGGAGTGGCAGTTCGAAGATTACCCCCATCAGCAGACAGAGTGTTCCCAGCAGCGAGATGTAGCTGCTGAGAGTGATGGTATTGGTCACTTCCGCACTGACCTGGTAGCCCCCAAGGAAACGTACAGTGAAAGGGAAGATGACAAAATAGCACAACACAACCCCAGCCAAAAAGAGCAGGTATCCGCCCCCGACTGCACGCAAGGCCAGCCGCCGTTCGACAGCATAGAGCCCCGGGGCCACAAAGGCAAAGAGTTGGTAGAGAAGATAGGGAGACACTATTAGCAGACCGCCCCAGAGAGCCACCCGCATGTGGGTAAGGAACTGTTGGGTAATCTCAACATTGACAAGGTGCATATCGGTCGGTTTGGGCCACATGACAACAGAGAAAAGTTGCTGTTTGAAGCAAAAACAGACAACAGCAGCCGCAACAGCAGCCACCAGCACGTACCAGATGCGACGGCGAAGCTCGTCAAGGTGTTCCCAAAAGGTCACTTTTTATCCTCGTCCTTCGTGTCTTCAACGCCATTGACGCCGTCTTTGAAACTCTTGACACCTTTGCCGAGACCCTTCATCAGTTCGGGAATTTTCCTGCCGCCGAAGAGCAACAGCACTACGAGGACGATGATGACAATCTCCCAAGTACCCAAGAATAACAGTTTCATACCAATGAATCTTTAAGTTTGTTGGTGTAATCTTCTATTATGCGCATCTTATCGGGGATGGCGATATGCTGCGGACAGTGTGTGAGGCATTCGCCACAATTGATGCAGTGGTCGGCCTGACGCAGCCGCTCGATGCTCTTGTCGTAGGTTGTGAGGAACGCACGGCGGGCGCGACGGAACTCCTTTTGCTCCACGGTGCCTTCGGTGGCTATGTTGCCCTCACCGAGGCTCTTGTTGTAAAACGCGAAGATACCGGGAATATCCAGGCCATAGGGGCACGGCATGCAGTACTGGCAGGCGGTGCAGGGAATGGCTGGATAGTGGGCAAACTCGTCGGCCACACGCTCCAACAGACGCATCTGGTCGTCGGCCAATGGCATCATGGGGCAGTGTGTGCGCACGTTGTCTTCCACGTGCTCCATCGCGCTCATACCGCTAAGAGAAGTCATGATGCGCGGAAACATACCGAGATAGCGGAAAGCCCACGAGGCCAGACTGCGGTCGGGCTCACGCTCCTTGAGCTGACGGGCTATCTGCTCGTTCAACGTCGCCAGTCGGCCACCCAGCACAGGTTCCATGATAACGATGGGTATCTCTCGTTTGTCAAGTTCTGTGTAAAGGTACTCGGCATTGACGTTGTCCTCATCAATCTCATGAGCATAGTGCCAATCGACATAGTTCATCTGGATTTGGGCAAAGTCCCAATGATATTTGTCAGTCCATGCGACCACCTTATCGAACTCCGATTGCTTTCCATGGAACGACCAGCCAAGGTTGCGGATACGTCCTTTTTCACGTTCCTCCATCAGGAAGTCGAGCATCCCGTTATCGACAAATCGCGTTTCGAAATCACTCTTGCCGTCCGGCCCCACATCGCCAAAGGAATGCAGCAGGTAGTAGTCAATATAATCCACACCCAGTTCAGCGAATGAGTTTTCATACATCTTCAAACTGGCCTCGCGTGTCCAGGTGCGGAAATTGGAGAGTTTGGTGGCCACCAGCCACTTTTCTCTCGGATGACGATTCAGCGCTATACCGGTGGCCTTCTCGGACATGCCGCGACAATAGACTGGAGCAGTGTCGTAGTAGTTCACACCATGCTCCATGGCATAATCGACCATTCGGTTGATCATCTCCTGATCCAACTTGGCGTCGGGATTCTCTCTCAGACTTCCGCCACCTTCGATGGGCAGCCGCATCATGCCAAAACCCAGCAAGCTCACCTGTCGGCCATGTTTATCGGTACGATAGGTCATCTGTCCCATCGGCACCTCATCGGCAGAGAATCCTTCCGCCTTCTTGGCATTGGGATGGTCACAACCAACGGCTACAGCGGTTCCTACCGCTGCAGCCCCGGTCAAACTTTTCAAGAATGTTCTCCTGTCCATTTATCTCTTTTCCATTTGTTCCTGCAACTCCTTGCGCTTCTTGGCGCTGAACCACAGGCCGTACACTTCGCTGACATTATTGGCGGTGGTGAATGCATTGATTTGCTCCTGCTTCATCCATGCCATCAGGTTGCTGAAGTCATCCTTATTGAGCAGCACCTCCAACTCGATACTCTTCTCGTTGCTATATCCACCCACAACCTCATAAAGGGTGCACCCGCGGTGCAGGTGGTCAATAATATAGTGGCGGATACGGTCATAGTCTTTAGAGACAATGCAGACACGCTTGCGGTTGTTGAGCGAGGCTGTGAAATAATCAACCACCAAACCGTTGATCCAGGTGCCGATAAGGCCGATAATCACCATACGGAATGGATTGATAAAGAATGCTGTGCAGCAAATGACCGCACCAGCTATGGAGACCGATGTTCCAATGTCGAAATGCAGGTACTTGTTCACAATCTTGGCCAAAATATCAAGGCCACCAGTCGATGCATTGATACTGAACATCAATGCCTGCGCAGCACTGAGCAGAAGCACAAAGCAGCACAAATCCAGCCATGGGTCACCCATCACAGAAGGCGTTCCCGTCACAGGGTTCGCATTGGCGATGCGCTCCCACGGGAACACGCTGTCCCAAAAATTGGTCAAGGGACCGAGAATCAGTGCGGTGTAAACCGTCTTGGCGCCAAATTCCTTATTGATAAGCAGGAATGCCATAATCAGCAACACGATGTTGATTCCCATAATCCAGTTGCCCAGGTTTCCTCCAAAAATGTTGACCAGCACAATGCTCAGACCGGATATGGTTCCGATGATAAGTTTGCTGGGTACCAAAAAGTAATAGACAGCAGCGGCAGTGACCGCCATTCCCAAGGTCATAATGACCAGTTCTTTCCAAAATTTCCAAGTACCCATGTACTTGACAAAATCAATCAAAGTTTGTTTGATGTTGAAGCTCATGTTTGTGTTTTTTTTGTTGTTTTCAGATTTCTGTGTGTATCTCACGGCCTTCGACGTAGATGGCTGTCATGGGGCGAGCGGGGCAGTAGTACTCACATGCTCCGCAGCCGAGGCAGCGAGCCTCGTTGACGGCGGGCTTGCCATCTACCATACTGATGGCTGCCGACGGACAATGGCGTGCGCAGGTGCCACAGCCAATGCAATTATCTTTTAGCACCACCGCGCAGCCGATGCTGATGACCGTCTTCTCTTCTTTGGTTATCGGTTTGATGGCACCGGCAGGACACACCTCGCTGCAACGCGTGCACGCCATGCGGCAGTAGCCGTCGGTGTAGTTCATCTCAGGCTGCATCAGACTCTCCAGTTTGGCAGAGGGACGCAGCACCTTCTCAGGACATTGGCTCACACATAGCTGGCACGCCGTACAGCGCGTGCTGAAATTCTTGAGGCTTATGGCACCAAACGGCTTGAGCGAAGTCTTGCGCAGCGGCACCTGCTTGTCCATCAGTGCCGCCAAGCCGCCGTCGAGTTTCTGCTCTTGGGCCTGCACCGCCATTGCGGCCCCCACGGCGACGGTACCCACCACAAACTTGCGGCGGCTGCCGTCAACTTCGGCCGTCCCCGTTGGCCTGGTGATTTTTCTTCCAAAGGTGATGGCGCCGGATTTGCATTCGGCTAAACAATCCATGCAATCGACGCAACGGCTCCGATCAACGCTCTTGTTATCAATGTCGATGCACATGGCCTTGCAACGGTGCTCACACTTGCGGCAGCCTGCACACTTGTCGGCGTTGATGCGGATGCCGAAGAGGCTGTGCCTGCTTATCAGGCCCAGCAGCGTGCCCACGGGGCATAAGGTGTTGCACCATATACGTCCCATCGTGAAGCTCATCAGGCCGATGACCACCAGCGTGATGATGGCCACCCACTGCACCACTCCCGTGGCGTGCAGCCCTGTCACCATGCGTGCGTAGGCGCTGTAGGGCGCTATCAGCACTGCTATGCTACCCATACCTACCAACATAGCCAGCACAAAGAGGACCAACACAATGTAGCGCATCCCGTTGGCAGCTTTGGCATAGTGGTATTTGTGTTTCTTTCCATAGATGATGCGGCGAGCCCAGACGAAAATGTCCTGGAATACACCCATGGGGCACACCACCGAGCAGTAGGCACGACCTATCAGTAGCGTCACCACCAGTATCGCGATGATAACCACCACGTTGAGCGACAAGATAGCGGGCAGTAGCTGCACTTTCGGCATCCAACCAAACCATTGGCGAAGCCCCCCTCCTTCGATGGTGTTGCCACCAAGCAGCAACGCAGTAATGCCTGCCAACATCAACGCCGCCAATATAATCCTAATGGTTTTCAACGTTTTCATATCATTCCTGACTCTTAATTTTTTTTGTCACTTAATTCTTTTTCAACATTGCATACACAGCCAGGCCGGCCACACTCTTGATGCCCGTCTTCTTCGTGATGCTTTTCCGGTGTGTGTTCACCGTATTGACAGCGATATTCAGTCGCCCGGCGATCTCTTTGCTGCTCAATCCCTGTGCCACCAGTTCCAAGACATCCTGTTCGCGATCGCTCAATTGACAATCCTCCGTGGGCTGCAGCAGCAATTCCTCAATCATCGCATGTTTCTCCAAGTCACGACTTAACTGCAAAATATCGAACACCAGTTCCATCATTTCCTCGTTCAGCCGCTCCCCAGGAATGTATTTGTAAATAATCTGCGTCAGGTCGCTCAATTTGTCCTTGATATTGTCGTGGCTCTTCTGGTAATGATCGCTCATCACACTCTTGCGTGTGGTTCCATTTCGCATCTCTTCCAACATCTGGCCGAGATTCTTTTCCTCCCGCCTCACATGGTCGCGCACTTCACGGCAATAGTCGGAGAAATACTTTTTCAAGATGACTGCCGACTGCTCGCCCGCCGAATCAGCAATATGGTCCAGATGGTGCTGCAAGTGCGGCAATCGTTCTTCAATATAATATCGGTGGCTGGCCTGAAGATGCTCAACCACCAAGCCACTCTCTATCCGTGCAACCTCTTCGTCATCGGGTCGGTAATCATCAAAACTATATATGTTGCAAACCGTGAGAAAAAAATTCTCATCCACATTACGTTCACGACAGACCTCCTTCACACTCTTGTCTCCAAACCCCAGATGGATGCCAAAACGAGGCAACATAAGGATCAGATCGTAGTTTGTCGCTATCATGTCGGCCATCTTCATGTGGCCTGTAAATATAGTCCTTTTCATGCTGCAAAAGTACAAAAAAAAAACGACATTCAACAAATAATGATTGCATTTGGCAAAAAAGGCGTAACTTTGCAACATGAGACAAAAAAACTCCTGGCTACTCATCAGCCTTGTATTTTTTTATTGTTCAGCCGCTTGCGCTCAACAACAATTATGGAAAGACACCTCGCGAAGCCTTGACAGCCGCGTGGAATGGCTCGTCAGTAATCTTACCCTCGACGAGAAACTCTCGCTCATGGTGCACCGGAATCCCGCCATTGAGCGTGTAGGGTTGCCCGCCTACAGCTGGTGGAACGAGGCTCTCCACGGTGTTGGTCGTGCTGGCGAGGCCACCGTCTATCCCATGCCCATCGCACTGGCTGCCACTTTCAATCCCGAGTTGGTTCAAAGTATCTTTGGTCAAATAGCCAGAGAAGCACGCCATAAATACCATCTGGCGCAAGACACCGGCTACTTCGGTGATTATGCAGGACTTACATTCTTCACTCCCAATATCAACATTTTCCGCGACCCACGCTGGGGCCGCGGCATGGAGACCTACGGCGAGGACCCTTACCTCACCGCCATGATGGGTCTGGCCTGCGTCGAGGGTCTGCAAGGTGGCCATTCTGCCGCCTGCCTCAAACACTTCGCTGTGCACAGCGGCCCCGAAGGCATCAGGCACGAGTTCAACAGCGTGGTGTCGGAGCGCGACCTGCGCACCACCTACCTCCCCGCCTTCGAGTATATCATCAAAAACAGCGACGTGCAACAGGTGATGTGTGGATACAATAGGCTCAACGGAGAACCTTGCTGCACCAACCGGCGCCTCTTCGACATCCTGCGCCACGAATGGCAGTACGACGGCATCCTCGTCACCGACTGTTGGGCACTGAACGACGCCTACGAGACCGACACCGTCATCCCACGCCACCGCACCCACGCCACCGCTGCCCTGGCCTACGGCGACGCCTTCGGCCGCGAGGTGGATCTTGAGTGCGGCAGTGGCCTGCCCGCCCTGCGTGATGCCGTGCAACAAGGACTTGTGCCTGAGAGCAAGGTAAACGAGCATGTGCGTCGAATCCTCCGCACCCGCCTGCGAGTCACCGACGAACCGCGCTTAATCAACGAAAGCATGGAGTCCCCCCTCGATAAACCACAACCTTGCACTCAGAGCATGGTGCTGCTCAAAAACAACGGCGTGCTACCGCTGAAGGAAAATGAGAACCTGCGCCTTGAAGGACCCAACGTATGGGACAGTCTGATGCCACTGGGCAACTACAACGGCACTCCGCGCCATACCGTCACCATCGGTGAAGCACTCAGCCGTTACCAAATCCTCAGCGCCGGCGATGGAAAGACCCTTGTCTATGCTGGCGGCCTCAACCCTCAGCTGGAGGGGGAGGAACTGCCTGTGGAGAAAGAAGGTTTCTATAAAGGCGACCGCACCCGTATCGAGTTGCCTCGAGAACAGGTGGCGGAAATCAAAGCATTCAAGGAACAAGGCTACCATATCGTACTGGTACTCTGCTCCGGTTCGGCCATTGCCTTGGAAAATGTCATCGACGACTGCGACGCTGTACTTGTAGCATGGTACGGCGGTCAAGATATGGGTACAGCCGTCAGGCAACTGCTCTTTGGCGAGCGCGACGACTTTGGACGGTTGCCCGTCACCTTCTACCGCTCCACAGACCAACTACCCGACTTCGACGACTACAACATGCAACGCCGCACCTACCGCTACCTCGACAACGGCGACGCCCTCTTCCCCTTCGGTTTCGGCTACAGCTACAGTTTCTTCTCCATCAAAGAACCCTGGTTGTCGGAGGCCGACTTCACCGTCGGCGGCACCGCCAGCCTATGTAATACCGACGCCCCGCAGGCTGGCAGCCACCGCACTGTCATACAAGTCTATCTGCAAAACCCCAACGACACAGAAGCACCTGCCAAACAGCTGATCGGCACCGCCTCATTGTATCTCACCGAAGAGAACCATTTGGTACCTTTCACCATTGAGCTCGACCCTTTCTGGTTCCGCCAGTTCAACCCCGCCACCGGCCTCCTCGAAGAACCCGCCGACGGCACCCCTTTCACCCTCCAGATCGGTTTCTCAAGCGACGACCGCGACCTGCAGGATTTCCAATTCATCTATCACAACAGGAAATGAAAAAGACAATTATTATAGGCCTGATGGGCTTAATGAGTTTAATGGGCAAAGTGTGGGCCCAGCACGATTCTGTTCCCGAGAGCGACCCCGCCATCCTCCAGCGCATCTCAGAGTGGCAGGACCTCAAGTTCGGCTTCATGATGCACTGGGGCATCTACGCCCAGTGGGGCGTCGTGGAGAGTTGGAATCTGTGCAACGAGCCGTGGATAAACCGCAACGGAGCCAACTACGAAGACTACAAACGCGCCTATTGGGCCCTGAACAAAACATTCAACCCCAAACACTTTGCGCCGGAGCAGTGGGCGGCAGCGGCCAAAAAAGGCGGCATGAAATATGTCGTCTTCACCACCAAGCACCACGACGGCTTCTGCATGTTCGACACACGCCAGACCGATTACAGCAGCATGGGTCCCGAATGCCCTGCAAAGACCGACTTCACGCAAGGCGTGGTCGATGCCTTCCGTGCTGAAAACATGTGGATTGGACTCTACTTCAGCAAACCCGACTGGCACTGCGACGACTACTGGGCACACGAATGGGCCACCCCCGACCGCAATGTGAACTACTCCATTGCCGACCACCCCGACCGCTGGCAGCGATACAAAGACTTCACCTACAACCAAATCCGTGAACTGACCCACAATTACGGCCCTATCGACATTCTCTGGCTCGACGGCGGCTGGGTGCGTCCCGCGTGGAGCGTCAACGACGAGACGCGTCCCTGGCTCGGATGCAGCGGACAAGTACAAGAGATTGACATGCAATACCTTGCACATATCGCACGCGAGCGCAATCCTCAGACGATCATCGTTGACCGCAGCGTGGGGGGCAAATATGAGAACTACCGCACCCCCGAGAAGCAGGTGCCCGACACCCTCCTCCCCTACCCCTGGGAGACCTGCATGACCATGGGCGACAGCTGGAGCTATGTGCCCAACGACAACTACAAGAGCACCAAGACACTGATACACATGCTCTGCGACATCGTGTCCAAAGGCGGCAACCTGCTGCTCAATGTGGGGCCCGACGCCGACGGCGACCTGCCCGCCGAAGCCTTGCAGCGCATGGATGAAATCGGCAAATGGCTGGACAAAAACGGCCACGCCATCTATGGCACCCGCCCCTTATATCCTTATTCTGAAGGCAATACACGCTACACCCAGAGCAAGGACGGTCGCCATCAATACGCCATAACGCTCACCGACGAGACGCCCTACGCCACCGTCCGCGAACTGAAAGGCAAGCATCGGAAATGATTCCTTTTGGGGTAGCCACCGTCTCCGATGTTCCACCATCCTGCCTCCGTCTCACCTCCGTCTTTCGACGGAGGTGAGACGGAGGTGAAACGGAGGTGAGACGGAGTTGAGACGGAGTTGATGCCTAGTATCTGCTGATTGTCAGACTAAAGATAACGTCGCATCCAAGTCATCTGTTTGCGGGCATAATGCCAGGTGTTGAGTTTGATGGCGGCCACAGCACTTTCAAGCGACGTCTCACCGTCAAGGACAGGGAACAACTCGCGATAGCCAACTGTATTCAAGGTGTTTAGATACCGATAAGGCAACAAGGAGCGAACTTCGTCAAGCAGACCTTGCTGCATCATGGCATCGACACGGAGGTCGATGCGGCGACGGAGGTCGGAGGCCGGAAGCTGAAGTACACGGATCTCGATGTCGAAGGGACGCCGGGCAGGCGAGTGGGAGGCAATCACCTCGCTGTAGGGGCGCCCCGTCATCAGGCACACTTCGAGGGCACGTTGCAGACGGACTGGATTGCGCAGATCGACCTTCGCATAGTATTCAGGGTCAAGGATCCGAAGCTGCGCCCGCTTCTCTTCGAGGGACATCTGCTGCAGGCGGGATCGCAAGTCGGGCGTGGGGTCGGGCATTCGCGTCACACCGTTTTTCAAAGCATCAATATAGAGACCACTTCCACCGACAGCAAGTACGACATCGTGCTTCTCGAACAGCGTCTGGATGACCCTTAAGGCATCCTGCTCATACTCAAAGATATTGTAAGGTTCAGTCACCGAACGGCAGGCGATGAAATGGTGGGTTACAGCCGCCAGTTCCTCATCCGTAGGACGGGCCACTCCGATGCACATCTCCCGATAGAACTGGCGCGAGTCGCAGGAGACGATCTCGGTGCCAAGCTCCCGGGCCAGACGAACAGCATGGGCGGTTTTCCCCACCGCCGTCGGACCCGCGATGACAATCAGACGTTTCACTTGGCAGAAAGCACTTTGTCGAATTCGTCCCAGAACTCGGGGAATGATTTCTCCACCACCGACGGATTCTCGATCTGCAAGTCGGGGAAGCGCAACCGCAATGGAGCAAACGCCATGGCAATGCGATGGTCGCCGTAGGTGCGGACCATCTCCTTTGGCTTCAGCGTAGAAGGAAGGATGTGCAACTCCTCGTTGGAGGCATTCACCGTGGCTCCCATGCGGCGCAGCTCGGTGGAGATGGCCATCATGCGGTCGCTTTCCTTGAGGGCGATATTACTCACACCTTTCAGGACCGCCCTTTGCCCAGCCACGGCCGCCGCCACCGCGAAAGTAGGCACCAAGTCGGGACAGTCGAGGCAATTAAAGACTACCGACTTGACATGCTCACCACCGCCCTGGATAGTGATACTGCGTCCCGCGGCACGATAAGGCGAGCGCACCTCAGTGCTGACCACTCCCAGCTGACGGAAGAAGCGGTCGGTGGCGCTGTCGCCTTGACAGGAGTCGAGTTGCAGCCCCAAGAGGCGTATGCGCAATTCGGGACGCAGCACGGCCATGGTATAGAAATAGGAGGCCGCAGACCAATCACGCTCAATGGTGATGTTAGCAGGTTTGGGACGGCCGCTGAAAGGGTGCACATAATATGTGCGGCCGTTGGACGACCGACGCACCTCGACACCTGCTTGCTGCAGGATGTCGCTGGTCATTTCGATATAAGGGCGCGATGTGGGACGCTGGGTCATCGTGAGCGAGATGCCCTCGGATAAACGTGGCGCCACCAACAACAATGCGCTGACGAACTGGCTGCTCAGCAGAGGATCGACAGACACGGTGCGTTTGGTGGGCACGCTGCCTTGAATCTGCACCGGCAGGAAACCTTCCTTCCCCATACATTCCACCCGCAATCCCATCTGGCGCAGGGCCTCGATCAGCGGTGCCATGGGACGCTGGCAGAGGCGTTCGTCGCCAGTGAGCAGATGAGATCCCGTAGTAATGGCCAGCAACGGCATCATGAATCGAGCCACAGAGCCGGCATTATTGCAATAGAACACGTCCGACGTGCGATTCTCCAATTGCATCAACAGCTGACGGAGCAATTTGGTATCGCCGCTGGTTGAGAGTTTCCCGATACGGAAATGGCTACCCATCAAGTGGTTGATCATCAGCCAGCGGTTGCTCATGCTCTTTGACGCCGGCAAATTGATACGAATATCGTTAGTGTTCATTCGACGTTGTATTCTTTCAGTTTACGGTAAAGGGTGCGCTCTGAGATATGCAGTTCGGCGGCGGCCTGCTTGCGGTTGCCGCCAGCACGCTCGAGAGCGTGTAGGATGGCGCGTTTCTCTCGTTCCTCCAAACTCACAGCCTCGTCCTCGATAACCTCCGGCGTGACAAACTCCTCCTCCTGTGCGGGAAGCGGTGTATGGTAGGCTGCCGGTAATTGGGTGCCGGAATGGGGTGTGGTCATAGGGAACTGGTTAGTGGTGGCCATCTGCGACACCATCTGACGCAAGTCGTTGATCTCCTGCCGCATCTCACTGATCATCTGCCCCATACTGAGGGCCTTGAGCAACAACTCGCGGTCAGTAATCTGGCTGCCACCCATCGGCTGGCCGCCTTCAATCACGGCCGGCATGCGCTCGCCCGTAGGCACGAAGGAGAGATAATTCTGCAGAATGGCCGGGGTGATGACACGCTCGGTTTCCACCACCGCAATTTGCTCGGTGATGTTCTTCAGTTCACGTACGTTACCGTACCAAGGATAATCCATCATCATACGCTTGGCGTCGTCGGTGAGCACGATAGGAGGCATGTGGTACTTCTCGGCCACATCGGACGAGAACTTGCGGAAAAGCAGAGGGATGTCGTCCTTGCGCTCCCTCAGCGGAGGAAGATAGATGCTGATTTGATTCAATCGGTAGTAGAGGTCTTCCCTGAATCGACCGTTGCGCACCGCCTCGACTATATCGACATTGGTAGCCGCTACCACACGCACATTTATTTTCTGTGCAGTGCTACTTCCCACCGGTATGATTTCACCGTTCTCCAGCACACGCAAGAGCTTGACCTGCATAGCCAGCGGCAGTTCGCCTATCTCATCTAGAAAGATGGTGCCTCCGTCGGCCTCTTCGAAATAACCCTTGCGATTTTTGTCAGCTCCCGTGAAAGCGCCCTTGACATGACCGAAGAGCTCGCTTTCAATCGTTCCTTCGGGAATGGCTCCGCAATTGACAGAGATGAGGCCATGCCCCTGACGCACATGCTTACGCAGGCTGTTCTCGTGGATGATACGCGAGAAAATATCCTTACCCACACCGCTTTCACCGGTAATGAGTATCGAAAGATCGGTCGGCGCCACCTGGATGGCTTTGTTGAGGGCCAATTCCAGTTTAGGGTCGTTGCCGATGATGTCGTATCTAAGTTTAATATTCTTGATATCCATGTTTTTCTAATATCTATCAGAACGAGGGGCGATGACAATGTTACGGGCTTGCTGCATCTGGCGAATGACGGCAGAAAACTGCTGTATTTCAGCCAACAGTTCTCGCTGATGCACCTCGTCGGCGGTGCGCAGAAGTTCGCGCCGTTCGGCGACCATCTGGGCCAAGCGGTTGCTTTTGAAGGTGTATAGACTTTCTGTGATGTCCTGCAGCAGGTTATCCTCAAGCTTGGGAACAAATATACCTTTGGCCCGCCAAGTGTCACTGAGGCTGTAATCATCCATCATCAAAGTGGCGGCAAAGGTGCGCAACTGTGCATCTGCCGAATTGACAAAGCGTTGGGAATCGATTTGATGCGACATATCCTCCATCAGGGCACACTGCTCAAAAATACGCTGACACAAGGGATGTACAAAGGACATATTGTCGTTCCTCAACTCGGCAATGATAATTTCCGCCACGGTGTATTCCACAATCTGTTTTTTACCATCCGCTCCGTTTATTTCCTGCGGCACTTTCTCGTTGCCGAAGTCAAGCAGCAACTTTACCAGATGACGCTCCGCCTCAGGGGGTGCCGAAAGATGAGCGGTGAGGGTTGAAAGATTTGAAGCAGAAGGGTCATCGGTTACCGCACTCCTTTCCTCCACCTCGCCTTTGGATCCTCCGGTCTCAGCCTTCCGGTCTTCCGATTTCTTCGCCTCCTCATAGGCTTTCTGCCGTGCCTGACCGGCCGCCTTGGCCACTGCATTCGAAAGAACCTCCTCTCCCACATGGAGCAGATAGGCACACTGACGGACATACTCGGCCCGTTCCAGCATGTCGGTCACCAGCGCAATGCTATGGGCGGTGTCACTGATAAGCTCCGCCTTCTTGATCGGGTCGTCCTTGACACCGTCGAGTAACACACGTGTTTTGAAGAGAATAAAATTATCTTCGTGAGTATTCAGGTAGTCCTGCAACGCTGCCGACCCGTACTTCTGGGCATAGCTATCGGGATCCTCGCCGTCAGGGAAAAGCACCAGACGGACATGCATTCCCTCGGCAAAAAGCAGATCTACCGCCCGAAGGGCAGCCTTGATGCCCGCGGAGTCGCCATCGTAAAGAACCGTGACATTGGGAGTATAGCGTTTGATGAGGCGTATCTGCTCAGTGGTAAGACTCGTACCACATGAAGCCACCGTGTTTTCAACCCCGGACTGATGCATCGAAATAACATCGACATTGCCCTCCACCAGGTAACACTTGCCTGCCTTGGCAATGGCAGCACGGGCTTGGAAGAGTCCGTATAGGATGCGGCTCTTGTTGTAAATGTCCGAGTCGGGTGAATTCACATACTTGGCCGCCTGTTTTTCAGAACTCAGCACACGACCACTGAAGCCCAACACACGTCCCGAGATGCTATAAATGGGGAACATCACACGGCCACGGAAGCGGTCGTATTTCTTACCGGTGTCCTCCTTGTATATCGTCAAGCCTGTCTTTTCCAGCACAGCATCACTGTAGCCATTCTTCAAGGCATGGTCGGTGAAATTGCTCCACTCGTCGAGGCAATAGCCCAAGCCGAACTTCTTGATAATATCGTCGCTCAATCCGCGTTGGCGGAAATAACTCAGTCCCACGGCACGTCCCATCTCGTCATTCCACAACAAATCGGAGAAATACTTCTGTGCAAACTCAGAAACATGGAAAAGACCGTCGCGTTCCGTCTGCCGCTCCTTCTCCTCGGGAGTAAGTTCTTTCTCCTGTATCTCGATATTATACTTGCGGGCTAGCCACTGCAGCGCTTCTACATAGGTGTAATGTTCGTGCTTTTTGAGAAACGACACCACATCGCCCGCTTCGCCACAGCCGAAGCATTTAAAAATGCCCTTGGATGGTGAAACATAGAACGACGGAGTCTTTTCATTGTGGAACGGACAACAACCTATATGATTGGCGCCCCGCTTCTTGAGCGATACAAAATCACCAATCACCTCCTCGATGCGAGCCGCATCCATTATGCGCTGTATGGTCTCCTGGTCAATCATTGAAACGAAATGCAAAAATACAACTTTTTTCTGACATGGAACAGAAAAAAAAGCCCGCATTGGACCAATGCGGGCTTGTAGTGCAACTTCGTGAGTCTTACTTCACCACTTCGACAGCTCCATTGTGCTCAATGTTGCCATTGTAGCCACGTGCCGAGAATCGATAGAAGTAAGTGCCGGCAGGCACATCCTTGGGATCCCAGAAGTCCTCGTCTCGGGTGATATTGTCCTTGTGATAGACATGGGTACCCCATTTGTTATAGACATCAAGCGAATTGACAGGGTAACCTTGTCCATCAACCAGATTTCTGATAACAAACCGGTCATTGATGCCATCGCCATTGGGGGTCACCACATTGGGGAACTGCAGGAAGTCATTGACCAGCAGGATGGTGTTCTCAACGGTATCGCGACAATAGACCATGTTGCCCGAGGGGGCCAGATTGTCGGTGCGGGCAATGAGACGCACGCTGTAGAGACCAGACGGGTCATCCTCAATATACTGGGAGAAGTCAAACACAGGATTCTCGTCGGTGACCGTATGGACCGAACGGGGATTGTCAGGATTGTACTGTACCTCCCAGAAGTAGTGGGTATTCTCCGTCTTGGGCGAGGTGCGGTTGTCGAGAGTCACCGTGGGGTGCAATACCGACGGGTAGAGCGGTTCCCAGGCAAAGGCCGCCTGCGGTGCCGGATAGACTGCTATAGACTGCGGGCTGATGACCGAGTCGATACAACCATCGGCCGAAGTGGCATAGTATTTCAAATCATAGATACCTGCAGCAAATGTGTGGGTAGGACTGGCCAAGGTCGAAGTGACACCATCGCCGAAGTCCCAGAAGTGCTTATCTGCATCTATACTCATGTTCTCGAAGCTCAATGTGAAGGGATCGCAGCCTTCGAAGACGAAGGGGCTGGGCATGAAACTGGGCAGCGGCTGGCGACGCATACCGATAACCACCGTGTCGCGGGTCTGGCAGACAGTGGAGCCACCTGCCCCCTTGGTGTTGGTCACCTGCACCACATAGGTCACATCACCGCCGGTCTCGGTAGCCGTACGAATGGTGTCGGTGGTGGCAGGATAGGGTGACCACTGGTAGGTGTAATTCTCGGTGGCAGAATGGCGATCAGTGGCATCAAGTATCTTGCTATCGACACCACAAAGGACCGTGTCAGGACCCAAGTCGGGCTGAGGAGTCCAGTAAGAAGTGATTCTGGTGGTTGTATCCCACACGCAACCAAATGCATCATAAACCAACACATCAATGGGGAAAGTGCCAGCAGTGTCGGGCGAAAGAATCCAGCTGACTGTGGGCGATTCTTTGTGCACCTCCAAACCACGGTAATGGCCGAGGTCATAGTCATGATAGATAGAATCGGGCTTGGGTCGCCAAATAAGAGAGTCGAGTCCAACCTCATATTTGCAATCGTTTTCACTGGTATTACAGATATCAAGCGTCCAGTTGAATATCCATCCATTATCTGCACCCCATGTATCATACACACGAATCTTCCAAAGTCCATTCAGGGGACAGCCAACCAATTCTTTAAATGTAGCCCACGGCAGATAGTAGTCAGTTTTGTTCTCGTGGTCACTGGGCTTTTTGGTATTCATCGTACCAGATCCCGGGTTCGTACCTGCATAAGAGAAACCTGCGGGAATGGGAGGGAATGTCACAGGCAAATTGACCATATTGCCAGAAGAAACAATGTAGAAGTTACCAGAAGGATTCAGGCTGGCGGAACTCCATATCGTACCGGCATTGTCACCAGTGACAAGGGTATAGTGGGAATCGCGGCTAAAGCAGTAGTCAAGACCTACACCATACGGATTCTGTAACGAGTCACACTTGTTGGAGCCATCGCTAATGCCCGGCCATCCGCCATCATACGGGAATCCGAGGAAATCACCGGAACCGTAAGAGCCTCCGTTTAGGGTTTGGGAAATACCCGTTTGCTGATCAGTATAGGATTGCGGAGCCTGCGCAGGAAGACCTACCGGCGGGCACTGGGACGGGTTACCCCATTTAAGAACAGCTTCCTGTCCAGTGGGGCATACAATGGTCAGGTAAAAGTCTCCCAAGAATGAGTGCTCCATATTGATGCAAATAGAGCAGATATCCTTGGCAGAAGTAACTTTTCGTGCGTTGGGGAATTCTGTAAACTCCACAGGAGCTTCAAAATAGGAAGGCGTAGCACAGTAGCATCCATCAGGAATGAATGTTCGCACCTCATAGGTCTTACTGACGGTACTGTCCTGTTCCACTTTTCGCAGGGTCAGGGTGGCATTTTCTCCATCATAACCCATGTTCACCATCAGAGAATCACGGTTGCAGATATCTTGCAGGGTAAAGATGGTCTTGATCGGGTTGAGAGAGGTTCGCACACGCACCATGGCCGGGTCTGTAGCCTCACATCCGGCAGAGTCCTTCATATACAACGACACATCAAAGCATCCTGTTCGCTGGTAATCATTGTACTCCACCAACGACTGTCCTATACCGACAATAGAGTCGTCGCCGTTTCCCATAAACCAACGGTAAAACGATGTTGAATCATTAGGAATATAGTAACCGTAGCGGTAGGAATAGTCGCCGTAACCGCGGAAAATCACACCATCGCCGATGCAAAGATTGGCGCCAATAAAGTCGTTGGTGTCGATATGGTCGATACTGTCATTGATATCGCCATTCACAATCGTCGCAAGGATATCCTCATCCTTCAGAACTGTGTCATAAACGTGTACCAGTTGAAGGAAAGCCGAGTCGTAAATGACACCGTTGCGTGTACGGTAGAACATCGTGTCAATGACAGGTTTTACCGTTTCACACGGCCGGCTGCATGCCACATTGAAGACAAAACCTCGACCAATACCGCCATTATCAGCTTCACACGGGAGATTTACACGATTGAGATCTGTGAGAGGATCTGTACGGAAACGGATGGTGATCATTCCGGTGGTGTTCGACGGACTCTCATATATGAAGTCTCCTTCGGCCACATTGCCGGTAAAACTGTTGAACTTGGCCAACAGAAGACCATTGGTATCAGGACCGTCATAGATATACACGGTGTCAAGGCAACTGACTGACAACGTATCTATAATCACAGCGATATGACCACCGGTCGAACAGCCTCCCACAAGGGTGATATGGTAGTCAATACCCAACATGGGATTTGCATATCCGACAGGGAAACCTTGCGAATCGTCATCACGAAGGGTGATGGCACCTCCGTTCACATTCACCACGCTGCCATTGGTATTGGCATCCAGACGAACAACATATTCGCCATCACCTTGCGCAGCAACAGAACTTCCGGCAAGAAGCATGGCTGCGAACAATACAACACAATATAACTTTTTCATATCTATAATATCAAAATGTGAGACTATCTATTCTCGAAAAGCTTCATCGCCTCTGCCTTCATGTCGTCTATCGAGCGGAGCACCAGATAGGGATGGGACGAGGAGGGCGTGGAAAAACAGTACGTCACATTACAATAGTAATGATGTGCCTGAAATCCCTCGTAGAAGTTGTAGGCATAGTAGCTCAATGTGTTCAAATCGACCACAAAGTCGGCCGACAGAGCCACACCTGTCACCTTGTCTCTCACTTCCGTAATACTGCGCAACTCGGCTCCCGCGGGCACCGTATCCGACTCGTAGAAAGCCGCACGTGCCTCACAGCAGTGGTAGTTGAACTTTTCCGGATGATCTTGTGCGAATTGCGCCGTTAATTCGGCACTGCCGAAATAAGGCAACAGAAGGGCGGCACAATTCTGTGCCGACACCATAGAGGCTGCCATTACAAGCATACCCAGCAGAAATAACCGTTTCATACTTTTCTCCCTTTTTTAATTATCTGCCATAAAGACGCACAAGATTGCCTTTTTGGCTCACATTTTAACATTTAGTTATGACTTTTTAACACTCCTGCGACGGATGGCATTAATGAGCGCCATCAGCAATCCAAGCGCCAGGAAACCTCCCGGAGGCAGGATCATCATCAGCATGCCGTCGGCACCGCCGATGAGCGAGTGGCCGAAGAAGCATCCCGTGCCAAGCAGTTCGCGCACCATGCCCAGCAGGGTCAACGCCCAGGTGAAGCCCAAGCCCATGAAAAGGCCATCGATGAACGACTGACCCACATTGTTCTTCGAAGCAAATGCCTCGGCGCGTCCCAGCACGATGCAGTTCACCACAATCAAGGCGATAAACAATCCCAAACTGTCGTAGAGGGCCGGAAGATAGGCTTTCATCACCATCTCCACCATCGTCACAAAGGTGGCGATAATCACGATGAAGGCAGGGATGCGCACCTTGTCGGGGATGACATTTTTCAGCAGCGAGATGACCATATTGGACATCATCAACACAAAAGTGGTGGCCAAACCCATGCTAAGGCCGTTGATGGCACTGGTCGTGGTAGCCAGCGTGGGGCACATGCCGAGGACGAGCACCCAGGTCGGGTTCTCCTTAATCAGTCCGTTTTTGATAATATCTGCAGTCTTCATAAGTCGTGATTTTTACTGGTTGATGTGTGAAAACACCTGTGCGGCATCGTTGACGACACCGAGGAAAGCACGCGAAGTGATGGTCGAGCCGCTGATGGCATCCACCGCACCGCCGTCTTTCTTCACGCCGAGAGCCTCGGCGACGGGATTCTGTCCGATGATGTCACCCTTGTTCCCTTGCTGGAACCACGTGGAAGCCTTGGCACCGAGACCGGGGGTCTCATGGGTCTCAAGTATCTGGTATCCGCTGACCTGACCTTCTTTGTCGAAGCCCACCATCAGCTGCAGGTGGCCTCCGAAACCTTTGTCGTTGCCTGCCTCGACAGCGGCACCGACCACATGGCCTTCTGCATCGTAACCCAGATGGCAGAGATAGCCATCGACCGTCTGGTCTTCAAGTTTTTCAAAAGCCGGAAGCACGGCACTGATGGCCTGTTCCACCTTGGCCTGCTGGGCCTGGGCAATAGGTTCTTTGGTCACTCCGTTGAGGGCTGCCAGTGCCGCCGCCGCCACCAGAGCGATGGCCGTCAGCGCTATGAGCATATTGGGTAGCGTAGATTGAGCTTTCTTTGCCATAATCTTTAAACTTTAAACCTTTAAACTTTATACTTTATTCCGCAAAGCGCTGAGGTTTGCACCAGCGGTTGAGCAGCGGCGTGATACTGTTCATGATGAGGATGGCGAAGCTGACACCCTCGGGATAGGCACCCCAGTTGCGGATGACGATGGTCAGCAGGCCACAGCCGAAGCCGAAGATGAGCTGTCCGCTCTTGGCCATGGGGCTCGTCACCATGTCAGTAGCCATGAAGCAGGCACCCAGCATGATGCCGCCGGTGAGGATGGTGGTCAGCGGATCCAGGTAGTGCTCGGGATTGACTAGCCACAGGATGCCGCTGAAGACAAAAGCCGTGCCGATGAAGGCCACGGGGATATGCCAGCTGATGACCTTGCGGCAAAGCAGATAGATGGCACCCAGCAAGATGGCGATGGCGGATATCTCTCCCATCGAGCCACCCATGTGTCCCAGGAAAATCTGCATCAGCGACGGCATATCGGCCGACGACATGATGTCACTGATGCTCTGGCCGCTCTTCACACCCTCTTTGATGATTCCGAGGGGGGTGGCACCGCTGTTGGCATCGGTCATCAGGTGTGTGGGAAACCATGCGCCCACCTTGGGCCAGGTGGTCATCTGCACCGGGAAGCTGATAAGCAGGAACACACGGCCTACCAGCGCAGGGTTGAAGGGGTTGCGCCCCAAGCCTCCGAAAGTCATCTTGCCGACGCCGATAGCCACCAGGGCTCCGATAACGACAATCCACAGCATATCGGCCGTGGCCGGCACATTGAATGCCAACAACAGGCCGGTGACGATGGCCGAACCGTCCCAAATGGTGGTCGGCACCTTCATGATAAACTTCTCTATCAGCCACTGGAACAGCACACAAGCCGCCACCGAGATGAGACTCACCAGCAGGGCGTTCACTCCGAAATAGGCGATGGCGACCAGCAATGCCGGCACCAGGGCCAGATTGACGCGCCACATGATTTTCTTGGTTGACTCGTCGCTGTGCACGTGGGGCGAGCCCGATATATTCAATAGATTCATAATTTATAATAAGTCTTGATTCTTAAATCTGAATTCTGAATTCTTAACTCATAGCCCTTGACTACTTCTTGGCGGCCATCATGGCACGCACCTTGTTCTTGCCGAGGCGTATCTCGTCGGTCAGCGGCTTGTTGGCCGGGCAGCTGAAGAAGCAGCAGCCGCACTCGATGCAGTCGAGGATGTTGTGCGCCTTGGCCTCTTCGATGCGGTTCAGCTTGACAAGCTGCGAGAAGAGATAGGGCTCCAATCCCATGGGGCAGGCGTGCATGCACTTGCCGCATCGGATACAAGCCGTCTCCACATTGCGTCTGGCTTCCTTCTCTCCTATCACCAGCACGCTGCTGTTGCCCTTCACCGTCGGCGCGTCGAGGTTCACCACCGCCTTGCCCATCATGGTGCCGCCGCTAATCACCTTGCCGGTGGTCTCGGGCAGCTGGCCGATGCTGTGGCTGATAATCTCATTGTAGGTGGTGCCGATGCGCACAATATAGTTGTGCTGGCTCGGCAGTTCCTTGCCAGTCACAGTCAGTATGTTCTCAATCAAAGGTTTGTTCTTCTGGATGGCCTCATAGACGGCGAAGGCGGTGCCGAGGTTCGACACCACGCATCCCACGTCGATAGGCAGTTTGCCGCTGGGCACCTTGCGGCCGGTCACGGCATTGATGAGCTGCTTCTCGGCGCCCTGCGGGTATTTCACCTTCAGCGGCTCAACGATAATACCCTCGAATCCTTTGGCCATCTCCTGCATCTTCTTTATGGCCAGCGGCTTGTTGCTCTCGATGCCGATATAGGCATTGGGCACGCCCAGGGCCTTCCTCAGAATGCTCACGCCGATGCACACCTCCTCGGCATGCTCCATCATCACCCGGTAGTCGCTGGTGAGGTAAGGCTCACACTCGGCGGCGTTGATGATCAAGTATTCGGCCTTCTTGCCTTCGGGCACGCTGTATTTGATATGTGCGGGGAATGTGGCACCGCCGAGACCGACGATACCCATCTCCTTCAACTTGGCCACTATCTCCTTGGGCTCGAGTGTGCACTCGCGCTTGATGTCGGGCGTGCGGTCGATGGTCTCCATCCACTCGTCGCCTTCCACATTGATATAGACGGCGGGCTTGGCCAATCCGAAGGCGTCCTTGCAGGGTTCAACTTTCAGCACCGTACCGCTCACGGGCGAATGCACATTGGCACACATGAAGGCCTGAGCCTCGCCGATGAGCTGGCCCACCTTCACCTTGTCGCCTTTCTGCACCACCGGCGTGGCCGGGGCGCCCAGGTGCTGGTTCATCAGCACCACCATCTGCTTGCCCACAGGCATCACCTCGATGGCGGCATCGTTCGATATCTTGTTCTCTTCGGGGTGGACACCACCCATTCGGAATGTCTTCATAACTCTTAACGCTTAATTCTTAACTCTTAACTTCCACCTTTTCGGCCACGGGAATCTCGACCTTCTCGGCCGCGGGAGCCGCTTCGGCAGGCTTGGGGGCAGGCTTGACGGCGGGAGCGGGGAAGCCCACATCCTTGATGGCCTTGGTCGGGCACTCCGTCACGCACTTGCGGCAGGCGATGCATTTCTTGTAGTCGATATACGACAGGTTGTCGGCCACCGTGATAGCCTCCATGGGGCACACCTTGGCGCACTTGCCGCAGCCGATGCAGGCGTTGGCGCAGGTCTTCATGGCCACAGCGCCTTTCTCCTTGTTCACGCAGCTGACATACACACGGCGGTCTTTCTTACCCTTGTTGCGCAGCTCGATGACGCGGCGCGGACAGGCTTTGGCGCAGGCGCCGCAGGCGGTGCACTTGTCGGCATCGACCACCGGCACCCCGTCGGGGCCCATGTGGATGGCGTCGAACTGGCACGCAGCCACACAGTCGCCGCAACCGAGACAGCCGAAAGGACAGCCGTTCTCGCCGGTATAAACCGTATTGGCAAATGCACAGCTCTTCAAGCCGTCATAGTTGGAGCGGCGCTTCTCGCCGCAGTTGGCCGGATGGCAGCGCACCACGGCCACCTGGGGCTCACTTTGCTCAACCGTGCAGCCGAGCAACTCGCCGATTTTGGCCATCACCGCATCGCCGCCGGGGGCGCAGCGCAGGCCCTCCATGTTTCCCTGGGCCACGCAGGCCTCGGCGAAAGCGCGGCAGCCAGCCTTGCCGCAGCCGCCGCAGTTGGCGCCCGGCAGCACCTCGGCCACCTCGTCGATCAGAGGGTCTTCAACCACTTTAAACTTCTGAGCTACAATGTAGAGCACCACGGCAAAGAGGACACCCAAGGCGCCCAGAATCAATACCGCAATCAGAATGTCATGAGTCATATCGTTTGTTATTGTTTTAGGATTTCAGCGTGATACCTTTTACTTAAAAATATTTGCAAAAATATACATAATTTCCGATATGGCAAAATTTTTTTTTCAACACACCCCGCCACCCTACCCATTCCCGCCTTTCCCAACACCAGCCAACCATCCTCTCTCCCATTCTCCTCACACCACGATGCAAGACTGCCTCAATGTTGACACTAGGTTGGTACTAGGTTGGTACTAGGTTTCACCTAGGTTAAACTTAGGTTTCACCTAGGTTAAACTATGGGCGCCCACAAAGAAATACACCTTTCAACCTTATTACCAGCTGGTTACACATCACCCAATCAGGCATTTCCCACACCCCAATCGTCTCTTTCCGCCCCTATACACCCTACCCTCTGCCTCCGTGCTCCCTATAGAGGCAGTACCTAGGCAGTACCTAGGCATTACCTAGTCATTACCTGGTCAGTACTGAACCAGAGGGGTTTCAAGGCTAAAAATCAATGCATTACAGAGGAAGCTAAGTGTCATACGGCAGTAAACATTTAGATTATCAGCGCATTACAACTTTTTTTTGGCCAATTGAAAAACATTTTGTAATTTTGTACCCGAATTATAGCACCCCAAAAACATGAACAGAGTAGTTGTTGGATTCGATTTTTCTGCCGGTTCGGCCTATGCCGTCGATCTGGCCATTGACATTGCAAACCGCTGGTTGAGCGACATCAGGCTGGTATATGTGAAAGAGAAGAACGAGGACGAAGGCCCCATCCGCGCCGAGATCGAGCGCCGCAACGCCGGAGTGGCTCACCTGCTGAAAAACATCAAACTGGAGTATGTGCTGCGCGAGGGCAACCCCGCCGACGAGCTGTGCGCCCAGGCCAAGGAGGACAATGCCGCCCTGCTCATTGTGGGCACCCACGGCATGAGCGGCATGAAGAAAAGCCTGCTGGGGCGCAACAGTTACCGCACCATCGAGCAGAGCACCGTGCCCGTGCTTATCGTGCGTGAAGATTTCAACTTCAACAAAGCATTGGAAACCATCGTGGTGCCCATCGACAGCAGCGACGACACGCGTCAAAAAGTGGCCTACGCCGCCACCTTCGCCAAGACCTTCGGCTCGACCATCCACCTGCTGGGTCTCTACACCTCCACCACACCCGACATACGTCTCATTGTGGATAACTATGTGAAAATGGTGGAGCGTTACCTGGACAAGAACGAGGTGAAATACATCACCGAGAAGCTCCCTGTGGAGAAAAACAAGAACGTCACCCTCACCACATTGGAGTATGCCGAAAAGCACAACGCCGACATGATTGCCATCATGACCGAGCAGGAGTCGGCGCTCACCAGCCTCCTTCTCGGCACCTATGCCCAGCAGATGATCAACCTGTCCAACATTCCCGTGCTTACCGTGCGCCCCATCAGCGTGGTGACCGACATCAACAGTTGAAAATGAGACATTTCTGGTTACTATTGCTTGCCTTGGCGGCTCCGTGTCTTCTGGCCGCGCAACAGGGTCGCGTCACCGTGCGCGGCGATGTGGGGGTGAACCAGATGGTGGAGAAGCACATCGAGCTGAACAGCCGTGTGAAGACCATTCCGGGTTTCCGTGTGCAGATTGCGTCGCTGAGCGGTGCCAACTCGAAGACCAACGCCTTCAACCTGCGCGACCGCTTCATGCTCGACTACCCCGGAGTGCAAGCCTACATCGTCTATGACGAACCCAATTTCAAGGTGAAGGTGGGCGACTTCCGCACCCGCCTCGAGGCCTACGCCTTCCTGCAACAAATCAACGAGACCTACAAGGGATACATCACCCGCGACAACATCAACCCCGAGCCGCCGGTACAGGAAGAATACGCCCCCGACGACTTGGAATCAAGTGATGAATAGCGAGGCGGCCATACCGTCGGCATGGAGAAGACCCTCGGCGGTAGGGCAATAGGCATCATGCTTCACGGTTATCCAACCGCATTCAACATAAGGCTGCATCCCACGGTGCAGCCTTTCTCTTTGGCTTTCGGGGACAGCCGCGACAGGAAGGCCACGAACGGTGCGCAAGGAGGTCATCAGCAATTCGTTGTAGGCGTCGGCAGCGGAGAGCAGTTCTTCGCCGACGGTGCCGTCGGGATTGTTCCATCTACGACCTCTTCCATCGAAGCTGTGCGCCCCGGGGCCGAGGCCCAGATAAGGCGTTCGGTTCCAATAGCGGCTGTTGTGCTTGGATTCATAGCCGGGAAGGGCGTAGTTGCTCACCTCGTACTGACGGAAGCCCGATTCGGAAAGCATACGGCGCAAGGCATGATATTGGCGCACCACTTCGTCTTCGTCGGGCAGCGTCACCCTACCCTGTTCCACCTGCACAGCCAAAGCCGTACCCGGCTCGACGGTGAGGGCATAGGCCGAGACATGGGTCACCAGAGTTGAAAGTTGAAAGTAGAAAGTTGAAATATCCGGAAGGCCGTAGATGAAATCGACGCTGATATTGCCGAAGCCTGCAGCACGAGCGTTCTGCACCGCATCGAGGGCCTGCCGGGCGGTGTGACGCCGGTTGAGCAGACGCAGCACCGCGTCGTCGAGGCTCTGCACCCCGATGCTCAGGCGATTAAACCCCAAGCGCAGCAAATCGGAGAGATAAGCGGGAGTGAGGTCCTCGGGATTGGCTTCGAGCGTCATTTCCCCCACCTGCGTCAGATCGAAGCAGCGACGCAAGCCCTCGACAATACGGGCCAATTGCTCCAACGGCAGGATTGAGGGTGTGCCCCCGCCGAAATAGACGGTCTTTATCGGATGCGCCTGCTCCCCTTTGCGTTGTTCCATCTCTGCCAACAAGGAATCAACATAACGCTCCACCGCCGGAGACACACCCCGCGTCTCTAAAACAGGCTTCGAGTAGAAGGCACAATAGGTGCACTTGCGGTGGCAGAAAGGAACGTGAACGTATATCATCCAAGCAATATATCCGCTGCCGCGTAGGGCGTGAGCTTGTTCTCAAGTATCTGTTGCTTGAGGGATTCGATGCGCTCCTCCATGCCGGGAGCGTTGTAGAAGCGCTCGCGCAGGCCGTTCTCGATGGCTTCGGTCATGATACGCAGGTTCTGCTGCTGACGTTTATGGTAGAAATAACCGTTTTGCTTAGTGAAGGTGACATACTCCATCACCGAGTTCCATAGGTCTTCGATGCCCTGCTTGGTGTAGGCCGAGCAGAGGGTCACCTTGACCGTCCAGCCGCTTTCGGGCATGGGGAAGAGATGCAGGGCGTTGCGGTATTGCGCCGCCGCCAGTTCGGCGCGTTGCATATCGAGTTCACACTTGTTGATGCTGATCATGTCGGCCATCTCCATGATGCCGCGTTTGATGCCCTGCAGTTCGTCGCCGGCATTGGCCAGCTGGAGCAGCAGGAAGAAATCGACCATGGAATGGGCGGCCACCTCGCTCTGACCCACGCCGACGGTCTCGACGATGACCACGTCGAAGCCCGCTGCCTCACAGAGGGTGATAATTTCACGCGTCTTGCGTGCCACGCCGCCCAGCGAACCCGCCGAGGGGCTGGGACGAATGAAAGCATTGGGATCGACGCTGAGCTCCTCCATGCGCGTCTTGTCGCCCAGGATGCTACCCTTCGAACGTTCGCTGCTGGGGTCGATGGCCAAGACCGCCACCTTATGGCCATGGGAGGTCAGGTGCTTGCCGAGGGTTTCAATGGTGGTACTCTTGCCCACACCCGGCACACCGGTGATGCCCAGGCGCACACTCTTGCCGCTATAGGGCAGGCAGCGCTCAATGACCTCCTGTGCCTTCCTCTGGTGGGCGAAAAGCGAACTCTCCACCAGCGTGATGGCGCGGCTCAGCAGCGTGCGGTCGCCATGCAGGATGCCGCTGACCAATTCCTCGACCGAGGGTTCCTGCTGCCGCCGAGCACGCATACGCTCGAGGTAGCTGTTGTTCACCGTGTCTTTGGGGGTGGCGCCGGTGCCCGTGGAAAGCGCCGACTCATATTCGAAATTGCTGTAAAGATGCTTGTCGTCCATAAGTGTCATAATAACGCAACGATAGCGGGATTATTGTACTATTTTTTTATCCAGGCACAATAAAACACCAGCCCTTCCGTTATCAAAAGCAGAATAAAAAACAACAAACAAAAACAATAACATAATGAAAACCACACCGTACACCGATTTACACATCAAGCTCGGCGCCAAAATGGCAGAGTTTGCAGGCTACAACATGCCCATCCAGTACACCACCCTCATCGAGGAGCACAACAACGTGCGCAACAACGTGGGTGTGTTCGACGTGAGCCATATGGGCGAGTTCCGCGCCAAAGGCCCCATCGCCAAGCACTTCATGCAGTATGTCACCACCAACAACGTCGAGGACCTCTTCGACGGCAAGGTGCAATATACCTGCCTGCCCAACGGTCAGGGTGGCGTGGTCGACGACATGCTCGTCTATCGCGTCCATGACGACGAATACTTCATGGTGCCCAACGCTGCCAACATCGACAAGGACTGGGCTTGGATGAGCCAGATTGCCGACAAGATGGGCATGGAGCTCGGCCGCGACTTCGTCAACGAGAGCGAGCAGTGGGCTCAGCTCGCCGTGCAGGGACCCAACGCCCTCAAGGCTATGCAGAAGCTCACCGACGAGAACATCGTCGACATGGAGTACTACACCTTCAAGATCCTCACCTTCGCCGGCATCCCCAACATCATCCTCTCCACCACCGGTTACACCGGCGCCGGCGGATGCGAAATCTACATCCCCAAGGAGAAAGCCATCGAGGTGTGGGACGCCGTCTTCGAGGCTGGCAAGGAGTTCGGCATCATGCCCGCCGGTCTCGGCTGCCGCGACACCCTGCGTCTGGAGAAGGGCTTCGCCCTCTACGGCCACGAGATGGACGACACCGTCAGCCCCCTCGAGGCTCCGCTGGCCTTCATCGTCAAGCTGAAAGCCGAGAACAACAACTTCATCAACAAGGAACTCCTCCTCGCCCAGAAAGCCGCCGGCTTCAAGCGCAAAGTGGCCGGCTTCGAGATGGTCGACCGCGGCATCGCCCGCAACGGCTACGAAGTCTGCGACGCCCAGGGCAACAAGATCGGTGAGGTGCGCTCGGGCAGCCCCAGCCCCAGCACCGGCAAGAACATCGGCACCGCCCTCATCAAGGCCGAGTACGCCAAAGTCGGCACCGAGATCTACATCAAGATCCGCGAGAAACTCCTCAAGGCCGTCACCGTCAAGATGCCCTTCTACGAGGGATAAACGCTAATTGATGCAATAACAACAAGGGGCTTGCACCGGCATCGGAGCAAGCCCTTTTCGCTTTGGCGCAAACATATGAAACCTGTTTGAAATTAGAAACAGCCTTGTGACACCCATTTCAGCCGTTCCTCCAAAAAGTGAAGTTTGCGAAGGTCAAGGTAAGCATATATAACTCAAGATATCATCTTTTCACCGATATATTCTCCTTATAAAATTACGCACTTTTTTTCCATACGGCAAAAAAAGATTTCGCCATGTGAGAAAATGTGCGTATCTTTGCAGCCACAAATAACGTTAAAAATCAACAAATAAAACAGACACAATATGAGCGTTATCAAACCTTTCAAAGGATTCCGCCCCCCGGTGGACATCGTCGAGAAACTGGCTTCGCGTCCCTACGACGTACTGAACAGCGAGGAAGCTCGCAAAGAATGCGAGGGCAACCCCTACAGCCTGCTGCACGTCACCAAGGCTGAGATCGACCTGCCCGCCGGCACCGACGAGCACTCGCCCGAAGTGTACCTCCAGGTGGTGAAGAACTACAACAAGTTCAAAGACCTCGGCTGGCTGGTGAAGGATGAAGAGGAGAAACTCTACATCTACGCCCAGAGCATGAACCCCAAGGATGCCAACGCCAAGTGGCAGTACGGCATCGTGGCCTGCGCCTACAGCGAGGACTACGTCAACAAGGTCATCAAGAAACATGAGCTTACCCGCAAGGACAAGGAAGAGGACCGCATGAAGCACGTGCGCATCACCAACGCCAACGTGGAGCCTGTGTTCTTCGCCTACCCCGCCGTGGCCCGCATCGACGAAATCGTCGCCTCCGTCACCGCCAAGAAGCCCATCTACGACTTCATCGCCAAGGAAGACGGCTTCGGCCACCGCTTCTGGGTCATCGACGACCGCAAGCTCATCGATGAGCTCGTCGAGCTCTTCGACAAGAAGGTTCCCGCCATGTACATCGCCGACGGCCACCACCGCAGCGCCGCCGCCGCCCTCGTGGGACAGGAGAAGAAGGAGCAGAACCCCCACCACACCGGCAAGGAGGAGTACAACTACTTCATGACCGTCATCTTCCCCGACAACCAGCTCAACGTCATCGACTACAACCGCGTTGTCAAGGACCTCAACGGCCTCAACAAGGAGCAGTTCCTCAAAGCCGTGGGCGAGAGCTACGAGCTCACCGACATGGGCACCGAGATCTACAAGCCCGCCAAGCTGCACGAGCACAGCATGTACCTCGACGGCCACTGGTACAAGATGACCGCCAAGCCCGGCACCTACAACGACAACGACCCCATCGGAGTGCTCGACGTCACCATCCTCAGCAACCTCGTGCTTGACAAGGTGCTCGGCATCAAGGACCTCCGCACTGACAAGCGCATCGACTTCGTGGGCGGCATCCGCGGCCTCGGCGAGCTGAAACGCCGCGTCGACAACGGCGAGATGAAGGTCGCCTTCGCCCTCTATCCCGTGAGCATGAAGCAGATCATCGACATTGCCGACACCGGCAACATCATGCCCCCGAAGACCACCTGGTTCGAGCCCAAGCTCCGCTCCGGCCTCGTGATCCACGAGCTCTGCTAAGCGGGTCCTCCCGCAGAGGGATAATTGCGTCCCTGCGGTGGGATTTTCCCCGTAGAGGGAGATAATAACAAAACCAAAGGGTATACGTCAACCCGTTGGCGTATACCCTTCTTTTAACAATGGGCAAACGACTTGAAATAGAAAAGCTCTCGCCAGTCCTTTTCTGGGACATTGACCGCGAGCAGTTCGACCCCGAGAAGAATTCGGCGCAGTTGATACAGCATGTGCTTGAGTGCGGCGAGCTGGACGACTGGCGTATGGTGCGCGACTACTATGGCTTGGACCGTATAGCCACCGACTGCAAAGGGCTGCGTTCCCTCGCCCCCGAAGCATTGTCGTTTGTCTGTGCAATGACCGGCACACAAAAGGAAGATTACCGATGCTACAACTTCAGACAATCCTTCCCGACACTTTGGAACTCCTGAAGGAGTTATCCTCCCGACCCGAAATGAGCGGTCTTCGGTTGGTTGGTGGTACAGCCCTTGCTTTGCAGTATGGTCACCGACAGTCTATCGACCTGGATTTCTTTGGTACTCTTGCCGTAGAGCAGGATGACATTATAGAAATGTTTTCCTCAATGGGTTCTTTTACCATTCACAACCGCACAAAAAGAATATTGCAAGGCGCTTTGCGTGGTATCAAGGTTGATGTGATTGATTACAGCCAGTATCCCTGGATTTGCGCACCTGTTTTTGAAGATGGGGTCACACTCGCATCTCCACAGGACATTGCAGCCATGAAGATAAACGCAGTCGAGGGACGTGGCACCCGTAAAGACTTTGTCGACATCTATTTCCTTTTGCAGCATTATTCCTTGTCTCAAATGCTGGACTTCTACGCACAGAAGTATCCCAATCATTCCTTCTTCCGTGCACTTCTCAGCCTAACATACTTCGACGACGCCGAACAACAGGCAATGCCCAAAATGCTGACAAACGTCAACTGGGAAGAAATAAAACAGACTATAACAAAAGAGGTCAGTAAACTGCAGAAATAGACCTATTGGTTTTGCTCCCCTTTTGCTTATCTATTGTTCCCCTTTTGCCTCGGTATGTGGTAACGCTATGGTACCGATAGTGTTCCTATAGTGAGGCTTCGGTGATCCTTCGGCGATGTTTCGATGAAATAAGTATAATATCCTTGATTTTGTGCTACTAACCTATCGTTGTTTTACATCCAAAATGTATGAACCCAATTCTTCAGACCAGACTGTATCAAGATAGTATGTACACGCCACTCCGGAATGGACACACCCCTATGCCGATTTCAAAAATATCGCGAGCCGCTTATTCGCACTATAGGTTTTTATTTCAGCGGTGCTCATCACCCCTTCGGGGGTCGCGGCTTCGAAGTCTGGCTGCCGGGCTTTGCCCGAACAGCCAGACGAATGGTCGGAATGTCCTGCGATTGCGCTCTTGCGTGCGCAATCGTCAATCTTGGACCAACCGGACGGATAGCCCGCTGCAACGGTAGCTGTAGCCCACGAACACGCTGACCGAACCGAAGTTGAGGCCCCACGCGTCGTCCGAACCATTGGGCGTGGACGACCAATAGATGCCGCCGGAACCCACGTAGAACACGCTTCCATTGCAATTGCGGTAGCCCGCAGCGGGCAGGGATATGGAATTGCCGTTGGGTCCAGTCACTTTGTATCCGTTTCCAGTCCAGGTCCACTGGCATTTATTTTCTAGTTCTTCAAACTGTTCCTTCGTAGGTAATTCGTCGCCAAATTTATTTATTGCCTGTTCGTAGGTATAGAACCCGCCATCTTCGTTCTTGTCCTTCCACAATGTGCCGCTGGGCAAACCTAAATCCACCAAACCCTGTGCCTTGAGTTCTGCTGCACGACGCTCCGCGGCTTCCTGACGTTCTATCTCTGCCCTTATCCGTTCTTGTTCCGCTTTGATTCTTTCTTCTTCGGCCTTACGTTCTTTTTCCTGTACCGTCTGATAATCATCACCATCCGAAACAAGCAACACAATCCCTCGCTTGCTCTCGCGGGTCATATACTCGCCGCCACCGAGGTAGTTGTTGGCACGCATCAGCGAGAGTTCCTCGTTGGTGGGGACGCGCCAGTTGTTGTAGCCATGTTGTGCCTGCTTGTTGATTTGCGCGATAACAGTCTTGGGCTCATCTTGGAACGATCCCAATTCATTGGGGAAAATCTTCAGGTAACCATAGAGCACCTCAACCTTGTCACGTGTTCTCGGAGAATCTGAAGTAGATCTGGGCGTCGGTGAGGGATTAACCGTACCGCCAGAAGTAATGGCAATCTTGCCCGCTAGTTTGGTGGCAAGGTTGCGCACATTGGTGCGGAAATCCCCACTGAAAGTTGCCCCATCCAATGCGACATCATGTCCAGATTCAACATCCACAACACGAACGTCAACCTGATATTGTCCCCCCAGCCTGCTTACTTTCCCCAACACTACTTTGGAAACATTCAGAATCTTCCCCAATCGTACAGCTTGCATATCCGTTATGCTTGATCGCTGAAAACCCTGTTCCGAAATGACTTTGTCAATCTGCGCACGCTCTACCATCGTATAGCCCGCAGGGCGAAAATAAGTCATAAACATCTCCGAAATTCCGTCAATATCAGATACAGTAACACTCTGAGCTCCACGGAACTCCAGCACTGCACACTTCTGCGCCTGCATTGATAATGCCATCAGGCACATCAGACCTAATAAGATGATTTTTTTCATTGTTAGTTGATTTTATTCATATAATATTTTTTCCAATCGGTCAAGTTTTTCTCTACGGCCACCATCTGCTCGCAGAGCAGGGCGTATTTCTTCAGCGAAAGCTGCTTGCTATCGTGCAGGATGCGGACATACAGCTTTACTTCAAGCATTATCTCAAGGGCCTCTCCGATATAGGCCAGTTTCTCGTTGGCTTCTTTCTCCTCGTTGGCTTGGTATATACACACCTCCATTCTCACCATCAACCGTTTCAAATCCTCGCCAATCGTGTAGCGGAAGTCTTTGCCCATCTTGTGCGACTCGTGCACTATGCGCAGTAACAGGTCGTACACCATCTTGAATACTGGCAGGTTCTCATCTTTCATCACCTGTGTCTTGGGCTTCCACTCTTCGGGGATGTCTAACGCACTTATAGGCTTCGGCTTGGGCTCTTTGATGCGCGTGCTTGACTTCCACTCCAAAAAGGAAAGGTTGTCAAAAGGGCAATTAACCTGGGCATAGCACTTCTTGCCGTCTTGCTCAACTTGTGCATTCGGCAAGTATTTGGACAGCTGCTCCAGCGGGAATCCGACGCTGATAATATCCTCGCCGACCAACTTGACGAATCGTTTTGATGGCTTGATGCCATAAAGTTTTGTCAGTGCATAGGCCGACTGCTCGTAAGCTTTCCAAAACTTGCCTTCGAGAAAAAGCACCAACCGCCCGTTTTCGCGGTTGCGTTCTTCCTGCAGTATGTCTTTTATTGTCGGCACTGGCGTTTCTTGTTCTCCAACCCTCCAACGGAATGTTAATCTATAACAATAAGAAAAGGCATGAGGTTATGTGCTCATGTCCGTCTTGATAGAGGCTTTGGCAAACCTTTGAAGGAACGGGGTCTAATGGAACATATCTCACGCCTGAAGATATGCTAAAAAGATATAGCATACACACTCAAGCGAAAGCATAAATGCTCGGTCCCCCTTCTAAAATTTGCCGATTTAATAGACAAGGACAGTATCGCAATGCTTTTCTTGCTTACAGCTTTCGCTCTCGAAAGCAAGTGCAAAAGTACGAAGAATATTTCATACGGCAAAAAAATATTCCTACATGTCCGGGAAAAGGTGTATCTTTGCAGCGTTTTTTTGAGATTTTAAGATCAATAGAATGAAACGATACTTATACCTGTCATTGGTCCTTGCAGCGGCACTCGCCGCCTGCTCACCGAAAGGCGAGACGATTCCCGAGGTACCCGACTATGCCGACACTACGCAGTGGTACATCGCCGACCGCGGTGCGGCGGTGGATGTGTTCTATATCGTCTCCACCGAGTGCGATGACTACACGCTGGGCGGCAAGCCCATGCATTATGCCGACACCCGCAACGACAGCATCCGCGCGCTGCTGTATGGCGAGATGGTGGGCGTGGACCGTTTGTTGGCCGGTGAGCTCAACTATTACTCACCCTACTACCGGCAGGTGACCATGGAGACCTACACCAGCGACAGCCTTGTCGAAGCCCGTATGCCTCTGGCTTATGGCGACGTGCGCAAGGCTTTCGACTATTATCTGGAACACTATAACAATGGCAGGCCTTTCATCCTTGCAGGCTTTAGCCAAGGGGCTATGGCTGTTGTGGATCTGCTCGATGAGATGTCTGACAGCACCTACAGCCGCTTGGTGGCGGCCTATGTCATCGGCTATAAGGTGACCGACACCAATGCCCACATCCGCTCGGCGCAGGACAGCGCCGACCTCGGTGTGACAATATGTTATAACTCGGTGCGCGACAACAGTTGTGCCATTCCTCTGCTCAGCGACGGCAACCTCATGGCCATCAATCCCGTCAACTGGCGCACCGACGCCACGCCGGCCACACTCATCGACCCGCGCTATGGCGACACCATCACCGTCACGCTCGACACGACTACTTTGTTGCTCCATATCGACGGCTACAAGCGCAACGACTACATGCTGCCACTCATCGGCTGCGAGGGCAACTACCACTGCCTCGAAATATCACTCTTTAGCGATGTCATCCGCCGCAACATCGCCCTGCGTGCCAAATCATTAAGATGAAGAAGTATCTATACGTGGGATTAGGCCTGCTGGCCGTTGGGCTTGGTGCCCTTGGCGTTGTGGTGCCGGGGTTGCCGACGACGCCCTTCCTGCTGCTGGCGTCGTGGCTGTTCTACCGCTCGTCGCCGAGGCTGCAACAATGGCTTCTGGCTTCGTGGCTGGGCAAGTATATACGTGGCTATCAGCGGCGCGGCGGCATGACGGCCACACAGAAGGCCGGTGCCGTGGGCGTGATGACGGTCATGGTGCTGCTCTCCACCTTCGTGTTCATCCCTGCGGGCTCGGTGGCCCGCATCATAGTGCCCGTGGCCGGCGCCGTGGGTGCGCTGACGGTGATTTTCCTTGTCCCCAATGCAAAAGACGACGAGCTGTAAGAAGAAGCGATGGCAGGGACACCTTAACAGGGTGTTAGCAACTTTTTTTTACCCATTAATAATAAAATGCGTATCTTTGCAAGATAAAAGTACAGCATCAACACTGTGCATGTTATTGAATAACAACAATATTAATAACTCTAAATCACAAACAAAATGAAGAAAGCATTTATGTTTTTTGCAGTTGTGGCATTGCTGGCCTCAACCAGTTTTGCCCAGTTGGACAGCCGTCTCTGGGGTGCCCGTAACGTGGCTCCCATGATGAAGACGTCGGCCACCACCCACACGCCTATGGCCGCCCTGACAATGGCCAAAAGCATTGTCAAAGCTGCAGGCGACACCATCACCAACTTCCCTTGGAACGAGGGCTTCGAAAACGGTACCCCCGGTTGGACCATCATCGAAAACGACAACGACGGTATCTGCTGGCAGTTGAGTGATACCAGCAGCCAGATTGCCAGTTTTGCGGCTCAATATCCCCGCACAGGCAACGCATGCATCATCGCTTTGTCGTACAGCAACTTCACATACGAGGCTCTGACTCCCGACGAGTGGCTCATCAGCCCCGCTTTGGTCATTCCTACCGGTGAGGATTATACCCTCACATTCTACGACAACGGCACGAACCCCCAGTATGCTGCCGAGCACTATGCAGTGCATGTGGCCACCGAAAAAACCGTCTCCGCGCTGAGCGCCACCACTCCCGTGCTGGAGCAAACCCTTTCACTTGGCGAATGGGTAAAGCGTACCGTTGACCTCTCGGCCTACGCTGGACAGACCATCTATATCGGCTTCCACCACTATGGCTGCACCGACCAGTTCTGCATGGGTATCGACGACATCCGCGTGGGCGGTGCCGAGACTCCCGAAGTGACGGTTGAAGGTCCTGCCATTGTCGAGGTAAACACCGCTGCCACCTTCACCGCTACCGGTGCATCGAGCTTCACCTGGAGTGTGGATGGAGCAACCCAAAGCGCCACTGGCAACACCCTGACCTACACCTTCACCACCACCGGCAACCATTCTGTGGTAGCCGAAGCCTCCAATGCCGCCGGCTCCGACAGCGACACGCTGTATGTCAACGTCTATAGCTGCGACGAAGCCATCACCACCATGCCTTGGGAGGACGACCTCGAGGGTGTCACCGACTGCTGGCATTTTGTCGTCAACAACGACTCCAGCACGGCAATGCTCTATCCCAATTCGCAATATGCCCACAGTGGCAATAACTTCATTGCCCTGATTAACGCTAATGACGCCACCGGTGTCAGCGGCGACACTTGGGCCATTTCCCCAAAACTGACCATCCCCAACGATGCTACCCCCTACACACTCTCTTACTACATCATTATCCGGACTTCAAACAACGTGCATAGTGCCATGGAGGTTCGCCTCTCCGATGGTTCTGCCGACACCACCGATTTCACCACCCTGCTTTACACCGACACCACCAGTGCATCGTACGACCGTCATATCATTGACATTCCCAACACCTATGCCGGCCAGACCATCCGTGTTGCATTCCGCAACATCACTGCCAACAATGGTCCTGCCGTCCAAATCGACGACATCCGCCTTGGCGGAATGGAGCTGCCCGAACTTGAAGTCGAAGGCCCCGTGACCGTCATAGCAGGCAATGCAGCCACCTATGTCGCCCACAGCGACGTCAGCACCCTCAGCTGGGAAGTGAACGGCACCCTCCAGAGCTCCACCACCGACACACTGGTTTACACCTTCCCCGCTGCCGGCAGCTACACCGTCAAAGTCGGTGCCACCAACGCCGCCGGCACTGCCTATGACAGCCTGATGGTGACCGCCGTCGAGTGCAATGCCATCACCAGTTTCCCCTACAGCGAGAACTTCGAGGCGGAGAATCCCTGCTGGCAGTTCGTCAGCATCGACCCCGCCAACGACGGCCATATCGGCCTTAACGACGAGGAAGCCTTCCAGGGCAATTACTCCTACGCCCTCAGCAGCTACAGCCGCGCCGACGACTACAACCAGTACCTCATCAGCCCCGAGCTTACGCTGCCCGCCACCGGCCACTACATGGTTAAGTTCTGGTATATGGGCTACGATGCCTCCGATGCTTTCCGCGTGCTGGCTTCCACCACCACCACCGACATTAATGCCTTCACCACCGTGCTGGGCGACAACCCGACCGTGGCCACCGAATGGACCGAGGCCGGCTATGTGCTGCCCGAAGGCACCAAGTACATTGCCATCAACTACTATGGCAACTATGCCTACTATCTGTATATCGACAGCCTGACCATCGATGAACTCTCCGCCCCCAGCGCCACCATCAACGGCCCGACCTCCGGCAAGGTTGGCTACAGCTACACGTTCACCGCCAACGCCATTGTGGCCGAGACCTACGCCTGGACTGTCGATGGCACCGCCGCCGGCACCGAGGAAAGCCTCACCTATGCCTTTGACACTCCCGGCAACCACACCATCGGCCTGACTGTCGGCAACAGCACGGGCTCCGCCGATGCCACCCCACTGACCATCAACATCATTTCCTGCGACGCCCATGCACTGCCCTACATCGTCAACCTTGACGAAGGCTTCGGCACCTGCTGGGACAGCGAAGGCTGGGACACCATTACCATGGGAGGCAACACCTACGCCTACTCCATGTCGGCTCAGAGCGTTTTTGGCATGTACATGATGGATCTCCATCAGGACAACTGGCTTGTCACCGAGCCTTTGACCATGCCTGAGAGCGGTTCGTACAGCATCAAGTGGAAGGCTTTCACCTACACCTCTGCCTATCCTACCGACCACTACAGCGTCTATATCATCAATGGTGGCGACACCACCCAGGTCTTCGCCGAGACCCTTACCGCCAACGACACCATGCCGCAACAGCGCCAAGTGGCCATTCCCTCCAGCGTCAACGGCACCTTCAAAGTGGCCTTCCGCCACCACGATTGCGAAGGTGGCTATGTGCTCATGCTTGAAGACATCAAGGTGGCAGACCCCGTCGGCATCGATGCCGTCAACACTGTCAACGTGGCCATCTACCCCAACCCTGCCTACGATGTGCTGAACATCGAGGGTGAAGGCATCCGTATGGTTGAGATGTTCGACGTGAACGGCCGCAGCGTGCTCACCAGCATGACCGCCGGTCAGATCAACATGGCCAACTTCGTGAACGGTGTCTATGTGGTCCGCGTCACCACCGACAACGGCATCCGCACCGAGAAGGTTGTCAAGAAATAAACCGACAATGATTCCATTCAAAAGAGACTGCTCTGCGGAGCAGTCTCTTTTTTAAAGACAAAACATCATGCTATTCTTAGACGACAACACACCTTCCCTGATGGCTATTGCCGCCACGCAAAAAGACGGCACTCCGCCACCGCCCCAGGACGAATTCGGCCAAACCGTGATGACCCAGGACAGCATCTCGCGTGCCCTGAGCGACAGCTTGAAGAACATGAACATCGAAGACCTCAAGGCCGTGGTCACAGGCGAGAACACCTTCATCAAGGACGGTCTGCGTCAGATCACCGAACTCACCATCGGCTTCATGCCCAAGCTCATCATCGCCATCCTCATTCTCTGGCTCGGCATGAAGCTGGCCAAGATGCTGAAAAAAGTCATCGTGAAAGCCCTCGACAAGCGCAATGCCGAGCCTTCGCTCAAGACCTTCCTCGGCTCACTGGTCGATGTGCTGCTCAAAGCCATGATCATCATTATGGCGATGGATGTTGTCGGCATCAAGGCCACCTCCTTCATCGCCCTCCTCGGCGCCATGGGTCTGGCCATCGGCATGGCCCTGCAAGGCACCCTGCAGAACTTCGCCGGCGGTGTCATCATCCTGCTCATGAAACCCTTCAAGGTGGATGACTACATTGAATGCGGCCAGTACAAAGGCTACATCAAGGAGATACGCATCTTCCACACCTTCATGCGCCCCTTCAACGGCCGCACCATCATCATCCCCAACAGCGAACTGGCCACCAAGAGCCTCATCAACCACACCAAGGAGCCGCAGATACGCCTCGACGTGGTGGCCTCGGTAGCCTACGGCACCGACCTGCACAAGGCCAAGGAAGTGCTGTGGGAGGTGGTGAAGGCCGAACCGCTCGTGAGGTGGGACTTCAAGGAGCCCGTCATCGCTGTCAGCGACCTCGGCAACAGCTCCGTCGATATCTCCGTATGGGTCTGGACCACCGTCGAG
The DNA here is from genome assembly GCA_002392965.1 of Bacteroidales bacterium UBA3834. Classification (GTDB taxonomy): domain Bacteria; phylum Bacteroidota; class Bacteroidia; order Bacteroidales; family P3; genus Colimorpha. Next base: position 19,766 of record DGIA01000010.1, on the reverse strand, counting down.
GACTACTGGGAAGTGTGGAAACACATTCGCGAAGACATCTACATCGCCTTCAACAACGCGGGAGTCGAGATTCCCTTCCCGCAGGTCACTGTCCACCAAGGCAAAGAAAACGCCCCCTTCCACATGGAGCCGCGCGAATCCGAGGTTCGTCCCGCCGAGGTGGCCGACGAACAGATAGGCACCGGAGCCTGATTCCCCAAGAAACGAAAAGAGGATGAAAGGGACAATCGTCTTAATATTAATCCAATAAAATACCAGCCGATGATACAGCATACCGATATACAAGCCAAACGGCAAACATCGTTTGTACGCACTTGCCCTCTCACCCCGCTTTCCTTCCTTTGCCTGCTCACTTTCCTCATACCTTTCTCCGCACCGGCTTCGTCGCAGGTGCTCCCGCTGAGCGACAGCGCCACGGCCAGTGTCATCACCTGCGGCCCGGGCAACGACTTCTACCTGGCTTTCGGCCACAGCGCCATCCGCATCTGCGACCCTTCGCAGGGCATCGACCACGTCTATAACTACGGCACCTTCGACTTCGACACACCTCATTTCTACCTCAAATTTGCCCAAGGCCAACTTGACTACTGCCTCAGCCGGTCGCCCATGAACCTTTTCATGGCCACCTACGACTACGAGCGGCGCGCCGTGTGGGAGCAGCCCCTCAACCTCACCCGTCAGGAGGTCAACAACCTCTTCATCATGCTGGAATGGAACTACATGCCCGACAACCGCTACTACCGCTACGACTTCTTCCGCGACAACTGCGCCACCCGTGTGCGCGACATGGTGGAGGCGGCCTGTGGGAAACAGAAAATGACCACCGGCGAATATGACACAAAAAGCTACAGGAAACATGTCCATGAAGCCGCTGCCGGTGGCTGCCTGGAGTGGTGGACCTTCGGAGTCGATCTATTGTTAGGCCTTTGCACCGACCTCGACAGAACGGTCAGCGAGGCCATGTTCTACCCCATGGTCATGATGGGCATCTACGACAACGCCACCCGCGACGGGCAACCCCTCGTATCCGGCAACACCCAGTTGCTGCAAGACACACGCCCCCCTCTGCGTCGCAGCTTCCCGCCGATAGTGGTATTCGCACTGCTCTGCGTGGCGGCGGCACTGCTCACATGGAAACACCTGTGGCCTCGCTGGGCCGACCGCATACTTTTCATTCTGGCCGGAATCGTCGGCCTGTTCCTGCTGTACATGTGGCTCGGGACAAGCCATTGGTGCACCAAGTGGAACCTCAACATCCTCTGGGCCTCCCCGCTGCTGATACTGATAGCCATCCGGATGGAACGCAGCCCGCGCTGGGCGCTGTGGCTGCAGGAAGGCTGCTTTGCCGTGGCGGCCGTGTGGGTCGCCGTCTGCGGCCTCTCCCCCGCCCTGCTGCCCCTCATCCTCACCCTTGCCCTCAGAGTGGCCTGCCTAATTCCCAGAACGCCACAGCAGCGGCAGCAGCGACATTGAGCGAATCGACGCCCCGAAGCATCGGTATCCGCGCCACATGGTCGGCCATGCGCAGCACCTGGTCGCTCAATCCCTCCCCTTCGGTCCCCATCACGATGGCCATGCGGTCGATGGCCTTCAATTCCGGAGCATCGATCGGTACCGACCGGTCGGTCAGTGCCAGGGCGATCGTCGAGAATCCATTTTCTTTCAGTTGATTATATGCATCCAGGAAAGTCCACGGCAGCTGGAACACCGTGCCCATGCTCACCCGGCATGCCCGTCGGTTCAACGGATCGCAGCAGGTGCGTGTCAGCAGCACCGCGTCCATACCCAACGAGGCGGCGGCACGGAAGATAGCCCCCGTATTCTCACTGTTGACCACACTGTCGATCACCGCCACACGTCGTGCCCCGTGCAGCACTGCAGCAACCGACGGCAGCGCCGGACGATGCATACAGCACAACATGCCGCGGCTCAACTCATACCCCGTCAGTCCCTTCAGCACCTCACGCGCTGCTGTATAAACCGGCACACCGCACTCCGGCACCTGCGGCAGGAATTTCTCCTCGCAGAGGAACGACACCGGCTTCATGCCCTGTGCCAGCGCCACACGTATCACCTTCAGGCTCTCGCAGATGAACAGGCCCTCGGCGGGATGGAGTCGGTTGAGCAGCTGGGCTTCGGTCAGCCGTGCGTAAGGGGCCAGTTCGGGGGCGGCCAAGTCGGTGATGGGGATTGTCTGCATGGTGGTTTCGCTTTTTGCGGTGCAAAGATACGAAAATGTTCCCTACCGCTCAAATCACGATTGTTTCATCGCACACGACCGACAAAGCACCCCCTCCGTATCACCACCGTCACTCCTCCGAGGTTCCTCCGGCAAACAACGGAGCAACTACGGACCAACTACGGAGGGACTACGGAGGGACTACGGAGGGACTAGGGAATCAGCATTGATTATCAATGAAATAGACACAAAACATCGAGCAACACATATATACATACTAATAATCAGATACATACATCTAAAACTCCAAAACCAGACCCATATTTCAGCAATCCTATCAGTTTGTTAAAAATTATTAAATTTCTATTTTTCATTTTCCACATAATAAAATCTTTGTACATTTGCATCGTGAACGATATAATTTTATAGCCATTAAAAAACTTATAACCATGGATTTTACGACGACATTACAGATCTCGCAGATGATCGTAAACGAGCTCACGACGGGTGCCTTTGTGCACAAGATGCAGGGATTGCTCTTCAAATCACAGGGCTTCGAGAAGCTCGGCCAGAAGTATCTCGACCACTACACCGAGGAGATGGAATGGGTTGAGAAGTATGCCAACCGCATGATGGACCTGGGCTGCACCCCCGAGGTGAACATCACCAAACAGGGCAAGCTCATCGAGGATGCCAAAGCCTACATCGAGGCCGACCTCAGGATACAGCGCGAGGGCGTGGAGAGCCTGTACAAGATGATGCCCGCCCTGGCCGCCGACCCCACCACCTACGATATCACCAAGGCCTATCTGGCCGACGAGGAGGAGGATCAGTACTGGAGCGAGGAGCAGCTCGACAAGATTGAGAAGATCGGCTACCAGAACTGGCTGATGAAGATGATGTAACCGGAATCGCCCCCTACTCTATACTTACCTTATGGGAATCGACTTTTCTGGCATCATCGTCGGAGCGGCTGCATTTGTCGCCATCGGTACATTCCATCCCTTGGTCATCAAGGCGGAGTACCATTGGGGCGTCGGGTCCTGGTGGCTCTTCCTGCTGGCGGGCTTGGGTTGCATAGCCGGATCGCTCTTTCTGCACGGCATCGTTTCCATCGTGCTGGGCGTGGTGGGATTCAGCAGCCTATGGTCGATACACGAGCTGTCCAAGCAGCACTGCCGCGTCGAGAAGGGATGGTTTCCCAAAGGGCCGGGACATACCAACAAAAATAAGTATGAAAAAACATTTTTTTAAAAGTATTTACAAATTCGCCACAGTATTGACTCTCGTCATAACGGGGAGCCATGCCATGGCACAAAAACAAGACACAATGGCCACCATTTATGATTACAAAGCCGTTGCAAGCAACGGAAAAGAGATTGACTTCGCCGACTTCAAGGGCAAAGTGCTGCTCATCATCAACACCGCCAGCAAATGCGGATTCACCCCCCAGTTTGACGGATTGGAGAAGCTGAACGAGAAGTACCGCGACCGCGGTCTGGTGTGCATCGGATTCCCTTGCAACCAGTTTGCCAACCAAGACCCGGGGTCGGACAGCGAGATCGAGGGCTTCTGCCGTTTGAATTACGGCGTCAGCTTCCAGATTATGAAGAAAGTCGATGTCAACGGCAAGGAAGAACACCCCATCTTCACCTACCTCAAATCGGCCGCTCCCACCGAGGAGTACCATGGCTTGAAGGCCAAAGCATCGGCCGCGCTGTTCAAGACCATCAGCAAGAGCGTGGAGAAAGACAGCGACATCAAATGGAATTTCACCAAGTTTCTCATCAGCCGCGACGGCACCGTGGTGAAGCGCTATGCCCCCACCACCGAGCCCAAGGACTTCGAGAAAGACATTGAATCATTACTGTAATGTACGAACAGCTGAAACTGAAGAACCAGTTGTGTTTCCGCCTCTACACAGCGTCGAGGCTTGTCACACAATCCTACCATCCGTTCCTTGCCCCCCTGGGCTTGACCTATCCGCAGTATTTGGTACTGCTGGTGCTATGGGAACAAAACAACCTATTGGTCAGCGAATTGTGCCGACGACTGATGCTTGACACCAACACCTTGACGCCGTTGCTGAAACGCATGGAGAAGGAAGGGCTGATCATCCGCACCCGCGGCATTGCCGACGGACGCCACACATTGGTCAGCTTGACCAAGAAGGGAATCCACCTGGAAGAGGATGCCAAGAACATCCAGGCCTGTCTTTTGGAACAATGGCAGGGGAAGGCAATGGACGACAAACAGATGGGTGATCTCGTCACTTATCTGGACACCATCATCGACGGACTCAAATAAAAGCAACCGTCTTTAATTGGCTCGACAAAGGGCCGCCGCTATGGCATCAGCCACAGCACGGCGGCCTTTCTCGTTATAGTGCTCTGTGGGATAGAGCCGCTCGTTGAATGCCGAATCGCGCACAATGCCTTGATTGTTGACCACCATGACACCCATGGCCTCATAGCGCTGCTGAATGAAGCGGGCGTTGTTGTGGAGCAGGGTGAGCAACTGCGGCCCGACGAGTGAGTCCATCTGGTCCTCGTTGTCGGGAAGGATGTGGAACACCGGCGTCCATCCGCGCCGACGGCAGAGACGCACAATGTGATCGAAGTCACGGATGCGGGGATTATTGTCGTCAAGGGTGCAGGCAAAACACTTGATATAGTGGCAGGCCAAAGCGGCACTGTCGTCGGAGAGACCGCTCTGGGTACCCTGATGCCACATTTCACGGTCCCATTCGGCAGCATCGGTATAAGGAAATCCAGGAATCGAAAAGGTCTGACGCTTGAGGCCACGACGCACCAGCGCCCAACGTTCATCCTCCGTCCAATGGGGATAGGCTTTGAAGGCCAAGAGCATCCGTTTGTATAACGCCGGCGCCTTTTTCATCATCACCTGCTGCTTGCGCAAGGGGGTTTCGAGATTGGACCATATCCATTCGCTGGTGAAGGAGCGCAGATTGACCGTGATGATGGCCGTCTGCACCCGGCAGGAGTCGGGGATATTGTTCATGATGTCGTAAAAGACACCGGAATGGGTGGCATTGTGGGCCAGGTCGGCCACATGATGTCCGGGCAACTGATCGTCAATCATCTGGCAGATGGACCGTCGGTCGGTGTCGGCATCATTACAGTTGTGGTTGGACGACTCGCCGAGATAAATCATGTCGGCATCCTCCTGCAAGGGTTTGAGAGAGAGCTCCATCAGGCCGCATTGCTCTTCGATGTCACGAGGATAGAGCGTCAAGCGATAGATCATCTCCAGCACAAAGAGCACTGCCGCGAGGAGCAGCACCTTGGACAATATTTTTATCAATGACTTTTTCATGCTCAAAACTGGAAATAGATGAATGGATAGTTCTGCACCGACGACTGGGCGATGACGGCAAAAACCAAGACTGCATAAATCGCCCAACGGACAACCGCAGGGCGACGACCGCACCATGCATCGAAGCGGCTATGGCAGGTCAGCAGGTCGGAAAGGACAAACAGCGCCAACGCCACCCAAGCCACCGCACCCACTTGAAGATGCTCGGTGCCGTGATTATCAATCAACGCGGAGAAAAGGTTGTGCAAGTCGCCGAACGACGGGGAACGGAAAACACTCCACAGAAGGGTGACGACCACAAAGGTCTTGGCCACATTGAGCACCTGAACCACGGCACGTCCCACCTTCCCTGTGATACGGTCGAAGAGATGAATGCCCCGAAGTCCCTTTTCGACAACAAGCAACAATCCATAAGCAAATCCCCACAGCATAAAAGTCCAGTTGGCGCCATGCCAGATACCGCACACTGTAAACACTATCAGAGTGTTGAGCACCCAGCGCGGCAAGGGGACGCGATTGCCACCAAGGGGGATATACAAATAGTCGCGGAACCAGGACGAGAGTGAAATATGCCACCGGCGCCAAAACTCACGCACACTGCTGGAAAGGTAGGGGGTACGGAAATTGTCGGTGATGGTGAAGCCCATCGTCAGGGCACAGCCAAGGGCGATGGTGGAATAGCCGAAGAAGTCTCCATAGATCTGGAAAGAATAGAAAACCATTCCCAGCAAGAGGTCGCCACGGCCGTAAAGCTCGGGGTGCTCGTAGATTTGATCCACATAAACACCCAGATTGTCGGCCACCACCATTTTGAGAAACATACCAAAGAGTATCAACCGCAGTCCATTGGCGATGTTCTCATATTGCATGTGTTTCTCCTCGTGGAGCTGACGGAGCAGGTTCTGTGGGCGTTCGATGGGGCCGGTGACCAACTGGGGATAGAACATCACATAGAGCGAATAGTAGCCGAAATGGCGTTCTGCCGCCTGGTGGCCGCGATAGACCTCAATGACATAGCTAAGACTCTGGAACGTATGGAAGGAAAGGCCGATGGGGAGAATGATATTCAGCACCTTGGTGGGGTGCGCCCAACCGAAATGCTGCGCCAAGGCAACCAGATTGGCACTACAGAAATTCAAGTACTTGAAGATAAAGAGTACCAGGCAGGTGGAAACAATGCTGACGATGAGGCATGTCCGTTTTTTCGCAGGGGCATCGGCCCACCGTTCTATCAGTATGCCGGCCGAGAAGTCGATGACGATGGTGATGAGAAGTATGAAGATATACTTGGGGATGAACCACATGTAGAAGAAGCAGCTCGCTGCCAACAAGAGCATCCAGCGGAAGCGGTGAGGCAGAAGATAGAACAGCAGCGTCACCGTGGGGAAAAACAGCAGGAACTCTATGGAATTGAACAGCATGGCAATCGGGGGGTTACGGCTTGGTGATTTGATACATACGGCACACACCGAAGGTCTGCTTATGCTGAACGACTGCGGCTCCGAGTTCTTTTATGATCTGCATGAAGTCTTCCCCTTTGGGAAAACGCTCAATGCTTTCCGGCAAATAGGCGTAAGCCGTGCGGTTGCCGGCGAGCCACTTGCCAAGCAAAGGGATTGTGTGTTTTGCATAAAAGTCATAGAACGGACGGATGATTACACTGTCGGGCGTTGCCAGTTCCAGTATCACCATGCGTCCACCCGGCTTGAGCACACGCAGCATCTCGCCGAGGCCCTTTTTCAGATGCACAAAATTGCGCACACCGAAGGCGCAGGTGACGGCGACGAAAGCCGCGTCTGGGAATGGCAGGTGTTCGGCATCGCCCAATATATATGTGGCAGGCGCTTTGGTCTTGGCGATGGACATCATCTCCTCACTAAGGTCCACACCAGTAACGGTGCAGCCACGCTTCGTCAATTCCAGCACCATGTCGCCCGTGCCGCAGGCTACATCCAGCACATGTCCGTGCAAGCCCTTCACCGCTTGCCTGCGCCAGCAACGGTCGAGCCCAAGGGTCATCAGGTGGTTCATGCGGTCGTAGTCACGCGCTATCGTGTCGAAGTCGTAGGCCATAGCGTCGTTATCTGAGAGGGCTGTATGCCACATTGAAACTATAGAGAATGGCCAACGCAAACGTAGAGAGAACCAACAATGGCAAAGCGGCATCAAGCTTTCGACCGCTGCCACGCCATACAATCACCAAGTGCCACACAAAAAAGGGCAACGTAATGAACATCAGGTATGGACGCAAAGGTGCCAGATAGAAACAACCCACACCTAAAACGACCAACAATGTCTGATACAGCTTTGCATTGCGTTCACCCATGCGAAGCGGGATGGTCTTGCGGACACCCTTGTCGCTCTCCATGTCGCGGATGTTGTTCACATTGAGCACCGCCACGCTGAGCAGGCCCATGCCTACGGCAGGAGCCATCAGCCAAAGTGTAAAATCGATAGTGTGGGCCAGTATAAAGTAGCCGCCCAAAACACTCACCAGACCGAAGAAGATGAAGACGAACAGGTCGCCGAGGCCAATATAGCCGTATGGATTTTTGCCGAGGGTGTAGTGCGTGGCCGCCCAGATGGCAGCGGCACCTAACAGCAGCACCCACCAGGGGCTGCCGGAAACGAGAACCATTGCAAGGCCAAAGACACAGCAAGCCACCACCATCGCGTTTATGGCGTGCCACATCTGCTTGACCGTAAGGCCGCCAGCGGTCATACCGTAGTTGGGTCCTTCGCGGCTCTCGCTATCGACTCCGCTCAGATAGTCACCCATCTCATTGCTGAGATTTGAGAGAATTTGCAGCGAACAAGCCGTAAGGGCTACCAGAAGCAGCTCCAGGGTATTGCCATCTGCCCGGAAGAACATGGACAAAAGGGCTCCGCACACCACTCCTGCCAGCGACAGGGGCAATGTGCGGAGACGCATTGATTTAATTAAAGCCTTTACCTTCATTTCACATCCACCTTGATGCAGAGCTCGTCGAGCTGCTCCTGGCTGATGGGTGATGGCGACTGGCTCATCACGTCACGGCCCGAGTTGTTCTTCGGGAAGGCGATGAAGTCGCGGATGCTATCGGCGCCGGCGAAGATGGAGCACAGACGGTCGAAGCCGAAGGCCAGACCTGCGTGAGGCGGTGCACCGTAGGTGAAGGCATCCATCAGGAAGCCAAACTGGGCGTAGGCGCTCTCGTCGGTGAAGCCGAGGGTGTGGAACATTTTGTTCTGAAGGGTGCGGTCGTGGATACGGATGCTGCCGCCACCCACCTCGGTGCCGTTCATCACGATGTCGTATGCATTGGCGCGTATGTCACCCCACTTCGACGGGTCATCCAGCAGAGCCTCGTCCTCAGGCTTGGGAGCCGTGAAGGGATGATGCATGGCGTAGAAGCGCTGTGTTTCCTCGTCCCACTCCAACAGCGGGAAGTCGATGACCCAGAGAGGGGCAAACTTCTGCGGGTCGCGCAAGCCGAGCTGCTGTCCCATCTCGAGGCGCAGGGCGCAGAGCTGTGTGCGCGTCTTCATGGCGGGGCCGCAGAGCAGCAGCATCAAGTCGCCGGGCTTGGCTCCCATCTTGTCGGCGATGGCCTTCAGCGCCTCGGCATCGTAGAACTTATCGACCGAGCTCTTGAAACTGCCGTCGGCGTTGTATTTGATATAGACCATGCCACCGGCACCCACCTGCGGACGCTTGACGAAGTCGGTCAGCGCGTCGAGTTGCTTGCGGGTGTATTCTGCACAGCCTTCGGCCACGATACCCACCACCAGCTCGGCACCGTCGAAGAGGCCGAAGCCGTGGCCTTTGACTACATCGGTCACCTCCTTGAATTCCATGCCGAAGCGGATATCCGGCTTGTCGCTGCCGTAGAGACGCATGGCGTCGTGCCATGTCATGCGGGGGAAGCGGTCGAACTCGATGCCTTTCATCTCCTTGAAGAGATGCTTGGCCAGGCCTTCGAACATGTTGAGTACGTCTTCCTGCTCCACGAAGCTCATCTCGCAGTCGATCTGCGTGAACTCGGGCTGGCGGTCGGCGCGCAGGTCCTCGTCGCGGAAGCAGCGCACAATCTGGAAGTAGCGGTCCATGCCGGCCACCATGAGCAGCTGCTTGTACTGCTGGGGGCTCTGCGGCAGGGCGTAGAACTCGCCGGGATTCATGCGGCTGGGCACCACGAAGTCGCGGGCACCCTCGGGAGTGCTCTTGATGAGCATGGGGGTCTCGATCTCCAGGAAATCGCGGTCGCTGAGGTAGTTTCTCACGAGCATGGCCATCTTGTGGCGCATCACGAGGTTGTTCTTTACGGGATTGCGGCGGATGTCGAGGTAACGGTACTTCATACGGATATCGTCGCCGCCGTCGCTCTGGTCCTCAATGGTGAAGGGCGGCACCTTGGCTTCGTTGAGCACATTCAGTGCATTCACCTCAATCTCAATCTCTCCAGTAGGGATTTTGGCATTCTTCGAACTCCGCTCGATAACTTTTCCTGTCACCTGGATGACATATTCCCTTCCCAGCTTGCGAGCCTGCTCACAGAGAGGGGCATTGGTTTCCATATTGAAAGCCAACTGCGTGATACCGTAACGGTCACGCAAGTCGATAAAAGTCATACCACCAAGGTCGCGCGAACGTTGCACCCAGCCGGCAAGGGTCACGGTCTGTCCCGCATTGGCAAGTCTAAGCTCACCGCAAGTATTTGTTCTATACATAGTTTAATGATATTATCCTTTATTTTGCAAGGCACAAAAATAGTAAAAATATTTCACATAGGGCTCCCCTATTTTTCCACCCTGCTCCAAAACACATTCTCGCTGATGCCAAGCAAAGACCCTTTGATGCGCAGCCGACCGTCGGCGATAAACTCGGCAGACATGTGCGCTTTCAATCCGCGTTGCGGGTCGTATATCTTGGTGTCGTTCCAGCAGCGCTTCTTGGCATCGTACTTGAGGCCCGAAAAAAGCACCACCTGGTCGGCGGGCTTGGTGCGCAAGCTTTTATCGGGATTCTTGGTGTCAAGGATCTTTTTGCCTTGGGCGTCTTTGTCACGTTCCATCCAGAATACCTGACCACGGTATGTGCCGTCGGAGAGTTTGACAATCTTCACCTTGAAACGGTCATCCCCCTGTTTTCCAGAATAGGTACCCACAATATTGTCGGCATTGTCGTTGAGAGGGTTCTGGGCCATAACCGGGATAGCAAAGAGTATCGCTATCAGAAGGAAAATGATTCTTTTCATGTTCTTCTCTTTTTTTCTTGGTTTATCTTTCGGTATTGCATTTGTCAATCGGTTTTCTTCAAGTCCATCAGACGACGACGGGCTACCACATAGGTGGTGTGACGGTCGGTAATGGCATTCTGCGCCTGCAGCAGCAGGGTGTGGGCTTGTAAAACGTCGGAAAGGGTGACCACTCCGGCTTGGTAGTTGAGCGTCGAGAGGCGGTAGTTTTCCTTCGCTATCTCCAAAGCAGCCGAGTCGGACTTCATCAGCATGGCAGCGTCGAGCATGTCACTGTAGGCTTTTTCTTCCTCGAGCGACATCATTTGGCTCAAATGCGCTTGCTTCATACGCGCCTCCTCTATCCGGATATTGTGCTGTTTTAGCTTGTGTGACGTCTCCCACCAGCCACTCAATGGTAACGAGAGGGAGAGGACTGCCACCGCATTGGCCGAAGGGTCGGTCTTGATGATATTGCCGTAGAACCCTGTGCCGATAAGGGCAAGCTGTGGCAAGGTCTCGCCAAGGGTAAGCCGTTTCTGCAACCGTTCGGCCTCGACGCTGAGTTCCAGAAGACGGCTCTCGGGGCGGGCCGAAGTGGATGCCAAGGTTTCCATCGTGGCGACAGAACCCACGGGCTCCTCCATGAAAACGAGAGAATCGCCATATTCGACACCTATCTGGCAGCAAAGCAGCTGCTTGGAAAGACGTATGCCGCTGGCAAGCTGCTGCTGGTTGGCCAGCATCTCGTTGCGCTTCAGCTGCAGCTGCAATGCGTCGGAACGGGTGACAAGCCCATTGTCGAGGGCCAACTGCACTGTACGGTCGAGCGAGTCGATCAGATCCAGCGCGGCAGTTACCGTAGCCACCTTCTGCTGCAGTCCCGTGACGAGATAGTATGTCGATTCGATATTCTCGATGATGTCACGTTCCTTTATCTCGGCCTGCAACTCGGCGGCTTCGACACCAAGATTGGCCAGTTTGTTGCCGGTGACGATACGCCCGCCGGCATAAATCGGCTGCACTGCCACGACTGATCCGCTTACGCCTTTCTTCATCAACGAAAGCTCTTTCTTCACATCACTTCCCATTTCCGTCACCAGATCGTAGATGGCCGACAACAACTCGCGCATATCGTTCGACTGGATATCATCCATGCCGAAGCGGACAAGCGGATTGGCCGCATAATAACCCACACCTGCAAGATTCACCTGTGGGAAATACTTGGTGAATACCGCCTGCTTCACTTGTCGGGCATTCTCGATATCCAGCTGCGATGTGCGTATCTCCACATTGTTTCGTCGTGCAAGGGCGATGCAGCTGTCGAGTGTGAGTGTCTGGGCCGGAAGGTGTCCGACAAACAAGACAAACCCGATGAACACAAATATTCTGTTATTTATCCTGATTCTCATTGTGACGTTTATCTCCTTTCTATTTTCAAGGGACGGATGTTCTGACGTTTCTTGTTCTCAAAGGCCAAGCAGTAGGCCACGGGCAGGATGGTGATGACAAGCGGAAGCGTGAAGAGCGTGCCGAAACAGATCACCACACCCATAGGCATCCAGAGCATGGTGCCGGCCAATATCATCGGCACCACGCCGATGGCGGTGGTGGCGGAAGTAAGGAAGATTGGCCTCATGCGACGCAGACCTGCATGGTAGGCGGCGTCGGAGACCGACATCAGCTCCTTGTTGCGCAGTTCCGCCACATAGTCGTACATGATGATGGCGTTGCGCACAATGATGCCTACCAATGAGATGAGTCCCAATACTGCCGATATGGAGAAGTCGAGACCGAAAAACCACAACCCGAAATTGGCCCCGAAAACACAGAGCACCGCCATCGAGATGGCCAACAGCGAAATCCCCAACTTGCCATAGTGGATGAGCAGCACCACAAACATGACTACAATGGCGGCGACAATGGCCATGAGCAAGCTGGGCAACAGTCTGGACGAGAATGCGAAGGTACCGCCAGGCTCGACCGTGACACCGTCCGGCAAATCCATCTTGTCGAGTTCCCGCTTGATTTTATTGTACTCGAGAATCTGCCCTGCCCCGGACATCACATCGGCCGACACCGTGACGCAGCGCACGCCGTTGCGGTGGGGCATGTTGCTGTGATGGAACCGTGGCTGTATATCGGCCACCTGACGCAACGGCACCCACACTCCGGGTTGTGCACAAGGCACCAGCAAGTCGCCCAATGAGCCGTAGTCGATATCCTGCTTGCCTTCCGAATAGATGGCAATGGGGATATTGTAGTCACCCTCCCAGAGGGAGGAGAGCCTGGTACCCGAAAGGGCGCTGCCCAGATAGATGGAAAGGGTCGATTGCGTGATACCCAACCGGTTGGCGACATCGGTCTTCAGCACCACATCGACCATCTCCTCGGTCTCGTCGTAATCGGAATGGACATAGAAGAATTTGGGATTCTGTTTCATCAGCCGCAGCAGCGAATCCCTCACGATGGCGATGTCTCCATAGTTGTCGCCTTTCAGATAGAATTCCACCGGAGCCAGCACCGACTGGTAGTCCATCTGCTTGAAACGGATCTGCGCCTGCGGGAAAATGTTCTCATAGCGCTGGGCATATTCCGCTATCAGTTCCTTGGTGGCATTGTCGCCAGTGGTGTTGACAATAAACTGGGCGTAGTGGTCGGAAGCCAGCTGCGGGGCATAGGTCATGTGGAAACGGGGCGACGACATGCCGACAAACGAGGTGACGCTCTTCACCCGCTTGTCTTTCAACAGCAGGGCCGACAGCGAGTCGGCCACCTGCTCGGTCTTATCTATCGATGCGCTGGCCACCATGTGGATCTCCACGGCAAAACTGTCGCGCTCGGCCTTCGGCAGTATCTGTATGTTGATCTGGGTGAACAGGAATGCTCCTATCAACGTCAATACACCGCCAGTGGCCATTGTGAGCTTTTTGTGCCGGAAACAGAAGGAAAGAAGCTTCTCGTATCTCCGCTGCATCCACCCGAAGAAAGCACTCTGCACCCGGTCAAGGGCGGTCTCCTTCCCTTCCGCTGTGCGCTTGATGAAACGCGCAGAAAGGAACGGAATGACTTGTATGGCATATAGGAAGCTGCAGGCCAAGGCAATGAGAATAGTCCACGGGAAGAGTTCCACGACGTCTCCCAGGATGTTCTCTTTGAAAATGGCCAATGCGGGGAAGAACATCATGGCGATGGAGGCCGTGGCGAAAAGCATCGAGTTGGCCAGCTTGCTGGTCGAAATCACAGCCGAGTACCATCGTGAATGGCCCGCCCGCAAGAGGTCGGAGTAGCCGTCGATGACCACCACCGAGTCATCGACAATCATGCCCAGCACCGCGATGAGTGCCGCCAAGGTCACCGTGTTCAACTCGAATCCGATGAAATACATGATACCCAACGTAGCTGCGATGCAGATGGGCACCGACGTGGAGCTGATCAAGGCGGTACGCAGCGGGAAGAGCATCAACATCACGAAGATGACGATAAGGATAGCCTCGACGAGATCCTTCAGGAACGACCGCACCGACTTATCCACCACCCGCGGCTGATCCGTAATGCGGTGGATATGGATATCGGGCGTGAAGGTCGCCTCTTGTTCCTTGATGATCTTCTCCACCTTCTCTCCGAAATCCACCACGTTATTGCCTGGACGCATCTCGATCGAAAGCATGACGCAGCGGTTATTCTTCACGTTGGCGTCGCTGTATTGGATGCACGGTTTCGACTCCTGGTAGCGCGGTTCTATCGTAGCCACGTCGCGCAGGCGCAGCGTCTGGCCGGTCGCAGGATCGGCGAAGACGACCAGCTCGCTCAAGTCGTAAATATTCCCGTAAGGAATGGTGACATGCACCAGCGCACTGCCCTCGCTGTTGCTCAGCTTACCCGAAATGGTGCGGAAACCGTGCGCCGCCAGCTCCGACGACACCACCGACGGCGATATGGCATACTGCGTCAGCTTCATGGGGTCCATGTGTATCGCTATCTCCTCTTTCTGGTCTCCCACAATGCTGATACGGCCCATCTCCTTGATATTGCGCAACCGCGCCGCGAGCTGCTTGGCGGCGGCCTCCAGCTCACGCGGCGAGCGCTCGCCGCTCTCGATGGCCAACAGCAGCGACGAGGCGTTGCCGAAGTCGTCGATGACCGCCGTCGCCGCCACCCCTTGGGGCAGGTCCGTCAGCCGGAACAGCGAAAGACCCTCTCGGATGCGCGACCACGTGACCTTGGGGTCCTCGTCCGAATGCACCAGCGTGACAAAGACATACAGCATGCCGTTCTGGCTGTACGAATATGTGTTATTCTTGTCAACGTCGGTAAAGGTGAATAAATATTCCTCGACCTTGCCGGCCACCTGCTCCTCGATCTCCTCGGCCGTGGCTCCCGGATAGACCACAGCCACCACCCCCTGCTTGATCTTGACGCTGGGAAACTCGTTCTTGTTCAGATGGGGCAACGCATAGATGCCTATGCCAATAACTATGAGGACCACAAATGCGAGAATCGGGAAACTCCGCATGGTCCTTTGAATCATGTTGGAATACCGTGCCATCGTCTTCAGTCGCTTACTTTAACCTTGGCTCCGGTATAAAGCTTTTGCTGACCGGCAACCACCACCGTGTCGCCCGCGGCAAGACCCTCCTTCACCACCACGCCGTTGCGGATGAAATCGCCCGCCGTGATGCAACGGTGCTGCGCACGGCCGTTTTCCACCACCCATACCACGGTTCCCTCGGGCATCGTCTGCACACAGTCGCTGGGCACCACAATGCCGCCCATGGCACTCAACTTCACATGCACCTTGGCCACCATATCGGGCAACAGACGGTCCATCACGCCCGACGTGATGGCGGCATGCACTTTGTAGGTGTGTCCCAGGGGGTTGGCGCTGAAACTCTTGTCGCTCACCCGCAGCGTCAGCGGGGTGTCGCCCAGCGCCGGCACTATGGCATCGGCGACAGAGCCTACCTTTATCAAGGTGATCTCCTGTTCGGGAACCGAGAAACTCACCCGCAGACGATTCATGTCGAGCACGCGGCAGAAGGTCTCGCCGGGCTTCAACTCCTGCCCCACGGTGCGGCTGCCGCACACCACCACGCCGCTGAACGGCGCACGGAGGACGCATTCCTCCTTGTGCTTGCGGGCGCTCACCTCGGCTTGGCGCGCCTTCTCCAGGTTGGTCTCCATCTCCACCCACTTCACCTCGCTCAGGCCGCCCTCCTTGTGCACCGCCTCCAGACGGCGATAGGCGTCCTCGGCTTGGCGCAGCGTTGCCACCGCGGTGGCATGCAAGCTGTTGGCCGATGTCGCATCCACCTCGGCCAGCAACTGGCCTTTGGTCACGCGGTCTCCGTTCTTCACGGCCACCTTGGTAAGCGTGCCGCCCAGCACGAACGAGAGATCCACATCACGTTCCGACCCGATGTCGCCCACATAATTGCGTTCGCTGGGCGTGCTGCCGTCGCCGGCCACAAGGGTTTCCACCGGTATCGAATCGCTCCAGCCCGACGAAGAATTAACCTTCCTTCCACACGACCAGAGCAGCAATATCGCACTCAGACAGAGGATAAGAGTTTGTTTCATATTGTCCTTTAGTATGATGATTAAACGGTGCAAAAATACCAAAAAAAATCGACTTCCGCGGAGTCAGACAAAAATAAAAATCCTGGCGTTATCTGTAGCATAGATAAAACCTACCGGCGACAGAGCCTGAGAAGGAGCGGCAGGTGGTCGCTGAGGCCGCCTTCGTAGCGGGGTCCCAGGTAGGTGCGCCGCGGGCGCACTCCCGGATGCCCTTTCTCCTCGGTGAGCAGGTGGTCGAACTTGAAAAGCTTCAGTTTCTTCACCTCCCAGCCTTCGCCGGCCAACAGGAACACATGGTCGATATAGCGCCACTGTCCCTGGTATTTATGGCTGCCCCAGTCGGACGGCAGCCGCTGCGTCAGCAGCCGTATGCCCTCGGGGCTCACCGTGTCGCCGCCCATATCCATGCCCTCGGCTATGGCGGGCTCGTCGGCCGTACTGTTCATGTCGCCCATGGCGACGACGGCGGCTTCGGGATGCGACGCCCGCAGGTCGAGCATCAGCCGACGCACGGTGCGGGCAATCTCCAGCCGATGCACGTCGGCCTCCTCCCCACCCCTCTTCGACGGCCAGTGGTTGAGCAGCAGGCACACGCTGTCGCCCTCCGCCGTGACACCTTCCACTATCAGCAGGTCGCGGGTGAAGAATCCTTCGCTGCTGTCGCTCACACTCACGGCTCGGCTGGCCGTCACACGGAAACGGTCGGTGCGGTAGATGAGCGCCACGTCGATGCCTCGCCGGTCGGGCGAGTCATAGTGCACATAGCGGTAGGGCACCTGCGCCAGCGGGGTCCCCTGGCAGAGCTCCCGCAGCACGAAGTTGTTCTCCACCTCGCCCAACCCCACCACATCGGGCAGGTCCATCATCGTCAGGGTCTTGTATATCCCCTGCACCTTGGCGTCGAGCTTGCGGCGCGTCCAGTGCATCTCGCCCCGGGGGGTGAACTCGTCGTCGTGGGTCTTGGGGTCGTCGCGCAGGTCGAACAGGTTCTCCACATTCCACCAGGCGGCGGTGAATACCGCCGCCTGGTCCTGTGCATTTGCCGACAATGCCATCAAAAACAGTATCAGCGGTAAGCGTTTCATTCGGCAGGAGCCTCTGCGGGAGCCTCCGCGGGAGCGGCCTCCTCCACGGCAACCGCCTCCTCGACAGGCGCGGCCGCCTCTTCGACCACCTCGGCCACAGGCTCCTCGACAGGCTTGGGCTGCCACACCCAGCGGTGCTGCGTCAGACGGAAGACCAGCAGGAAGGCTACCGCCAGCACGGCCAGCCAGATGAGGCATTTCTTCCACCAGGCCATCTTCTTGTCCGCAAGCGGGTCGTTCACCACCATCTTCGGATATTTGGCCATCGAGGTCAAGGTCTTGCCGAAGGTGGTGTTCACCTTCACATTGCTGTTGATGGCCCAGCCGTTGGCATTCAGCACCGGGCCGAGGTTGCGCTTGCGCAGCTTGAGCCACGCCAGCAGCATCGAGGGGCCGCTGATGAGAATCACGACGGCGGCCACCAGCAGGATGACATTGTACCACTTGGCGGTCACGAATCCGCCCAGCGCGGCCAGCGCGCCGCCGATGGCGCCGAAGGCCAGGCCGATGGCGGCGAAGATACCGGCGAACTTGGCAATGTCGAACGGCGCGACGGGCTTCTTCTCGGCGGCAGCCCCCTCGGGCTTGGCGGTGAGGTTCGTGCTGGCCGTGTCGGCCTTCGATGTCATCTCGTCAAACTGCTTGCTCTCCTTCTCCGAGGCGCTCTTGGTGATCTTTTCCGTCACCCAGTTGCCGAACTTGCGGTAGGGGCTCCAGAACGCCTGGCGCACGCTGATGGGGTTATCCACGATCTTGGTGATGGTGGCGTCCCAATCCTGACCTTCGCGGTCGTAGAAGATGGCGTTCTTGCCCTCGTGCAACCCGCCGATCTCGCCGTCGGTCAACGCCGCCACGATGTCCATCTGGGCGCCGCCCTTCGAGGTGCAGTGGCAGTAGATCAGGTACATGCCGCTCTTGCCCGCCGAGGCGGTGCTCTTGCCCATGTCGCTCACCTTGACGCAGAGGTCGCAGCAGCGCTGGTCGATATAGAGCTTGCCGGCCTGGAACATGGCCAGACGGCGCTCGTCGCGGCTATAGAAATCCTTAAACACCACATAGTTGTGCAGCAGCGTGAAGTAGTCGCGGCAGTAGCGCAGCAGGCGCTCCACCGGCGCGATGGCGGCGGCGTGCTCGGCCACCTGGGCGGCGATGGCCTCGTTCATGGCCGTCTCGCCCGCGGCCTTCCATGCCGTATAGGCATCCACCTTGGCCACCACAGCGTTCCACTCCTCCTCCGTAATCGACTCTTTCCCTGCAAAATCGGCTATCGCCGCCACATCCTTCATGGCTCCCTGCCAGGCGGGGTTGATGCCCTGCAGCAGCGGCAGCAGCGCCTCCTTCGAGGGACGGGCCAGCGGATAGCCGGCGATCTCGGCCATGCTGTCGCCCAGGTTGTTGCCGCTGATGGCGGCAATCTTCTCCACCTGCACGTCGAGCACCGGCGAAGCCTCCTCGTCGAACTGCACCAGGCGGCAGCGCATGAACCAGTCGGCCACCTTCTGGCGCACGGCGTTCACCGCCGCTTCGGCGGCGTCGCTGGCATCGCCGTAGGGCGGCTCGTAGGGATCCGACTCGGCGGCCGTGTAGTCGGCCTTGCACTTCTCCTCATAGACGGCCATGTAGTCGTTCACATCCTGCAGCGAAATCTCCTCCTTCTCCAATCCCAGCTTGCCCAGGATCATCCTGGCGGCCTCCACCACCTGCTTGCCCTCGTCGGTGCAGTCGCTGATGGACAGGAAGTCGATCCAGTCGTTGCCGTCAAGCAGGTAATCCATATTCACCAGCACCTTCTTAAGCCACTGCGAGGCGGCCACCACCTCGTGAACCCTGATCTTGCCGTCGCCGTCGGTATCCATCAACGCCAGCGTCTTGGCGTCGAACTCCAGGCCCTTCACCGGACAGCTGAGCACCGTCCACAGCTTCTGGTCGAGCTCGTCGAGGTGGGCGATGTCGTCGCCCGTCTCAATGTTCACGCGGGCCACACCGCCCACTGTGCTGAATTTCCAATCGTAGCCCTGCTTCGGGAGCAATTTGTCAATCTTTGCCATATCTGTTTATGTTTTTATTGTTATCTTCCAGCCACTTGCACCGCTCGTCGGCGAACGGTTCAATGCTGCAAATATACACACTTTTTCCCGTTTTTGCAAGTCCATTTTTCCACATCATGGCATTTTCATTCCCTATCCGTTGGTTTTCAGTGCCTAGCGCCACCCCTCTTCCATCCCTCGACCGGCCTCCGCGCCACCTTCTCGCCACCTTCTCGTTACCTTCTCGTTACCTCCTCGTTATATACTCATTACCACCTCGTTACCTTCTCGTTATATGCATCCTCTATATATTTCACCTTGTCTTGCGCTGAAAAAAGTTGAC